>DASRHI010000029.1:0-12062 GCA_035650615.1 Gaiellaceae bacterium | reverse complement strand
TTGCGAGCGCGCCGCGGGTCGGTGCTCGGGTGGCCGTGTCGCCTGGCGCCCGCCGTGGGGGGTCGTATGTGTCGGCGGACGTGAGCGCGCTCGTGAGGGGTGGCGGGGCTGTCAGCCTCGCGTTGAGGAGCGCGGGCGGGGCTTCGCTTTCGTTCGGCTCGCGTGAGGCGGCGGGCGGGCGGCCGCGGCTGCTCGTGGAGACGGCGGCGGCGGCCGGCGGCGGGGTGGGTGTGCGGCCGTGCGGGTTGGTGGCGCGGCCGGGGCGGGTGGAGCACGTGGTCTGGATCTGGATGGAGAACAAGCCGTTCGGGGCGGTGATCGGGTCGGCGGCGGCGCCGTTCGAGAACGAGCTCGCGGCGGCCTGCGGGCTCGCGACCGGCTACCGCGGGATCGCGCATCCGAGCCTGCCCAACTACGTCGCGGCGACCTCGGGGAGCACGCAGGGGATCGCCGACGACGGGCCGCCGGCGGCGCATCCGCTCGAGGTCGCGAGCATCTACAGCCAGCTCAGGGCCGCGGGCAGGAGCTGGCGCGACTACGAGGAGGGCGCGCCCGGGCCCTGCCCGCTCGCCTCCGGCGGCGCCTACGCCGTCCGCCACGACCCCGCCCCCTACTACAGCGGCATCCGCGCCGACTGCGCGCTCTGGGACGTGCCGATGGGAACGACCGCGGGCGGCAGCTTCCTCGCCGACCTCGACGCCGGCACGCTGCCGGCGTTCGCGTTCGTGACCCCCGACCTCTGCCACGGCACCCACGACTGCCCCGTCGCCACCGGCGACGCCTGGCTGCAGGCCTGGTTCGCGAAGATCCTCGCCTCCCCCGCCTACCAGGCCGGCGACACCGTCGTCTTCCTCACCTGGGACGAAGACGACGGCAGCGCCGCCAACCACGTCCCCCTGATCGTCGTCAGCCCCTCGACCGTCCCCGGCACCCGCTCCCCCCTCCCCGCCGACCACTACGCCCTGCTCAAGACCACCGAACAACTCCTCGGCCTCACCCCCCTCGGCCACGCCGCCGACCCCGCCACCCCCACCCTCACCACCACCTTCAACCTCGGCTGACCCCGCCCGCGGCCGGCCCCGCGTGGAGCCGGCCGCGAACGCGGACGCTACGCGGGCACCTGCTCGCGCGCGCCGACGGGGTCGGGGACGATCCGGATGTAGGGCTTCGGGGCCTGCCACTCCCCGAAGAGCTCCCGCGCCTCGTCCTCGGAGACGGAGCCCGAGATGATCACGTCCTCGCCGGGCCGCCAGTTCACCGGCGTCGAGACCTTGTGGCTCGCGGTGAGCTGGAGCGAGTCGATCACGCGCAGCACCTCGTCGAAGTTCCGTCCCGTCGTCATCGGGTAGACGAGGATCAGCTTGATCTTCTTGTCGGGCCCGATCACGAAGACGTTCCGCACCGTCTGGTTGTCGGCCGGAGTCCGCGTCTTCGGGTCGCCGGAGACCTCCGCCGGCAGCATCCCGTACAGCTTCGAGACGGTGAAGTCGGCGTCGCCGATGATCGGGTAGTTGGGCGCCGCCCCCTGCGTCTCCTCGATGTCCTTCGCCCAGCCCTCGTGGTCGCCGGTCGAGTCGACCGACAGCCCGACGATCTTCACGCCGCGCCGGTCGAACTCCGGCTTGATCCTCGCCATGTAGCCGAGCTCGGTCGTGCAGACCGGCGTGAAGTCCTTCGGGTGCGAGAACAGCACCGCCCAGGAGTCGCCGATCCAGTCGTGGAAGCGGATCCGGCCCTCGGTGCTCTCGGCCTCGAAGTCCGGAGCCGTGTCGCCGATCTTCAGACTCATGCGTGCCTCCCTTCGCTCGGGTGAGCGACCGGTCGTGTGAGCCTCGATCATCGCACCTCGGACGCGCCGGCCGAAGCGGCGCGGCCCTGCTCTACACTCGCGGAGCCGATGCCCCGGTGCGCGCCGTCCCTCGGTCACGGAGCCCGCGCGCACGTCGGCGAGCATGGCGGCGGGCGTGCGCGAGGAACTCGGCCCCGGCCAGGTCGACGCGGCCGATCGCGTTCATCACCCCCTGCTCGAAGCGGCTGGGCGTCGTCGAGCTCTTGGAGAGCCCGACGTCCGCGCTCCCCTCGTCGAGGTGGACGAAGTCGGTGAACGTGCCGCCGATGTCGACCGCACAGCGCGTGGCCACGGGTGGACCGTTCTAACAGAGCGGCGGCCGGCGTGCGCGCAGATCCGGCCTCCGAGCGGGGGAGGGGATCGCCCGCAGCGACCCGCCGGCGATCCCCTCCTTCGGCCGCGCCTACTTACGGACCCCAGCCGCTCGAGGCGAGCAGGCCGGCCAGCACGAGCGCGAGCGAGACGACGAGTGCGAAGCCGAGCGTCGTGGCCTTCATCCCGAGAACACCTCCTTTCGTGTGCCGCATTCACTACCGGGTGGCGGGCGCCGACGCGGCCGCCGCTCTCATTGTCTGGTGACAACAGCCGTTGACCAAATCCGACCCGTTAGCGAAGATGGCTGGCGTGACGCGCGAGAGGCACGAGACGGTCGGGGAGAGGCTGAGGCGGCTCCGGGGCGAGCGGGGGCTGAGCCAGCGCGACCTGGCCGTCCCGGGCGTCTCGTACGCGCACATCTCCCGGATCGAGCGGGGCGAGCGGGTGCCGTCGATCAAGGCCCTGCGGCGGCTGGCGCGGAAGCTCGGCGTGAGCGCCGAGTTCCTGGAGACGGGCGCGGACGCCCCCGCCGACCAGCAGCTCGAGGTGCGGCTGCGCGACGCCGAGCTCGCGCTCCGGCTCTCGGACGGCGGCGAGGACGCCGAGCGCGAGCTGCGCCGGCTCGCCGCCGAGGCCGAGGCGGCGGGCTACGTCGACCTCGCGGCCCGCGCCGCCGGCGTGCTCGGGCTCGCGGCCCTCCGCCGCGGCGACCACCGGCGCGCCGTGATCGTGCTCGAGCCCGTCGCCGCGGAGCTCGCGCCCGCCGAGCACCCGGACTTCTTCGGCGTCCTCGCCCGCAGCTACGTCGGGGTCGGCCGGACGGAGGACGCCGTCGCGCTGCTCCGGCACGCGCTCGAGGAGGTCGAGCGCGAGGCGCCCGAGAACGCGGCGCTCGCGGTCCGCTACGCGACGCTCCTCAGCTACGCGCTCTCCGAGACCGGCGACCTCGCCGCCGCGCGGGAGCTCGTCGTCCACGCGCTCCACCGCGCGCAGGAGACCGAGGACCGCTACACGCGCGTCCGCACGCACTGGTCGCACGCGCGCCTCGCGGCCGTCGCGGGCGACACCCACACCGCGCTCGCGAGCCTCGACCGCGCGGTCGCCCTGCTCGAGGCGACCGAGGACGAGCGCCAGCTCGGGCGCGCCCACCTGCTCTGGGCCGAGATCCTGACCTTCGACGGCCGCGGCGACGAGGCCGTGCCGCATCTGAAGACCGCGGAGCGGCTGCTCGGCGCCGCGCCCGACGCGGAGGACCTCTACTGGCTGCGCACCGAGCAGGCCCGGGCGGCGGCGCAGCTCGGCCGCGCCGAGAAGGCAATCCGCTGCGCCCGTGAGGCGCTCGAGCTGATCGGCGACACCGACCCGGCCGAGCGGGGCGCGGCCTCCTGGGCGCTCGGGGAGGCGCTCGGGCAGTCGGGCGACCTCGACGCGGCGGCGGCGGCGCTCGGCGAGGCGGTCGACCTCCTCGCGGGGCAGAGGCTCTGGCGCGAGGCGGCGGCGGCGGCCCGGACGCTCGTCCGGGCGCTCGAGGACGCGGGCCGCGGCCGGGACGCCGCGGCGGCGCAGGCGCGCCTCGCGGGCGAGCTCGAGCCGCACGTGCAGGCGTCGGCCGACGCCGCCCAGCGGCTGCGCATCCCCCAGCCCTCGCGCTGACGGGCGCCCCGCCCCCGGGGCCGGCCGCCGCTAGTGTCCGCGAGCGTGGTCGAGGGCAAGCGCGTCGCGGTCGTGATCCCGGCGTACGACGAGGAGGAGCTGCTGCCGGTCACGCTCGCCTCGATTCCCGCCTTCGTCGACCGGGTCGTCGTCGTCGACGACGCCTCGCGCGACGGGACCGCGGGACGCGCGCGCGCCGCGGCGGAAGCGGACCCCCGCATCGTCGTCCTCGAGCACGAGCGCAACCGCGGGGTCGGCGCCGCGATCGTGACGGGCTACAAGCGCGCGCTCGAGGAGCGGGTCGACGTCACCTGCGTGATGGCCGCCGACAACCAGATGGACCCGGCCGACCTCGAGCGGATCGTCGCGCCGGTCGCGCGGGGCGAGGTCGACTACGCCAAGGCGAACCGGCTCGCGAGCGGCCTCGCCTGGGAGGCGATCCCGCGCCACCGTTTCCTCGGCAACGCCGTGCTGTCGCTGCTGACGAAGATCGCGTCCGGGTACTGGCACGTCGCCGACTCCCAGTCCGGCTACACCGCCCTCGCGCTGCCGATGCTCGAGCAGCTCGACCTCGACCGCATCTACTCCCGCTACGGCTTCCCGAACGACATGCTCGTGCATCTGAACGTGTGGAACGCGCGCGTGCGCGACGTGCCGTCGCGGCCGGTCTACGGCGTGGGAGAGCGCTCGGGTATCCGGCTGCACAGCGTCGTGCCGCGGATCTCGCTGCTCCTCCTCAGGGGCTTCTGGTGGCGGCTCTGGCAGAAGTACGTGATCCGGGACTTCCACCCACTCGTCTTCTTCTACGCGCTCGGCGTGCTGATGTCGCTCGCGGGCCTCGCCCTCGGGATCGCCGAGGTCGTGCTGCGGGCGCTCGGCAACGACATCACGGCCGCCTCGATCGTGCTGGTCGCGCTGCTCCTCATCTTCGGCTCGCAGTTCACGCTCTTCGCGATGTGGTTCGACTCCGAGTCGAACAAGGACCTCCGCTGAATCAGCGCCTCAGGCGGCGCGGGAGCTCCGCGCTCGAGACCGGCGCGGGCGCGCCGATGTTGGTCGAGGTCGCGAGGTGGCGCACCCTCGTCCTCGGGTGCCTCGCAAGCTCGCGGACGAGCGCGCGGTGCGCCTGCGCGGCCGTGTAGCCGCAGCGGCGGCAGCGGCGGCGGTGCTGCGTCATCAGACCCGCGATCTTGATCGGCCTGCCGTAGCGGTGGACCGACAGGCGGGCGAGCTCGCCCCACTGCTCGGCCATCGCGCGGTTGTAGATCTCGGGGACGGCGCGCGCGGCGTGCATCCCGCCTGCGACGTAGTAGGCCTGCCGGAGCTTCCAGATCCGCCCGACGCCTCCGTCGAGCGAGCCGTAGTTGTAGAGCAGGTAGCCCGAGCGCACGGAGCCGAAGCCGCGGAAGAAGTCGTACGTGCGGCGGAAGCTCGGGTCCCAGGCCGGCTCGACGTCGTCGCCCGCCGCGGCGGTGACGTGCTCGAAGTGGTGCAGCTTCACGTACGACCCCACGCGCGCCGTCATCCGCGCCCAGCGGCGGCCGGCGGCGTAGGTGCTCGGCACGTCCTGGTGGTAGTTGCTCGTGCCGAGCGCGAGCGTGATGTGCGCCCGCGAGCTCCGCGGCAGGCACTCGGAGTACCCGCGCGCGTACGAGCGCACGGCCCACACGAGCGACCGGCTCGACGCGAACCGGTTCGCGAAGGTGAGCGTCCCGTAGCCGCCGCGCCGCGGCCCGTAGGCGAGCTTGCCGAAGTCGAGCACGACGAGCCCGTTCGTCGCCACGCGGCCGGCGCGGCACCCCTGCGCGCGCAGGATCGCGGGCGCGGTCGTCCGCTCGTAGAGCGACGGCGTCACAGTCGGGCCGTGCGTGATGTGCGTCGCCGACGGCCCGCGCGGGCGGCGGCGGCGGAAGGCGACGGCGCCCCTGACCCGGGCCGGCAGCCCGAGCCGCACGGGGCGGGCGGCCGCGTGGGGCGCCGGCGCGCGGACCGGCAGGCGGACGACGACGCGCTTCGCCGGCAGCACCGCCGCCGTCACGCCCGAGCTCGTGAGCGCCACGCCGAGCAGCGCGCACGCGTACCAGACCCTGCGGATGAGGACGACCCCCGTTTCGACCCGTACAGCCCACCGAACCTAGCAACGGGCCCGGCGGGCCGAATGGGCCGATCGGCCCGTCTTCCGAGGCCGCCGGGCCCGCCGAGCACGCCCCCTCGGCATCCTCCCGGCGGCCGCTCTCGGCTCGACCCCGGCGAGGCCGCGACGCGAGCTGCAAGGCTCAGCAGCGGCACCGCTTCTCAGCAGCCCGCGAGCGCGGCCGGCTAGAGCACGCTCCGGACCACCCTGACCGACACGTACGCGGCCACGAGCAGGCCGGCGACGGACGCGCCGCCTGCCGTGCCCGCGTAGTAGGAGAGGTAGAGGCCCGCGGCGGCGCATGCGACCGCGAGCGCCGCCGCGACGGCCATCATCGGCACGAGCCTGCGTGTGACGAGCCGCGCCGTCGCCGCCGGGGCGACGAGGACCGCGGCGACCAGGAGGTTCCCGAGCCCGCGCACGGCGATCAGCGTCGCGACGGCGGCGAGCGCGAGCAGCGACAGGTCGGCGACGAGCGGGCGCGCGCCGAAGGCGCGCGCCGCGCCGCGGTCGAAGCCGACCACGAGCAGCCGGCGGTGGAGCGCGGCGAGCGCGACCAGGACGGCCGCCGCGAGCGCCCCCGCGGTGGCGAGGTCGGACGCCGACACCCCGAGCAGGTCGCCGAAGAGGAGGCCGTCGAGGCCGGGCGGCGAGGGCGAGGAGAGCGCGATCAGCACGCCGAGCCCGAAGAGCGTCGTGATCACGATCGCCACCGCCGTGTCGCCCTCGACCCCGGGCGCGCGCGCGGCGAGCGCGATCGCGCACGCGGCCGCGAGCACGCCGGCGGCGCCGCCGAGCACGAGCGGGAAGCCGGCGAGCGCCGCGACGACGAGCCCCGGGAAGAGCGCGTGCGCGAGCGACTCGGCGCTGTACGAGAGCTCGTAGAGGACGATCCAGCAGCCGAGCGCCGCGCCGGCCGCGCCGACGAGGACGCACTCGAGCAGCGCCCGCTGCATGAAGCCGAGCGTCCAGGGCTCGATCAGCGCGTGGACGGCCCGTCCCCCCCGTGGTCGTGGTGGTGCGCGGGCAGGACGCCGAGCGGCTCGCCCTCGCCCGGCAGCGCGACCACCGCGCCGCCGTAGGTCTGCTCGAGGACGGCGCGGGTGAGCGTCTCGGCCGGACGGCCGAACGCGACCTGGCGGCGGTTGAGGCAGAGCACCTCGTCCCAGCCGAGCACCTGCTCCAGGTCGTGCGTCGCGATCAGGACGGCGCGCCCCTCCGCCGCGAGCTCGACGAGCAGGCGCTCTAGCAGCTCCGCGCTCGGGCGGTCGACGCCGGAGAAGGGCTCGTCCAGGAGGAGCACGGGCGCGTCCTGCACGAGCGCGCGCGCCACGAGGACGCGCTGGCGCTGCCCGCCGGAGAGCTCGCCGAACTGCGCGCGGCCGAGGCCGTCGAGGCCGACGCGCGCGAGCGCCGCGCGCGCGAGCCGCCGGTCGGCGCGGCCCGGGCGGCGCCACCACGGCAGCCGCGCGAGCGTGCCCATCAGCGCGACGTCGAGCGCGCTCACCGGGAAGTCGAGCCGGGAGCGCTCGGTCTGCGGGACGAAGCCGTACCGGGCGGGGCCGTCGATCCGGCCGCGGAGCGGCCGCAGCTCGCCGAGCAGGGCCCGGAAGAGCGTCGACTTGCCGCCGCCGTTCGGGCCGAGCACCCCGGCGCGCTCGCCGCCGTGGAGGGCGAACGTGACGCCGTCGACCACCGGGGGCCCGCCGTAGCCGGCCGCCAGGCCCTCGACGCGCAGGAGCGGCCCGCTCACCGGCAGCCCTCGCGCCCGCCGGTGAAGCCCCGCACCATCCGGTCGGCGTTCGTCAGCTCCATCGCGGCGTAGGTGGCCGCGCCCGACCCCGGCGGGCCCAGCGTGTCGCCCCAGAGGCGGTAGGAGGCCGTCGCGCCCGTCTCGCGCGCGATCGCGCGCGAGAGCGCCGCGTTCAGCGAGCTCTCGGGGAAGACGGCGCGGACGCGCTCCCGCCGGATCGTCGCCACGAGGCGCGCGACGTCGCCCGCCGACGGCTGGCCCTGCGTCGTCTGCGACGGCACGACGGCGCCGACGACGCGGATGCGGTAGCGGGCGGCGAAGTACCCGAACGCGTCGTGGCTCGTCACGAGCGTGCGCTCGCCGGGCGGCACCCGCTCGAAGCACGCGGCGATCCGGCGGTCGAGCGCGCGCAACCTCGCCTCGTACGCGCGCGCGTTGCGGGCGAAGACGCGGCGGTCGGGAGGGTCGGCCCGCGCGAGCGCCCTCGCGATCGCGCCGACCGCGGCCTCCGCGTTGCGGGGGTCGTGCCACCAGTGCGGGTCGCCCGCCCGCCGCACGGGGACGCGCGCGCCGAGGTCGACGAGGAGCGGGTCGCCGCCGGCCGCGGAGACGACCTTCCCCATCCACGAGTCGACGCCGCCGCCGCTCACGAGCACGACCGCGGCGCCCGCGGTCGCGACGACGTCGTCCGGCCGCGGCTCGTACTCGTGCGGGTCGGTGCTCGGCCGCAGGAGCCCGTGGACCGTCACCGCCCCGCCGCCGACGGCGCGCGCCCAGTCGGCGACCTCGGTCGTCGTCGCGACGACGAGCGGGCGGCCCCCACCGCCGCCCGCGCCGCCGCAGCCCGCGAGCTCGAGCGCGAGCGCGAGCCCGGCGACGGCCGCGCCCAGCGCCGGCAGGAGGCCCCGCCCCGCGCCGCGGAGGGCGGCCGTGACGGCGAAGACGGCGCCGGCGAGGACGGCGATCGCGGCCCCCGGAGGGACGTTCGCCTCGACCGAGAGCCAGAGCCCGCCGACGCCCTCGGCGGCGGCGAGCGCGACCGAGGCGAGCTGCCGGCGGCGAAGCCCGCGCACCCGGAGGCCCGCGGTCGCCGCCGGAAGGACGAAGAGCGCGCCCGCGAGCAGCGCTCCGACGGCCGCGAGGGCCGAGACGACCGCGAGCGTGACCGCGGCGAGGAGGAGCGCGTCGGGGAGGGCCGAGCGGACGCCGAGCGCGCGCGCCGCGCCGGGGTCGAAGCCGGCGACGAGCCAGCGCGCGCCGAGCAGCGCCGCGAGCGCGAGGGCCAGCGCGCCGGCCGCGGCCGCGAAGGCGAGGTCGGCCGTCCCGACGGCGAGGACGCTCCCGAAGAGGAGCGTCTCGACGCTCGAGCGCGAGTGGAAGACGTCGCTCGCGAGGATCGCGCCGAGCGCGAGCGCGCCGACGAGCACGAGCGCCGTCAGCACGTCGTGGCCCTCGCGGCGCGGGGCCGCGAGGCGCTCGACGCCGAGCGTGAAGGCCGCCGCCGCCGCGAGCGCGCCGAGCGGGGCGCCGAAGCCGAGGCCGGCCGCGACGACGAGGCCGGGGAACGCCGCCGTCGCGACGCCGTGCGCGTAGAAGGCGAGGCCGCGCAGGACGATCCACGTCCCGAGCACGCCCGCCGCCGGGGCGAGCAGGACGAGCTCGAGCGCGCCGCGCTGGACGAAGGCGTAGTGGAAGGGGTCGAGCATGGCCGGCTCGGCGCGTGATAATACTGATTCCCATCATCACTCGGCTAGAATCCGCGGCCGTGGAGTGGAGCGACCACGCGCTGGCCGCGCTCGAGGCGGGCGGGCGCCGGAGCGGCGGCGCGCGCCGCGCCGTCGTCTCCCTGCTCGGCCGGCAGGACTGCTGCCTCACCGCCCAGGAGATCTTCGACCGGCTCCGCGCCGAGGGGAGCCGGGTCGGGATCGCCTCCGTCTACCGGGTGCTCGAGCAGCTCTGGGAGCACGGGCTCGTGCAGCGCGTCGACGTCGGCGCCGGGATCGCCCGCTACGAGGCGGCGCTCCCGGGCGGGGACCACCATCACCACCTCGTCTGCGACGACTGCGGGAAGGTCGAGGCGTTCGCCGACGACGAGCTCGAGGCGGTGATCCACGTCGTCGAGGCGCGCACCGGCTACTCGATCGCCGGCCACGACGTCGTCCTGCGCGGCGCCTGCCGCGAGTGCGCAGGCGGCCGGGCGACGCCGTAGACTCTTCCCACGCCGTACGTCAGGCCCCAGGGGGGTGGTAGGCACGGCGATCGAGCTGGAGGGACGGTTGAGCGGCGTGGTCGGCGTACAGACGCGGGCCCGCGCGCGGCGCGCGCTCGAGCTCGGCGCCGTCACGGGCGCCTACGTCGGCTCCGCGAAGCTCGGCCTCGAGCTCTCGGTCGCGCACGGCGTGATCACGCCGGTGTGGCCGCCGGCCGGAATCGCGGTCGCGGCGCTGCTCCTGCGCGGCCCGCAGCTCTGGCCGGCGGTGGCGGCCGGCGCGATCGTCGCCAACGCGACGGGCGGGGCGTCCGTGGGCACCGCGCTCGCGATCGCCACGGGGAACACGCTCGAGGCGCTCGCGGCCTGGTACCTGCTGCGCCGCGCCGGCTTCCGCCCGTCGCTCGAGCGCCTGCGCGACGTGGTCGCGTTCACGGCGCTCGCCGGGCTCGCCGCGACCGCGCTCGCGGCGACGAACGGCGTCACCGCCCTCTGGCTCGCCGGCGCGGACGCGGCCTCGCCGTACGGCTCGGCCTGGGCGCTGTGGTGGCTTGGCGACGCGACCGGGGTGCTGCTCGTCGCGCCGGTCCTCCTCGTCTGGGCGGGCGCCGGCCTCCGGCTGCCGTCGCGGCGGCGCTGCCTCGAGGCGGCGGTCCTCGGGAGCGCGCTCGCCGGCGTCAGCGCGGCGGTCTTCCTCGCCGGCCTCTGGCGCTACCCCTACCCGATCTTCCCGCTGCTCGTGCTCGGCGCGCTGCGCTTCCGGCAGCGCGGCGCGGCGGCCGGCAGCTTCGTCGTCGCCGCCACCGCCGTCGCGGGCGTGATCGGCGGCGAGACGCCGCTCGGGCAGAGCGCGACGAGAGAGGTGCAGGTGCTGCAGGGGCTGATGTCGTTCGTCGCCGTCTCGCTGCTCGTCCTCGGCGCCTCGCTCGTCGAGCGCGACGCGGCCATGCGGGAGCTCCGGCGCGCCGCGGCGCGCCTCGCCGAGGCGCAGCAGCTCGCCCACCTCGGGAGCTGGGAGTGGGACGTCGCCACCGACCGCCTCACGTGGTCGGACGAGCTCTTCCGCATCTACGGGATCGTGCCGGGCACGCCGATCGACTACCGGACGTTCCTCGCGCGCGTCCACCCGGAGGACCGCGAGCGGGTGCGGCGCGTGGTCGAGGACGCGGTCGAGGCGGGCCGGCCGTTCGAGCTGGCGCACCGGATCGTGCTCGACGACGGCGCGGAGCGGTCCGTGGTCGGACGCGGGCGCGGGGTCGCCGACGCGTCCGGGCGGGTCGTCCGCATGGTCGGCACCGCGCAGGACGTGACCGAGCGGCGCGCGGCCGAGACCCTGCGCGAGAGCATCCTCTCGACCGTCTCGCACGAGCTGCGCACGCCCCTCACGTCGATTCTCGGCTTCGCGCTCACGCTCCGCGAGCGGAGCGCGACGATCGACGAGGACCTCCGCCGTGAGCTCGTCGACCAGGTCGTGCGCCAGGCGACGCGGCTCGAGCGCCTCCTCACCGACCTGCTCGACGTCGACCGCCTGAGGCACGGGCTCGTGCGGCTCGTGCGCGAGCCGACCGACCTCGGGATGCTCGTCCGGCGCGTCGCCGCCGCGACCGGCGCCGAGATCGCCGTCGACGCGGAGCCGGTGGTGGCGGAGGTCGACCCGCCGAAGCTCGAGCGGATGGTCGAGAACCTGATCGTCAACGCGGTCAAGCACACGCCGCCGGGGACGGAGATCGCGGTCGCGGTCGCGGTGAGCGGCGAGGACGTCGTGCTGCGCGTCGACGACCGCGGCCCCGGGATCTCGCCGGCCGACCGGCGGGCGATCTTCGAGCTGTTCGCCCGGGGCGGCGACGCGAACGGCTCGCCGGGGACGGGGATCGGGCTGGCGCTCGTGTCGCAGTTCGCGCGCCTGCACGGCGGCCGGGCGTGGGTGGAGGAGCGCGAGGGCGGCGGCGCCTCCTTCCGCATCCTGCTGCCCGCGTGCGTCGTGCCGCCGCCGTAGCGGCTGCGTCACCTAGCCCGAAGTTCCCTTGAGTGGGCGGGCTGTTTTTGGCTTCCTGGCTGGTGTTGTGGGTGGCTGCGGCTGGATCGGTCGTGACTACGTGGTGAGCGTGTAGTCGGCGATGAGCGCGAGCGCGCGGGCCTGGATGGGGGT
>DASRHI010000028.1:0-28186 GCA_035650615.1 Gaiellaceae bacterium | reverse complement strand
GTGTTCGCCGAGTTCGAGCACGCCACCATCGTCGACCGCATCTCCGCCGGCATCGAACGCAGAGCCAAGGAGGGACGCTGGTTCGGCGGACGGCCGCCGTTCGGCTACACCTTCTCGAACGAAGAGCGCGTGCTCGTCCCGGATCCGGTTAAGGCGCCAGTTGTACGACGCGTGTTCGACCTGTACGCACGCAAGCGGCTCGGCACCCGCACGATCGCGCAACTGCTGCACGACGAAGGAGCGCCCGCGCCGTCCGCGGGTTGGGGGCATCCGGGCGTGCACTGGATCATCAACAACCCCACCTACGTCGGCAAGATCCGCTGGCGCGACAAGGTGTTCGACGGTGTACACGAGCCGCTCGTCGACGAGTTCACCTTCGCCAAGGCGCAGGCGATCCTCGCCGAGCGCGGAGAGCACGCGAAGCGCTGCGGCAACGCAAGTGACTTCCTGCTCTCCGGGCTGCTGCGCTGCGGCAAGTGCGGCAAGGCGTACATCGGAATGTCCGCCAACGGCAATGGCGGCCGCTACCACTACGACGCCTGCACCGGTCGCCAGAAGTACGGACCCAAAGCCTGCACCGGCGAACGCCTCCCACGCGACAAAGTCGACGAAGCCGTGCTCCACCAGCTCGCTGCGATCTACCGCGACAAGCAACTCGTCGCGGACGCACTCGCCACGGCAACAGCGGAGGCTGAGCAGCGGCGGCCCCAGTTCGAACAGCGGCTCGCCTCGATCGCCGCCGAAATCATCCGCGCCGAACAAGCGCTCGAGCGCTACTACGAGGCGTTCGAACAGGGCAAGCTCTCACCCGAACGCTGCGAAGACCGACTCACCCGCCTCCAAGTCCGCCTCGACGACCTCCACGCCCAAGAAGCCGAGCTCTCGCTTCAAGCGCCCCACGACGCGAACGACGCGCCCACGGCCGCCGACCTCGCCGCCGTCGCCGACCACCTCGAAACCGTGATCGGCGAAGCCGACCCACAGAGAGCCAAAGCGCTCCTCCGGCTCCTCATCGCCGAGCTACGCGTTAACGGCCGCCGCGAGATCCTCCCGACCTACCGGCTCGTCACGCCCGAGGTTTGCGCAATGTCCGAAAAAGTGGAGCTAGCCGGACTCGAACCGGCGACCTCCTGGGTGCGATCCAGGCGCTCTCCCAGCTGAGCTATAGCCCCGGGGCGATCTAGTGTACCGGCGGCGTCTCCCCGCTGGGCCGGGTCGCACGCTCCATCAGGCGGCCCTCGCGGATCGTCCGCTCCATCGCCTTCGACTCCTCGCGGTACCAGCTTCCGTCCTCGAACTCGATCGCCGGGTAGAGGGCCTGCCCGGTGCCCGCGATCACCGCCGTCCGCTTCTTGCGGCCCGGCCACGGTCCCGGCACGACCTCGTAGGACACCCCCTGGTCGTCGAGCGCCTTCTGCACCCGCCAGCACGGGTGCCCCGGTACCTTCGCCCAGAGGTTCTTGCAGCGATGCAGCCTCACGGCCATGGCCCCTCCCAGCTCGTCGGGGCGAGCCTACTCCGCGCCGGCCTCGAGCGCGAGCAGGTCGTCGACGGTCTCACGGCGGCGGATCACCCGCGCCTCGCCGTCCGCGACCAGCACCGCGGCCGGCCGCGGGACGGCGTTGTAGGAGGAGCTCATCGAGAGCGTGTACGCACCGGTGGACGGCACCGCCAGCAGGTCGCCCCGCCGCGGCTCGGGCAGGTCGACGCGCTCGATCAGGACGTCGCCGGACTCGCAGTGCTTGCCCGCGACCGCGAAGGGCCCCGTCGCAGGCTCGCCGGCGCGGTTCGCGAGCAGGGCCTCGTAGCGGGCGCCGTAGAGCGCGGGCCGCGGGTTGTCGGACATGCCTCCGTCGACCGCGACCCACGTCGTGGCCGACGCGACCCGCTTCACCGAGCCGACGGTGTAGAGGGTCACGCCGGCGCGCGCGACGAGCGACCGCCCAGGCTCCAGGACGACCCGCGGGCGGGGGAGCCGCTCGAGCGCGAACGTGCGGTCGAGCTCGCCGAGCAGGCTCGAGACGAACTCGCCGATCGTGAGCTCCGGCTCGGCGAGCGTGGTGCGCACGCCGAGGCCGCCGCCGAGGTCGACCGTCCTCGGCTCCCAGCCCGTCTCCGCCCGCGCCTGCGCGGCGACGGTCGCGAGCCACCCGACCGTCTCGAGCGCGGCGCCCGCGTCGAGGAGCTGCGAGCCGATGTGCACGTGCAGCCCTTCGGTCTCGGGCGCGCGCCGAAGCGCCGTGATCACGTCGTGGGCGGGCAGTCCGAATTTCGACCCGTGGTGCGCGGTGCGGATGGCGGCGTGCGTGTCCGCCTCGATTCCGGGCGTGAAGCGGATCAGCGTCCGCGCGACCCCGGCGTCGCGCGCGCGGTCGACCTCCTCGAGCGAGTCGACGACGACGAGCGCGCCGAGCCCCGCCGCCGCGCCGAGCTCCTCGTCGGACTTGTTGTTGCCGTGGACGACCAGCCGCTCGCCCGGAACGCCGGCGGCGAGCGCGAAGCGCAGCTCGCCGAGCGTCGACACGTCGGCGCCGACGCCCTCGTCTGCGAGGAGCCGCAGGACGGCGACGTTCGGGAACGCCTTCGTCCCGTAGCAGACGAACGCCTCGGGAGCGGCCTCTCGGTAGGCGCGTGCGCGGGCGCGCACGGTGGCCTCGTCGTAGACGAGGAGCGGGGTGCCGTGCTCGCGTGCGAGCACGTCGGCGCGCACGCCGCCGATGGTGAGCATCCCGTCCTCGACGCGCGCCGTGTCCGGAAAGAGCTCGAGCATCGCCCGATTCTGCCTGCGGCGATTGGGAATCGCGATCCGGGAGAGAGCGGCTGGCATGACCGCCTCGTTGCCCCGCTGGGCGAGCCGGCTCGTCGCCGTCGGGCAGGTCGTCGCCGGCGCCTTCCCGTCCAGCGCCTGCTCCGGAGGCTCGTCGAGCGCCGGGCGGCGACGCCGCCCGGCCGCCTCGACAAGGTCCGCGAGCGGCGGCGCCAGACGGCGGTCGCGGTCGTGTCGGGCGCGCGACCCCGACGACGCCGCCGGCGGCGGAGCCGCTCGTCCACACGCTCGACGAGGCGGCGATCCGGCGCTACGAGCGGACCGTGGTGGTGCGCTGATGCGCCCGGCGCTAGACTGGACGGCCGTGACGAGCAACCTCCTCCGGTAGCGCAGGGAGCGACCGCGGCGGCGCCGCGTCAGCCTCCCACGGCCTCTCTCGCGAGAGGCTTTTTCGTCTCTAGGGCCCGAGTGGACGCATACGAACCCCACGCGATCGAGAGCAAGTGGCAGCAGGTCTGGGAGGCCGAGCGGGCCTTCGCGACCCCCAACCCGGACGACCCGGAGACGGCGGGCCGGCGCAAGGCGTACGTGCTCGAGATGCTGCCGTACCCGTCAGGCGAGCTGCACATGGGGCACGTCCTCAACTACACGCTCGGCGACGTCGTGTCGCACGTCCGGCGCCGCAACGGCTTCGCCGTCCTGCGGCCGATGGGCTACGACGCCTTCGGGCTCCCGGCCGAGAACGCGGCGATCCGCGAGGGCGGCCACCCGCGCGAGGCGACCGACCGCAACATCGCCGCGATCCGCCGGCAGATCAAGCGGATGGGCTGGTCGATCGACTGGACGCGCGAGGTCTCGACGCACGAGCCCGAGTACTACCGCTGGACGCAGTGGCTCTTCCTGCGCCTGTACGAGGCCGGACTCGCCTACCGGCACGACGCGCCCGTCAAGTGGTGCCCGAACGACCAGACCGTGCTCGCGAACGAGCAGGTGATCGACGGCCGCTGCGAGCGCTGCGGGGCCGAGGTGGAGGCGCGGAACCTCGAGCAGTGGCTGTTCAGGATCACCGCCTACGCCGACCGGCTGCTCGACGACATGGAGCTGCTCGAGTCCTGGCCCGAGCGGGTCCTGACGATGCAGCGGAACTGGATCGGGCGCTCCGAGGGCGCCGAGGTCGTGTTCCGGATCGAGGAGCTCGGCGAGGACGTCCCCGTGTTCACGACGCGCCCGGACACGCTCTTCGGCGCGACCTTCTTCGTCCTCGCGCCCGAGCACCCGCTCGTGGAGGAGCTGGCCGCGCGGTCCGAGAACGGGGACGAGCTGCGGGCCTACGCCCGCCACGCGGCCGCGCGCCGGGGCGAGGAGCGCGCGGCGAGCGAGGAGAAGACCGGCGTGGACACCGGCTTCCACGCCGTCAACCCCGTGAACGGCGAGCGCATCCCGATCTGGGTCGCCGACTACGTGCTGATGGAGTACGGGACGGGCGCGATCATGGCGGTGCCCGCGCACGACGAGCGCGACTTTGCGTTCGCGGAGCGATTCGGCCTCCCGGTCGTCCAGGTGGTCAGGCCGGCCGGCGGCGAGGTCGAGGAGGGGACCGTGTACGTCTCCCACTCGGAGAACGAGGTGCTCGTCAACTCGGGCGAGTTCGACGGGCTGCCGTCTCCGGAGGGCAAGCGCGCGATCGTCGCCTGGCTCGAGGAGCGCGGCCTGGGCCGTCCCGCGGTCAGCTACCGGCTGCGCGACTGGCTGCTCTCGCGGCAGCGCTACTGGGGCTGCCCCATCCCGGTGATCCACTGCCCGGCGTGCGGGATCGTGCCCGTCCCCGACTCCGACCTGCCCGTGCTCCTGCCCGAGGTCGACGACTACCTGCCGAAGGGCCGCTCGCCGCTCGCGGCCGCCGAGGAGTGGGTGCGCGTCCCGTGCCCCGCCTGCGGCGGCGAGGCGCGGCGCGAGACCGACACGATGGACACCTTCGTCGACTCGTCCTGGTACTTCCTCCGCTACACCGACCCGCACAACGACGCGGCGCCGTTCGACCGCGCCCTCGTCGACTACTGGCTGCCGGTCAACCAGTACATCGGCGGGATCGAGCACGCGATCCTCCACCTCATGTACGCGCGCTTCTTCACGAAGGCGCTGTACGACCTCGGCATCCTCGGCTTCAAGGAGCCGTTCGCGCGTCTCTTCAACCAGGGGATGATCTACCGCTTCGGCGCGAAGATGTCGAAGTCGAAGGGGAACGTCGTCTCGCCCGACGAGCTCGTCGAGCGCTTCGGCGCCGACGCGCTCCGCCTCTACATCCTCTTCATGGGGCCTGCCGACCAGGACAAGGAGTGGCAGGAGACCGGCGTCGACGGGCAGGCGCGCTTCCTGCAGCGCCTCTGGCGGGTCGTCCACGAGCAGGCGGGTCGCGAGCCGACGGGCGTCACCACGGGCACGCCGCTCGCGCGCAAGGCGCACGAGACGATCGCGAAGGTGACCGACGACATCGAGCGCCGGTTCGTCTTCAACACGCCGGTCGCGGCCGTGCACGAGCTCGTGAACGAGCTCTCCGCGACGCCCGACGACCCCGCCGGGCGCTTCGCCGCGGAGACGGCCGTGTCGCTGATCCAGCCCTACGCGCCGCACGTGGCCGAGGAGCTGTGGCAGCGGCTCGGTCACGAGCGGCTGTGGGCGGAGCCCTGGCCCGTCGCCGACCCGGCGATGCTCGCCCGCGACACGGTCGAGCTCGTCGTGCAGGTGAACGGGAAGGTGCGCGACCGGCTGCAGGTGCCGGCCGGGTTGCCCGACGAGGAGCTCGTCACGCTCGCCCGCGGCTCGGAGCGCGTGCGCGCGCACCTGGACGGCGGCGAGCCGCGCAGGGTGTTCGTCGTGCCCGACAAGCTCGTCAACTTCGTCGTGTAGGGCGGCGCCGGCGCCGCCGCGCGGGGCGGCGGCGGGGCGCGCCTCGGCCTGTGGACGATCAGTTCCGCTTCCGTCGCGAAGTTGGCACAGACACGTCACGCCTTCCCAGGCACGCTCGCTCCATGCCGTTCGCGATCTCCCGCACCCGCGCGCTCGCGCTCGTCCTCTCCGCGGTCGCGCTCGTGCTCGTGGGCGGCAGGGTGCTGCGGCCGGCGGCGCCGCGCTCGGCGGCGCCGCCGCTGCTCCGGCCCGCCCAGGCGGTCCCGCGCGCGGCCTCGCCCGCTGCGCGCGTCGTCGTCGACGTCGCCGGCGCCGTCCGCCGCCCGGGCCTCTACCGGCTCCCGCGCGGGGCCCGCATCGCCGACGCGCTCGCCCGCGCCGGCGGCCCGGCCGCCGGGGCCGACGTCGCGCTCGTGAACCTCGCCGCCCCGCTCGCCGACGGGGAGCAGGTGCTCGTACCCGCCCGCTCCGGCCCGGCGGGGCCGGCGGCGCCCGGGCCGGCGCCCGCCTCGCCGGCCGCGCCGGTCGACCTCAACTCGGCGAGCGCAGAGCAGCTCGACGCGCTCCCCGGCATCGGGCCCGTGACGGCCGAGAAGATCGTCGCCTACCGCCAGGCGCACGGGCCCTTCCGCTCCGTCGACGAGCTCGACGCGATCCCCGGGATCGGCCCCGCGCGGATCGAGAACCTGCGAGGGCTGGTGGTGCCGTGAGCCTCGGCCGGCCCGTCCCGGCGCACCTCCTCGCCGCGGCGCTCTGCGCCGGGCTTGCCGCGGCCGACCTCGGGCGGGTCGGCGCGGCCGGCCTCGGCCTCGGGCTTGCGCTCGCGGCCGGCGCGGCCGCGTGCGCCTCCCCGGCCGTGCGGCTCGTCCTCGCCGCCGCCGGCCTCGCCGCCGTCGGGTGGTGGTGGGGGAGCGCCCGCCTCGACACGCTCGACCGCAGCGCGCTCCGCGCCGAGATCGGCCGGGCGGGCCGCGCCGTCGTGGTCGTCACCTCGCCGGTTCGCCGCGGCCGCTACGACCAGCGCGCGAGCGGGAGCGTCCGCAGCTTCCGCGGCGTGGACGCAGGCGAGCCGGTCGAGCTCGAGCTCCCGCTCGGGCGCTCCCCGCCCCAGGGCGCGGTCCTCGAGGCGCTCGCGCTCGTCAAGGAGCCGCGCGGGCCCTCGCACGGCTTCGACGAGCGCACCTGGCTGCGCCGCCACGGCATGCACGTCGTCCTGCGCCTGGATGGGTGGCGGGTCGTCGGCCGCCGCGGCGGGCTCGGCGGGCTCGCCGACCGCCTGCGGCGGGCGCTCGCCCGCGCGATCGCGCCCGGTCTCGCGGGAGAGCGGCGCGCGGTCCTGGAGGGGATCGTGCTCGGCGACGACTCCGCGCTCGGCGACGGCTTGCGCGCCGACTTCCGCCGCTCGGGCCTCTACCACCTGCTGGCGGTGTCGGGCCAGAACGTCGTGCTCGTCGCGGGCGGCGTGCTCGTGCTGGCGTGGCTCCTGGGCGCGAGCCGCGTCCTGGGGGAGCTGGGGGCGCTCGCGGCGATCGGCGCGTACGTGCTCGCGGTCGGGGCGCAGCCCTCGGTCGTGCGCGCGGGGGTGGCGGGCGCGCTCGCCTCGCTCGCGTGGCTGACGGGGCGGCTTCGGGACGCCTGGCAGGCGCTTCTCCTCGGCGCCGTCTGCCTGCTCGCGTGGAACCCGTACCTGCTCCTCGACGTCGGCTTTCAGCTCTCGTTCGCGGCGGTCGCGGCGATCTTCGTGCTGGCACCGCGGCTCGCGCGCGCGCTCGAGCCGTGGCCGCTGCCGCGCTCGGTGCGGCTGGGCGTCGCGGTCTCCGCTGCGTGCGGCCTCGCGACGGCGCCGGTGCTCTGGCTCCAGCTCGGCTACCTGCCGGTGCTGGGGGTGGCGGCGAACGCGCTCGCCGAGCCGGCCATGCCGGTGCTGCTCGGGCTCGCGTTCGCGACGGCGGCGCTCGAGCCGGTCGCGCCCGCGGCCGCGGCGCTCGTCGCGTGGCTGAACGGGCTCGTCGCCGCGTACCTCGCGCTCTGCGCGCACGCGATCGGGGCGCTGCCGTTCGCGCAGGTGAGCACGGCGCGCGGGCTCGCGGGCCTGGTCGGGATGCTCCTGGCCGCGGCCTATGCTTGGCGGCGATGGCCGACGAGCTGAAGCCCGCCTACCTGCTCGCCGGCGGCGACCGCCCGAAGGTCGGCCGCGCGCTCGAGCGGCTGCGGCGCCGCTTCCCGCCGGACGCGGTCGAGCTCCTCGACGGGACGGAGCTCTCGGGCGAGGACGCGGTCGCCGCCTGCAACGCGCTCGGGCTCTTCGCGGGCGAGGGCCGCCTGCTCGTGGTCGAGAACGTGGACGGCTGGAAGGCCGCCGACGCGAAGGCGATCGGGGCGTACCTGAAGGCGCCGGTCCCCGGTACCACGCTCGCGCTCGTCGCCGGCGAGCTGAAGAAGGACGCGCCGCTCGCGAAGGCGGTCGCGGCCGCCGGCGACGTGCTCCTCTGGGACGTGCCGAAGCGGGGCCTGCAGCGGTGGGTCGCGGAGCAATTCGGCGTGCACGGCGCGAAGGCCGACCCGGAGGCGTGCCGCGCGCTCGTCGAGCTCGTCGGCGAGGACCTCTACGACCTCGCCGCCGAGATCGACAAGCTCGCGACCTGGGCCGGCGGCGCCCGCGTCGGTGCCGAGGACGTGGAGCGGCTCGTCGCCGTGCGCGGCGAGGCGACGAGCTTCGCGCTCACCGACGCCTGGGGCGCGCGCGACGTCCCCGGCGTGCTGCGCGCGTCCGAGTCGATGCTCGAGCGCTCCGGCGACCCGCGCTCGAGGACGATCCCGCGCCTGCTCGGCATCCTCGGGAGCCACGTCGCGCGGATCCGCGAGTGCCAGGCGCTCGAGGCCGGCGGCGTCTCCGCGAAGGACGCCGCCGTCCGCCTCAGGCGGAACCCCTACTACGTCGGCAAGCTGTACGCCCAGGCGCGGAACTTCAGCCCGGAGGAGCTCCGGGAGGTGACCGTGCGGCTGGCCGACCTCGACCACGCCCTCAAGGGCGGGTCGCGGCTCGCGCCGGAGCTCGAGCTCGAGCGGGCGCTGGTCGAGATCACGAGGCCCGCCGCGGCGCGGGCGGAGCCCTAGCCGGCGGGGCCGGCCGCCGCGGCCGGCAGCGCCTCGTTCGCGTCGCTCGTGCTGAGGCCGGGCTCCGGCCCGCCGCCGAGGACGTACACGAGCCCGCCCGCCGCGACCACGCCGAGGCCGTGCCGCGGCGTCGGCAGGTCGGGCAGCCGCCGCCAGCGGGCCGCCCCCGGCGAGAGCGCGAGGACGGACGCCTCGGTTCCCTGCGGGGCCTCGCCGCCCGCGACCACGACGGCGCCGCCGGCGGCCGCGGCCGCCGTGCCGCCGCGCGGGGCCGGCAGGCTCGGCTCGCGGCGCCAGCGGCGCTCGCCCGGCGCCCACGACTCCACGAGCGCGAGGTTCGTGTCGTAGCCGGCGCTCCGGCCGCCGATCGCGTACAGCCGGCCCGCCGCCGCGGCCACGGCGAGGTGCTGGCGCGGGGTCGGGCCCGGCGCCGTCGTCCAGCGCCGCGGGCCGGGGTCGTACACGAGCATCTGCGTCGCGAGCCCGTGCGGCCCGACGCCCGCGACGACGTACAGCTTCCCGCGCAGGGCGACCGCCCCTGCGGCGGCCCGCGGCGCCGGGAGCGGGGGCAGCGCCCGCCACTCGCCGCCCGCGAGCTCGAGCGCGGTCGCGGTCGGCCTCTCCTCGCCGTACCCGCCGGCGAGGACGACACGGCCGTGCAGGCTCGCCGCCGCGGCGTGGTCGAGCGGCTGCGGGAGGTCGGGGCCGCGCGTCCAGCCGGCGGTGCCGGTGTCGTAGAGGTCGACGCGGGCGGAGGGCGACCCGTCCTCGGCGAACCCGCCCGCGACCGCGATCACGCCCTCGGCCGTGGCGGCGGCCGCGACCTCGCTGCGCGCCTCGGGGAGGGGCGGCTCGGCGCGCCAGCCGCGGCCGCCCTCGGCCGGCGCCGCGGCGAGCGCGAGCGCGGCGACGGCCGCGGCGGCGCCGGCGAGCGGCGCCCTCGAGGCCCGGGGCCCGACGGCAGGCCGGTTGACCGCGGGGCGGAAGCGGCGGCTTACGTCCTTCGCGAGCTCTCTCACGGCCGGCCCGCAGCGTGCCAGACGTCCGGCCTGCGCCGGCGGCCGCGCTACGACCCGCCGGAGGCGAGCCGCGCCGCCTGCGACTTCTTGCGGGCGGCGGTGTTGCGGTGGAGCGCGCCGCGCGCGACGGCCCGGTCGAGCCAGCGGACGAGGTTCCGGTGCTCGGCCTCGACCGCCTCGGCGTCGCCGCCCTCGACGGCGGCGGCGAGGCGGCGGGTCAACGTCTTCACGGTCGAGCGGTAGCGGAGGTTCTCGAGCCGCTCCGCGGCCGCGATCCGGATCCGCTTCTTCTGTTGCCTGATGTTCGCCATCGCGCGAAAAACGCCCGCGGACCGCGGGCGCCCGGGATGGTACCAGAGGCCCGCGGCGCGCTCCGGGGCGCCGCCGCGACGGCGCGTATCGTCCGGATGGTGGAGACGCCCGGCGCAGGCGAGACCGCGGACCCCGCCGCCGCTCCGGTCGTCGCCCCCGCCGGGGGCGGACGCCGGCTCGCGCGGGCGACCGCGATCTTCTCGCTCGCGACGGGGCTCTCGCGCGTGCTCGGGCTCGTGCGCGAGATCGTCGCGAAGAACGCCTTCGGCGTGCAGGGCCCGGTGAACGCCTTCCAGATCGCGTTCCTCCTCCCGAACACGGTGCGCGCGCTCGTCGCCGACGCCGCCCTCTCCTCCGCGTTCGTCCCCGTCTTCAGCGACCTGCTCGAGCGGGGCGAGCGCAGGCGCGCGTGGCGGGTCGCCTCGAGCCTGCTCTGGCTCACGCTGCTCGGGCTCGGCGCGCTGACGGCCCTGTTCATGGTCGTGGCGCCGTGGGTGATGCGGCCGCTCTACCCGCACGACCACGACCTCCTCGTCGGCCTCTCGCGCGTCCTCTTCCCGATCGTGGCGCTGCTCGGCGTGTCCGGGATCGTGGTCGGGATCCTGAACACCTACGACGAGTTCTCGATCCCTGCGCTGAGTCCCGTCGCCTGGAACCTCGCGATCGTCGCCGGGCTCGCGATCGGCGTGCCGCAGGCGGACACGACCGACGGCAAGCTCTACGTCTACGCCGCCGCGATCCTCGTCGGCACGGTGATCCAGGTGCTGCTCCCGCTGCCGTGGCTGCGCGGCCGGGGCGGCCGCCTCGAGCTCGTGCTCGACTGGCGCGACCCGTACGTCCGTCGCGTCTTCCGGCTGATGCTCCCGGTCACGCTCGGCCTCGGCCTGATCAACGTCAACGCCCTGATCGACGGCGTGATCGCGGCCCGTCTCGTCGACGCGAACATCGCGCCGGCGGCGATCGACGCGGCCTTCCGGATCTACATGCTCCCGCAGGGGATGTTCTCGGTCGCCGTCGCGACCGTGCTCTTCCCGTCGCTCGCGCGCTTCGCCGCGCGGGGCGACGCGGCCGGCTTCCGCGACACCGTCTCGCTCGGGTTGCGCCAGATCGCGTTCCTGCTCGTCCCCGCGAGCGTCGTGACCGCCGTGCTGGCCGAGCCGATCACGCGCCTCGTCTACCAGCGCGGCGCCTTCGAGCCCGCGCAGACGCCCGTCGTCGCCGGCGCCCTCGCCGCGTTCGCCGCCGGCCTCACCTTCAACGGCGCGATGCTGATGCTGAACCGCGCCTTCTTCAGCCTCCAGTCGAACTGGATCCCGACGCTCGTCGCGCTCGGAGACCTCGTCCTGAACGGGGTCCTCGACGTCGTCCTCTCGCCGGTCGGGACGTGGGGGATCCCGCTCGCGACCTCGATCGTGAACGTCGCCGGGACCGCGGCTCTGCTCGTGCTCCTCCGCCGCCGCACCGGCCGGGTCGGCTTCGCCGCGATCTCGAGCTCGTTCCTGCGCGTCGCGGCGGCGTCCGCGCTCGCCGGCGCGGCCGCGTTCGCCGTCTGGTGGCCGCTCGACGACGCGGCCGGGCGCGCGCTCGGCGGCCAGCTCGCCTCCGTGCTGCCCGCGCTCGCCGCCGCCGCCGTCGTCTACACGGCCGCCTGCCGGGCGCTCGAGGTGCGCGAGATGCAGGCGCTACTCTCATTGCGAGGCCGGCTTCGCCGGGGCTGACGACCCATGGACCAGGGACGCATCCGCAACTTCTCGATCATCGCGCATATCGACCACGGCAAGTCGACGCTCGCCGACCGCATCCTCGAGCTGACGCACGCGGTGTCGGCGCGCGAGATGCGCGAGCAGGTGCTCGACTCGATGGAGCTCGAGCGGGAGCGCGGGATCACGATCAAGGCGCAGGCGGTGCGGGTCGAGTGGAACGGGCACCAGCTCAACCTCATCGACACACCCGGCCACGTGGACTTCACCTACGAGGTGTCGCGCTCGCTCCAGGCGTGCGAGGGGGCGCTGCTCGTCGTCGACGCGGCGCAGGGAATCGAGGCGCAGACGCTCGCGAACGCCTACCTCGCGATCGAGAACGACCTCGAGATCGTCCCCGTCGTGAACAAGATCGACCTCCCGCAGGCCGATCCCGACGGGACCGCCCGCCAGCTCGCCGACCTGCTCGGCGACGACCCGGCGCGGGTGCTGCGGATCTCGGCGAAGACCGGGGCGGGCGTCGAGGCGGTGCTCGACGCGATCGTCGAGCGGATCCCGGCGCCGGCCGGCGCGCCCGCCGCACCGCCCCGCGCGCTCATCTTCGACTCCTCCTACGACCAGTACCGCGGCGTCGTCGCCTTCGTCCGGGTCGTCGACGGGAGCTTCCGCCCGCGGGCCGAGCTGCGCGCGATGGCGCTCGGGACGCGCTTCGAGGCCCAGGAGATCGGCGTCATGTCGCCGGCGATGAGGCCGGTCGCCGAGCTCTCGGCCGGCGAGGTCGGCTACGTCGTCACCGGGCTCAAGGAGGTGTCCGAGCTCCGCGTCGGCGACACGCTCACCTCCGGCCGTGGCGGCGCCGCCGAGCCGCTCCCGGGCTACAAGGACGTGAAGCCGATGGTCTTCGCGGGGCTGTTCCCGACCGACTCCGACGACTACCCGGAGCTGCGCGACGCGCTCGAGAAGCTCAAGCTGAACGACGCCGCGCTCTTCTACGAGCCGGAGACGTCGCAGGCGCTCGGCTTCGGCTTCCGCTGCGGCTTCCTCGGCCTGCTCCACATGGAGATCGTGCGCGAGCGGCTCGAGCGCGAATTCGACCTCGACCTGCTCGTGACCGCGCCCAACGTCGCCTACCGCGTGCGCGCGCAGAACGCGCCCGAGTGGGTCGAGGTGCACAACCCGGCCGAGATGCCGAGCTCCGTCGACGAGGTCGAGGAGCCCTACATCCGGGCCTCGATCATCGTCCCGAAGGAGTACGTCGGCGCGATCATGGAGCTCTGCAACGAGCGCCGCGGCCGCTTCGACCACATGGAGTACCTGTCGGAGGCGCGCGTGCACCTCACCTACGAGCTGCCGCTCGCGGAGATCGTGCTCGACTTCTACGACGCGCTCAAGTCGCGGACCCGGGGCTACGCGAGCTTCGACTACGACTACGTCGGCTTCCGGCCGGGCTCGCTCGTGCGCGTCGACATCCTCGTCGGCGGCGACCCCGTCGACGCGCTCTCGCTGATCGTCCACCGCGAGTTCGCCTACGACCGCGGCCGCGCGCTCGTCGAGAAGCTGCGCGAGGAGATCCCGCGGCAGCTCTTCGACGTCGCGATCCAGGCGGCGATCGGCTCGCGGGTGATCGCGCGCGAGACGGTCAAGGCGAAGCGGAAGGACGTGCTCGCGAAGTGCTACGGCGGCGACATCACCCGCAAGCGGAAGCTGCTCGAGAAGCAGAAGGAGGGGAAGAAGCGGATGAAGCAGGTCGGAGCGGTCGAGGTGCCGCAGGAGGCGTTCCTCGCGGTGCTCAACCTCGGCGAGGGGAGGCGCTGATGGCGCTCGAGATGCGCGGCGAGTGCGAGCGGTGCGGAACGACGCTCCCGCCGAACGGGCCCGCGGTGATCTGCTCCTACGAGTGCACCTTCTGCACCCTCTGCGGCGAGGAGCTCGCCCACGTCTGCCCGAACTGCGGCGGCGAGCTCGTGCCGCGGCCGAGGCGCCCGGAGCGGGGCCCGTGACGGGCGCCCGCCACCTCTACGTGCACCTGCCGTTCTGCGCGCGCCGCTGCGGCTACTGCGACTTCGTCACGGCCGTCGGCCGCCGCTCCGACCACGCCCGCTACGTGGACGACCTCCTCGCCGAGCTCGAGCTCGAGCGCGGGCTGCTCGCCCCTCGGCTCGAGACGGTCTTCCTCGGCGGGGGCACGCCCACGTTCACCGAGTCGCGCGCCCTCGCCCGGCTGCTCGCGGGGCTGCCCGGCGCGGAAGAGGTCACGGTCGAGGCCAACCCGGAGACGGTGACGCCGGAGCTCGCCCGGCTCCTGCGCGGTCACGGCGTGAACCGCGTCTCGCTCGGCGCGCAGAGCTTCGAGCCCGGGCTCCTGCGCGTGCTCGACCGTTCCGCCGGGCCCGACGACGTCCGCCGCGCCGTCGCCGTCCTCCGGGACGCCGGCTTCGGCAACGTCTCGCTCGACCTCGTCTACGGCATCCCCGGCCAGACGCGCGCCGCGCTCGAGCGCGACCTCGCGGCGGCGGTCGCGCTCGAGCCGGAGCACCTCTCGGCGTACGAGCTCGAGGCCAAGCCGGGCACGCGCTTCACCCGCGCCCACGGCGCCGAGCTCGAGCGGCAGGCCGAGGCGATGGAGGCGTACTTCGAGCTCGTCGTGGGCGCGCTCGAGGCCGCGGGGTACCGCTGGTACGAGACGGCGAGCTTCTGCCGCAGGCCGGAGCTCGTGGGCGGGCGCGACCTGCGCGCGCGCCACAACCTCGCCTACTGGCGCGGGCGTGACTACCTCGGGCTCGGCGTCGGCGCCGTCAGCACGATCGGGGACAGGCGCTGGCGGAACGCCCCGTCGCTCGCGGGCTACGCCGCCGCCCTCGCGGCCGGGCGCCGGCCGCCGCGCGAGCCGGAGGAGCTGACCCGGGCGGTGCGGGAGGCCGAGCGCGTGCTGCTCGGGCTGCGGCTCGACGAGCCGCTCCCGCTCGCGGGCGTCGAGCACGTGCTCGATCCGGCGGGCCTGGAGCGCGCGGAGCGGCTCGGGCTCGCGCGCCGGGAGCGCGGCGGGCTCGCGCTGACCGCCCGCGGCCGGTTCCTCGGGGACGCGGTCACCGCCGACCTGCTCGCGTAGCGGCCCGCCTACCATGATGGTCATGGCCGTCGCGCTCTCGGACCGCCAGCGCGAGCTCCTCTTCCGGGTGGTGGAGGAGTACGTCGCCACGCGCCAGCCGGTCGGGTCGAAGACGCTCGTCGAGCGGGCGGCGCTGCCGGTCTCGTCCTCGACGGTGCGGGCCGGGCTCGCCCACCTCGAGCGGCTCGGCCTCCTCACCCACCCGCACACCTCGGCGGGCCGCGTCCCCACCGAGGCCGGCTACCGGGTCTACGTCGACGGGCTGCTCGCGCGCCAGGAGGCGCGACCCGGGGACTTCCCGCTCGAGCTCGCGTCGGCGGCGGCGGAGGTCGACGAGGCGCTGCAGGCGACGACCGAGATGCTCTCGCAGGTGACGCGGCTGCTCGCGCTCGTCTCGGCGCCGCCGCTCCGGGCGGCGACGATCCGGCACGTGGACGTGATCCAGCTTCAGTCGGCGATGGTGATGGTCGTCGTGATCACCTCGACCGGCGGCGTCGGGAAGCACCGCTACGTCTTCCCGCAGCACGTCGACCCCGGCCTCGTCACCTGGGCCGGCGACTACCTGCGCGAGCGGCTCACCGGCGTTCGCCTCCGCTCGCACCAGCTCGCGCGCGCGTTCGACGACCCCGGGCTCTCCGCGCGCGAGCGCGGCTTCCTCGAGACGATCCGCGGCGCGTTCGACGACGTCGAGGAGGAGCGCGAGCTGTACGTGGGCGGCGCCGCCGGCCTGCTCGACGAGCTGCGCGCGGAGGAGATCGGCGCGTACCGCAGCCTGATCGACGCGCTCGAGAAGCGGGCCGCGCTGCTCGACGTGCTCGCGAGCTCGCTGCGCCGCGACCGTCCCTTCGCGCACGTCGGCGACGAGCTGCAGGCGTCGGGCCTCCACGACCTCGCGCTCGTCGGCGCCACCTACGGCTACGCGAACCAGGTGCTCGGCGCGGTCAGCCTGCTCGGGCCGCTGCGGATGGACTACGAGAAGGCGCTGCGCTCGGTGCGCGCCGCCGCCCACGAGCTGTCCCGGTTCGTCGAGGACGTCTACGCGGAGGACTGACCCGGCGTGGCCACGACCGACCGGGACTACTACGAGCTGCTCGGCGTCGCCCGCGACGCGGACGAGCAGGAGATCAAGAAGGCCTTCCGCCGGCTCGCCCGGCGGCTGCACCCGGACGTGTCCGAGGAGCCGGACGCGGAGGCTCGCTTCCGCGAGATCTCGGAGGCGTACGAGGTGCTCTCGAACGCCGAGACGCGGCAGCTCTACGATCGCTACGGCCACGCCGGCCTCCGCTCCGGCGGCTTCACGCCACGCCACTTCGACCTCGGCGACATCGGCGACCTCTTCAGCGCGTTCTTCGGCGACGACCTCTTCGGCGGCGCCGTCCGCACCGGCGGGACGCGCGGCGGCGACGTCGCGGCCGAGGTGACGATCGAGCTCGTCGACGCGGCCCGGGGGACGACGGCGAAGGTGCCGCTGGAGGTCGCCGTCCAGTGCCGCACCTGCGGCGGCAACGGGGTGCGGCCGGGCACGAGCGTCTCCGCCTGCCCGCGCTGCGGCGGCTCCGGCCGCCTGCGGCAGGTGGCCCGTTCCGTCTTCGGCGAGTTCGTCCGGACGTCCGCCTGCCCGCAGTGCGGCGGCTCGGGCCGCGTCGTCGAGCACCCGTGCGAGACCTGCGGCGGCGCCGGCCGCACGCTCGAGGAGCGGACGCTCGAGGTCGAGATCCCGGCCGGCATCCACGACGGCCAGCGGATCCGGCTCTCCGGCGAGGGCCACGCCGGCGCGCTCGGCGGGCGCTCGGGCGACCTCTACGTGCTCGTGCGCGTCCGGCCCGACGAGCGCTTCGTCCGCGAAGGCAACGACGTCTTCTCCCAGGTCGACCTCACGATCGTGCAGGCGGCGCTCGGGGCGACCGTCCCCGTCGAGACGCTCGACGGGGAGGTCGAGCTCGAGCTCGCGCCCGGGACGCAGCCCGGCGAGGTGCGCGTGCTAAAGGGGCGCGGGATGCCCGTCCTGCAGGGGTTCGGGCGCGGCGACCACCGCGTGCTCGTCAACGTGACCGTGCCGCGGCGGCTCACCGACGAGCAGCGCCGGCTGCTCGAGGAGTTCGAGCGGCTCTCCGACGACGGGACGTACGGCCCCGACGAGGGCTTCCTCGGCAAGCTGAAGAGCGCGTTCCGCTGATCCGCGCCGCCGTCAGCGTGCCGCGCGCCGAGCTCGAGCCGGCGCGGGCGCGCGTGCTCGAGCTCGCGCCCGAGGGGTTCGAGGAGGTCGACCTCGGCGGCGGCAGGGTCGAGCTGGCCGCCTACGGCGAGGCGGCGGAGCGGGTGCTGGCGGCCTTCCCGGAGGCGCGCGTGCGCGAGGTCGAGGCGGGCTGGGAGGAGCGCTGGCGGGCGTTCCACCGCCCCGTGCGAGTCGGGCCGCTCTGGGTGGGGCCGCCGTGGGAGCGCGCGCCCCGCGGCGCGGTTGCGGTCGTCGTCGACCCCGGCCGGGCGTTCGGGACGGGCGCGCACGCGACGACGCGACTCTGCCTCGAGCTCCTGCTCGGCCTGCCGCGCGGGAGCGTGCTCGACGTCGGCTGCGGCTCCGGCGTCCTCGCGATCGCGGCGGCCAGGCTCGGCCACGCGCCGGTCGTCGCGCTCGACCACGACCGGGCTGCCGTCGCCGCAGCGCGGGCGAACGCGGCCGCGAACGGCGCGCCCGTCGACGTGCGGCGCGCCGACGCGCTGGCCGAGCCGCTGCCGCCGGCCGACCTCGCGCTCGCGAACATCGCCCTCGAGTCGGTGCTCGCCCTCGCCCCGCGGCTCGACGTCGCGCGGCTCGTGACCGCCGGCTACCTCGCCTCCGACGAGCCGGCGCCGGCGGGCTTCCGCAGGCTCGAGCGGCGCGAGCGTGAGGGCTGGGCCGCCGACCTGTTCGAACGTCGCTGATTCGGCACGCTTCCGTCTCAGTCGCGTTCCGCCTGCGCAGGTAGCGTCTCGGATGGGGACGCGCCGCCCCCCTGAGGGGGATGCGGGCGCCGGCCCCGCTGCCCGCGTGCCCGCGCGGCAGTACGATCCCGCGCGATGACGCGCTTCAGCGTCGAGTTCCTCGGGTGCAAGGTCTCGCACGTCGACGCCCACGAGATCCGCGAGCGCCTGCTCGCGGACGGGCACGAGGCGGTCGCGACCGGCGCGCCGGCCGACGTCGCCGTGGTCAGCACCTGCTGCGTGACGAACGAGGCGCTCGCGAAGAGCCGCAAGGCGGCCGCGCGCGCCGCGCGCCGCCACCGGCGCGTCTACGTCACCGGCTGCGGGGCCAACCTCGCCGGCGACGGGCTCGGCGGGCTGCCGCCGAACGTGACCGTGGTGCGGCGGCGGGCCGAGGAGACGCCGGCGTTCGTCGCGGGCGACGTGGGCGCGCTCGGCTGCGTCGCCGCCGACGCGCGCCTCGACCGCGTCCGCGCGTTCGTGAAGATCCAGGACGGCTGCTCGTTCTCGTGCGCGTTCTGCGTCATCCCGCTCGTGCGCGGCGCCTCGCGCAGCCGGAGCGCCGACGCGGTGCTCCGCGAGATCCGCCGCCGGGTCGAGCAGGGCCACCGCGAGGTCGTCCTGACGGGGATCAACCTCGGCTGCTTCCGCGACCGCGCCGCCGGCTACGACCTGCCGCGGCTCGTCCGCGAGGCGGGGGCGACGCCGGGCCTCGCGCGCCTGCGGCTCTCATCGATCGAGGTCAACCACCTCACGCCCGCGCTCGTCGCCGCGCTCCGCGAGACCGAGGCCGTCGGCCGGCACCTGCACGTCCCGCTCCAGTCGGGCGACGACGCCGTCCTCCGGGCGATGCGGCGCCGCTACACGGCGGCCGCCTACCTCCGCAAGGTCGAGCCGCTCGCGGCGGAGTTCAACCTGACGAGCGACGTGATCGTCGGCTTCCCCGACGAGGACGAGCGCGCCTTCGCGCGCACGCTCGCGACGGTCGAGCGCGCCGGGCTCTCGCGCGTGCACGTCTTCCCGTACTCGCCGCGGCCCGGCACCGCGACCGCCGCCGACGACCGCGTCGCCCCGGCCGCGAAGAGGGAGCGGGCCGCGCGCCTGCGCGCGCTCTCGCGCGAGCTGGAGCGCCGGCGCTGGCGGACGAAGCTCGGCCGTCCCGACGTCGTCCTCGTCGACCGGCCGGGCCGCGGCTACGGCGGCGACTACACCCCGTTCCTCGTCGACGCGCCGGTCGGCGAGCTCGTGCCGGTCCGGGCGCGCGCGATCTCCGAGGAGGGCATCGTTGCCGTCGCCGCGTGAGGACTGCCTCTTCTGCTCGCTCGTCCGCGAGGGCGAGCACGTGCGGAAGGCGGACGGCTTCGTCGCGATCGCGGACATCAACCCGAAGGCGCCGGTGCACCTGCTCGTGCTCCCCGAGCGCCATGTCGATACCTTTCGGGAGATCGGCGAGTTCCCGGCGGAGGAGGCGAAGCGGATGCTCGAGTTCGTCGCGGACACCGCGCGCGCCGCGGGCCTCGCCGACTACCGCGTCGAGGTCAACGTCGGGCCGAGCGCGGGGCAGACGGTCTTCCACCTCCACTGGCACGTGCTCGGAAGGCCCTCGGGCGGCGGCGGGGACGGGAGCGGCCGGTGAGCCTCGTCGAGCGGCTCGAGGGGGAGGTGAAGGAGGCGATGCTCGCCCGCGACGCGGCGCGCCGCGACGCCCTGCGCCTGATCCTGAACAGCCTGCGCGCGGCGGAGAAGGACCTGCAGCGCCCCCTCTCGGAGGAGGAGGAGCTCCAGGTGCTCCAGCGCGAGCGCAAGCGCCGCAACGAGGCGGCCGAGGCGTTCCGCTCGGGCGGCCGCGAGGAGCAGGCGAGGAAGGAGGAGGCCGAGCTCGCGGTGCTCGAGGAGTTCATGCCCGCGCCGCTCAGCGAGGAGGAGCTCGAGCAGATCGTCGACGACGCGATCGCCGAGACCGGCGCCACGAGCCTGCGCGACATGGGCCGGGTGATGGCGGACGTGATGCCGCAGGTCGCCGGGCGCGCGGACGGCTCGGCGGTCGGCCAGATCGTCCGCGAGAAGCTCGCCTAGGCCCGGCGGCGGGAGCGCGCGGCGAGCGCCGCCGCGGCGGGCAGGGCGAGCACGGCCGAGGCGGCGGAGAAGGGGAGCCACGCCCCGTGGCTCAGCGCCGCGCTCGCGACCGCCGCGCCGGCGGCGGTGCCGGCCGCCTCCGCGGTCGTCATCCATGCGAGCGCCTCGGCGCCGCTCCCGGGGGCGGCGGCGTCGAGCGTCTCGAAGAGGGACACCATCGCGGGCCCGAACGCCGCTCCGGCGACGACGAGCGCCGCGGCGAGCGTCGCCGGGCCGCGCGCGAGCGCCGCCGGCGCGAGCAGGAGGCCGACCGCGAGCACGCAGGCGAGGTAGCGGCGGAGGACCGGTCCGTGCCAGGCGCGGCCGCCGTACCAGAGCGCGCCGGCGACGCTGCCGAACGAGAACGCCGCGAGCAGCGGGCCGGCGAGCGAGCCCGCGTCCCAGCGCGCCGCGAGCGCCGGCACGGCCACCTGGACGAGTCCGAGCGCCGCCCCGAGCGCGAGCGAGACCGCGAGCAGGCCCTGCAGCGCGCGGCTGCGCGCGAGCGCCGGCATCGGCCGCGGGACGGCGGGCGCGGCGGCGGCGGGCGTGCGCGGGACGGAGAGCGGGGCGGCGACGAGCGCCGCGGCGGCGGCGACGAGCGGGGAGCTCCACGGCGAGAGGAGCACGAGGCCGCCCGCCAGCGCCGGCCCCGCGACCAGTCCGACGTCGGCGAGGAGCGAGGTGATCGCGTAGCCCGGCCGCACGAACGCCGTCTCGACGACGAGCGGCCAGGCCGCGCGCGCCGACGCGATGAGCGGCGGCGCGCTCAGCCCCGTCGCCGCGGCGAGCGCGAGCTGGAGCGCCGCGGGCGCGCCGCCCGCCGCGGCCGCGTCGAGCGCGACGAGCGCGGCGGCGAAGCCGGCGGCGAGCACGGACAGCCAGCGCCGCCCGCGGCGGTCGACGAGCCGGCCCCGGAACGGCGCCGACGCCCCGGCCCCGACCGAGAAGAGCGCGACCGCGAAGCCGCCGTCGCGGAACGAGCCGGTCGAGCGCTGCACCGTGAGGAGGACGGTCAGCGAGAGCATGCCGAAGGAGAGGCAGGCGGCGGTCAGGGCGTAGATCAGGCGACGCGCGGCCGGGAGCCGCACGAGCGCCGCGTACGTCTCCACGGCGGGGGTCCTTTCGTCGAGGGTCGCCGCCGCGGGACGCGGGGCGACCGCCACAAGGTACGCGACCTACACTGGGTGCGTGCAGGAGGTTCTCGACGTCTCGAACGCGGTCGCGGCGGAGCTCGCGGGGATGTCCGACGGCGTGCTCGACACGCTGCGCGAGCGCCTCGGCTGCACGATCCGCCTGCGCGGGAACCGCCTGACGCTCGAGGGCGCGGACCGCAACGTCGAGGAGGCGCGCGAGGTGATCGACGAGCTCGTCGTGCTCGTCGAGGGCGGCCACCAGATCGGGTCGCACACGGTCGACGCCGTGCTCGGGGCCCTCGAGGCGGAGCAGGACGTCCGCGACGTGTTCGAGGACGTCGTCTGGCGCCATCGGGGAAAGCAGATCGCGCCGAAGACGGTGACCCAGAAGGCGTACGTCGACGCGATCCGCCGCTGCACGGTGACGTTCGGGATCGGTCCGGCGGGGACGGGGAAGACGTACCTCGCGATGGCGCTCGCCGTGGCCGCCCTCACCGAGCGCCAGGTCGCGCGGATCATCCTCACGCGTCCCGCGGTCGAGGCGGGCGAGCGGCTCGGCTTCCTGCCCGGCGACATGCTCGCGAAGGTCGACCCGTACCTGCGCCCGCTCTTCGACGCGCTCTACGACATGCTCGACCCGGAGCGCGCGAACACGTACATGGAGCGGGGCACGATCGAGGTCGCCCCGCTCGCGTTCATGCGCGGGCGGACGCTGAACGACAGCTTCATCATCCTCGACGAGGCCCAGAACACCTCGCCCGAGCAGATGCAGATGTTCCTGACGCGGCTCGGCTTCGGGTCGAAGGTCGTCGTCACCGGCGACGTCACCCAGGTCGACCTGCCGCGCGACCAGGCCTCCGGGCTGATCCAGGTGCAGGAGATCCTGGCCGGGATCGACGGGATCGCCTTCGTCCACTTCGGGCACCAGGACGTCGTGCGGCACAAGCTCGTCCAGCGCATCGTCGAGGCCTATCGGGAGCACGCGGAGGAGACCGGGACCGAGCGGCGGAAGTAGTGGTCTCCGTGGAGGTCGCGAACCGGAGCGGAGTCGAGGTCGACGAGGTCGCCGCCGTCGAGCTCGCCTGCCGCGTGCTGCGCGGCGAGGGCGTCGGGGACGGCGAGCTCGGGCTGGCGTTCGTGGGGCCGGACGAGATCCGCCGGCTCAAGCGCGACCACCTCGGGATCGACGAGGAGACCGACGTGCTCGCGTTCCCGATCGACGGCCGCGACGAGCTGCCGGAGGGCGTGCCGCGGGCGCTCGGCGACGTCGTCCTCTGCCCGCAGGCCGTCGGCGAGGCGTGGCGGGCGCCGCTCGCCCACGGCGTGCTGCACCTGCTCGGCTACGAGCACGGGGAGGAGATGGAGGCGAGGGAGGCGCTCTACGCGTGAACGCCCGCCGGCCGCCGACGATCTTCGACTCGTTCAACTACGCGTTCGAGGGCCTCATCCACGTGCTGCGTACGCAGCGCAACATGCGTGTCCACTTCGCCGTCGCCGTCGCCGTGCTCGTCGTCGCGCTCGTCGTCGGCGTCTCCAAGATCGAGCTGATCGCGCTCCTGCTCGCGATCACGTTCGTCCTCGTCGCCGAGATGGTCAACACGGCCATCGAGGGCGCCATCGACGTGGCGACGACGGCGTTCGACCCGATGGCGAAGCTCGCGAAGGACATCGCCGCGGGCGCGGTGCTGCTCGCGTCCGTGAACGCGGTCGCGGTCGGCTACCTCGTCTTCTCCGGGAAGGTCGCCGACCGCTCGGCGCGCCTGCTCGACCGCGTGCGTGACGCGCCGGCCGAGCTCACGATCGTCGCGCTCGCGGTGACGGTGATCGTGGTGATCTCGCTGAAGGCCTGGACGGGCAGCGGGACGCCGCTCCGCGGCGGGCTGCCCTCCGGTCACGCGGCGCTCGCGTTCGCCGCGTGGATCGCGGCGACGTACGTCGCCGGCCGTCACCACCGCTTCCTCGTGTCGACGATCGCGCTCGTGATGGCGCTGCTCGTCGCGCAGACCCGGGTCGAGTCCGGCGTCCACTCCTCCGCCGAGGTCGCGCTCGGCGGCCTGCTCGGCGCGCTCACGACGCTCGTCCTCTTCCAGCTCGCGGGATGAGCGGCCGCGACCTCGTCGAGAAGGCGGAGGCCGCCGCGGCGCGGGCCTACGCGCCCTACTCGAGCTACCTCGTCGGCGCGGTCGTGCGCGCGCGCGACGGGCGCGAGTTCACGGGCGTCAACGTCGAGAACGCCGCCTACCCGCTCGGCGTGTGCGCCGAGAAGGGCGCGATCGCCGCCGCGGTCGCCGCCGGCTGCCGGCCGGGCGACCTCGAGGCGATCGGGATCACGGCCTCGCCGTGCGGCGGCTGCCGCCAGTGGCTCCACGAGTTCCGGGTCGGCGCGGTCAGCTACCGCGGCGCCGACGGGGAGATCCGCACGGCGACGCCCGCGGAGCTCCTCCCGGACACCTGGGACCTCGCGTGAGGTCGGGCTTCGTCGCCGTCGCCGGCCGCCCGAACGTCGGCAAGTCCACGCTCGTGAACGCGCTCGCGGGCGCGAAGGTCGCGATCGTCTCGCGCGTGCCGCACACGACGCGGCACCGGATCCGCGGCGTGTGGACAGGCGACGGCGCGCAGCTCGTGCTCGTCGACCTGCCCGGCTGGCAGCGGCCGATCGACCCGCTCACCGAGAGGATGCAGGGGCGGGTCGAGGAGGCGATCGCGGACGACCTCGACGCGGTGCTGCTCGTCGTCAGCGCGCGCGAGCGGATCGGCGCGGGCGATCGCTACGTGGCGCGTCGCGTCTTCTCGCTCGGGGTGCCCGTCGTGGTCGTGGTGAACAAGGTCGACAGGCTGAAGCCCGCGCACATCGCGACGCAGATGAAGACGGCCGCTGCGCTCGGCGACTTCCACGCCCTCCATCCGGTCAGCGCGAAGACCGGGGACGGGATCGGCGAGCTGCGCGACGACCTCGTCTCGCTGCTCCCGGAGGGGCCCCTGTACTTCCCGCCCGGCGAGGTCACCGACCTCTCGCTCGAGGCGCGGATCGCCGAGCTCGTGCGCGAGCAGGCGCTGCGGCTCACGAAGGAGGAGGTGCCGCACGCGCTCACCGCGCAGGTGGTGGAGATCGGCGGGGCCCGCGTGCACGTGCGCCTCTACACCGAGACCGAGAGCCAGAAGCAGATCCTGATCGGGAAGGGCGGGCGGATGGTGCGCGAGATCGGCCGCACGGCGCGCCCCGCGGTCGAGGAGCTCCTCGGCAGGCGGGTCTACCTCGAGCTGCAGGTGAAGACGGCGCCCCGCTGGCGCCGCGACCGGGCGATGCTCGAACGCCTCGGCCTCTAGCGCGTCGCGGCGGCGCGCAACAATCCGGGGTCAGACCCTCGACCGTTGCGCCCGTTCGACGGCTCGGCCCGGGCTCGAGCGCGTCGCGGCGGCGCGCAACAAACCGGGGTCTGACCCTCGATCGTTGCGCCCGTTCGACGGCCCGGCCCTCGACCGTTCGGCTCGGGGCTCGAGCGCGTCGCGGCGGCGCGCAACAAACCGGGGTCTGACCCTCGATCGTTGCGGGGTCTGACCCTCTGCCGTTGCGCTCGTTCCACGGCTCGGCCCGTGCTCGGCAGACGCGAGCGTCGACCCCGACGTGTCGGGTCAGGGCGAGACGCGGGCGCCGGCGAGGGCGGTGGCGCACGCGTCGGCGGGCTGCGGGCCGATCTTCGGGATCGCGGCGAAGAGGAGCTCGCGCAGACGCTCGCCCGTCTCGGCGAAGACGCGCATCACGGTCTCGCCGCTCACGGGCTCGGCGCCCTCGACGCCGACGTCGTGGTCGGTGACCGTCGACACGTTCGCGTAGCAGAGCTCGAGCTCGCGCGCGAGCACGCACTCCGGGTAGGCGGTCATGTTGACCACGTCCCAGCCCATGGACTGGAACCAGCGCGACTCCGCGCGCGTCGAGAAGCGCGGCCCCTGGACGACGACGACCGTGCCGCCGTCCTGCACCGGGATGCCGAGCTCGCGCGCCGTCTCGACGAGGACGCGCCGCAGGTCGGCGCAGTACGGGTCGGCGGCCGACACGTGCACGGTCTCCGGCCCCGGGTAGAACGTGTCCCCGCGGCCCCACGTGCGGTCGACGAACTGGTCGCAGACGACGAAGGCGCCCAGCTCGAGGTCGGTCCGGAGGGCGCCGGAGGCGCACGGCCCGATCAGCCGCCGCACGCCGAGCTCGCGCATCGCCCACACGTTCGCCCGGTACGGCACGGCCGCCGGCGGCAGCTCGTGCCGCCGCCCGTGGCGGGGCAGGAACGCGACGCGCCGGCCGCCGACCTCGCCGATCACGACCGGAGCGGACGGCCTGCCGTAGGGCGTCTCGACCTCCACCTCCTCGAGCACGTCCACGAACGAGTAGAAGCCGGAGCCGCCGAAGACGCCGATCTCGGCGCGCGCTTCCCCCGCGCCGCTCATGCGCCGCGCACCCCGAAGCTCGAGGCGCCGGGGACGCGTGCCGCGCCCGCGGGCCGGCCCTCGACCGCAGCCCCGAAGCCCGGGCGGGCGCGCTCGAGCAGGAGCCGCCGCGCAGGGAGCGCGCGGCTCGGCCTGCGCGTGGAGAGCTTCGCCTCTGCCTGCGCTCGCGCCATCGTGCGCGGCAGAGCGTAGACCGCACCGCCCGGTCTAGACTCGAGGTCATGGCCCAGGCTCCGGCCCTCCCGACCGGGTTCGAGCTTCCGCTCGAGCGGCGGCTGCCGCGGATCGGCGCCGTCGACCAGGTTGCGGTCGAGGCGCGTGCCGCGGAGCTCGCCAAGCGCAGCATCAAGCGCGAGTCGAAGCTGTGGGCGCTGGAGCTCGCGGTCCGCTGCATCGACCTGACGACGCTCGAGGGGCAGGACACGCCGGGGAAGGTGGCGGCGCTCTGCTCGAAGGCGCTCCGCCCGGACCCCGCCGACGCGGCCGTGCCGTCGGTCGCGGCCGTCTGCGTCTACCCGAACCTCGTGCCGGCCGCGCGCGAGCGGCTCGCCGGGACGGCGGTGAGGGTGGCCTCGGTCGCGACGTCGTTCCCGTCCGGCCAGAGCCCGCTCGACGTGAAGGTGCGCGAGGTCGAGGACGTCGTCGCGCTGGGCGCGGACGAGGTCGACATGGTGATCGACCGGGGCGCCTTCCTCTCCGGGCGCTACGCGCAGGTCTACGACGAGATCCGGCGCGTGAAGGAGGCGTGCGGCGACGCGCACCTCAAGGTCATCCTCGAGGTCGCGGAGCTCGGCACCTACGACAACGTCCGCCGCGCGTCGCTGCTCGCGATCGCCGCCGGGGCCGACTTCGTCAAGACCTCGACGGGCAAGCTCCCGGGCGCGGCGACCCTGCCCGTCCACCTCGTCATGCTCGAGGCGATCCGCGACGTGTACGAGGAGACCGGCCGCCGCGTCGGGATGAAGCCAGCCGGCGGGATCCGCACCTCGAAGAACGCGATCCAGTACCTCGTCCAGGTGCACGAGACGCTCGGGCCCGACTGGCTCACCCCCGACCTCTACCGGATCGGCGCGTCGTCGCTCCTGAACGACATCCTGATGCAGATCCGCAAGGAGAAGACCGGCGCCTACCAATCGAAGGACTACTTCACCAACGACTGAGAGGACGCACCCGTGAGCGAGCTCTCGAAGCGGGGCGGGCGCGCGCCGGTCCCGGCCGGCTGGACGTACGCCCCCGCCCCCGAGTCGCGCGAGCTTCTCCGGCTGGAGGAGCGCTACGGCCTCTACGTCGGCGGCGAGTGGCTCGAGCCCGCCGAGAGCTACACGACGATCTCGCCCGCGACCGAGGAGCCGCTCGCGCAGGTCGGGCAGGCGGGCCCGGCGGAGGTCGAGCACGCGGTCGCCGCCGCCCGCGCCGCCTTCGACGACGGCTGGTCCTCGCTCCCCGGCAGCGAGCGCGCGAAGTACCTGTTCCGGATCGCGCGAATCCTGCAGGAGCGCTCGCGCGAGTTCGCGGTGCTCGAGTCGCTGAACGGCGGCAAGCCGATCAAGGAGTCGCGGGACGTCGACCTGCCGCTCGCCGCCGCGCACTTCTTCTACTACGCGGGCTGGGCCGACAAGCTCGAGTACGCGTTCCCGAACCGCAGGCCGAGGCCGCTGGGCGTGGCCGGCCAGATCATCCCGTGGAACTTCCCGCTGCTGATGCTCGCCTGGAAGGTCGCGCCCGCGCTCGCCGCCGGGAACACCGTCGTGCTGAAGCCGGCCGAGACGACGCCGCTCTCGGCGCTCCTCTTCTGCGACGTCCTCCGGCAGGCGGAGCTGCCGCCGGGCGTGGTCAACATCGTCACCGGCGACGGCAGCACCGGCGCCGCGCTCGTCGACGCCGGCGTCGACAAGATCGCGTTCACCGGCTCGACCGAGGTCGGCAAGGCGATCCAGCGCCGGCTCGCCGGCTCCGGCAAGAAGCTGACGCTCGAGCTCGGCGGCAAGGCCGCGAACATCGTCTTCGACGACGCGGCGCTCGACCAGGCGGTCGAGGGGATCGTGAACGGCATCTACTTCAACCAGGGCCACGTCTGCTGCGCGGGCTCGCGCCTGTTCGTGCAGGAGTCGATCGCAGGTCCCGTCGTCGAGAAGCTCAAGCGGCGGATGGCGACCCTCCGCGTCGGCGACCCGCTCGACAAGAACACGGACGTGGGCGCGATCAACTCGCGCGCCCAGCTGGAGAAGATCGAGGAGCTCGTGGCGTCGGGGCGCGAGGAGGGCGCGGAGGTCTACCAGCCGCCCTGCCGGCTGCCGGAGAAGGGCTACTGGTTCGCGCCGACCGTGTTCACGAACGTCGCCCAGAGCTACCGGATCGCCCAGGAGGAGATCTTCGGCCCGGTCCTGTCGGTGCTCACGTTCCGCACGCCCGACGAGGCGGTCGAGAAGGCGAACAACACGCCGTACGGCCTGAGCGCCGGCGTCTGGACGGAGAAGGGCTCGCGCATCCTCTGGATGACCGAGCGCCTGCGCGCCGGCGTCGTCTGGGCGAACACCTTCAACCGCTTCGACCCGACGAGCCCGTTCGGCGGCTACAAGGAGTCGGGCTTCGGCCGCGAG
>DASRHI010000027.1:0-46443 GCA_035650615.1 Gaiellaceae bacterium | reverse complement strand
CCCTGCGCGTGGCCGCGCTCGGCCGACACCACGTTGGCCGTCTTGCGCGCCACCCCCGGCAGCCGCAGGAGCGCCTCGAAGTCGGTCGGCACCTCGCCGCCGTGCTCGGCGAGGAGGACCTGCATCGTCCCGCGCAGCGCCTTCGCCTTCTGCCGGTAGAAGCCGGTCGCGTAGAGGTCGCGCTCGAGCTCCTCGACCGGCACCGCCAGGTAGTCCTCCGGGCGCCGGTACTTGCGGAAGAGCTTCTCCGTGACGCGGTTCACGTTCACGTCCGTCGTCTGCGCCGAGAGGAGGACGGAGACGAGCAGCTCGAGCGGGTTCTCGAAGCGGAGCGCGATCCGCGCGTCGGCGTGCTCGGCCGCGAGCCGCTCGACGATCGGCCCGATCCGCGCCCGCCGCGGCCCGACGCGCCGCCGCGCCTCGTGGACGTAGCTGCGCGCCATCGCCGCGACGTTAGTGATTCCGTCCGTCAGGTCGTTCGTGAACGGCCGGCGAGAATCGAGCAGGACGAGGAGGCGGGGAGGCCGCGTACCCGAAGGTACGCGGCCGAACGAGGACGCGGTGAGGCGACGATCTGCAGCCGGCCAGGCACACAACCGTACTCGCGGAGTACTCGCGGACGGGGCCGCCGGCGCACGCCGCCGGAGCGGCTACCATCGGGCGGGGGTCATGCCGGTCCGGTGGCTCGTCGCAACGCTGCTCGTCCTCGCGGCCGCGCCGCCCGCGCACGCTGCCGAGTCCGTCTGGGACCAGGAGGCGAGCGGCGCGCGCAAGGCGCTCGACCGCTCGGTCGACGCCGGCTACATCACTCCTGCGGACCAGGCCCGCTACCTCGGCGTCCTCCGCTACGCGCGCACCGTGCGCGACCGCGTCCCGCGCGGGCGCAAGCTCGTGCTGCAGAACGTGCTCGCCCAGGTGGCCCGGGCGAAGTCGCCGACCGCGCCGCGCGCGCTCCAGCTCTACACCACGCTGCACGAGAACGCCTCGTACCTCGACGCGCACCGCCTGCCGCCCGACGGCACGGACGTCACCGGCCCGGACGGCGTCGTCTACCGCTACTTCGCGCGCCAGGGGCTCGAGTTCCACCCGCTCGCGAACGCGAGCGCGCTCAACGGGCTCGTCGCGGCCGGCGACGCCGCGTCGGCGCAGGCGCTCGCCGACGCGCTCGCGCAGCGCGCCGTCCCGCTCCCGGGCGGGGCGCTCCTCTGGCGCTACGAGTTCAACTTCGGCAGCCAGCGCGCGCCCTGGAGCTCCGGGATGGCGCAGGCCGTGCTCGCGCAGGCGCTCGCCCGCGCGGGCAGCGTCGACCTCGCGCGGCGCGCGTACGCGGCGATCCCGGGCGCCCTCGACCGCGAGCTGCCGGCCGGGCCGTGGATCCGGCTCTACAGCCGGAGCTCGGCGCTCGTGCTCAACGCACAGCTCCAGAGCGCGATCTCGATCGCCGACTACGCCGAGCTCGCCCACGACGACGCCGCGGCCGCCTACGCCGACCGGCTGCTCTCGGCGGCCCGCGCGCTCCTGCCGCGCTTCGACACGGGCCACTGGTCGCGCTACTCGCTGCACGTCGAGTCCGACCTCCACTACCAGGACTACGTGATCGACCTGCTGAAGACGCTGGCGTCCCGCACCGGCGACCCGGCCTGGCAGGAGGCCGCCGACCGGTTCGAGCTCTACGAGACGCAGCCGCCGCTCCTCACCGGGCCGAGCGTCTCCCGGCAGGTCGTGCCGCGCCCGCGCGACGGCGTCCGCGACGAGCTCACCGTGCGCTTCTTCCTCTCGAAGATCTCGAAGGTCGCGCTCGTCGTGGACGGGAAGGCCGTCGACGGCTACCGCTGGCACGGCGGCTGGCACGTCTTCCGCTGGGTCCCCTCCGGGCTCGCGGCCGGCCCGCACCGGGTCCGGCTCGTCGCGTCCGACCCGGCGGGGAATCCCGGCTCGACCGACCTCGGCGAGTTCGAGCTCGTGCGCGACACGACCGCTCCCGAGCTCTCGGCCGCGAAGGCGAACGGGCGCGTCTACTGGCGCGCGAAGGACCGCGAGAGCCGCTGCTGCCGCCTCGACCTCGAGCTCTCGCACCCCGGCGACCACCGCACCGTGCCGGTCACGCGCGCACGCGGCTCGTTCGCCGTGCCGGCCGGCTACTGGAGCGTCACCGTGGTCGCGCGGGATGCCGCCGGCAACCGCTCCGACCGCCGCCTCGGGCTCGTGGTCGGCCGGCCGGAGTAGGCTGGCGGGGCCTATGAGCCGCCGCGACAGCCGCTTCCTGCGCGCCCCGCCCTACGCGTTCGAGCTGGGCGCGGTCGCGGCGGCGGCCGCGATCTGGCGCCTGCTCACGAAGGGCGCGCGCGACGAGCGGGAGGCCGGGCGCGAGGGTCAGCCGCCGGGCAGCGTGACCATGCCGGTCAGCCGCCGGCAGTCCTGAGCCCTGTTCCCGAGGATGTCGCCGTTGCGGGCGACCGTCGCGATCACGCACCCGAACGTCCCGTGACCCGGCCCCTTCCGCACCGTCACCTTGACCTTGCACGCGGAGTTGCCCGTCTTCGGCGAGCGGAGCGCGCAGCAGACGGAGACGATCCTGATCGGCCCGGGCGCGGCGTTGTAGCGCTTGGCCCACGACGTGCCGAACGCCGTGCACGGCGCCGTGCGCGCCTGGTGCGCGGGAGCCCCCAGCGCGACGGCCGGGGCGGCCGCGCACACGAACGCGAGAGTGAGGCCGAGCCGCCGCACCGCCCTCATTCTCCCCGCACCCCCGCGTTCGCGCAAGTACGTTCTCCCCGATGGGATACACGGTGGTGCACGTCGACGAGCTCGAGCGGGCCGGCCCCGGCGGCGCGGTGCGCTTCGTCCGCCGCGAGCTCGGCGTCCTCGCCTTCGGGATCAACTGGTTCGAGCTGGGCCCGAACGCCGTCGGACGCGAGCACGACGAGGCCGCCTCGGGGCAGGAGGAGGTCAACGTCGTCCTCTCGGGCTCGGGCGTGTGGCGCGTCGGCGGCGCCGAGATCCCGGTCCGCGCCGGGTCGATGCTCCGCTTCGACCCGGAGGAGACCCGCTGCCCGGTCGCCGGGCCCGGCGGGATGACGTTCCTCGGGATCGGCGCGCGCCACGGCAGCTACGAGCCGCGCGGCCCTTTCTAGCGCGGCCTCTCGTGACGTCCGAAGACGCCGCACAGCCCGGGCCTCGCGACCGGCCACGCCGGCCCGAGCCGCGCCTCGGCCGGGCCGGCGCCCCGACCCGAGCTCGACGAGGACGACGTGCGTCGGCGTGTCGCCGAAGAACGAGCGCGTGCGCGTGCCGGGTACCGCGACGTGCCGGGCGATCGGACGAGCCCGCAGAGCGTCCCGACAGCGTCACGATCACGCTGAGCGGCTTCCGCCGCCTGGCTCGCCGGCGCCTCCGGCCGCCGCCCCGGTCTGCCGGATCGTACGGAGGCGCTAGCTCGTGAGCGTCGGCTCCTGCAGCGAGCGCAGGAGCCAGATCCCGGCGAGGAACGCGAAGACGAGCACGGGCAGGAGGATCCCGAAGAGCGTCGCGTAGAGGGCGGCTGCGGAGCCCGCGAGGACGGGCGTCGCCTGCAGCGCGACCATCGCGGCCAGGGCCGCGAGCGCCCGCCGGGAGAGCGAGGCCGGCGCGAGCCGGGGCAGGCGGACGTCGATCCAGAGCGCGATCAGGGCGGCGCCGAGGACGAAGGCGTACATGAAGGGGGCCACGGGCGGATCATGGCGCACCGCCCGCGCTTGACTCGTCCCCCGGCGGGTGGTTCACCGCCGGGGTTCACCGCGCTCAGACGCCGACGGCCTCGGCGGTCCGCGCGTCGGCCCGGCGCAGCCGCGGCCCGGCGCACACGACGTCGAGCGCCGGGCAGTCGGCGCAGGCGAACTCGCTCGGCGCCGGCGCGAACTCCCCCGCGTCGATCCGCGCGACCGCCGCCGAGAGCTCGGCCTCGAGCGCGGCCGCGTCGGCCGCGGCGAAGACGGTGGCGACCGGCGCGTCGGGACGCTCGAGGAACGCGTAGACGACCTCGACCTCCTCCGCCCCGGCCCGGAAGCAGGCGAGGGCGTAGACGAGCCGCTGGAGCGAGTACTCCGACTCGACCACCTCGGCCGGGTCGCGCTCCCCGAGCGCGTTCGTCTTGTAGTCGACGACGAGCGCCCGCCCGCCGTCGCGCCGGTAGAGGTCGAAGCGGCCGTGGAAGAGCACGCCGTCGTGCTCGAAGGCGAAGCCGAGCTCCGCCCGCGCGCCCTCGGCGCGGGCCGCGAGCTCGGAGTCCCGGTACGCGGCCACCAGCGCGCCGATCCGGGCGAGCTCCTCCTCGGTCGCGAGCGGGTACCACTCGCGCACCGCCGCGACGTCCTCGCCCGGCCGCTCGAGCAGCCGGTGCACGGCGTCGCCGACCTCGGTCGCGGCGAGCCCGCCCGCGCCCGGGGCCGCGCCGCGCCGCTCGCGGAGCCCCGCGAGCCGCTCCGCGTAGTAGCGGTACGAGCAGCGCTCGAAGAGCGCGAGCGCCGAGTACGAGAGCCGCCGGACGCGGTGGAGCGGCGGCACCGGCACCGGCGCCGGCTCCGGCAGCCGGTAGCCCTCCGCGGGCGGCGCCGCCGGCAGCTCCGCGAAGAGCGCGAGCTGCCCGTCCTCGCCCGCCGCCACGCCCTCCTGCTCACGTGTTACCACGCTGTCATGGGCGGGCTCCCCGCCGGGCGCGCCGCCGCCCGCCGCCGCGCCGCCGCCCGCCGCCGCGCCGCCGCCTGCCGCCGCGGCGGCGGCGAACCGGTCGACCCGGACGAGGAAGCTCGCGTCCCCGCGCGCGAGCTCGAACGGCCCGTCCGCCGCGGCGAGCTCGGCCTCGCAGCCGAGCCGCCCGAGGATCCAGCGGATCGGCGTCTCGCGCCCCTCCCCGACCGCGCCCGACACGATCAGCCGGTCGATCGCGCGCGTCATCGCGACGTAGTAGAGGCGGAGCCGCTCCTCGTCCTCGGCCGCGCGCTCGGCCCGGCGCTCCTCCTCGGTGAGCGCGAGGAACCCCTCGCCCGCGTCGGGCGCGCCCTTCTCCCGCCCGGCGTCGGCGACGACGACGACCCTGAACTCGAGCCCCTTCGCGGCGTGGATCGTGAGCAGCCGCACGGCGCCCGCGCCCTCCTCCTCCGACACCGCCTCGAGCTGCGCCGCCCCGGCCGCCTCCTGGTCGGCGATGAAGCGCAGGAAGCCCTCGAGGTCGCGTCCGCGCAGCTCCTCGTAGGCGCGGGCGAGGCGCATCAGCTTGCGCAGGTTGGCGTAGCGCCGGGGCCCGTCCCAGCGCGCGAGCACGGCGAGGTCGTAGTCGTGCTCGGAGACGACGAGCTCGCAGAGCCGCTCGAGCGAGACGCGCGCAGAGGCCGCCACGAGGCGCTCGTAGCGCTGCTTGAACGCGCGCACGAGCCGCTCGTCGGAGGCGTCGAGCGCCTCCGGCAGCGAGCGCTCGAGGCCGCTGTAGAGCGGCCGCCGGCCCGCGTGCCGGCGGAGCAGCACGAGCGCGTCGTTCGAGACGCCGACGAACGGCGAGGCGAGCACCGCGACGAGCGCCTCGTCGTCGTAGCGGTTGCGGAGCAGCCGCAGGTACATGCGCAGGTCGACGACCTGCTGCTGGCCGAAGTAGCGGCGCCCGGTCGCCCGGTAGGTCGGCAGCCCGAGCGCGCGCAGCTCCTCCTCGTACCACTCGGCGTCGGTGCCGGCGGCGAAGAGGAGCACGATCTCGCCCGGCTCGGCGGCTCCGGCGTCCACGAGCTCGCGCACGCGGCGCGCGACGTGCCGCGCCTCTGCGCGGCGCCAGTGCACGCCGCTGCCCGAGTACGAGGCCTTGTCGGTCACGAGCAGCTCGACCGGGTGGCCGAAGACGGGGTCGGGGAACTCGCTCGACGCCGCGAGCGGCTGGTAGCCGTCCCCGAACGCGGGCCCGAACAGGTGGTTGACCGCGGCGAGCACCTCGGGCCGGGAGCGGTAGTTCGCCGTCAGCGGCAGCCGCTGCGGCGCGGCCGCGCGGCGCGCGCGGAAGACGGCGACATCCGCGTGCCGGAAGCCGTAGATCGACTGGAACTCGTCGCCGACGAAGAACAGGTCCTTCTGCGGCCCGGCGCCGATCAAGTCGATCAGGTCGCACTGGAGCGCGTTCGTGTCCTGGAACTCGTCCACCATGATCGCGCGGAACCGGAGCTGCTCCGCCTCGCGCACGCGCGCGTCGTTCGCGAGCAGGTCGCGCGCGAGGAGCTGCAGGTCCTCGAAGTCGAGCGCCGACTCGCGCTCCTTCCCCGCCGCGTACTCGACCGCGAACAGCCCGAGCAGCTCCTGCAGGAGCGCCCGCTCGCGCAGCGCGACCGCCTCGAACGCGGCCTGCTCGAGCTCGCTGCGAGCCTCCTCGTAGCTCGCGGCGCGGGCGCCGCGCGCACGGAGCGCCGAGAGGTCGACGAGGCGCTCGGCCTCCGCCGGCAGCTCGAGCGCGGCGGCGGCCGCGGCCTGCTGGGCGGGCGTCGCGTCGCGGTCGTCGAGCAGGCACTGGGCGGCCGCGCGGAGCGCCTCGAGCGCGGCGCCGACATCGGGCTCGGGCCAGAGCTCGAGCACGAGCGGGCGGCCGGCGGAGCGCAGCCGCTCGTAGACCGCGACGAGGGTGCGCCGGAGGCGGTCGCTCCCGGTCGCCGCGAGCAGGCGCAGCCGGTCGGGGGCGCGCGCCGCGCAGAACTGCTCGAGCGCGCGGTCGAACGCCTCGCCGCGGAGCACCGCCCCCTGCTCCTCGTCGAGCTCGCGGAAGCGCGGGTCGATCCCGACCGCGAACGGGTGCGCGCGCAGGAGGCGGGCGCAGAAGCCGTGGATGGTCGACACCCAGGCGCCGTCGAGCTCCTGCGCGAGGTCGAAGCGGCCGCGGGCGACGAGCTCGGCCCGGATCCGCGAGCGGAGCTCCGCGGCGGCCTTGCGGGTGTAGGTGATCACGAGCACCGACTGCACGTCGAGGCCGTGGTCGCACGTCGCGCGCACGAAGCGCTCGACGAGGACGCGCGTCTTCCCCGTCCCGGCGCCGGCCGAGACGAAGACCTCCCCGGCCGCTTCCACCGCCCTGAGCTGGTCGGCGTTCATGCGCGGCCGACGCGGCACATCGTCCAGAGGTCGCACCACGACGGGCACTCGCCGCCGCGCGGGTCGTGCGCGACGTCGCCCGCGCGGATCCGGCGCGCCGCGTCGAGCGCCCTCGTGCGCGCCCGCTCGACCTGGCCCCAGAACGCCTCCTCGTCGAGGAAGTCGCGCTCTGCGAAGCCGGGCAGCTCGTCGCGCGCCTCGGCGCGCAGCATCCCGCGCGCGCCGCGCGAGCCCGAGAGCGCGCGGTAGACGCCGCCGAGCGGCTCGATCCCGACGAGGTCGCGCAGCACGAGCAGGTAGAGCGGCACCTGCAGCCGGCCCTCGTCGTCGATCTGGCGCGCGGAGTGCGAGCCCTTCCCCGACTTGTAGTCCTGCACGATCCCGCGGGCGCTGAACGGGTCGACGTCGACGCGGTCGATCTTCCCCGCGAGGAAGATGCCGTCGCCGAGCTCGAGCCCGCGCTGGAGCTCCGGCGCCGAGCGGTCGCCCCCGAAGCCGACCTCGAAGCGGCGGGGCTCGAGCACGAGCTGCGAGCGCGCCTCCTCGCGCACGAACCGCTCGAGGTCGCGCCGGAGCGTCTCGCGCAGCTCCGCCGCCGCGACCTCGCCGAGCTCGAGCCGCACGCCCGTGCGGAGCGCGTCGTCGAGGCAGCGCTCGAGGAACGACAGCGCCCGCTCGAGGTTCTCGGGCGCCGGCCGGTCGGCGCCGAGCTCCTTCGGCAGGCCGCCGTAGAACGCGTAGAGCGTCTGGTGGGCGATCTTCCCGCGGAGGAGCGCGTCGGCCTCCGCGTCGATCGTCTTCGGGTCGACGACCCGCTCGAGGAGCCACGCCGACGAGCAGTCGCCGAAGCGCTCGAGCTCGGTCACGGCGAACGTCGTCCGGCCGCCGAGGAACGCGAGCACGGCCGGGTTGCGCAGGCGCGGGTCGCGGTCGAACGCCCCGAGCGCGCGGTCGAGGCGCCGCGACCAGTCGTTCGCCGCCGCGACGGCGCGGGCGAGCTCGCGCCGCTCGGGGTCGGCCGCGAGGCGGGCGACCGCGCGCAGCCGCTCGCGCTCGCCTGGCGCCGTCTCGAGCGGCCACGTGAGCTGCGAGAGCGGCCGCCGGACGGTCGCGCGCGCGACGTCGTCGGGCTCGAAGACCGCGGCGACCTCGTGCCAGAACGGGCTCGCCTCGGTCGGGGAGCCGTCGTCCCCGGCCGCCTCGCGCACGAGGTAGAGCCGCGCGGTCGCGCGCGTGCACGCCGTGTAGAAGAGGTAGCGGTCGCGACCGACCGGGTCGGGCCGCTCGAGCCGGCGCCCGAGCTCCCGGCGGCGGTCGTCGTCGAGGAAGGGCGAGCCGCGGTCGCGGCGGGGCAGCGACCCCTCCTCGAGCCCGAGCACGAAGACGGCCTCGAACCGCCGGGTGCGCGCGCGCAGCAGGTCGAGCACGGCCACGCGTCCCGGCTCTGGCGGGGGCGGCGGCACCTCCGCGCGCTCGAGGGCGGCCACGAGCTCGTCGGCGCCGACCGCGTTGCCGAGCTCCTGCCACGACTCGAGCTCGTCGAGCACCGCGGTCGCGGTCGCGAGGCAGCGCAGGTCGAGCCGCGACGTCTCGCCCGAGGGCGGCGCCTCGAGGCCGTACGCCGAGCGCAGCATCGACGCGAGCAGGCTCCGCACGCCCTCGAGCGGGCGCGCCGCCGCGCGCAGGTCGCGGAGCGCGGGCAGCGGCGCCTCGCGGAGCCGCTCGGCCTCCTCGACGACGCGGTCGGGCGCCTCGATCCCGCGGCCGCGGAGCCGGCCCTCGACGAAGTCGACGCTCGAGCGCGCAATCCCGGCGTAGGGGGAGCGCAGGAAGGCGAAGAGCTCGCGGCGGCCGCCGCCCGTCCACGCGAAGCGGAGCAGCGCGCAGAGCGCGTGGCCGAGCGGCGTCGACCCGAGCCGACGGCCGGCCTCGAGCGCGTAGGGCACGCCGAGCCCGCCGAGCACCGTCTCCAGGGGCGCCCGGAAGCGCTCGGCCGACGGGACGACGAGCGCGATCCGCTCCGCCGGCGTGCCCTCCCGGAGGAGGCGCAGCAGCTCGTCCGCGACGAGCTCGAGCGTCCCGCGGGCGCCGGCGCCCTCGAGGAAGCGCACGGCGCCGCCGGTCGGCGCGCGCGCCGCGCCCGGCTCGAAGAGCGTCCGCTCGAGGTGCGCGAGCGCCGGGGCGGCGTACTCCGACGAGCGCGGCGGCAGCTCCGTCGCGCCGCCGGGGGCCGCGAGCGCGGCGAGGTCCTCGGCGGTCCGGCGCAGGGACGCGAACGCCACCCGCCCGGGCTCGTAGGGGAGCGAGACGTCGACGTCGGCGCGCCCCGCGAGCGCCTCGAGCAGGCTCCACTGCACCGCAGTCAGGTCCTCGAAGCCGTACGCGAAGACGGGCTCGCCGTGCCAGGCGTCGAGCTCGCCGCGCAGGCGCTCGACCGCCCGCCGGCGGAGCGCGTCCCGGTCGCGGAGGCCGAGCCGGTCGAGCTCGGCGCGGTAGGCCGCGTGGAGGGCGGCGAGGTCGCCGTCGAGGTCGCCCGGCTCGACGAGGCCCGACTCGAGCTCGCCGAGGGCGGTCAGGAGCGTGTCGACGAAGCCGGCGAAGCGGGCCGAGCGCGAGCGCTCGAGGCCGCCCGCGCGCAGCGTCTCGTCGACCGCCCGCCGGGCGGCGAGGACGCGCTGGGCGTGCGAGACGACCGGGGGCCCCGCGCCGGCGACGCGCTCGAACAGGTCGTCGAACGTGCCGATCGAGCCGCCGAGGAGGCAGCCCGCCCGGGCGAGCAGGTCGCGCTCGACGCGCTCGACGTCCGACCGGTTGGGCACGATCAGGTACGGCTCGTCCGGGAGACGGGCCAGATAGCGTTCGAGCAGCAGCGCGACCTTGCCCGCGTTCGCGGGTCCAGCGACGAGGCTCAACCCCACCGAGCCATCGTAGACCTGTGCGATGACGGATCAGGCGCGCCCCGCGGGCGCGTTCTGCGCTGCGAGCGGCCGCGACGCGGCGGTCAGGCGGCGCTCTTCGGCTTGCGGCCGCGACGCGCGGCGGCGCGGCCGGGGAGCGAGCCGGCGCACGCGTCGCAGAGGTCGGCCACCTTCGACCCGCGGCGGGCGTCGGTGTAGGTCAGGCGCAGCGTCGCGCCCTTGCTCTCGCCGACTTCCTTGCCGCAGTTGTCACAGACGAGCACCGTTCTCCGGGCCACAATGCGCCTCCTTGGAAAGTGGAATCTGACGGGTGGAGTTAAGCAGAAAAGCGCCGTGTCGAAATCCGGACGGATTTCGTCAGCGGCGCTCGAAGACGCGCTTGCGCCAGAGGTGAATCGCGAGCAGCGCGATTCCCACGACGACGACGATCCCGCCCACCGCGTAGAGCCCGTAACGGGTGATCGCGTCGGCCGCCGCGCGCCCGAAGGCGTAGGCGACCGTGCCGTAGCCCGTCGCCCAGACGACGCCGCCCGCGGCGTTCCAGAACAGGAACTTCCACCACGGCATGTGGCTGATCCCGGCGAGCCACGCCGCCGTCACCCGCAGCAGCGAGACGAAGCGGCCGAAGAAGACGGTCTTCGCCCCGTGGCGCTCGAAGAACCGCTCCGCCGGCGGGAGCACGCGCTCGAAGTAGGTGCGGATGAACGGCGTCCGCCGCAGGAGCGCGCGGCCCCCCTTGCGGCCGATCCAGTAGCCGGCGTTGTCTCCGACGATCGCGCCCGCGGCGGCCACCGCGATCACCCACTCGATCGCGTAGTGGTCCTGCGAGGCGAGGATGCTCGCGGTGATGAGCGCCGTCTCGCCCGGGAGCGGCACCCCGGTCGACTCGAGCGCCACGAGGACGAAGAGGAGGACGAGCCCGTAGGAGAGGAGGAGGTCCGTCACCCACGGCGAGTCTAGGCGCCCCGGTTTGCGATAGCGTCGCGCGCCATGCGAGTCGGGGTGCCCAGGGAGACGGCCGAGGGGGAGCGGCGGGTGGCCCTCGTCCCGGAGGCGATCCGGCGGCTCCAGGGCTTCCAGGTCGCCGTCGAGCCGGGCGCCGGGGCGGCGGCGGGGTTCGCCGACGAGGAGTACCGCGAGGCGGGGGCGGAGCTCGCGCCCGACCCGTGGCGAGACGTCGACGCGGTCGTCAAGGTCGCGAAGCCGGCGCCGGAGGAGGCCGAGCGGCTCGAGGCCGGGCAGCTGCTCGTGGCCTTCCTCGCGCCGCTCACGGACCCCGAGGGGGTGGAGCGGCTGCGGCGGCGCGGCGTGCACGGCTTCGCGATGGAGTCGATCCCGCGCATCACGCGCGCGCAGCCGATGGACGCGCTCTCCTCGCAGGCGACGGTGGCCGGCTACAAGGCCGTCCTGCTCGCGGCGGAGCGGCTGCCGCGGTTCTTCCCGATGCTCACGACCGCCGCCGGGACGATCGCCCCGGCGCGCGCGCTCGTGCTCGGGGCGGGCGTCGCCGGCCTGCAGGCGATCGCGACGGCGCGCCGGCTCGGCGCGGTCGTGTCGGGCTTCGACGTGCGCCCCGCCGTGCGGGAGCAGGTGCAGTCGCTCGGCGCGAGCTTCCTCGAGCTCGGGATCGTCGGCGAGGAGACGGCAGGCGGCTACGCCCGCGAGCTCACGCCCGAGGAGCAGGCGCGCCAGCAGCAGGCGCTCGAGGAGCGGATCCCCGACTTCGACGTCGTGATCACGACGGCCGCGGTGCCCGGGAGGCCCGCCCCGAAGCTCATCCCGGCGTCCGCGGTGGCGCGCATGCGCGCGGGGTCGGTGATCGTCGACCTCGCCGCCGAGACCGGCGGGAACTGCGAGCTGACGAAGCCCGGCGAGGTCGTCGAGAGCGGCGGGGTGACCGTCGTCGGCACGCTCAACCTGCCGAGCACGATGGCGACGCACGCGAGCCAGCTCTACGCGCGCAACGTCTCGGCCCTGCTCGAGCACCTCGCGCCGAAGGGCGAGCTCTCGCTCGACTGGAGCGACGAGATCACCGCGGGCACCTGCGTGACCCGGAAGGAGGACGCCGCTTGAGCCACTACACCCAGCTCGTCGTCGAGCTGACGATCCTCGCGCTCGCGATCTTCCTGGGTGTCGAGGTGATCTCGAAGGTGCCGACGCTGCTGCACACGCCGCTGATGTCGGGCACGAACGCGATCCACGGGATCGTCGTCGTGGGCGCGATGCTCGTCGCCGGCCTCGCCGGCGCCGACCTGCTGACGGGGTGGGTCGGCTTCGTCGCGATGATCCTGGCCGCCGCGAACGTCGTCGGCGGCTTCGTGGTCACGGACCGCATGCTCGAGATGTTCAAGCGGCGCGAGCCGCCCAGGCGGGACGGCGAGGGCTGACGGGAGCCGGATGGGCGAGACGACCTCCAACCTGCTCTACCTCGTCACGATCATCTGCTTCGTGCTCGCGCTGCGCTTCCTGTCGTCGCCGACGACGGCGCGGCGGGGCAACTGGATCGGCGCGGCCGGGATGGTCGTCGCGATCGCGGTCACGCTCGCGCACGACGGGCTCCACGTCGGCTGGCGGATCCCCGTCGGCGGCGCGATCGGCGCCGTCTTCGGGGCGGTCGGCGCGCGCCGCGTGAAGATGACCGCGATGCCGCAGATGGTGGCGCTGTTCAACGGCGTCGGGGGCGGCGCGGCGGCGCTCGTCTCGCTCGCGGAGTACCACAACGTCGCGCCCGACCCCGGGCGCCTCCACGGCGACATCTCGGTGTCGATCATCGCGTCGGCGCTGATCGGCTCGGTCTCGTTCGCGGGCTCGATGGTCGCCTTCTCGAAGCTCCAGGAGCTGATCCAGGGCCGGCCGATCACCTATCCCGGGCAGAAGTTCGGCAACCTGCTCCTGCTCGGCGCGATCGTCGCCGCCGGCGTCGCGATCGTCGCCGGCGCCGAGCGCCAGTGGCTGCTCGTCGCGGTGATCCTCGGCTCGCTCCTCTTCGGCGTGCTCTTCGTGCTGCCGATCGGCGGCGCCGACATGCCGGTCGTGATCTCGCTCCTGAACGCCTTCACCGGCCTCGCCGCGGCGGCGACCGGCTTCGAGCTCCACTCGAACGTCCTGATCGTGAGCGGGGCGCTCGTCGGCGCGTCGGGCACCCTCCTGACGATGCTGATGGGCCGTGCGATGAACCGCTCGCTCGGCAACGTCCTCTTCGGCGCCTTCGGGACCGTCCAGGCGGGGGCGGGAACGGGCGCCGCGTACGAGGGCACGGTCCGCTCGGTCACCGCGGAGGACGTCGCGATCATGCTCTCGTACGCCCACAAGGTCGTCGTCGTGCCCGGCTACGGGATGGCGGTGGCGCAGGCGCAGCACGCGGTGCGCGAGCTCGCGGACGAGCTCGAGGCCAAGGGCGTCGAGGTCGAGTACGCGATCCACCCGGTCGCGGGCCGCATGCCCGGCCACATGAACGTGCTGCTCGCCGAGGCGAACGTCCCCTACCCCGCGCTCAAGGAGATGGACGAGATCAACCCGGAGTTCCCGCAGACGGACGTCGCGCTCGTGATCGGCGCGAACGACGTCGTCAACCCGTCGGCGCGGAACGAGCCCGGCAGCCCGATCTACGGGATGCCGATCCTGAACGTCGACCAGGCGCACCAGATCGTCGTGATGAAGCGCTCGATGGCGACCGGTTTCGCCGGGATCGACAACCCGCTCTTCCTCGACCCGAAGACGGCGATGCTCTTCGGCGACGCGAAGGAGTCCGTGCTGAAGCTCGTCGCCGGCGTCAAGGCGCTGTGAGCGCCGCGGCGCGGTGAGCTCGGCGGTCGTCCTCGACGGCGGGGACGTCGAGCGCGCCGTCTCGCCGGCGGACGCGGTCGAGGCGGTGCGGCGGGCGTTCGTCGCCCACCACCGCGGCGAGTGGACGATGCCGCCGAAGGTCTACGTCACGAACTACCCGGCGGGCGACTTCCGCGCCATGCCCGCGCTCGGCGGAGGGCACGCGCTGCTCAAGTGGGTGACGTCGTTCCCGGGCAACCCGGCCCGCGGCCTCCCGACCGTCTCGGGGGTCGTGCTCGTCTCGAACGCCGAGACCGGCGAGCTCGAAGCGGTGCTCGACGCCGCCGCCGTCACCGCGCTGCGGACGGGCGCCGCCGCCGTCCTCGCCGCCGAGACCCTCGGCCGCCCGGCCGCGGTCACCGCCGCGGTCGTCGGCGCCGGCGTGAACGGCCGCGCCGCGGCGCGCACGTTCCTCGCGCGCGGCCGGGCCGTCGCCCTCTGGGACGTCGACCCGGCCCGGGCCGAGGCGGCGGCGTCCGAGCTCGGCTGCGAGGTCGCCTCCTCGCTCGACGACGCCCTCGCCGCCGACCTGCTCGTCACCGTCACGCCCGGCCACGTCGTGCTGCTGCCGGAGGGGTCGCTGCGGCCGGGCCAGCACGTCAGCCTGATGGGCGCCGACGGCCCCGGCAAGGCCGAGATCGCCCCCGCCGAGCTCGCCCGCGCGCGCGTCTTCTGCGACGACTGGGAGCAGGCGAGCCACGGCGGCGAGCTCGCCCACGCCGTCGCGGCCGGCCTGCTCGGCGAGGGCGAGGCGACCCGGCTCGGGGCCGTGCTCGCGGGCGAGGCGCCCGGACGCACCGCCCCGGACGAGATCACCGCCTTCGACTCGACCGGCCTCGCGATCCAGGACCTCGCGGTCGCGATCGCCGCGCTCGAGCGGCTGCCGTCACTCGGGGAGCTCCCCCGCGTCGCGCTCTGAGCGGACGAACCGGGCCGGGTCGAAGAGCGCGAGCTCGGGCGGAGCGTCCCCCGCGACGGCCCGTGCCACGAGCTCGCCGCAAGCGAGGCCGAGCACGTTCCCGTGGCCGGAGTAGCCGCCCGCGACCCAGACGCCCTCCCGCCCCGGCGCCCGGCCGGCGAGCGGGAGCAGGTCCGGCGTCTCGCCCCAGATCCCGGCCCAGCGGTGCGTGACGCGCGGGCGCCCGCCGACGAGCGCGGCGACGAGGTCCTCGAGCAGCTCCTGGACGAGCGGCGTCGTCTCCTCGACCGCCGTCGCCTCGGTCTCGAAGCTCGCGTCTCGCCGGCCGCCGGCGACGAGGCGCCCGTCGGGGAGCTGCTGCCAGTAGTCGTAGCCACGGCGGGCGTAGTGCGGCCGCTCGTACAGCCGCCGCCGGAGCGGCTCCGTCACGAGCACCTGCCCCCGGCGCGGCGCGACCACGGCCGCGAGCTCGGGCAGCAGCTCCCCGCCGAGGCCGTCGACGGCGACCACGACCGCCCCCGCCGACAGGCGCTCCGGGTCGACCGTGGCGACCCGCCGGCCCTCGACGATCTCGGCGCCCGCCTCGGCGGCCCGCGCCGCGAGCCTCCGCACCCAGCGCGCCGGGTGGATCGCCGCGTCGCCCGGGTGGACGAGCCCCGCCGCGTAGAGCCGCTCGAGCGGCGGCGGGAGCGGGTCGAGCCGCTCGACCGCGAAGCCGTCCTCGCGCAGGGCGGCCTCCTCCGCCGCGAGCTCCGCCGCCTCGGCGTCGTCGGCGGCGAGGCGAAGGCTCCCGACGCGCCGGCAGGCGTCCCCCGCGAGCTCCGCCAGCCGGTCGAGCGCCCGCTCGCTCAGCCGCCACAGGAGGCGGGCGCGCTCGGCTCCGAGCGCGACCCGGGCACGGTCGTAGGGCAGCGCCGCCCCGCGGAGCGCGAAGCCGCCGTTGCGGCCGCTCGCGCCGCCCGCGACCTCGCGCGCCTCGAGCAGCCGGACGCGGAGCCCCCGCTCGGCGAGGGCGAGCGCGCACGAGCAGCCGGTCACGCCGCCGCCGACGACGGCGACGTCGACCGCGGCGCCGCGAGGCGCGCCCCGCCCGGGGAGCGGCGCGCGCCGCTCGGCGAGCCAGTACGGGACCGTGCCGGCCGCGGCTACCCCTCCGGGGGCGCTCCGGGACGGGCGCGCGAGCCTGTCGGCGTCGGGATCATCTCCGCTCGCCGGCGAGTTGTACCGGCCGGCCCGCGCGGACGCCGCCCGGGCCCGCCCGGTCCCGTCCCCGGACCGAGGCCGCACTGGCCTTTCGGCCGGCGCGCCGCCGCCGCGGACGCGTAGCGTGAGTGTGTGTTCGTCGTCGAGATGACCTGCGCCGACTGCTCGCGGCGGGGGGAGCCCGGCGCGGTGCACCCCGCCGGCTGGCTGCTTCCCGATCCCGCCACGGGAGAGCCGCGCCGGTTCGTCACCCGCTGGGAGGCGCACGTCGCCGGCCACGGCGCCTCGCTCGCGGGCTCGAGGCCGTCGCACGCGCTCGCCTACGCGCTCGTCGAGGTCGTCGCCTCGCCGCCGCTCGCCGCGGCGCTGTAGCTCCTCGGCGGCCGCGGCCGCGCAGGAGCGCTCGCGGAGCAGCGGGCAACCCCGCACGCTCGCGCGAGTCCGTCGACGAGCGGGGGACGCTCTGCGTGCGTGGTCGAAGCCTCGTCGCTGCAGCCGTGCTCGTGCTCGCATCGGCCACGGTTGCGGCCGCGGCCGGTCGAGCCAGGCTGCCCGCGGGCGTCGGAAGCACCGCGACCCGTGCGTGCTCCACGGCTCGTACGCCTGGAACGGCCTCTCGGGTGCGAGCGTCTCCATCCGCCTCCGCCACGACTCGGCCGCTTCCACCGGCGCCCGCGCGCACGGAAGCCTGGTCGACGAGCGAGACGCCGAGGTCGAGGACTCGACCGCGGCGTCGACCGCGTCCGTGACGGCGCCCTGCTCGCCGGCGAGCCCGCCGGCGGCCCGCCGCCGAAGCGCTCGGAAGGCCCGCAGGCCGCCGGGCCTTCCGGCCTCCTCGGCCTCCCCGCTCGCGGAGCGCACGCTTCACGCGGCCCGGGCCTCACCTCCGGTAGATCCCCGCGGCGGCCGTGACGAGACCGGCGAGCTCGAGCTGCGTCAGCGCCGCCGCGGCTTCGCCGGGAGCGAGACCGGCCGCACGGGCGACCTCGTCGGCCGTCCGCGCCCCGCCGTCGAGCGCCGCGAGCGCCGCGGCCGCGGCGCCCGTCGGAGGGTCGCCGGGCGGCGGCGACGCCGGCTCGACGCCGATCGCCTCGAGCACGTCCTCGGCGCGCGTGACCGGCACGGCGCCGATCCGGAGGAGCGCGTTCGTCCCGTACGAGAGCGCGGACGTGATCTCGCCGGGCACCGCGAGCACGTCGCGACCCTCGTCGAGCGCGAGGTCCGCCGTGATCAGCGCGCCGCTTCGCTCGCGCGCCTCGACGACGAGCGTCGCCGCCGCGAGCCCCGCGACGATGCGGTTGCGGGCGGGGAAGCGCCACGGCGCGGGCGCGACGCCGGGGGGATACTCCGAGACGACGAGGCCGGCGGCGACGATCTGCGCGGCGAGCGGCGCGTGCGCCCGCGGATAGTCGCGGTCGATGCCGCAGCCGAGCACCGCGACCGTCGCGCCGCCGCCGTCGAGCGCGCCGCGGTGGGCGTGCCCGTCGACCCCGCGTGCGAGCCCGGAGATCACGACCACCCCCGCGGCCGCGAGCTCGCGCGCGAGCCGCCGCGCGACGTGGGCGCCGTAGTCGGTGCAGCTACGCGCGCCGACGACCGCGACGGCGGCTCGCGAGAGGAGCTCCGGCCGGGCGGCGCCGCGGAGGAAGAGGCCCGGCGGAGGGTCGTGGATCGCCGCCAGCCTGGGCGGGAAGCCCGGGTCGGAGCGTGCCAGCCACCGGATCCCCTGCGCCTCGAGCGTGCGCACGAACGCCGCCGCGTCGAACGCGGCCGCGAAGGCGGCGAAGCGGGCGGACCGCGCCTCGCGCTCGCTCGCGTGCAGGTCGTGGGCGGCCGCGTGGACCGCGAGCGCAAGCTCGTTCACGCGGCGCTCCGGAGCTCGGCGGGCGAGCGGTAGGAGAGCGCCTCGGCGACGTGCTCGGCCGCGACCCGGTCCGCGCAGGCGAGCGCGGCGATCGTGCGGGCGACTCGCAGCACGCGCGCCCGGCCCCGCCCGGAGAGCGGCAGCCGGTCGACCGCCCGGGCGAGCAGCGTCGCCGCGGACTCGTCGAGCGGCGAGGCCCCGGACGCGAGCCTGGCCCGCGCCGCCGTGACGCGCGGGCGGACCGCCTCCGACCCCTCGGCGGGCGCGGACGCGAGCTCGTGCGAGCGGGGGCGCGGGAGCACGAGCACGAGGTCGAAGCGGTCGAGGAGCGCGCGCGAGAGCCGGTCGCGGTACCGGTCGAGCTGCGCCGGCGTGCACGAGCACGACGCGGCCGGGTCGCCGCGCCCGCCGCAGGGACAGAGGTTCATGGTGGCGACCAGGGTGAACCGGGCCGGGAAGACCGCGCGCCCGCCGACCCGGGCGACCGCGACGGCGCCGTCCTCGAGCGGCTGGCGCAGGGCCTCGAGCACTGGACGCGAGAACTCCGGCAGCTCGTCGAGCAGGAGCACGCCGCGGTGGGCGAGCGTGACCTCGCCGGGGCGGGGCGAAGGTCCGCCGCCGACGACGGCCGCGGTCGAGGCCGAGTGGTGCGGCGCGCGGAAGGGCGGCGTGCGCACGAGCCCGGCGCGCGGCGGGAGCAGGCCGGCGACCGAGTGGATGCGGGTGACCTCGAACGCGGCGGCGTCGTCGAGCGGCGGCAGGATCCCGGGAAGGCGCCGCGCGAGCATCGTCTTGCCGATGCCCGGCGGGCCGGCGAGGAGCAGGTTGTGGCCGCCCGCGGCGGCGAGCTCGAGCGCGCGCCGGGCGCGCTCCTGGCCCCGGACGTCGGCGAGGTCGGGAGCCGGGAGCTCGGCGCGGCGCGCCTCGTCGGGCCGCGGCGGCTCGGGCGGGTCGCGCTCGCCGCGGAAGTACTCGACCGCCTCGACGAGGTGGCGGACGGCGACCGGGCGCACGCCCGCGAGGGCGACCTCGGAGCCGGACTCGGCCGGGCAGACGAGCCGTTCGAGGCCGCTCCGCCGGGCGCCCTCGGCGGCGGCGAGCGCGCCCGGCACGGGGCGGACGCGGCCGTCGAGCGCGAGCTCGCCGACGGCGGCGTGGCCGTCGAGGCTCGCGGGCGGGAGCTGGCGCGACGCGCCGAGGACCGCGAGCGCGATCGGGAGGTCGAACCCGGGGCCCTCCTTGCGCAGGTCGGCGGGCGCGAGGTTGACGGTGATCCGGCGCAGCGGCCACTCGAGCGCGGCGGAGGCGATCCCGGCGCGGACACGGTGCTTGGCCTCCTGGCACGCGCGGTCGGCGAGCCCGACGATGGCGAAGGCGGGGACGCCCCGCTGCAGGTGGGCCTCGACCTCGACGCGGCGCGGCTCGAGGCCGAAGAGCGCGTGGGTGACCGTGCGGGCGAGCACGGTTCGAGGGTAGGCGGCGCGCGCCCGCGCGTTTGCGCCAACTTCGAGCCAACGTGTCCACAGGGGCGCGGCCGCCGCCCGTCCCCGTGCGACGGCGCGTCAGACCGCGGCCGGCTCGGGATCCGGTCGGACGATCACGGTGTCGGCCACCTCGACGATCTCGTCGATCGGCAGGTCGGCCCGCTCGGCGTGCTCCCGGATCTTCTCCGGGCTCGTGCCCTGGTAGACGCAGACCGTGCCCACCGTGCCGTCCGGCTCCCGCAGCGCGTAGGAGCGGATCCAGCGGACGTCGGACGACATCTCGTCGTCTCCGACCCGGCGGGAGCGCTCGGCCGCCGCCTCCAGGTCTCCGGGAGTCCGCCAGCCGCTGCGGCGAAGGATCACGTACGTCTTCATGCCTGCCTCCTCGCTCGGGGATCCGGGGATCCTACGGCCGGCCCCGCCGCGAGCGCCAGCCCCCGGGCGGGCCGGGCGACGAGGCGTACGCCTCGAGGGCGGCGCGTCCCGGCTCGGCGCCGCGCCTCTCGATTCGACGGGCGCCGCCGGGGTCCCGGCCCGCCCGCTCGGCCCCGCCTCGCGGCCGCGGACGGCGGCGGGGCCCGGGCGGCGGACCTCTCGGGCCCCGGGCGGCGTATGGTCGGGCGTGAGCGGACGTGCCCTCGCGCTCGCGACCGCGGCGGCGCTCGCCGGCGCCGGGCCCGTCGCCGCCTCCGGCGCCCGCGTCGGCACCGCGGGCGTGACGGTCGCGCTCCCCGCCGGCTGGCACGCCTGGGAGCCGCCCGCGCGGCCGGCGCCGGTGACCGATCCGGCGACGCGGGTCGTCGCGGTCTCGGCGCCCTTCCGCTTCGCGGCGGCCGGCTGCCAGGTGGCCGCCTACGCCTTCCCGCCGGGCGCCGCGGCGATCGTCGTCGTCGAGTGGGTCCGCCTGGGCGCGAGCGACCGCTGGGCGCCCCGGCCGGCGCGCTTCACCCGGAAGACGCTGCCGCTTCGGCCGCCGCCCGCGGTCGAGTGCTTCGACGGCGCCGGAGGCTCGGTCCAGTTCGCCGAGCGGGGACGGCGCTTCGGCGCCTACCTCCTGGCCGGCCGGACGGCGAGGCCTGCGCTCGTCGAGCGGGCGCGCGCGGTGCTCGACACCCTACGGGTCGCAGGGCGGTAGCGGCCGGCGCGTTCGGCCCCGGCGCGCGACCGCTCGGGGCCGACGCTCGGGCTGTCGCGCGCGCCACGAGAGCGTTCGACCCCAGGGTGTCGCGCTCCAGGGCTAGAAGGCGGCGCGGAGGCAGCGGAGCCTGCGGCCCAGCACCGCGACGACGTCGAAGCGGACCTCGCAGCCGCCGCAGTCCGGGTGGGCGGCGAGCCAGGCCTCGGCCGCCCGCCGCAGCCGCGCGGCCTTCACGGCGGTCACCATCTCGACCGGGTCGCCGAAGCCCGCCCCCGCCTTCGACTTCACCTCGCAGAAGACGAGCGAGCGGCCGCGGCGGGCGACGAGGTCGAGCTCGCAGCCGGCGATCCACACGTTCCTGCCGAGCACGCGGTAGCCGCGCAGCCGGTAGAAGCGGGCCGCGCGGCGCTCGGCCGCCCGGCCGGGCCGCGCCTCAGGCCGCGTCTTCGGCGCCCGCGTAGCAGCGGGCCTCGAAGGAGCGGCGGTGGATCTCGGACGGGCCGATCGCCCGCACGACCGCGCTGTGCGCGGGCGTGATGTAGCCGACGTGCGAGTGGAAGCCGTAGGCCGGGTAGAGCGCGTCGGCCGCCCGCATGTAGCGGTCGCGCGTCACCTTCGCCACGATCGAGGCGGCCGCGATCGCCGCGCTCTTCTCGTCGCCGTCGACGACCGCGCGGTGCGGCGGCGCCGACGGCCCGAGGCGGAAGCCGTCGACGAGGCAGACGTCCGCCGGCTGGCAGGCCCAGAGCGCCGCGCGGAGCCCGCGCAGGTTCGAGCGGTGGAGGCCGTCGCGGTCGATCACCCCGGGCGGGAACACGTGCACCGAGACGCGCTCGGCGCACGCGACGACCGCGCGGTAGAGCTCCTCGCGCGTCTCGGGGTCGACCTGCTTCGAGTCGTTCAGGAGCGCGAGCGGGCGCGCGCGGTGCTCGCGCAGGCACGCGAGGTCGAGCAGCACGCCCGCGACCACGAGCGGCCCCGCGAGCGGGCCGCGCCCGGCCTCGTCCGCGCCGGCCACGAAGCGGGCCCCGAGCCTGCGGTCGAACGCGAGCAGCTTCCGTCCGGTCCGCCTGGCCACCGCGCCGAGGATAGCGCCGCGCGCGGCCGCCTCCCGCGGGCGTCACGCAATCGTCGCAGAGTGCGGGTCAGCTCTGGCGGAGCTCGCGGACGCGGGCCTTCTTGCCCACCTTGCCGCGCAGGTAGTACAGCTTCGCCCGGTTGACGTCGCCGACCGCGGCCACGTCGATCCTGTCGATCTTGGGCGAGTGCAGCGGGAACGTGCGCTCGACGCCGACGCCGAACGAGTTCTTCCTGACCGTGAAGGTCTCGCGGACGCCCGAGCCCTGCCGCTTGATCACGATCCCCTCGAAGACCTGGATCCGCTGGCGGTTGCCCTCGATCACCCTGAAGTGGACGCGCACGGTGTCGCCCGCCTTGAAGCGGGGCACGTCGCGCAGCTGTCGGCGCTCGAGGTCCTGGATGATCGTGCTCATCTCGAAAGGGCCGGAGGACGGCCGCGGAATGGTAGCGGAAACGGCCCGACTACACTCGCGAGATGCACGGCCGCCGCGACGCCCGCCGCGTGCTCGGACGCGCCGCCGAGCTCGGGATCGCGTACGTCGAGTCGCTGCCCGACCGGCCCGTCCCCGCGTCGGCCGGGTTCGCGGAGCTGCGGGCCGCCCTCGACCTGCCGCTCCCGGAAGGCCCGTCCGACCCGGTCGAGGTGGTGGAGGCGCTCGCCCGCGACGTCGACCCGGGCCTGACCCAGATGGGCGGCGGCCGCTACTTCGGCTTCGTCATCGGCGGCTCGCTCCCGGCGGCGCTCGCCGCCGACTGGCTCACCTCCGCCTGGGACCAGAACGCCGGCCTCGCCGTCCCGACGCCCGCCGCGGCGGTGGTCGAGGAGACGGCCGGCCGCTGGACGCGGGAGCTGCTCGGCCTCCCCGCCCACGCCTCGTTCGGGTTCGTCACCGGCTGCCAGACCGCGCACGCGACCGCCCTCGCCGCCGCCCGCCACCGCGTCCTCGCGGAGGCGGGCCACGACGTCGAGACCGACGGGCTCGCCGGCGCCCCGCCGATCCGGGTCGTCGCCGGGGCGAAGCGGCACGGCACGCTCGACCGGGCGCTCCGCTTCCTCGGCCTCGGGACGGGCTGCGTCCGCCCCGTGGCGGTCGACGGCCAGGGCCGGATGCTCCCGGAGGCGCTCGCGGAGGAGCTCGCCCGCGCCGGCGGCCCCACGATCGTGTGCTCGCAGCTCGGCGAGGTGAACACCGGCGCCTGCGACGACCTCGAGGCGGTCTCCGACCTCGCGGCCGAGCACGGCGCCTGGCACCACGTCGACGGCGCCTTCGGCCTCTGGGCGGCCGCCGCCCCCTCGCGTCGCCACCTCGCGGCCGGCGCCGAGCGGGCCGACTCGTGGGCCACGGACGCGCACAAGTGGCTGAACGTGCCGTACGACAGCGGGATCGCCTTCTGCGCCCACCCCGAGGCGCACCGCGCCGCGCTCGGCGTCCGCTCGCCCTACCTCGTCTACTCCGAGGACGCCGCCCGCGAGCCGCTCGAGTGGGTGCCCGAGCACTCCCGCCGCGCCCGCGGCTTCGCCGTCTACGCGGCGGTCCGCTCGCTCGGCCGCTCGGGCGTCGCCGACCTCGTCGAGCGCCTCTGCGCCCGCGCGCGCGACCTCGCCGACGGCCTCTCGGAGCTCCCCGGCTGCGAGCTCCTGAACGAGGTCGTGCTGAACCAGGTGCTCGTGCGCTTCGAGGACGACGAGGCGACCGACGCCGCCGTCGCGGCCGTGCAGGCGGGCGGCGAGGCGTTCATGAGCGGGACGACGTGGGACGGCCGCCGCGCGATCCGCCTCTCGGTCTGCAACTGGCAGACGGGCGAGGAGGACGTCGAGCGGACGGTGCGGGCGTTCGCGGCGGCGCGGGCGGCCGCGGCCCCTCACTGAATCGAGATCCGCGAGGGCGGCCAGTAGGTCGCGACCACCTTGCCGATCAGGTTCCCGCGCGGGACCGTGCCCCACTTGCGCGAGTCGCAGGAGCCGTTCCGGTTGTCGCCCATCATGAAGTACTGCCCCTTCGGGATCTTCCGCGGCGGGTAGCTGAGCGTGTCGCGCCGGTTCGGCTTCACGTACGGCTCGTCGAGCTTCTTGCCGTCGATGTAGACGTACCCGTCCCGCTCCTCCCAGGTCTCCCCGGGCAGCCCGATCAGCCGCTTCACGAACACGCCGCCCGAGCCGCAGATCTGCGCCGCCTGCGGCGGGGTGTCGAAGACGATGATGTCGCCGCGCTTCGGGCTCCAGAGGCGGTAGCAGAAGCGGCAGGCGAGCACGCGGTCGGAGAAGCGCGCCTCGCAGCCGGCGGCGGGCCGCGCGCAGTGGAGCGTCGGCTCCATCGAGCTCGACGGGATCCGGTACGGGTTGATCACCCACTGCTTGATCGCGAGCACGATCAGGATCGCGCCGACGATCGTGACGAGCCAGTCGATCGTGATCCGCCAGCCGCGGGGGAGGCCCGCGGTCAGGCGGTCGATGGGATTCCTCAACGAACGTGTTCCTTCCGCCAGCGCTCGACGACGGCGTGGTCGCCCGAGAGCAGCACCTCGGGCACGCGCCAGCCGCGGAACTCGGCCGGTCGCGTGTACTGCGGGTACTCGAGCCCGCCGCCGAGCTCGGCGGAGAACGACTCGACCTCGCCGGAGCGCTCCGCGAGCGCGCCGGGCAGGCGGCGCGCGATCGCGTCGACGAGCACCATCGCCGGCAGGTCGCCGTTCGAGAGCACGTACGGCCCGATCGAGATCGAGTCGGTGCAGAGGCGCTCGACGACCCGCTCGTCGAAGCCCTCGTAGCGGGCCGAGAGGAGCGTCACGCGCTCCTCCTTCGCGAGCTCCTCGACGATCTCCTGCGTGAGCTGCCGGCCCGCCGGCGTCAGCGCGACCACGCGGTGCGAGGGCTGCCCTCCGTAGGCCGCGTCGAGGGCGGCGGCGACGACGTCCACGCGCAGCACCATCCCGGCGCCGCCGCCGTACGGCTCGTCGTCCACCTGCCCGGAGCGGAGCGGAGTCGTGTCGCGGTAGGAGAAGAGACGGAGGTCGAGCTCCGACCCGAGCACGGTCGCGACCGGGCGCTGCTCCGTCAGCCAGGAGTAGGCGTGCGGAACGAGGGTGAAGACGTCGAGCTGCAAAGGAACCTCAGTCGGAGTCGGAGAAGCCGGGCGCGACAAGGATACGCCGCGCCGCGAGGTCGATGTGCCGAACGCACGCCCCGACGAGCGGCAGCAGCAGGCCGCCGTCGAGCGCGAGCGCGTCGTTCGCGACGCCGGGCTCGACCGCGACGACCGTCCCGAGCCGGCGGCCGCCCTCCTCGACCACCTCGAGCCCGACGAGCTGGAACGCGTAGTACTCGTCCTCGCCGGTCGGCGGCAGCGCGCCGACGGGCACCTCGAGCGGCGTCCCGCGCGGCACCTCGCGCTCGAGCCGGATCACCGGCCGGCCGCCCGCGCCGCGCCGCGCCGCGACGACCTCGAGCTCGGCCTCTCCCGCCCAGAGCCGGACGCCCGGCTCGAACCAGCGCGCGTCGTCGCTCGGCTCCTCGACGAAGAACGCGCCGTCGAGCCCGTGCGGCCTCCCGACCCGGCCGACGACGACGCGGCCGCTCATCCCCGCTCGAGCTGCGCGATCGCCTCCTCGCGCGAGACGGCGACCCGGAGGTTCTCTGCGACGAACGCCGCCGCCGGCGGCCAGTCGCTCGCGGCCGTCTCGGCGATCGCCCGCTCGACGTCGAACGGCGTTCGCCGCAGGACCGGCTCGCCGTCCTCGACGAGCGCCCAGAACGCCGCCACCTCCCCCTCGTACGGCATCCCGACCGAGCCCGCGCTCACGACCCGGAGCCCGCCGACGCGGCGGTCGAACTGGTGGTGGGTGTGCCCGATCACGACCGTCGGCTCGTCGATCCCGGCGAAGCGCGCGGCCACCGTCTCGTCCGGCGTCACGGCCGTCGTCAGCGGCAGGTCGTCCTCCGGCGCCGCGTGGCAGTAGAGGACGCCGTCGAGCGACTGGGTGAGCGGCAGGTCGGCGAGCCAGCGGAGCTGCTCGCGCGTCAGGTGCGCGCGGTCCCAGTCGCTCGGCTCGCGCTCGCAGTTGCCGCGCACGAAGCGGGCCTCGACGCCGCGCGCGAGCTCGAGCGTGCGCCGGGGGTACGGGCCCTCGATCAGGTCGCCGCCGAAGAGGACGAGGTCGACCCGCTCGTCCCCGGCCTCCCGCAGCACCGCCTCGAGCGGCCACGGCATGCCGTGCACGTCGTAGAGCGCCGCGACCTTCAATCGGCGATCTCGACGAGGACCCGCCTGCCCTCGCGCACCGCGCTCGCGCGCACGACGGTGCGGAGCGCGCGCACGATCCGGCCGCCGCGGCCGATCACCTTCCCGACGTCGTCGGGCGCGACGTGGAGGCGGAGCACGAGCGCGCCGTCGCGCTCCTCCGACTCGACGCGCACCGCCTCCGGATCGTCGACCAGCTCGCGCGCGAGGTACGCGAGCAGCTCGGCCATGGGCTACGAGATCCCCTTGACCTTCAGCAGCCGGGCGACGGCCTCGGTGGGCTGGGCGCCCTTCCCGAGCCAGTCGCGCACCCTCGCCTCGTCCAGCTCGATCGTCGACGGCTCCGTCTGCGGGTTGTAGCGGCCGACGATCTCGAGGAACTTGCCGTCCCGCGGCGAGCGCGAGTCGGCCGCGACGACGCGGTAGATCGGGTTCTTCTTCGAGCCCACCCTCGTGAGCCTCAGCTTCACGGCCATCCGGACAGCCTAGCGGCGGCGCGCCTTGCGCTTCGCCTTCTTCTTCTTCGAGCCGGGGTGGCGCGTCTGGCCGGGCGCGCCGGGCAGCGCGCCCCCCGCACCGGGAAGCCCCGGCAGCGACGGCAGCTTCCCCTGGCCGACCTGCTTCATCACGCGCTCCATCAGCTTGCGGGCCTCGAGGAGCTGGCTCACCTCGGCGACGGTGGTGCCGGAGCCGCGGGCGATCCGCTCGCGGCGGCGGCCGTCGATCGCGTGGGGGACGGCGCGCTCGTGCGGCGTCATCGAGAGCACGATCGCCTCGACCCGCCTGAGCCGACGCTCGTCGACGTTCGCGCTCGCGAGCTCGCCCATGCCCGGCATCAGCTTGAGCAGACCCTGGAGCGGGCCCATCCGCCGCAGCATCCGCTGCGTCTGGAGGAAGTCGTCGAAGGTGAACCGGCCCTGGCGCAGGCGCTTCTCCAGCTCCGCCTGCTCGCCGGCCGACGCGGCCTGCTCGGCACGCTCGATCAGCGTCAGCACGTCGCCCATCCCGAGGATGCGCGACGCCATCCGGTCGGGGTGGAAGACCTCGAGGGCGTCGAGCTTCTCGCCCGCCGAGCCGAGCAGGATCGGCTTCCCCGTGACCGACTTCACCGAGAGCGCGGCGCCGCCGCGTGCGTCGCCGTCGAGCTTCGTCAGGAGCACGCCGTCGAAGTCGATCCGCCGCTCGAACGCGGTCGCGACGTTCACCGCCTCCTGACCCGTCATCGCGTCGAGCACGAGCACCGTCACGTCGGGCCGGACCGTGTCGCGGACGCGCTCGAGCTCGGCCATCAGCTCCTCGTCGATCTGCAGGCGCCCGGCCGTGTCGACGATCACCGCGTCGAGCCCGTCGGCCCGCGCGCGCTCGAGCCCGCGCGCCGCCGCCTCGACCGGGTCGGCGGTGTCGGTGCGGTAGACGGGCACGCCGAGCTGGCCGCCGAGCTGCTCGAGCTGGTCGATCGCCGCCGGCCGCTGCAGGTCGGCGGCGACGAGGCCCGGCCTGCGCCCCTGCGCCCGCAGGAGCCGCGCGAGCTTCGCGGCCGCCGTCGTCTTGCCCGAGCCCTGCAGGCCCGCGAGCAGGATCCGGCCGCCGAGGTCGACGTCGGCGGTCTCGCCGCCCAGGAGCCCGGTCAGCTCCTCGTGCACGACCTTCACGACGTGCTGCGCCGGCGTCAGGCTCTTCAGCACCTCCTCGCCGAGCGCGCGCTCGCGCACCCGCGCGGTGAAGCTCCGGACGACCTCGAGGTTGACGTCGGCCTCGAGCAGCGCGAGGCGGATCTCGCGCAGCGCGCGGGAGACCGACTCCTCGTCGAGCCTGCCGCGCCTGCGCAGGTCGCCGAGCGCGGCGCCGAGCCGTTCGGAGAGGGCGTCGAACACGGGCGGCCAGCCAGTGTACTGGCGGCCCGGCGGGCCGCCGATGATTTCCTCTCGCGGCTGCCGTCGAAAGGCCCGAGACCCGACGAAAGGAGCCCCATGCCCAAGATCACGCCCTGCCTCTGGTTCGACACCGAGGCCGAGGACGCGGCGGAGCACTACACCTCGCTCTTCCCGGGCTCGCGGATCCGAGAGATCACCCGCTACGGCGCCGCGGGCCCCCGGCCCGAGGGGACGGTGATGACGGTGAGCTTCGAGCTCGACGGCCAGCCGTTCCTGGCGCTGAACGGGGGGCCGCAGTTCACCTTCGGCGAGGCGATCTCGTTCATCGTCGACTGCGCCGACCAGGAGCAGGTCGACCACTACTGGCGCGCGCTCTCCGAGGGCGGCGAGGAGGGGCCGTGCGGCTGGCTCAAGGACCGCTTCGGCGTCTCCTGGCAGATCGTCCCGAGGCGCCTCGAGGAGCTCCTCTCCGACCCGGACCGGGAGCGCGCCCAGCGCGTGATGGCGGCGATGCTCGAGATGAGGAAGATCGAGATCGCCGGGCTCGAGCGGGCCGCGGAGCAGGCGAGCGCGTAGCCGGGCCCGGCGGATCGCGGAGCTCGTCGCGATGCTCGCCCGCGGCGAGACCGTCCACCCGCAGCGGCGCGCGCCCGGGTCGCCCCTGACAGGGTCCCCGCGGCGAAGGTAGCGTTGCCGGCGGTGACCGGGAGGGAGGCGCGGCGGGGATGGTGACGGCGGAGGAGCTCGCGCGGGTGCCGCTCTTCGCGCCGCTCGCGCCCGAGCACCGCGAGCTGCTCGCGCGCGCGGCCGCGGACGTCACCCTCGCCCCGGGCGAGTGGGCGGCGGCCGAGGGCGCCGAGCGGGCGCTCTTCGCCGTCCTCGAGGGCCTGATCGAGGTCGTCAAGGACTTCGACGGCGTCGAGCGGCGGGTCGGGGAGCGGCATCCCGGCGACGTCTTCGGCGAGGTGCCGCTGACGCTCGGCTCCCTCTTCCCGGTCGGGTTCCGGGCCGCCGAGCCCTCGCGCGTGCTCCGGGTCGACCCGCCCGACTACCACGCCGTCGCCGCCGTCGCGCCCGAGCTCGCGCGCGAGATCGGCAAGCTCGCGCACCACCGGATCGAGGGGCCGGCCGGGCTGCAGGGCCTCGCCGCGGCGGCGCCCCCGCCGCGCGCGCTCGTCGTCGGCGACCGGCTCGACCCGGCCTGCGCCGAGCTGCGGCGCTTCCTCGACCGCAACCAGGTCAGCTTCCGCTGGGTGCAGCCCGACGACGCGGCCGCCGCCTCGCAGTGGGGCGGCCCGGTGCCGCCGCCGGACGACCGCCCGGTGATCCGCGTCGTCGACGGCAAGACCGTCGTGCGCCCGCAGCTCCGCCGCGTCGCCGAGCTGCTCGGCCTCGGCACGGAGCCGGCGCTCGCCGAGTACGACGTCGTCGTCGTCGGCGCCGGGCCGGCGGGGCTCGCGGCCGCGGTCTACGGCGCGTCGGAGGGGCTGCGGACGGTCGTGGTCGAGCGCGAGGCCCCGGGCGGCCAGGCGGGCACCTCCTCGCGGATCGAGAACTACCTCGGCTTCCCGTCGGGCGTCTCGGGGGACGAGCTCGCCAGCCGGGCGCTCCAGCAGGCGCGCCGGCTCGGCTCCGAGATCCTCGTCACCCGCACGATCACGCGCATCGACGCCCCGGGGCGCCAGGTGCACCTCGACGGCGGCGACGTCCTGCGGGCGCGCACGATCATCCTCGCCTGCGGGGTCACCTGGCGGCGCCTCGCCGTCCACGGCTGCGACCGGCTCGTCGGCAAGGGCGTGTCCTACGGGGTCGCGCGCGGCGAGGCGGCGAGCACGCACGGCCTCGACGTCCACATCGTCGGCGGTGGCAACTCGGCCGGGCAGGCGGCGCTCTTCTGCGCGACCCACGCCCACCGCGTGACGCTGCTCGTGCGGGGCGACTCGCTCGAGAAGAGCATGTCGCAGTACTTGGTCGAGCAGGTCAGGGCGCGGCCGAACATCGAGGTGCTCCACCGCACCGAGGTGGCGGCGGTGCACGGCGACTCCGCGCTCGAGGCGATCGAGGTGCGCGGGGCGGGCGGCGAGACGGCGCGGCTCCGCTCCGACGGCCTCTTCGTCCTGATTGGCGCCGACGCCGAGACCGGCTGGCTGCCGCCGGAGATCGCGCTCGACCGGAACGGCTACGTCCTGACGGGCTCCGACGTCCTCGCCGCCGGCCGCTGGGGGCTCGAGCGCGACCCGTACCTGCTCGAGACGAGCACGCCCGGGATCTTCGCCTGCGGCGACGTCCGCTACGGCCCGGTCAAGCGCGTCGCGGCGGCCGTCGGCGAGGGCAGCATGGCGATCGCCTTCGTGCACCAGTACCTGCGGGACGCTGCCGCCGCGCCCGCTCCGGAGCCCGCGGCCGTCTCCTGACGTCGCGGCGGGCGCCTCGAGGACGACGAGCGCGGCGGCGGCGAGCGCCGGGCCGAAGCCGAGCCGCGGCCGCCCGGTCGCCCGGCGAGGCCACGCGGTGGTGACGGCCGCTACCGGGGCTGCTCGTCGGCGACGAGCGCCCGCGCGAAGTCGCGCGGGTCGAAGGGGCGCAGGTCGTCGAGCCCCTCCCCCACCCCGACGAGCTTCACCGGCAGCCCCAGCTCCTTGGCGATCGCGATCGCGATCCCGCCCCGCGCGGAGCCGTCGAGCTTCGTCAGCACGACCCCGGTGACGCCGACGGCCTCGCCGAAGAGGCGCGCCTGCTGGACGCCGTTCTGGCCGGTGGTCGCGTCGATCACGAGCAGCGTCTCGTGCGGCGCGCCCTCGACACGGCCGGCGATCACCCGGCGCACCTTCGCGAGCTCGTCCATCAGGTTCGTCTGCGTGTGCAGCCGCCCGGCGGTGTCGACGACGACGACGTCGCCGCCCGCCGAGACCGCGTCGAAGGCGACCGCGGCCGGGTCGGCGCCGCGCTCGCCGCCGACGAAGCGGGCGCCGGCGCGGCGCGCCCACTCCTCGAGCTGCTCCTCGGCGGCGGCGCGGAAGGTGTCGGCCGCGCCGACCGTCACCTCGCGGCCGTGCTCGCGGAGCTTCTGCGCGAGCTTGCCGATCGTGGTCGTCTTCCCGGTGCCGTTGACGCCGACGACGAGGATCACGGCGGGGCCGTGGTGGACGTCGAGCGTCGCCGGAGGGCCGAAGATCGCCGCGATCTCCTCGGCGAGGGCGGCGTTCAGGTCGCCGAGCTCCTGCCGGGCCTCGAGGCGCCGCACGAGCTCGGCGGTCGCCGGCACGCCGACGTCCGCGGCGAGGAGCGCCTCCTCGAGCCGCTCCCAGGAGGCCGCGTCGCCCGGGTCGAACGCCGCGACCGCGAGCTGCTCGGTGAGCGCGCGGCGCGAGCGCGAGAGCGAGTCGCGCAGCCGCCGCACGAAGCCCTGCCGGGCGACCTCGGTCTCGTAGGGCCCCTCGGCGTCGCCGAGGAGCTCGGCCCACGTGCGTGCCATCGCGAAAGGGTAGTGGCTACGCGGCGCGGGCCTGACGCGCGCGGACGCGCCGGTAGCCCTCGAGCGCGCCGGTGCTCGCGACCGGCAGCCGGCCGGCCGTGGCGAAGACGTCTGGCGGCCAGCGATGCCGTCCGCGCGGGAGCTCCGTGTACCAGCCGTGCTCGTCCTTCTGGACGAGCAGCAGCTCGACGGGGACGCCCTCGAGCTCGAAGCTGCGCTTGTGCGGCTCCCGGGTCGCCGCCAGGCCGCCGAGGAAGCGGTCGACCCGCGTGAAGTCCCGGTCGGGGTAGAGGAAGTCGACGTCCGAGTGGTCGCAGGGCGCGCGCAGCCCGCGGAGCTCCTCCGCCCACCCGCCGAAGAGCCAGACCCGCAGCCGCGCCGCCTCGAGGACGTCCACGACCCGGAGGACGGACGAGAGGTCGGTCATGCGGACGCCGCCGCCTCCGCCTCCTCCTCGTGGGGGAGCCGCCGCGACACGATCTGCGAGATGCCGTCCGGTCCCATCGTCACGCCGTAGAGCACGTCCGCCGCCTCCATCGTCCGCTTCTGGTGGGTGATGACGATGAACTGGGCCTCCCGAGCGTACCGCCGCAGCAGGGTCGTGAAACGGCCGATGTTCGTGTCGTCGAGCGCGGCCTCGACCTCGTCGAGCAGGTAGAACGGGCTCGGCCGGGCGAGGAAGAGCGCGAACAGGAACGCGATCGCGCCGAGCGCCTTCTCGCCGCCCGAGAGGAGCGAGAGCCGCGTGACGCGCTTGCCGGCCGGGCGCAGCTCGACCTCGACGCCGGGCTCCCCGTCCTCGTCCGGCTCGGTCAGGCGCAGCCGGCCCTCGCCGCCGGGGAAGAGCGTGGCGGCGACCTCGGCGAAGTGCCGCTCCACGGCGGCGAAGGTCTCGGCGAAGCGGCGCTCGACGGTCTCGGTCAGGTCGCGGCGCAGGCGCTCGAGCTCCTCGAGGCTCGCCTCGAGGTCGGCCCGGCCGCGGGCGAGCTCGTCGAGCCGGGCCTTCTCGGCCTCGTACTCCTCGCGCGCGAACGGGTTCACCTGGCCGAGCTGCTCGCGCCGCCGCTCGAGCCGCGCCAGCCGCTCCGCGAGCTCCTCGCGGCTCGCCCCCTCCGCGCGCGCCCCGCCGGCCGCCGCGCCGCCGGCGGCCTCGAGGCGGCGCCGGGCCTCGTCGCGCTCGGCGTCGACGCGGGCGAGCTCGACCTCGACCGCGCTCTGCCGCTCGGCCGCCTCCGCGGCCCGGCGGCGGAGCTCGACCTCCTCCGCCCCGAGCCGGCGCAGCTCCGCGCCGAGCTCGGCCGCCCTGGCGGTCTCGGCGCCGGCGGCGAGCGCGGCCTCGAAGCGGGTCACGTCCACGGCGAGCGCGCCCTGGAGCCGGCGCAGGGCGGCGAGGTGGCGGGAGGCGTCGCGCGGCGCCGGCGGCGGCGCGGCGGCGGCCCGGCGCTCGAGCTCGGCGAGCTCGGCGGCGAGGGCCCGCCGGCGCGCCTCGAGCTCGAGCAGGAGCGCCTCCGCGGTCTCGCCCGCGAACCAGAGCTCCCCGCGCTGCGGGTCCCAGCCGATCCCCTCCTCGGTCACGGCCGGCGCCTGCGACGCGAGCAGCTCCGCGAGCGGGACGACGGGCAGCTCGAGCTCGCGCGGGTCGCGCCCCACGACGACGACGAGCGACCCGAGCCCGGCGCCGCGGGCGCGCTCGACGAGCGCGAGCGCCGAGACCGGGTCGTCGGCGAGGAGGGCGCCGGCGCGGTGGCCGAGGGCGGCCGCGACCGCGCGCTCCCGCCCCGGCGCCACGTCGAGCGCGCCGAGGACGAGCCGCTCGCCCTGCTCGGCGAGCGCGCGCGCGGCCGGCGGGAGCCCCTCGCGCTCGGCGAGCGCCTGCTCGAGCGCCTGGAGCCGGCCTCGGGTCAGCTCGACCAGCTCGTCCTCGTGGCGGCGCCGGCGCGGCGCCGGCGCGGCCGCCCACGCCTCGAGCTCGGCGGCCAGCTCCCCGGCCGCCTCGCGCCGCAGCGCGACCCGCTCGGCCGCGGAGCGGAGCCGGTAGAGCGTCGCCGTCGCGCCCTCGCGGGCGCCGGCCGCGTCCGTCAGCTCCTCCTCGGCGGCGGTGCGCGCGGCGAGGAGCCGCTCGAGCTCGCCGTCGAGGGCGCGCCGGGCCGCGGCCGCCGTCTCGCGCCGTCGCAGCGCGTCGGCGCGGCGGGCCCCGAGCGCCTCGAGGTCGAGCGCGGCGATCGTCGCCTGCAGGCCCGCGACCTCCTCGCCGAGCCGCGCCGCCCGCTCGGCCGCCGACGCCTGGAGGGCGAGCGGGCGCAGGCGCTTGCGCACCTCCGCCTCGAGGTCGCGCGCCCGCTCGACCTGCGTCGCGACCCGTGCGAGCTTGAGCTCGGCGCGGTGGCGCCGGAGCTTGAAGCGGCCGAGGCCCGCGGCCTCCTCGAGCAGCGCCCGCCGCTCGGCCGGCTTCGCGCCGAGCACCGACTCGACGCTCCCCTGCGAGATCACCGAGCGCAGGCCCCCGCCGAGGCCGACGTCGGAGAGGAGCTCGACGAGGTCGATCCGCCGCACGGCGGCACGGTTCACGAGGTACTGGCCCTCGCCGCCGCGGTGCAGGCGGCGGGCGAGCGAGACCTCCGCGAACGGGAGCTCCGGCCAGGCGCCGTCCTCGTTGTCGAAGACGAGCTCGACCTCGCAGAAGTCGACCGGCTTGCGGCCGGCCGAGCCGGAGAAGAGCACGTCGTCGGGCTTCTCGGCCCGCAGCTCGTGCGGCGCGAGCGAGCCCGTCGCCCAGAGGATCGAGTCGGAGATGTTCGACTTGCCGGAGCCGTTCGGCCCGACGACGACCGCGACGCCCGGCTCCAGCCTGATCTCGACCGGGTCCACGAACGACTTGAACCCGCGCAGCTTCACGGCCTTCAGGTGCACGCGGCTGGACCCTAGCGGGCGGCGCGGACGGGCCGCCGGCCCGGGCCTACCTCGTGCCGGCGCCCACGAGCAGCTCGCAGGGGCCGACGAACCCGTCCGGCCCCTCGAACTCGCGCAGGGCGCCCTCGACCTCCGCCCAGGCCGCCTCGCGCCCGGCCTCGGGGAGACCGGCGAGCATCTGGTGGAGCGCCCCGAACGACTCGCGCTCGAGCCGCGCGCACTCGGCCGCGGAGGCCATCACGAGGGGCGCCGCCACGCGCCGCACCTCGACCCGGCCGAAGCCCGCCGCCTCGAGCTGCTCGCCGAGGCTCGAGCAGGAGAACGGCCCGGGCAGGCCCGGCTCGGGCGGCGGCAGCTGCGCGCGGCGGCGGATGATCGCGACCGGGACCGAGAAGAAGGCGTTCCGCTCGGGCTCGGCGAACACCACCGCCGCGAAGCGCCCGCCGGGCCGCAGCGCCCGCCGCACCTCGCGGAGCGCGGCGGCCTTGTCGGGCATGTACATCAGCCCCAGCCGCGAGATGACGGCGTCGAACGAGCCGTCCTCGACCTCGAGGCGCTCGCCGTCCATCACCCGCGTCGCGACGTTCGCGAGACCCTCGTCCCGCGCGGCGGCGGCGGCGTGCTCCAGGATGCGCCCCGAGATGTCGGTCGCGAGCACGGCCCGGGCGCGCCGCGCCGCCGCGAGCGTCTGCCCGCCGGAGCCGGCGGCGACGTCGAGCACCCGCGCCGACGGCTCGACCCCCGCGAGGTCGAGCATCCGCTCGGTCGCCTCGCCGAGCCAGTGCTCGAGGAACGGCGCCCAGCGGCGCCACGCGTCGGCCGCGTCGTCCCACTGCGCCCGGGTCGTCTCCTTGTAGCGGCCCGGATCGAACGTCGAGGTCGCCACCTCAGACCTCCTCGATCCAGCCAAGCAGGTCGTCCCGCGAGACCCTCTCGAGGAGCTCGGGGTGATCCTGCCGCATGTGCTCGCGCGCGCCCTCGACCACCTCGTGCTCGCTCTCGCCGCGGATGACGTGGCCGCACTCGCACGTGATCTGCTTTGCCACCGCTTCCTCCTTCCGTCGCTCCGCGCTTGGTACGGCACCGCGGTTGGGGCTATGTTGGCGCCCGGTTGGCGTCCACGCGAATCCAGCTCTGCGGGCGACTCGCGGTCACCGTCGGCGGGCGGCGAGTCGAGGACGGGCTGCCGGGCCGCCAGGGACGGCTCCTGCTCGCCTTCCTCGCCGCCAACCGGCTCCGCACGGTGACGCGGGACGAGGCGGTCGAGGCGCTCTGGCCGGACGGCCGCGACGGCGGCCTGGCCCCGCTGCTCTCCAAGCTCCGCCGGGTGGTCGAGCTCGACGGGCTGCGGGTGCGCGCCGACTGGGTCGACGTCGAGGCCGCGAGCGACTCGCTGCACCGGGCCGAGTCGGCGCTCGCGCTCGGCGACCCCCACGGCGCGTGGGCGCCGGCGCAGGTGGCGCTGTTCGTGACCGGCCGGCCGTTCCTACCGGGCGAGGACGCGGGGTGGGCCGACGAGGAGCGGCGGCGCCTCGAGCGCGTGCACGTCCGCGCGCTCGAAGCGTACGCCGCCGCCACGCTCGGAGTGGGCGGAACCGAGCTCGCCGCGGCCGTGCGGGCCGGGCGCAGGCTCGTCGAGCGCGAGCCGTATCGCGAGTCCGGCTACCGGATCCTGATCGAGGCGCTCGAGCGCGAGGGCAACTGCGCCGAGGCGCTGCTCGTGTACGAGGCCCTCCGCACCCGGCTCCGCGAGGACCTCGGCGTCAGCCCGAGCGAGGCGACTCGGGCGCTTCACCGGAAGCTGCTTCGCTGATCCGGAGGAGCGCCTCGCGGGCGGCGTTCTGCTCGGCGGCCTTCTTCGACGCGCCCCGCCCGACGCCCGCCTCCTCGCCGTCGATCACGGCGGCGGCGGTGAAGGTGCGGTCGTGCGGCGGGCCCTCCGCGTTCAGGAGCGCGTAGCTGACGCTCCGTCCGCTGCGCGCGAGCGTCTCCTGCAGGTCGGTCTTGTGGTCGACCTGGTTCGTGAGGGCGTACTCGATCCGCGACTCGAACGCGGCGACGACGGCCGGCGCGATCTGCTCGAAGCCGTGCTCGAGGTAGAGCGCGGCGATGATCGCCTCGAGCACCGCCGCGAGGACGTTCCGGTTGCCCGCGAGCCGCGCGAGCTCCCCGCTCCCGGGCGCGTCCGCGGCGGCGAGCAGCCGCTCGCCGAGCCCGAGCTCCCTGGCGACGACCGCGCAGCTCGCGCGGGAGACGACGTGCGAGCGGATCTTCGCCATCTGCCCCTCGTTGAAGTCGGGGAAGCGCCGGTAGAGCTCGTGCGCGAGCGCCAGCTCGAGCACGGAGTCGCCGAGGAACTCGAGCCGCTCGTAGGACTCGGAGCGTTCCCCGGCCCAGCTCGTGTGGGTGAACGCGGACGCCGCCCGCGCCGGCGGGAGGGCGTCGATCAGCTCGGCGAGGGAGGGCTGGTGCTTATTGGTGCGAGGTGACGTAGTCGACAGCTTGCCCGACCGTCTGGATCTTCTGCGCATCTTCGTCCGAGATCTTGATCCCGAACTGGTCCTCGAGCTCCATGATCAGCTCGACGAGATCGAGCGAATCCGCGTCGAGATCCTCCTGGAACGACGCCTCCTCGGTGATCTCGCTCTCCTCCACACCGAGCTGCTCGGTCAGGACCTCCTTGACACGCTCGTAGACCTCTTCACGCGATGCTGCCATGTCACCTCATTGGGTAGGGGCCGGTTCGGAAGCGCGCCGATCATACACAGGCAGCCGCTCGGACAGGCGCTCGACGACCCCCTGCTCGACCCCCCGGGCGGCGAGCCGGATCGCGTTCGCGACGGCGCGGCGGCCGGAGTTCCCGTGGGCGATCACGGCGAGGCCGCGGAGGCCGAGCAGGTAGGCGCCGCCGTAGGTGTCGGGGTCGAGCCTCGTGCGGAGGCGGCGCGCGGCCGGCCGGATCAGGAGGCCGCCGAGCTTGCCCCGGGGCGTCGAGGCGATCTCCTCGCGGAGCGCGTCGAGGAGCTCCCGGATCGTGCCCTCGAGGAGCTTCAGCGCGAGGTTGCCGGTGAAGCCGCCGGTGACGACGACGTCGGCGGCGCCGCGGAGGAGGTCGCGCCCCTCGGCGTTGCCGCGGAAGTCGATGCCGGGCGCCTCGCGGAGGAGCGCGTGCGCCCCGATCGTGAGCTGGTCGCCCTTCTCCGGCTCCTCGCCGATCGAGAGCAGCTTCACGGTCGGGTGGGGCCGCCCGAGGATCTGCTCGGCGAAGATCGAGCCCATCGTCGCGAACTGGACGAGGTGCTCGGGCCGGCTGTCCGCGTTCGCGCCGCCGTCGATCAGCACCGAGACGCCCGCGCGGGCCGGGATCGGGACCGCGATCGCCGGCCGGAGCACGCCCGGCAGCCGGCGCAGGTGCAGGAGCCCGGCCGCGAGCATCGCGCCCGTGTTCCCCGCCGAGACGACCGCGTCGGCGTCGCCGTCGGCGACGGCTCGGACGGCGGCGACGAGGCTCGAGCCCGGCTTCGCGCGGACGGCCTCGGCGGGCTTCTCGGCCATCTCGATCCGCTCCGGCGCGTCGACGAGCGGGAGGCCCCCGGCGTCGAGGCCGGCGGGCCCGTAGAGGCGGACGTCGATCCCGGCGGCGGCGGCTTCGAGCGCGCCGGCGACGACCTCGCCCGGGGCGCGGTCACCGCCCAGCGCGTCGACCGCGACGCGGGCCCGCACTACCGGGTCGGGAAGGTGAGCGGCTCGAGCTCGCGGCCCTTGTAGGTGCCGCAGGTCGGGCAGACGCGGTGCGCCTGCTTCGGGGAGCCGCACTGCGGGCAGGTCGAGAGGCGCGGAGCCTCGAGCGCGTGCGTCGCCCTCCGCTTGTCGCGGCGCGACTTCGAGACTTTCCGCTTCGGGACGGCCACAGCCGGGCCAGTCTAGCGGAGGCGGTCCCGGAGCGTCTCCAGCGCGGCCCAGCGCGGGTCGGGCTCGTCCTCCTCGTGGGCGTGCGGCTCCTCGTTCAGGTTCGCGCCGCAGACGGGGCAGAGCCCGGCGCAGTCGGGGCGGCAGAGGATCTTGTCCGGGAGCGCGAGGGCGACGGCGTCGCGCGCCCAGGCGGAGAGGTCGAGCCGGTCGTCCGCGAGGTACGGGGTCGTGAGCTCGTCGGTCTCGGGGGCGGCGTCCTGGTACTCCCGGCCCGCGACCGGCACCTCGAGCGCCGTGTCGCCGAGGCAGCGGTGGCAGGGGCCGTGGAGCCGCGCCGTGAGCCGCAGCGCGAGCACCGTCCCGGTGGTCGCGCGCGTGACCGCGAGCTCGGCCGGCACGCGCTCGGGCACCGGCAGGTAGCGCTGCCCGCCGAACTCGAAGGCCGGGAGCTCGACCTCGATCGCCTCGCGGTGCTCCTCGCCGGGACGGAGCCTCAACTGACGGAGGTCGAAGCTCGTCACCCGTGCAGGGTAGCTCCGATGCCGTCAGCGGCCGTGCACGACGGGGCGCGCCTTCCCCCGCGCGACCGTCGTCGAGACCGCGACGGCAGCGACGCCCGTCCCGCCCGCCGCGGCCGCGAGCCACGGCCGGAGCGGCATCGGCGCGCCGCCCTCAGTAGAGGCCCGGGCCGTCGTCGTCGAGCTCGGACGGGCCGATCCCGGCGACGACGGTCTCCTGCGAGCGCTCGTGCAGCCGGTCGCGGCCCCGCCGCACCGCGCCGAGGAACTTGTCGAGGTTCGTCTCGAGCGTCGCGAGCATGCCGTCGGCCCAGTCCTCCATCTCGAGGCGCATCTCGCGCGCCTCGCGCCGCGCCTCGTCGATGATCTCCTGCGCCTGGCGCTCGGCCAGCTTGACGATCTCGGTCTGGGAGGCCTCGCGGACCGCCTGCTCGCGCGCCTCCTGCAGCAGCCGGTCCTGCTCTCGCTTCGCCTCGGCGAGCATCTCCTGGCGCTCCTTCACGATCCAGCGCGCCTGCTTGATCTCCTCGGGGATCGTCGCGCGCATCTGGTCGAGGATGTCGTAGATCTCCTCGCGGTCGATGCGGACCTGGTCGGTGAGCGGCACCGCCTTCGCGTTGTGCACGAGGTCGTCGAGCTTGTCGATCAGTACGAGGACGTCCATCGGTCTCGGGATCTTACTCCTGGGCGCTGAGCGGGGTCCCGCCTCGACCGTCCGGGAACAGCTCCCGGAGGCGGCGCGCGACGGCCGTCGGCACGAGCTCCTCGACATTTCCGCCGAACGCCGCGATCTCCTTCACGCCGCTCGAGGAGACGAAGCTCACCTGCGGGCTCGCCATCACGTAGACGGTCTCGATGTCGGGGGCGAGGGTGCGGTTGAGCTGGTTCATCTGGAACTCCCACTCGAAGTCCGAGATCACCCGGAGCCCCTTCACGATCACGCGGGCCTCCCAGCGGCGGGCGAAGTCGACGACGAGCTCCTTGAAGACGTCGACCTCGACGTTGCCGAGGTGCGCGAGCGCGTCGCGCGTGAGCTCGAGCCGCTCCTCGATCGAGAACATCGGCTGCTTGTGCTGCGGGTTCCCGACCACGCCGGCGACGACGCGGTCGAAGATCTGCGCGGCGCGGGCGATCACGTCGACGTGCCCGTTCGTGACGGGGTCGTAGGAGCCCGGGCAGATCGCCGTGATCAAGCCCGCGGCTCCAGCTCGCCGGGAGTGCTCGTGATCATCGATGTCTCGGGAGTCTCGTCGAACCGCTCGGGCGCCGTGCCGTCCGCCTCGAGCTCGAACAGCGTAAGGCGCGCGGAGCCGTACCGGCGCGAGGTGCGGACGCGGAGGCCCTCGACCGCCGGCTCGTCGCGGGCGGCGGTCTGGTAGACGAGCAGGCCGCCGGGCGCGAGCACGCGGCGGAGCTCAGGCGCGAGGCGCTCGCGGTCGGGGTAGTCGTAGGGCGGGTCGCAGAGCACGAGATCGAAGGTGCGGCGCTCGGCGGCGAGCGCGCGCACGACGTCCTGGCAGACGACGGTCGCCTCGAGGCGGAGCTTGCCGAGGTTCGCGTCGATCGTGCGGCACGCCTCCCGGTCCGACTCGACGAAGACGGCGCTCGCCGCGCCGCGCGAGAGCGCCTCGAGCCCGAGCGCGCCCGAGCCCGCGAACACGTCGAGCACGCTCGCGCCGTCCACCGGGCCGATCAGGTTGAACGCGCTCTCGCGGACGAAGTCGGACGTCGGCCTCGTCGCGTGCCCCTTCGGCGCCGCGATCCGGTGCCCCTTGCGGCTGCCGGCGATGATCCGCATCGCCGCCAGCCTAGCCCCGTCCCGTGGACGCTCCGTCACGCCTTCGGGCGCAGGGGAGCCTGCGCGAAGGGGGACCGCGGCCGGCGGCCGCCGCCGTCTCGGCCGGCGCGGAGCCGTCCGCGGGGTCAGGCGAGGGGGGCGGCGTCGGCGCCCGCGAGGAGGCGGTCGGCCTCGTCGTGCCAGGGCCCGTCCTCGGCGGCCAGGGAGCGGGCGAGCTCGCGGGCGCGCTCGAGCAGCGCCCGGTCGGCGCGCAGGCGCGTGAAGCGGAGGTCGGAGAGGCCGGACTGGCGGGTGCCGAGGAGCTGCCCCTCGCCGCGCAGCTCGAGGTCGCGCTCCGCGAGCTCGAAGCCGTCGCTCGTCTCGACGAGCGCCTCGAGGCGCGCCTGCGCCGCGTCCGTCAGCTCCTCCTTCGGGCGCGAGACGAGCAGGCAGTACGACTGCTCCGCCCCGCGCCCGACCCGGCCGCGGAGCTGGTGCAGCTGCGCGAGCCCGAACCGGTCGGCCTCCTGCACGATCATGATCGTCGCGTTCGGGACGTCGACGCCGACCTCGATCACCGTCGTCGCGACGAGCACGTCGAGCTCCCCGTCCTTGAAGGCGCGCATCACCTCGCGCCGCTCCGCGGTCTTCAGCCGCCCGTGCAGCAGCCCGACGCGGTAGCCCGCGAGCTCCGCGCGCCGCAGCCGCTCGGCCTCCTCCTCCGCCGCGCGCGCGACCCGCGTCTCCGGCGCCTCGATCAGCGGGCACACGACGTACGCCTGCCGGCCCGCGTCGAGGTGCGCGGCGAGCCGCCGGTAGGCCTCGCTCGACCGCTCCGCCCCCACCCAGGCCGTCACGACCGGCCGGCGCGACGCCGGCGGCCTCGCGATCTCCGTCACGGCGAGGTCGCCGTACACCGTGAGCGCGAGCGTCCGCGGGATCGGCGTCGCCGTCATGTGCAGCACGTGCGGCGAGCGGCGCTCCGCGAGCGCGCGCCGCTGCTCGACGCCGAAGCGGTGCTGCTCGTCGACCACCGCGACCGCGAGGTCGGCGAAGTCGACGCCGCGCTGGATCAGCGCGTGCGTCCCCACCGCGAGCTGCGCCTCCCCGGACGCGAGCGCCGCCCGCACGCGCTTCCCGCCCGCGCCGCCCGTGAGCAGCGCCACCCGCACGCCGAGCTCCGCGCACAGCCCCTCGATCGTGAGGAAGTGCTGCTCGGCGAGCGTCTCCGTCGGCGCCATCAGCGCCCCCTGGCGCCCGCTCTCGACCGCCCGCAGGAGCGCGTAGAGCGCGACCACCGTCTTCCCCGAGCCGACGTCGCCCTGCAGCAGCCGCCGCATCGGCACCGCCCGCGCGAGGTCGCCGTCGATCTCGGCGATCGCGGCCTCCTGGTCGGGCGTGAGCTCGAACGGGAGCGCCGCCCGGTAGCGCGCGGAGAGCTCGCCCGGCTCCGCGAGCGGCGCCGCGACCGCCGACTCGTCGCGCGAGCGGAGGACGGCGAGCTGCAGCGCGACGAGCTCGTCGAGCGCCAGGCGCCGCCGCGCGCGCTCGGCCTCCTCGAGGTCGGCCGGGAAGTGCACCGCCGCGAGCGCGTCGCGCCGCAGCGGCTCGTCGAGCTCCGCCGGCAGCGGGTCGAGCACGTCGCGGGCGTGCAGCCCGAGCGCGCCGCGCACGAGCTCGCGGATGCGCGGCGACGGGAGCTGCTCGCTCGCGGCGTACACCGGCGCGTAGTCCGCCGTCGCGCGCGCCTCGCCGAGGTCGTACGAGCGGACGTCGAAGCCGTGCCGCCCGAGCCGGCCGCGCAGCCGCACCGCGGTGCCCGGCCGCAGGCGGTCGGCGAGCCAGGGCTGGTTGAACCACGTCGCGGAGATCCGGCCGGTCGCGTCCGCGACCGCGGCGGTCACGATCGTGAGGCCGCGCCGCGGCCGCCGCAGCCGCACGCTCTCGACCACGCCCGCGATCGCCACCTCCTCGTCGCGCCAGAGCTGGGCGATCGCGACCTCGTCCGCGGCCGCCTCGTAGCGGCGGGGGCGCCGGAAGAGGAGGTCGCGCACCCGCTCGACGCCGAGCGCGCGCAGCCGCCGGGCCAGGGCCGCGCCGACGTCCGGGAGCGTCTCCACGCCGAGGTCGAGCCGCTCCGGCCGCCCCCAGCCGGCGGGGCGCGGCCACTCACCGGTCCGGACCACGCCGGGGAGGCCCGAGGGGCTTCGGGTCGTCGCGGGCACCGGCCCGGGAGTCTAGGACCCGCTCCGGACGGCAGGCCACCTCAGCCTTCCGGGTCGTCGAACCAGAAGAGCCCGACGGCGCCCGGGCCGGCGTGCGCGCCGAGGACGGCGCCGAGCGGCGCCGCGACCTCGACGCGCGCCCGCGGGCGCGCCTCCCGCACGACCCGCTCGAGCGCCGCCAGCCGCTCCGGGGCGGCGGCGTGCACGATCCCGACGCGCAGCGACGGCGCGTCGTGCGAGCCCGCGAGGAGCGCCGACCGGAACTCGTCCCACGCCTTCTGGGCGCCGCGCACGCGCCTCAGCGGCACGACCTCTCCGTCCCGGATGGTCAGGATCGGCTTCACCGCGAGCAGCGCGCCCGCGAGCGCCGCCGCCTTCCCGATCCGCCCGCCGCGGGCGAGGTAGTCGAGCGTCTCGAGCGTGAACAGGAGGCCGTGCTCGGCGCGGAAGCGCTCGACGAGCGCGTCCACCTCCTCGTCGCTCGTGCCGCGCTCGAGCCTGCGCTGCAGCGCGAGCGCGAGCATCGCGCTCGCCGCCGACACCGTGCCGGTGTCGACGACGCGCACGTTCGCGAACCCCCGCGCCGCCACGATCGCGCTGCCGAGCGTGCCCGAGAGCGTGCGCGGCAGGTGGAGCGAGAAGACGCGCGCGTACGCCGCGGCCAGCTCCTCGTACACCGCCGCGAACGCGCCCGGCGCGGGCGCCGCCGTCGACGGCGGCTCCGCCGCCGCCGCGAGCCGCTCGTAGAAGGCGTCCGGCCCGAGCTCGACGCCGTCGAGGAAGCTCTCGTCGCCGAAGCGCACCGAGAGCGGCACGACCCGCCACGACGGGCGCCGCGCCCGGTCCTCCGGGAAGTCGGCGGTCGAGTCGAGGACGATCGCTGTGTTCGCGGCCGTCAGCTTCACGCCGCGGCGGCCGCGGCCGCCGAGTGGATCGAGGCGACGATCTGCTCGAGGTCCTCGTCCTTCGTCAGGCAGGCGACGGCGCCCGCGTCGCGCAGGCTCTCCATCTCGGCGCGCGAGATCGACGCGGTCAGGCAGACGACCCGCGAGCGCGGCGAGGCGCGCAGCACCTCGGCCGTCGTCTGGGCGCCGTTCAGGCCCGGCATGCGGTAGTCGACGAGCACGACGTCCGGCTCGAGCGAGCCGCAGACGCGGACCGCCTCCTGGCCGCTCGCGACGGCTGCCACGACCTCGATGTCGCCCCGCAGGCCGAGCAGGAGCTCGAGCGTCTCGCGGAACACGTCGTTGTCCTCCACCAGGACGACCCGGACGCCCATCCGGACCAGCTTACTCGGCGGCCGCGAGCAGGGCGGGGCGCGCCTGGCCGCCCTCGTGCACCTCGACCTCGAGCTCCGGCCGGGCGGCCGCGAGCTCGGCGAGCAGCCCGCCGAGCGGCGGCGACCGCTCGCCGGCGAGGAGCGTGAGCACGCTCCGCGGCGCCGCCAGGAGGTGCTCGACGAGCAGCCGCGCGGCCTCCTCGAACGAGGCCGCCTCCGCCACCGTCGCGCCGTCGGCGGCGGCGCGCCAGGCGCCCTCGTGCTCCTCCACGGCCCCGGCCGCGACGCCGGCGGCCGCCGCCGCCATCGCCTCGAGGTTCGCGGCGGCCGGAAGCGCCGGGTCGAAGGCGACGAGCGCGGAGAGCCCGGCCGGCAGCGACGTCGTCGCGAGCACCAGCACCGGCTTCGAGGCGTGGTCTGCGGCGTGCTCGGCGGCGAGCACGGCCTCGGGGCCGTTCGGGAGCAGGACCGCCTCGAGCGCGTCGCCGGCCTCGACGGCGGCGAGGAGCTCGCCGGGCGACGGGCTCGTCGCGCCGTCGACGACGACCGCCCCGAGGCTCTCGAGCAGGCGCCGGTTGCCGGGGCCGGCCGCGACGGCGACCGCCGCGCAGGCGGGCCGCGCGAGCCGCCGCTCCCGCGCGGCGATCTGCTCGTGCATGTCGACGACGTCGAGCGCCTCGACGGCGCCTCCCGCCCGCCCGATCGAGACCGCCCGCTCGGGGTCGTCGGTGTGGACGTGGACGCGCAGCGCGCTCTCGTCGCCGACGACGAGGAGCGAGTCGCCGACGGGCTCGAGCGCCCGCTCGAGCGCACCCGCGTCGAGGGCGGCGCCCTCGACGACGAAGCTCGTGCAGTAGCGGTAGCGGGAGAGCTCCCGGTGGAGCGACCGGACCGTGACGGCGAGGGCGGCCCGCTCCGGCGCCGGCCCGCGGCCGGCGAGGCCGCGGACGAGCTCCACCAGCCCGGCCGCGCCCGCGTCGACCACGCCCGCCTCGCGCAGCACGTGCAGCAGCTCCCGGGTCCGCTCGACGCAGGCCTCGCCGCGGGCGACGATCGCGTCGAGGTCGCCGCCGGCCTCGGCCTCCTCGGCGAGCTCCCGGATCGCCGTCAGCATCGTCCCCTCGACCGGCGCCCGCACCCCTGCGTAGGCGGCGTCGCTCGCGGCCCGCAGCGCGCGTGCGAGGTCGTCCGAGCCGGCGAGCGACGCGGCCGCCCCGCGCACGACCTGCGAGAGGATCACCCCGGAGTTCCCGCGCGCGCCCATCAGCGCCGCCCGCGACACCTCGCGCGCGAGCTCCTCGCGCGTCTCCGCGCGCGAGCCCTCGAGCGCGTCGACGACCGCACGCCACGAGAGCGCGAGGTTCGTGCCGGTGTCGCCGTCCGGCACCGGGTAGACGTTGAGGTCGTCGAGCCGCGGCCGCGCCGCCTCGAGCGCGCCGAGGGCGGCCCGGGCGCGGTCGAGGACCGCCTGCCTCAGACCGCTTTCGTGACCTTGCCGCTCTTGAGGCAACGCGTGCAGACGTACGCGCGCCGAGCGACTCCGCCCACGAGCATGCGCACCCTCTGCAGGTTCGGGTCGAAACGCCGCTTGGTGGCGACCATCGAGTGCGAGCGGTTGTGCCCGAAGGCGGGCTTCTTCCCGCAGACTGCGCAGACCTTGGACATCCGGCCGGCCAGTGTAGCGGCTCGGGCCGGAACGCCTTAGGGTCGCACTCGTGCGCGGCCGCGAAGCCATCCTCGCCTGGCTCCTCCCGGGGCTCGTCGGCGTCGCCGTGCTCGTCACCTACGCCCGGCTCCCGGCCGCGGACCTCTACCACGTCTCCGGGAGCGGGCTCCGCGGCGGCGCCGGCCGCGCCCTCGTCTACGTCGACTTCCCGGTCGCCCTCGTCGCGATCGCGATCCTGGCCCTCTCGCTCGAGCGGCTGCGCGGCGGCGTGCGCCTGGTCGCGCTCGCCTCGGGGCTCCTCTGCGCGGTCGTGTTCTGGCCGGGCGTCGTCGACGAGGACGACCTCGACGCACGCTGGGTGAACGCCCTCCCGGCCACGGGCGTCGCCGTCGCGGTCCTGCTCACGCCCGTCGGCGAGCCCGGCCGGGCCGGCCGGCCGCTCGGCGACCGCCTGCGCCTCGCCCTCGCCGTGCTCGTCCTGCTCGCGGCGCCGGTCTGGGCCGCCGCCGACCTCGGGTTCTTCCTCGACGGCGTCCCGCTGCTCGGATGGCTGTACGAGAGCGGGCCGGCGTCGGCGCCAGCCGTCCACCGCGGCCACCACCACGGGATGGACGGGATCCTGCTCGTCCTCTGCGCGCTCCTCCTCTCGCGCCTCCTCCCGACGCTCCGCTCGGACTTGCTGCGCCTGCTCGCCGGCGCCTACCTCGCGCTCATGCTCGCCTACGGCGCCGGGAACGTCGCGAACGACTTCTGGAACGAGCAGGTGGTCGTGCGCGGCTGGTCGGGCTGGGAGTTCCCCTCGGTCCTCCACCCCGGTCTCACCTGGGCCTGGGCCGCGGTCGCCGGCGGCGCCCTCGCGGTCTGGGTCGGCTGGTTCTCGCGCGAGCGGCCGGAGGCCTAGCTGTTGGTCCCGACAAGGTTGTTCATCTCGGCGAGCCGGGTGAGTGGTGGTGTGCGGCCGAGTGAGCGGTGTGGTCTGAGCCGGTTGTACCAGTCGAGCCAGCCGGCGAGCGCGGCGGTGCGTTCGCTGCTTGTGCGGTAGA
>DASRHI010000026.1:0-30429 GCA_035650615.1 Gaiellaceae bacterium | reverse complement strand
CTACCTCGACGACTACAACTTCCGCCGCGTCCACAACGGCCGCCTCACCCGCGGCCGCATCCCCGCCGACATCGTCTACGGTGCCAACAAGGTGAAGACGAGATGAGCCGCAACTGTCGGCACATCTCGGTGACGGTCCAGGCTAGGCGAGCAGCTCGACGAGCAGCGCCTTCTGGGCGTGCAGCCGGTTCTCGGCCTCGTCCCAGACGGCCGAGCGCTCGCCGTAGAGGACGCCCGGCGAGATCTCCTCGCCCGGGTGGGCGGGCAGGCAGTGGAGGACGATCGCGTGCGGCGCCGCCAGCTCGACGAGCGACTCGTCGAGCCGGTAGGGCTCGAGGTCGGAAAGGCGCCGCTCCCGCTCCGCCTCCTGGCCGAGCGAGACCCAGATGTCGGTCGCGACGACGTCCGCGCCGCGCACCGCCTCGCGCGGGTCGCGCACGAGCGACAGGCTCTCGCTCGCTGGGTCGTACCCCTCCGGGCACGCCGCGACCACTTCGGCGCCGAGCGCCGCCGCCAGGTCGGCGAGCGAGTCGAGCACGTTCGTCCCGTCGCCCACCCACGCGACGCGCACGCCCTCGAGCCCGCCGAGGCGCTCCCGGATCGTGAGCACGTCCGCGAGCGCCTGGCACGGATGCTCGGCCGAGGTGAGCGCGTTGATCACGGGGATGTCCGCCCCCTCGGCCCACGCCTCGAGCTCCTCGTGCGAGAGGATGCGGATCGCCAGCGCGTCGAGGTAGCGCGAGAGCACGTGCGCCGTGTCGTGGACCGACTCGCCGCGCGAGAGCTGCATCTCGTCGGGCGTCAGCGTGACGAAGCCGCCGCCGAGCTGGATCATCGCCGTCGCGAACGAGATGCGCGTCCGCGTCGACGGCTGGCCGAAGACGAGGCCGAGCGTCTTCTGCGGCAGGAGGGGCCGCGGGTGCGCCTTCAGCTCGGCCGCGAGGTCGAGCACCGTCTCGAGCTCCTCGCGCGAGAAGTCGCGCACGCGGAGGAAGTCGCGCCCGCGCAGCGAGACCGGCGCCTTCACGCGGCCCAGCGCTCCCTCGCCGCCGCGACCGCCGCCTCCGCGTCGATGCCGCGGTCCGCGGCCGGCGGCGCCTCGAACGTGCCCGCGCGCACCTGCGCCGCCACCCGCTCGTGCGCGTCGCGGAAGGGGACGCCCTCGCGCACGAGCGCCTCCGCCGCGTCGGTCGCGCGCAGGAGCGGGTCGGCGGCGGCCGCCGCCAGCCGCTCGCGGTCGAACGCGAGGCCGCGGACGAGCACCGCGAGCGCCGCGAGCGCGCCCGCCACGTCGGCCCGCGCGGCGAACACCGGCGCCTTGTCCTCCTGCAGGTCGCGGTCGTAGGCGAGCGGGAGCGACTTCACGGTCGCGAGCAGGCCGGCGAGCCGCCCGATCGCGGTGCCCGCCTTGCCGCGGGCGAGCTCGGCGACGTCGGCGTTCAGCTTCTGCGGCATCATCGACGAGCCGGTCGCCGCCTCCTCCGGCAGGCGCGCGAAGCCGAACTCGCTCGTCGTCCAGAGCACGAGCTCCTCGCCGATCCGGGAGAGGTGCGCGAAGAGGAGGGCGCACGCGTAGAGGTAGTCGAGGGCGAAGTCGCGGTCGGCGACGGCGTCGATCGAGTTGCGCATCGGCTCGGGCGGCGGCGGCAGCGGCAGCGTCGAGCCCGCGAGCGCGCCCGCGCCGAGCGGCGAGGGGCGCGCCTGCGCGCCCGCGAAGCGGAACCGCTCGCGGTCGCGCTCGAGCATCTCGACCCACGCGAGCAGGTGGTGGCCGACGGTCACGGGGATCGCGCGCTGCAGGTGCGTGTAGCCGGGCATCGGCGTCTCCGCCTCCTCGGCGGCGCGGTCGAGCACGGCGTGGACGAACCCGCGGAGCGCCTCCTCGGCCTCGCGGCAGGCGTCCGCGACGTAGAGGCGGAGCGCCGCCGCCACCTGGTCGTTGCGCGAGCGGCCGGCGTGGATCTTGCGGCCGACCTCGCCGAGCAGGCGCTCGATCGCCGAGTGGACGTCCTCGTCGGCCTCCTCGAGGTCGCCGGCGGTGATCGCGGCGAGCCGCCGCTCGACCTCCGCGAGCTCCGCGGCCGAGAGCAGTCCCGCGGCCTCGAGCCGCCGTGCGTGCAGGCGGGTCCCCTCGAGGTCGTAGGGAAGGAGCTCGGCGTCGCGCGCGCGCAGGAACGCCCACACCTCCGGAGCGGGCGCCGCGCCGACGCGGCCGGCCCAGAGCGTCACGGCCCGAGCTCCAGCGGCGACTCGCCGCGCAGCTCGCGCTGGCGCGTCAGCATCCGCCGCGAGTCCTCGATGTCGTTCCACTGCACCTGCAGCTGGCCGATGCGGTCGGTCGCGCTGAAGGCGGTCGCGCTCCGCTCCATCGAGAGCCGCTCCGGGTCGTACGTGATCGCCTCGCCGCGCGTGTCGAGGATCGTGTAGTCGTCGCCGCGGCGGAGCTCGATCGTGACCTCGCCGCTGACGACCGCCGCCACCCAGCGCTGCAGCGAGTCGCGCAGCATCAGCGCCTGCGTGTCGAACCAGCGCCCCTCGTAGAGGAGCCGCCCGAGCCGCCTGCCCTCGACCGCGTACTGCTCGAGGGTCGCCTCGTTGTGGATCGCGGTCAGCAGCCGCTCGTACGCGACGTGGAGGAGCGCCATCCCCGGCGCCTCGTAGACCCCGCGGCTCTTCGCCTCGACGATCCGGTTCTCGATCTGGTCGGACATGCCGAGCCCGTGGCGGCCGCCGATCTCGTTCATGGTGCGGATCACCTCGACCGGGTCGCCGGCCGGCAGGCCGTGCTCGAAGCGGATCGTCACGACCTCGGGCTCGATCTCGACGGCGGGGTCCCAGTGCGCGACGCCCATGATCGGCTCGACGATCTTCATGCTCGTGGAGAGGAGCTCGAGGTCCTTCGCCTCGTGCGTCGCGCCGAGGAGGTTCGCGTCGGTCGAGTACGCCTTCTCGACCGAGCTCCCGTGCGGGAGGCCGCGCGCCTCGAGCCACTCGCTCATCTCCCTGCGCCCGCCGAGCTCGGACACGAACGCGGTGTCGAGCCACGGCTTGTAGATCCGCAGCGACGCGTTCGCGAGCAGGCCGTAGCGGTAGAAGCGCTCGATGTCGTTGCCCTTGTAGGTCGAGCCGTCGCCCCAGATGTCGATCCCGTGAGCGGCCATTGCCTGCACGAGCAGCGTCCCGGTGACGGCCCGGCCGAGCGGCGTCGTGTTGAAGTAGCGCTTGCCCGCCGTCTGGATGTGGAAGGCGCCGCACTGGAGCGCGGCGAGACCCTCGCGCGCGAGCGCGTCCCTGCAGTCGACGAGGAACGCGTCCTCGGCGCCGTAGCGGCGCGCCCTCTCGGGGATCGCGCCGACGTCCGGCTCGTCGTACTGGCCGAGGTCGGCCGTGAACGCGTACGGCACGGCGCCCTTCTCGCGCATCCACGCGATCGCGCAGCAGGTGTCGAGCCCGCCCGAGAACGCGATGCCGACGCGCTCGCCGACGGGCAGCGAGCCGAGGATGACGCGCCTGTTCCCGGTCACGAGCCCCGCTCGAGGTGGTGGCGGAACTGCTCCTCGAGGTCGGCGCCCGTCGTCCCGTCGCGGGCGGCGACGAAGATCGTGTTCTCGCCGGCGATCGTCCCGGCGACGTCGGGGAGGCCCGCCTCGTCGATCGCGTCGGCGAGCGGCGCCGCGAGGCCGTTCGGGGTCGTGACGACGAGGAGCTGACCGGCGGGCGTCATGCCCGTCGCCCAGCGGCGCATCGCGGCGGCGAGCTCGTCGAGGCGGCGCAGGTCGGCCGCGCCCGGCCGGGCGTACACGAGCCTGCCGTCGCCGTTCCGCACCTTCACGAGCCCGAGCTGCGCGACGTCGCGCGAGACGGTCGTCTGCACGGTGTCGAAGCCCTCCTCGCGGAGCGCCTCCGCGAGCTCGGCCTGCGTCGAGAGGTGGCGCTCCTCGACGAGGCGCAGGATCCGCTGCTGCCGCTCGGTCTTCGTCGTCACGCGCCGAGCACCTCGCGGAGGAGCCCGATCCCGCGCTGCGCCTCCTCCCGCGAGATCGTGAGCGGCGGCGTCAGCCGGAGCGCAGTCTCGCCCGCGGTGCCGACGAGCACGCCCTGCTCGAGCGCGGCGTGCGCGACCGGCCCGGCGGGGCGGTGCAGCTCGACCGCGAGCAGGAGGCCGGCGCCGCGCACGTCCGGAAGGGCCTCCGCGAAGAGGGCGCCGACGTCGCGGACGTGGGCGAGGAGCTCGTCGTCGACCGCGTCGACGACGGCGCAGGCGGCGGCGCAGGCGACGGGGTTGCCGCCGAAGGTGGAGGCGTGGTCGCCCGGGACGAAGCCGGTCGGGGCGCCCTCCCGGACGAGCAGGGCCCCGACGGGCAGCCCGTTCGCGAGCCCCTTCGCGAGCGTGACCGCGTCCGGCCGCACCCCCGTGCGCTGCCACGCGAAGAACTCGCCCGTGCGCCCGACGCCCGTCTGGACCTCGTCGAAGACGAGCATCGCGCCCGCCTCGTCGGCGAGCTCCCGGGCCTCGGCCAGGGTCGCGGCGGCGAGCGGCCTCACGCCTCCCTCGCCCTGGACGGGCTCGAGCACGATCGCGGCCGTGTCGGGCCCGACCGCGTCCGCGAGCGTCTCAGGGGTCGCGAAGCGGACGCCCGGGACGAGCGGCTCGAACGGCGCCCGCTTCGGCGGCTGCCCGGTGATCGAGAGCGCGCCCATCGTGCGGCCGTGGAAGGAGCCCTCGAGCGCGACGAGCTCCGTCTTCCCGGTCGCCTTGCGCGCCCACTTGAGCGCGGCCTCGACCGCCTCCGTGCCGGAGTTGCAGAAGAACGCGTGCGCGCCGCCGAAGCGGTCGGACAGGCGCTCGGCGAGGTGCTCCATCGGCTCGGTCGAGTACAGGTTCGACACGTGCCAGAGGCGCTCGAGCTGCGCCCGCGCCGCCGCGAGCGGCCCCGGGTGGCAGTGGCCGAGGCCGACGACGGCGATGCCGGCGAGCAGGTCGAGGTAGCGCTGGCCGTCGTCGGCGACGAGCCACGAGCCCTCGCCGTCCACGAACGTGACCGGGAAGCGCGCGTATGCCGGGAGCAGCGGCGTGCCGGTGAGGACGCTCACGCGACCACCGCCGTGGCGCCGATGGTGGCGGCGACGCCGCCTCGTGCGGCGGTGACCGCGGCGTGGAGCTTCGGGACGATCCCGCCCTGCAGCGTCCCGCCCTCGAGCAGCTCGCTCGCGTCGTCGGCGCCGATCTCGTCGACGACCTCGCCGCCGAGGATGAGGCCGTCGACGTCGGTGAGGAAGAGGAGCCGGTCGGCGCCGAGCCCGAGCGCGAGCGCCGCCGCGGCCTCGTCGGCGTTGACGTTCAGCGGCCCCTCGGCGAGCGGCGCAACGACCGGGGTCTGACCCCGGTTCGTTGCGTCGAGGATCGCCTGCGGCCGCGAGGGCAGCGGGTCGCCGACCAGGCCGAGCTCCGGCACCCGCTCGGCCTTGAGGCCGATCTCGTCGCCGAAGAGGCCGACGGCCCGCTCGCCGATCGCGTCGCAGATCAGCGTGTTGACACGCTGCAACGAGGCCCGCACGATCTCGAGGGCGGCCGGCGTCGTCACGCGGCGGCCGCCGACGAACTCGACCGGGATGCCCGCGCGCTCCATCTCGAGCGTGATCTGCGGGCCCGCCCCGTGGACGACGCAGAGCTCGTCGCCTCGGGCGGCGAACTCGAGCAGGTGGCTCGCGCTGTCCCGCGCCACCGCACCACCGACCTTGATCACCAAGCGACTCACGTTCTGTAGTCCGCGTTGATGCGGACGTAGTCGTAGGAGAGGTCGCTCGTCAGGTAGCTCGCCTTCCCGGGCCCGAGGCCGAGGTCGAGGTCGATCGCGCAGGACGGCCCCGACACGTCGGGCTCGACGTCCGTCGGGGCGCCGCGGTCGAGCACGACCGTGCCGTTGTAGCGGAGCGTGATCCGCTCGGGCTCGACCTGCGCGTAGCCGCCGTTCCAGGGCGCCGAGCCGGCCGCCATCAGCACGCGGCCCCAGTTGGCGTCGTGGCCGAAGAGCGCCGTCTTCACGAGCGGCGAGGTGGCGATGCGGCGCGCGATCGCCTTCGCCTGCGCGTCGTCGACGGCTCCGCTGACGTTGATCTCGGCGAGCACGGTGATCCCCTCGCCGTCGGCGACGACCTGGCGGGCGAGCTCGGCGCACACCTCGTCCAGCGCCTCCGCGAACGCGGCGTCGTCGCGCGCCGCGCCGCTCGCGCCGTTCGCGAGCAGGATCACGCAGTCGTTCGTCGAGGGCTCGCCGTCGACCGAGATCGCGTTGAAGCTCCGCTCCACCGCCGGGCGCAGGAACTCGATCGCCTCGCCGCGCCCGAGCGGGTAGTCGGTCGTGACGACGGCGAGCATCGTCGCGAGGTCCGGGTGGATCATCCCCGAGCCCTTCGCCATCCCGCCGACGACGAAGCCGCCGCGCTCGAGCGCGGCCGTCTTCGGCCGCGTGTCGGTGGTCATGATCGCCTCGGCCGCGTCGGCGCCGCCGTCCTCCGAGAGCGCCGCGGCCGCGTCCGCGAGCCCCGGCAGCAGCTTGTGCATGGGCAGGCGCACGCCGATCACGCCGGTCGAGAGCGGCAGCACCTCCTCGGCCGAGAGGCCGAGGTGGCGCGCGGCCTCGGCCGTCGTCGCGAGCGCGTCGAGCACGCCCCGCTCGCCGGTGGCGGCGTTGGCGATGCCGGAGTTGACGACGACCGCCTGCGGCTCGGCGAGCGCGAGGTGCTCCCGGCAGACCTGCAGACAGGCTGCCTGGACGCGGTTGCGCGTGAACATCGCCGCCCCGACCGCGGGCTCGAGCGAGCGCACGAGCGCGAGGTCGCGCCGGTCGCGCCGGCGGATCCCGGCCGCGACGCCGGACGCGGCGAAGCCCCGTGCCGCCGTGACGCTCACACGAGCACCCCCTGGAGCCGCAGCCCCGCCGTCTCGGGCAGCCCGAGCGCGAGGTTCGCGTTCTGCACCGCCTGACCGGCCGCGCCCTTGCCGAGGTTGTCGATCGCGCACACGGCGACGGTCGTGTCGCCGTTCGAGAAGACGCCGACCTCGGCCGCGTCGGTGCCGTGGACGCGCGCGATCTCGGGCACGACGCCCTCCGGCAGCACCCGCACGACCTCGCTCGCGGCGTAGGCGGACTCGAGGAGGGCGCGCGCGTCGGCGCCGCCGCAGTCGGCGTAGCACGTGGCGAGCAGCCCGCGGCGCACGGGGAGGAGGTGCGGGACGAAGCAGATCTCGCGGCCGAGCGCCTGCTCCACCTCGGGGGCGTGACGGTGGCCCGAGACGGCGTAGGGCGAGACGTTCTCGAGCACGAAGCCGGCGTGCGTCGAGGCCTTCAGCCCGCGGCCCGCGCCCGTCATGCCCGACTTGCCGTCGACGACGACCGGGCCGCGGAGCGCGTCGCGCAGCGGCCAGAGCGCGAGCAGCGCCGCCGTCGCGTAGCAGCCTGGGTTCGCGATCAGGCGGCCCTCCGGCGGCGAGACCTCGGGCAGGCCGTACGACCACGCGCCGGGAGCGGTGCCGTACCAGCGCTCGGCCACCGCCGGGTCGCGCAGCCGGTGCGCCCCCGAGAGGTCGACCACGACGCCCGCCGCCGGCGGCTCGAAGGCGGCCGCCTCGTCGTGGCCGAGGCAGAGGAAGAGGACGTCGGCGCCGCTCGCCGCCGCCTCCGCGTTCGGGACGAAGGCCGGGAGCGCGCCGTTCAGGCGCGGGTCGAGCGCCTGCGCGCCGCTGCCGGCGTGGGAGTCGGAGCCGAGCGCGACGAGCTCGAGCGCGGGGTGCCCCAGCAGCCGGTCGAGCGTCTCCTGCCCCGTGTACCCGGCGGAGCCCACGATGGCGGCGGTCGGCATTTGCGTATTATGCACGAAGGTGGAATCTATGCACAAGCTGGTGCTGGAGGACGGCACCGTCTTCCCGGGCGCGGGCGTCGGCGCCCCCGGCGTCGCCGCCGGCGAGGCCTGCTTCACGACCGCGATGACGGGCTACGAGGAGGCGGTCACCGACCCGAGCTACGTGGCGCAGGTGCTCTGCTTCGCCTACCCGCTGATCGGCACCTACGGCGTGGACGAGGCGCGCATGGAGTCGGAGCGCGTCCAGTGCGAGGGGGTCGTGATGCGCGACGTGCGCCCCGAGTTCGCCGCCTGGCTGCGCGCGCAGGGGGTGGTCGCGCTCTCGGGCGTCGACACGCGCACGCTCGTGCGCCGGATCAGGGACGGCGGCGTCCTCCGCTGCGCGCTCGGGGACGCGCCGGTCGACGAGCTGCACGCGCGCGCGCTCGCCGAGCCGCCGATCGACGGCCGCCCGCTCGACCGCAAGGTCGGGACGCAGGAGGTCTTCGCGGTCGGCCGCGGCCCGCGCGTCACCGTCGTCGACCTCGGCTCGAAGCGCTCGATCCCGCAGCGGCTCGCCGCCGCCGGCCTCGAGGCGCTCGTCGTCCCGGGCTCGTGGGACGCCGGAGCGATCCTCGAGACGCGGCCGCGCGCCGTCCTGATCGCGAACGGGCCCGGCGACCCGGCCGTCCTCACCGACCAGGTGGAGACGATCCGCGACCTGCTCGGCGCGGTGCCGCTCTTCGGCGTCTGCCTCGGCCACCAGCTCCTCGGGCTCGCGCTCGGGCACGAGACGTTCAAGCTGCCCTTCGGGCACCGCGGCGCGAACCACCCCGTGCAGGACGTCGCGACCGGACGCGTGCTCGTGACGGTCCAGAACCACGGCTTCGCGGTGCTCGCGAACGGCGACGTCTCGCACGTGTCGCTGAACGACGGCACGTGCGAGGGCCTGCGCGGCGACGGCTTCGAGAGCGTGCAGTTCCACCCCGAGGCGGCGCCGGGCCCGCTCGACGCGCTCCCCTTCTTCGACCGGCTGGCCGACACGTGCCGAAGCGCGCCGACCTTCGCTCGGTCCTGATCCTCGGCTCCGGCCCGATCCGGATCGGGCAGGCGTGCGAGTTCGACTACTCCGGCGCGCAGGCCTGCCGCGTGCTCCGGCGCGAGGGCTACCGCGTCGTGCTCGTCAACTCGAACCCGGCGACGATCATGACCGACCCCGAGTGGGCGGACGCGACCTACCTCGAGCCGCTCGACGCCGAGGCGGTCGCGCAGGTGATCGAGCGCGAGCGGCCGGACGCGATCCTGCCGACGCTCGGCGGCCAGACCGCGCTCAACCTGGCGGTCGAGCTCGCGCCGCTCGGCGTCGAGCTGATCGGCGCCGACCTCGAGGCGATCCGGCGCGCCGAGGACCGCGAGCTCTTCCGCGCGACCGTGCACGCGGCCGGTCTCCCGACGCCGCGGAGCGTCGTCGCGCACACCCCGGACGTCGACTTCCCGGTGCCCGCGATCGTGCGCCCGGCCTTCACCCTCGGCGGCACCGGCGGCGGGATCGCCCGGACGCCGGAGGAGCTCCGCCGCGCGGTCGCGCACGGCCTCGCGACGAGCCCCGTCCGGCAGGTGCTCGTCGAGGAGTACCTCGAGGGCTGGCAGGAGCACGAGCTCGAGGTGATGTGCGACGCGCGCGGCAACGCCGTCGTCGTCTGCTCGATCGAGAACCTCGACCCGATGGGGATCCACACGGGCGACTCGTGGACGATCGCGCCGCAGCAGACGCTCCCCGACCGCGTCTACCAGCAGCTGCGCGACGCCGCGTTCGCGACCGCGCGGGCGGTGGGGGTCGCGACGGGCGGGGCGAACGTCCAGTTCGCCGTCGCGCCCGACGCGGGCGAGTTCCGCGTGATCGAGATGAACCCTCGCGTCTCCCGCTCCTCCGCGCTCGCCTCGAAGGCGACCGGGTTCCCGATCGCGAAGCTGGCGGCGCTGCTCGCGGTCGGCTTCACGCTCGACGAGCTGCCCAACGACATCACCGGCAAGACGACCGCGGCGTTCGAGCCGGCGCTCGACTACGTCGCGGTCAAGGCGCCGCGGTTCGACTTCGAGAAGTTCCCGCTCGCCGAGCCCCGGCTCGGCGCCGAGATGCGCGCGGTCGGCGAGGCGCTCGGCCTCGGCCGCACCTTCGCGGAGGCCTTCTGGAAGGCGCTCGTCGGCCGCGAGGCCCCGCCGGCGGCGATCCCGGCCGACGACGGCGTGCTGGCACGGCGGGCCGGAGAGCCCCTGCCGGAGCGGTGGGACCTGCTGCTCGAGTGCGCCCGGCGCGGGCTCGAGCCGCCGGGGATCCACCCGTACTTCGCCGCGCGCCTGCGGGAGGTCGCCGACTTCTCGCGCCTGCGCGAGGCCGCCCGCTCCCGCTCCTCTCACCGTGTTAGCATGGTAACACGCGGGAACGGGGGCGAGGGCGCGGGCGCGGGGCCGGCCGGCGGGCGTGAGGGCGAGGGCGGCGCCGCGGGCCGTGCCGGCGGCGGCGCGGGCGGCGCGGGCGCTGAGGGCGGCGCTGAGGCCGAGGGAGCGGCGCCCGCCGGGCGGCGGCCGGCGCGGCTCGCGGTCGACTCCTGCGCCGGCGAGTTCGAGGCGCGGACGCCGTACTACTACGTCACGTACGAGGGCGCCGACGAGGGGCCGGAGCCGTCGGGGAAGGCGGTCGTCGTCCTGGGCGCCGGGCCGAACCGGATCGGGCAGGCGATCGAGTTCGACTACTGCTGCGTCCACGCCGCGCAGGCCCTCCACCGGCTCGGGTACGAGGCGGTGCTCGTGAACTCGAACCCGGAGACGGTCTCGACCGACTACGACACCTCGGACCGCCTCTACCTCGAGCCGCTCGTCGAGGAGACCGTGCTCGACGTCTGCGAGCTCGAGCGGCCCGCCGGCGTCGCGGTCTCGTTCGGCGGCCAGACGCCGCTCCGGCTCGCGCCCGCGCTCGCGGCCGCCGGGTTCCCGCTCCTCGGCGACCCGCTCGAGGCGATCGACGCCGCCGAGCACCGCGGCCGCTTCGCCGAGCTCGCCGGCGAGCTCGCGCCCGAGTGGGGCGAGGCCGCGAGCCTCGAGGAGGCGCGCGAGGTGGCCGCCCGCATCGGCTACCCGGTGCTCGTGCGCCCGCACTACGTCCTGAGCGGCCGCGGGATGCACGTCGCGCACCGCCCGGAGGAGCTGCAGGTCGAGGGCCCGTGCCTCGTCGACCGCTACCTCGAAGGGGCGCTCGAGCTCGACGTCGACGCGCTCTGCGACGGCGAGGACGCCTGGGTCGCGGCCGTGCTCGAGCACGTCGAGCCGACGGGCGTCCACTCGGGCGACTCGGCGTGCGTGCTCCCGGGCCCGTCGGTCTCCGAGGCGCTCGAGCGGGAGCTGCGCGAGGTCGCCTCGCGGCTCGCGCGCGGGCTCGGCGCCCGCGGCCTCCTCAACCTCCAGCTCGCCCTCCACGGGGGCCGTCTCTACGTGCTCGAGGCGAACCCGCGGGCCTCGCGCACGGTGCCGTTCGTGGCGAAGGCGACCGGGGTGCCGCTCGTCGAGCACGCCGTCCGGCTCCTGCTCGGCGAGAGGCTCGCCGCGCTCGGCCTCCCCGAGCGCGCCCGGCCCTCGCGCGCCTGGGCGAAGGAGGCGGTCTTCCCGGCCGAGCGGTTCCCCGGCGCCGCGACCCGTGGGCCCGAGATGCGCTCGACCGGCGAGGTGATGGCGGGCGGCGCGACCGCCCGCGAGGCCTACCGCCGGGCGCTCCGCGCGGCCGGCCGCGCCCGCCGCGGCGGGGCGGTGGGGCCGCCGCTCCAGGCGGCCGGAGTATCCTGAGGCGCGTGGAGCGCCAGATCCTCGACGCGATCGAGGCCGCGGCCGGCCGCGGCGAGCAGGCCGCGGTCGCGACCGTCGTCTCGACGATCCGCTCGGCGCCGCGGCAGCCGGGCGCGAAGTACGTCGTCACCGAGAGCGGGCGCTACGTCGGCTCGGTCTCGGGCGGCTGCGTCGAGTCGGACGTCGCCGAGCGCGCGCAGGCGATCTTCGCCGGGGGCCCGCCCAACCTGATCCACTACGGCGTCTCCGACAGCGACGCCTTCGAGGTCGGGCTCTCCTGCGGCGGGGAGATCGACGTCTGGCTCGAGCGGGCCGACCCCGAGCTCTGGCGGGAGGTGCGGGCGGTGCTCGACGCCGACGAGTACGCGACGCTCTACACGAACGTCGAGACCGGCGAGAAGCGGCTCGAGCGGGGCGTGCTCGAGGGCACGGGCCTCCGCGACGACGGGATCTTCGCCGAGGTCGTCGAGGGGCCGCTGCGCGTGCTCGTCTTCGGCGCCGCGGAGGCCGCCGAGCACCTCTGCGCCTACGGCCGCCGGCTCGGCTGGCGCACGACCGTCGTCGACGCCCGCGCCGCGCTCGCGACGCGCGAGCGGCTGCCGAGCGCGGACGAGATCGTGAAGGCCTGGCCCGACGAGGTGCTCGACCGGATCGACGAGCGCACCGCCGTCGTCACCCTCTCCCACGAGGAGCGGCTCGACATCCCGGCCGTCGCGGCCGCGCTCCAGAAGGGCGCGCGCTACGTCGGCGCCGTCGGCGCGAAGCGGACGGCGGAGCGCCGCCGGGCGCGCCTCGCGGAGCAGGGCTTCTCCGAGGCCGAGATCGACCGCATCCACGGCCCGGCGGGGCTCGACCTGGGCGGCCGCGCGCCGGCGCAGGTCGCGCTCGCGATCGCCGCCGAGATCGTCGCCGAGACCTCCGGCGGCGTGAAGAAGGACCGCCCCGCGGTCACGGCCTGAGCGGCCGCGTGCCGCGCATCCGGCTCCTGATCGCCTGCGCGGATCGCCCGGGCATCGTCGCGAGCGTCTCGGGCTTCCTCTTCGAGCGCGGCGCGAACATCGTCGACTCCGCCCAGCACACGACGGACGCGGAGGGCGGCACCTTCTTCATGCGGACCGAGTTCGACCTCGCCGCCGAGCGGGCCGACCCGCCCGAGCTCGAGCGCGCGTTCGACGACGAGGTCGCGCGCAGGTTCGGGATGGAGCGGCGCTTCGACTACGGGCGTCCGAAGCGCGCTGCGGTGCTCGTCTCGCGCTACGAGCACTGCCTGCTCGACCTCCTCTGGCGCGGGCGCCGCGGCGAGCTGGGCGCGGAGATCGTGCAGGTGATCTCGAACCACCCCGACCTCGAGCCGGACGTGCGCACGTTCGGGATCCCGTTCGCGCACGTGCCCGTCGAGAGCGACCGGAAGCCGGAGGCCGAGGCGCGCATGCTCGAGCTGCTCGAGCCCGCCGCCGTCGACTTCGTCGTGCTCGCGCGCTACATGCAGATCCTCTCGGGCGAGTTCCTCGCGCGCCTGGGCGTGCCGGTGATCAACATCCACCACTCCTTCCTGCCCGCGTTCGTGGGCGCGGACCCCTACCGCCGCGCCCACGAGCGCGGGGTGAAGATCATCGGCGCGACCGCGCACTACGTCACGGAGGAGCTCGACGCGGGGCCGATCATCGAGCAGGACGTGGAGCGGGTGTCGCACCGCCACGACCTGGACGAGCTGGAGCGGATCGGCCGGGACGTCGAGCGGGTCGTCCTCGCACGCGCGGTCCGCTGGCACGTCGAGGACCGCGTGATCGTGCACGCGAACAAGACGTTCGTGTTCGAGTGAGGGAGGCTACGAGGGACGGGTTCCGAGCTTGACCGTCGTCGTGTGCTGCTTGCCGTCGCGCACGTAGGTCACGCTCAGCGTCTGGCCCGGCCTCTTCGAGTCGATCACGCTCGAGAGGTCGTCGCCGCTCGAGATCGTCGTTCCGCCCAGCTTGACGATCACGTCGCCCGGCTGGAGGCCGGCCCGGTCGGCGGGGGCGTCCTGCACGACGTCGACGACGCCGGCGCCCTGCGGCGAGAGCGAGTCCTCGACGCGGATGCCGAGGTAGGCGTGCGCGACCGTCTTGCCCGCGACGATCTGCGAGACGACCGACTTGACCGTGTTCGACGGGATCGCGAAGCCGACGCCGTCGTTTCCGCCGGAGTCGCTCTGGATCTGCGCGTTCACGCCGATCACGCGGCCGGCGCCGTCGATGAGCGGGCCGCCCGAGTTGCCGTGGTTGATCGGCGCGTCGGTCTGGATCGAGTTGGGGATTATGAACCGGTTCGGCGCCTGCATGCTGCGGTGGACCGCGCTCACGATGCCGCTCGTCGCCGTCCCCTCGAGCCCGAACGGGCTGCCGATCGCGATCACCGCGTCGCCGACCTGCACGGCGTCCGAGTCCCCGAGCGTCAGCGGGTGGAGGAGCGAGGACGGGGCGGAGACGTGCACGACCGCGAGGTCGGTCGAGCTGTCGGAGCCGACGACCTCGCCCGTGTACGTCTTCCCGTTCCAGAACTTGACCGTGATCGAGCTCGCGCCCGCGACGACGTGCTGGTTCGTGACGATGTTGCCCTGCTCGTCGTAGACGAAGCCCGAGCCCTCCGCGCGGCTGTCCGCGCCGCCGAACGGCGAGAGGCCCTGGTCGCCCGTCACGGTGAGGTCGACGACCCCCTGGTAGGTGCGCTGGTAGATCGCGTTGATCGAGAGCCCGCTCGCCGCGGTGGCGGGCTGCGAGTGGTCGACCGTCGTCGTCTCCTGCACGACCGTCTTCGTCTTCTCCGGGCCGATCGCCGCGTAGAGCCCGGCCCCGGCGCCTGCGCCGGCGGCCGCCAGCGCGAAGGCCGCGGCTGCGGTGAGGAGGGCACGTGACCTCATACGACCATCGTGCCCGAACGGGCCTAGACGTCGCTTAGCTCAGGCTAAGACCGGGCTAAGAATCTTCCCGTCGCGCATCGCGAGCCGCCTCGGCGCCCGCGCGGCGAGCCCCGCGTCGTGCGTCGCCACGACCACCGTGGCGCCGTGCCGCGCGGCGAGCCCCGCGAGCAGGTCGATCACCTCCGCGCCCGTCGCCGAGTCGAGGTTGCCGGTCGGCTCGTCGGCGAGGATCACCCGCGGCTCGGTCGCGAGCGCCCGGGCGATCGCGACGCGCTGCTGCTCGCCGCCCGAGAGCTGCGCCGGCAGGTGCGACGCGCGCTCGGCGAGGCCGACCTCGGCGAGCAGGGAGGCGGAGCGCTCGTGGAGCGCCTGCCCGCGGACGCCGGCCGGGGCCAGGCCCGCCTCGACGTTCTGCTGCGCCGTCAGCGTGGGGATCAGGTTGAACTGCTGGAAGACGAAGCCGAAGGCGCGGAGGCGGAGCTCGGCCAGCTCGCGGTCGCGCAGCGTCGCGAGGTCGCGCCCCTCGAAGAGGATGCTGCCCTCGCTCGGCCGGTCGAGGGCGCCGAGAAGCTGCAGGAGGGTCGTCTTGCCGGACCCGCTCGGCCCCTCGAGCGCGACGAGCTCGCCCGGCGCGATCTCGAGGCTCACGCCGTCGACCGCGCGCACGACCGCCGGCCCCTTGACGAACCACTTGCACGCGTTGCGGACCTCGTACGTCACTCGACGGTGCGAAGCGCGTCGGCGGGGCGGAGGCGGGCGGCCCGGAAGGCGCCGGCGGCGCCGGCGAGGAGGCCGCCGGCGAGCGCGATCCCGAACCCGACGAGCAGCACGGTCGCCGCGATCGGCGCCGTCAGCGCCACGCTGTCGGAGACCGTGCGCGCGCTGAGCGCGCCGAGCCCAAACGCGCCGGCGGCGTCGCCCGTGGTCGAGGTCGCGGTCAGCGTCGGCGCGAAGGCGCCGATGAGCGCAGCCGCGGCCGTGCCCAGCGCAAGCCCGAGCACGCCGCCGGCGACGCCCTGCGCGAGCGACTCCCCGACGACCTGGCGCACGACCTGCCGCTGCGTCCAGCCGAGCGCCTTGAGCGTGCCGAGCTCGCGCACCCGCTTGCCGACCGACGTCAGCGTGAGGAGCGCGGCGACGAGGAAGGCCGCGACGGCCGCGAGCGCGGCGAGCGCGACGCCGAGGCGGTGCGAGAGGTCGGACGCGTCCACGAGCGAGCCGCTGATCTGATCGGCGACCTGCCTCGCGCTCGCGACCTGCGCGCTCGGGAACTGCGCCTCGATCTCCTTCTGCACGTCGCCGACCGAGCTCGAGCCGCTCGCGCGCACGAGCACGACGTTCGCCAGGCCCCGCTGCTTCGCGAGCGACTGCAGCCGCGCGAGCGGCACGTAGAGGTCGGACGTCTGCCCGCCGAGCGGCGGCTTCACCAGCCCCACGACGGTGAAGCTCGAGCCGTTCACGTCGAGCTTCGAGCCGAGCGTGAGCTCGTGCGTCGCGGCGTAGCCGTCGGCGACGAGCGCCTCGTCCGCGCCGCGGAGGTAGCGGCCCTTCGTGACGAGCGACGGCGTGACGAGGCCGATCTCGGGGTGAGCGGTGTCGACGCCGGCGATCGAGTACGTCTCGCTCGTGATGTCGGTCTGCGGCGGGTTCACGACCTGCTGCACGAGCTGCTCCGGCGTCACGATCGTCCGGCGGTAGTTGCGAACCCGCTCGGGCAGGCACTTCTGCGCCGCCGGGGAGGAGACGATCCCGCCCCGGCCGCCGCCGCCCCGGAGGCTGCCGCCGCCGCCCCCGCCGGGCGCGGGCGCCGCGCCCCCGCCCGAGCCGAGCGCCTTCTGGAAGCACTCGCGGATCTTCTCCTGCTCGGCCGGAGTGAACTGGAAGCGGACGCGCCCGGTCACGGTCAGCCGCTGCCCGCCGGTCTTCAGCTTCGCGACGATCTTCGGCACCGTCCCCTTCTGGTGCACGGCCGAGAGGACGAGCCCGGACGAGACGGCCGCGACGCCCTCGAGCGAGGCGATCTCGGCCGCCTGGCTCTCCGGGAAGGTGAGCTGGGTTCCCGGCAGGAGGAAGGTGTGGTCGAACTTCGCGCCGGGCTTGCCGAGCTTCGAGAGGTCGGTGAGCACCGAGGCGTTCGCCTGCACGACCCCGCCGCCGGCGCCGCCGCCTCGCGGGAAGCCGCCGGGACCGGCGCCGCCCGCGTCCTGCTGCGGGGCGAGGGTCACCGTCAGGTCGGTGCCGATGCTCGAGAGCGGGTCGAGCGCCTGCGCCTGCGCGCGGTCGAGGCCGCGCGAGAGCGACGAGATCACGATCACGAGCGCGACGCCGATCGCGAGGCCGAGCAGCGTGAGGATCGTCCGGCTCCTGCGCCGGAGGAGCTCGCTGCGGACGTACGAGAGGTAGAACACCGCGGCGGACCTAACCACCGCCGGATAAGAACGGGCTAAGAAGTTGCCTCGGCGGGCGCCGCGCCGTTGCCGTTCCCGACCCGGAGCCGCATCAGGGTGCCGCCGCCGGGCGCGCGCTCGGCGGCGACGGTGCCGCCGTGCGCCTCGGCGACCTGGCGCACGATCGCGAGCCCGAGGCCCGAGCCGGGCATCCCCCGCGCCGACGTGGCGCGGTAGAAGCGCTCGAAGACGTGGGGGAGGTCGCCGTCGGCGATCCCCGGCCCGCGGTCCCTGACCGTCAGCTCGCCGTCCGCGAGGCGCACGTCGACGGGCTCCCCCGCGGGGCTCCACTTGGCGGCGTTGTCGAGCAGGTTGCCGATCGCGCGCTCGAGGCTCGCGCTCACGCCGACGACGGTGGTCGGGTCGAGGTGCGCGACGATCGGCACGTCGGGGTGGTTGCGGTTCGTCCGGCGGATCGCCTCCTGCGCGACGAGGTCGAGCCGCACCACCTCGTGCGCGGGCTCCTGCTCCTCGCCGCGCGCCAGCTCGGTCAGCTCCCCGATCAGCACGGTCATCTCGCCGAGCTGCTCGACGACGTCCTTCAGGAGCTGCTCCCGGTCGTCGGAGTCGAGGTCGGCGCCGCGCGTCGCGAGCAGCTCGATGTTCGTGCGCAGGCTCGTGAGCGGCGTCCGGAGCTCGTGCGAGGCGTCCTGCACGAGCCTGCGCTGGCGCCGTGCGGCCTCGTCGAGCGACTCGAGCATCGCGTTGAACGTGGCGGCGAGGCGGGACAGCTCGTCGTTCCCGTCGACGCGGATCCGCTGGGTCAGGTCGCGGGTCGCCCGCACGCGCTCGGCCGTGTCCGAGAGCTCGCGCACCGGCCGCAGCGCCGCGCGTGCGACGAGGAAGCCGGCGATCGACGCGAGCGCGATCCCGCCGAGCGCGACGATCAGGAGCCAGAGCTTGATCTGCGCGAGCTCGTGGTCGACGTTCTCGAGCGAGGCGACGACCTCGACCGCGAAGGGGGAGACGCGCGTCACGAGCAGGCGCACGTGCTCGCCGTTGTAGTGCGAGTCGAAGTAGAACTCGCCGCGCTCGCCCGCGGCGACCTCGCGGGCGCGGGTCACGCCGGGCAGGAGGGGCGCGACCTGCTCGAAGCCCTGCTCCGGCCGGTAGGTGCCGCCGCTCCGGTCGACGAGCTGGAACGGGTTCAGGAACGGGAGCTGCCGGACGTGGAGCAGGTACTGGTTGGGCGGCCCGAGCGGCGTCGCGAGCGCGAGCCCGGGGAGCCCCGAGACGGTCCGCGCCTGCGCCTGCAGGCTCCGGTTCACCTGCCCGTAGACCTCGTTCCGGACGATGAAGAAGACGAGCACGGAGGCGAGCACGACCGCCGCCGCGACCGCGGCCGTGACGACGAGCACGAGGCGTGTCCGCAGGGTCATCGCTCGCGGAGCGCGTAGCCCACGCCGCGGACCGTGTGGATCAGCCGCGGCTTGCCGCCCGCCTCCGTCTTCTTGCGCAGGTAGCTGATGTAGACGTCGAGCGAGTTCGAGCCGTAGCCGAAGTCGTAGCCCCAGACGCGGTCGAAGATCACCGAGCGCGTGAGCACCTGGCGCGGGTTGCGGAGGAAGAGCTCGAGCAGCGCGAACTCGGTGCGGGTGAGCGTGAGGCTGTCCTCGCCGCGGCGGACCTCGCGCGTGCCGGTGTCGAGCTCGAGGTCGGCGAAGCGGAGGGTCGTGGCGGCGTCGTCGGGGCCGGCGCGCCGGAGGAGCGCCCGGATGCGGGCGACGAGCTCCTCGAGCGCGAACGGCTTGACGAGGTAGTCGTCGGCCCCCGCCTCGAGCCCCTCGACCCGGTCGGCGACCTGGTCGCGCGCGGTCAGCATCAGGATCGGAAGCTCGCTCCCCTCGGTGCGGAGGCGCCGCGTCAGCTCGAGCCCGTCGAGGCGCGGCATCAGCACGTCGACGACGAGCAGGTCGGTCGCGTTCGGGTGCGTCCGGAGCTTGAAGAGCGCCTCCTCGCCGTCGGCCGCGAGCTCGACCCCGTAGCCCTGCAGCGAGAGCGCGCGCCGCAGCGACTCGCGCACGGCCTGGTCGTCGTCGACGACGAGGATGGTCATCTCCTTCAGTGTGGCCATTCCCGGTGCCGTGGGAAAGGCCGCGCCGGGCGGTTCAGCCGGCGGTGGCTCCCGGGACCGCCGCTGCCGCGGCACCGTGCGGAGCGGCGAGCCCCGGCAGCCACCGCGCGGCCGGGGTGGGTTGCGGGCGGGCCGCCGGGGTGGGCAGACCCGCCCGCTGGCGGGTGAGGAGAGAGGGCGCCGTCCCGGAGCCGGGACGGCGCAGCTGGAGCGGGTCGCCGTTCGTCGGAGGGTTGAGGTGGCGCCGCATCACAGTGGCCCCATCCTCCGCGTCGTTCTTAAGAGCCGGGTAAGACGGGGGTTAGGACTTGCTGAAACCTGCCCCTCCGGCCGCGGCCCGAGCCGCCCCAGGCAGGGGCCGGTCCCCGCCGATGGCGCAGCGGCCGCGGGCCGTTCGGGGCGGTCGGGCGGCCGGCGCGGCCGCGGACGACGTCGCCGTCGTCAGGCCGCCGCCGCCTCGGCGGCGAGCCAGCGGTCGACCGCGGCGGCGCACCCGCGGCCCTCGCGGATCGCCCAGACGACGAGCGACTGTCCGCGCCGGGCGTCCCCGGCGGCGAAGACGCCGTCCACCGACGTCGCGTACCCCGAGGTCCTCGCGTTGCCCCGCTCGTCGCGCTCGACGCCGAGCGCCTCGAGGAGCGCGGGCTCGGGGCCGAGGAAGCCCATGGCGAGGAGGACGAGGTCGGCCGGGCGCTCCTCCTCGGTCCCCGGGACCGGCTCGAAGGGCGGCGTGCCGGAGTTCTGCACGAAGCGGATCCGCTCGACCTTCCCGTCGCGGCCGAGGAGCTCGGTCGTCGAGACCGCGAACTCCCGCACCCCGCCCTCCTTGAGGGCGTACGGCACGCGCAGCTTCAACGGCCAGCGTGGCCACGGAGTCACGTCGTCCGGGCGCCGGGCCGGCGGCTCGCCCACGAGCTCGACCTGCGTCACCGACGCCGGCCCCTCGCGGTGGGCGTTCGCGACGCAGTCGGCTCCGGTGTCGCCGCCGCCGATCACGACCACGTGCTTCCCGGCCGCGGTGATCGGGCGGTCGGGCGCGGGGGCGCCGGCGACGAAGCGGTTGCGCTGGTAGAGGTACTCCATCGCGAAGTGCACGCCGTCGAGCTCGCGGCCGGGCACGGGCAGGTCGCGCGGGACGCGCGCGCCCGTCGCGACGACGACCGCGTCGTACCGCGTCCGCAGCTCGGCCGGGTCGAGGTCGGCGCCGACGTCGACGCCGAGCCGGAACTCGACGCCCTCCGCCTCGAGCTGGTGCACCCGCCGCTGCACGACCGCCTTCTCGATCTTGAAGTCCGGGACGCCGAAGCGGACGAGCCCGCCGGCGGCCTCGTCGCGCTCGAACACCGTCACCGAGTGGCCGGCGCGCGCGAGCTGCTGCGCGCACGCGAGGCCGGCCGGGCCCGACCCGATCACCGCGACCGTGCGACCCGTCTTCTGCGCCGCCGGCTTCGGCTGCACCCAGCCCTCGTCCCAGGCGCGGTTGACGATCGCGAGCTCGATCTGCTTGATCGTGACCGCCTCGCCCTCGCGGATCTCGAGCACGCACGCCGCCTCGCACGGCGCCGGGCAGAGGCGGCCCGTGAAGTCGGGGAAGTTGTTCGTGCGGTGGAGCTGCTCGATCGCCTCCCGCCACTTGCCGCGGTAGACGAGGTCGTTCCAGTCCGGGATCAGGTTGTTGACGGGACAGCCGTTGTGGCAGAAGGGGACGCCGCACTCCATGCAGCGCGCGCCCTGACGCTCGAGCTCGGGCTCCGGCAGCGTCCGGACGAACTCGCGGAAGTCGCGCACGCGCTCCGCCGGCGGCCGCTCGGGCGCGTCGGCCCGCTCCTCCTTGAGGAAGGCTCCCAGCTCGCCCATGCTAGGCCGCGGCCGGAGCCTCCGACTCCGTGATCACGAACCCCTCGCCGCCGCTCGAGACGGGGTGGTCGTCGGGGTAGGAGAGCTCGCCGGAGGCGAGCTCGGCGAGCGCCCGCTTGTAGTCGTGCGGCATCACCTTCACGAACTTCGGCAGCGTCTCGTCGAAGCGCTCGAGCACCCGCGCCGCCACGGGCGAGCCGGTGCGCTCGGCGTGCTCGGCGACGAGCGCGCGGATCGTCTCGACGTCCTCGTCCTCGAGCGGGTCGAAGCCGACGAGCTCCATGTTGCAGCGGCGCTCGAAGCGGCCGTCCTCGTCGAGGACGTACGCGATCCCGCCGCTCATGCCGGCGGCGAAGTTGCGGCCGGTCCGGCCGAGGACGACGACGCGGCCGCCCGTCATGTACTCGCAGCCGTGGTCGCCGACGCCCTCGACGACGGCGCTCGCGCCGGAGTTCCGGACCGCGAAGCGCTCGCCGGCGAGGCCGCGGAAGAAGGCCTTGCCCGCCGTGGCGCCGTAGAGGACGGTGTTGCCGACGATCACGCTCTCCTCCGCCGCGAACGCGGCGCCCTCCGGCGGCCGCACCGCGATCGTGCCGCCGGAGAGGCCCTTGCCGGTGTAGTCGTTCGCGTCGCCGTAGAGGGTGAGCTCGACGCCCGGCGCGAGCCAGGCGCCGAACGACTGCCCGGCCGAGCCGCGCAGCGTGAGCCGGATCGTCCCGGCCGGCAGCCCTCCGGGCCCGTGCTCGCGTGTTACCACGCTGGAAAGGAGCCCGCCGACCGTGCGGTTCACGTTGCGGACCGGCACCTCCGCCTCGACCGGCGTCCCGTGCTCGAGCGCGGGCCTCGCCAGCTCGACGAGCTCCCAGTCGAGCGCGCCGGGAAGCGGCGACTCCGGGGCGTGGAGGCGCCGGCGCGGCGCGTCGTCGGGGACGTCCGGCCGCGCGAGGAGCGCCGACAGGTCGACGCCGCGCGCCTTCCAGTGCTCGATCGCCCCGCTCGTGCGCAGGAGCTCGACGCGGCCGATCAGGTCCTCGAAGCGCCGCACCCCGAGCCGCGCCATGATCCGCCGCGCCTCCTCGGCGACGTAGAAGAAGAAGTTGACGACGTGCTCGGGCGTCCCGGCGAAGCGCCGGCGGAGCTCCGGGTCCTGGGTGGCGATCCCGACCGGGCACGTGTTCAGGTGGCAGGCGCGCATCATCACGCAGCCCGCCGCGATCAGCGGCGCGGTCGAGAAGCCCATCTCGTCGGCTCCGAGCAGGGCGGCGACGACGACGTCGCGGCCGGTCTTCAGCTGCCCGTCGGTCTGCACCCAGATCCGCGAGCGGAGGTCGTTGAGGACGAGCGTCTGCTGCGTCTCCGCGAGCCCGATCTCCCACGGGATGCCGGCGCACTGGATCGACGAGAGCGGGGAGGCGCCCGTGCCGCCGTCGTGGCCCGAGATCAGGACGTGGTCGGCGTTCGCCTTCGCGACGCCGGCGGCGACCGTCCCGACCCCGATCTCGGAGACGAGCTTCACCGACACCTGCGCGTCCGGGTTCGCGCAGCGCAGGTCGTAGATGAGCTGCTTCAGGTCCTCGATCGAGTAGATGTCGTGGTGCGGCGGCGGGGAGATCAGCCCGACGCCCGGCGTCGTGAAGCGGATCTTCGCGATGTAGGCGTCGACCTTGTGGCCGGGGAGCTGGCCGCCCTCGCCCGGCTTCGCGCCCTGCGCCATCTTGATCTGGAGCTGGTCGGCGTTGACGAGGTAGTGGATGTTGACGCCGAAGCGTCCGGACGCGACCTGCTTGATCGCCGACCGGCGCGAGTCGCCGTTCGGGTCGCGCACGTACCGCACCGGGTCCTCGCCGCCCTCGCCGGTGTTCGACTTCCCGCCGATGCGGTTCATCGCGATCGCGAGCGTCTCGTGCGCCTCGCGCGAGAGCGAGCCGAGCGACATCGCGCCGGTCGAGAACCGCTTCACGATCTCGGCCGCCGGCTCGACCTCCTCGAGGGGGATCCCGCCGTCCTCCGGGTAGGCGAAGTCGAGCAGCCCGCGCAGGGTCGCGCGCCGTGCGGCGTCCTCGTTCACCTGGCGCGAGTACTCCTCGTAGGTCTGCGCGCCCCCGTGCCGCACCGCGTGCTGGAGGAGGGCGATCGTCTCGGGGTTCCAGAGGTGGCGCTCGCCGTCGGCGCGCCACGCGTACACGCCGCCGAGCGGGAGCAGGCCGTCGCCCCCCGGGTAGGCGCGCGCGTGCCGGTCGAGCGCCTCGCGGGCGAGCACGTCGAGGCCGATCCCGGCGATGCGCGACGGCGTGCCGGTGAAGTGCCGCTCGACGAGCTCGGGCGCGAGCCCGACGGCCTCGAAGATCTGCGCGCCGCAGTAGGACGAGATCGTGGAGATCCCCATCTTCGAGATCGTCTTCAGGAGCGCCTTCGAGATCCCCTTGATCGCCCGCGCGTGCGCCTGCTCCTTCGTCAGCTCGAGCACGCCCTCGTCGACGAGCTGGTCGAGCGTCTCGAGCATCACGTACGGGTTCACGGCCGCCGCGCCGTAGCCGATCAGCGTCGCGAAGTGGTGCACCTCGCGCGGCTCGCCCGACTCGACCACGAGCCCGGTCTGGAGGCGGGTGCCCTCGCGGACGAGGTGGTGGTGGACGGCCGAGACGGCGAGCAGCGCCGGGATCGGCGCCCGCGCGGCCGAGACGTTGCGGTCGGAGAGGATGAGGATGTTGACGCCCACCCGCAGCACGCGGTCGGCCTCGAGGCAGATCCGCTCGAGCGCGTTCTCGAGCCCCTCGGGCCCGTGCGAGACCGGCCACGTGATGTCGATCGTGTGCGCCTTGAAGACGTGGGAGTCGACCTGGCGGAGGCTCTCGAGCTCGGCGTTGCGCAGGATCGGCTGGCCGATCACGAGCTGGTGCGCGTGCTCCGGCGTCTCGTCGAGCAGGTTGTGCTCCGAGCCCACGCTCGTCGCGACGCTCATCACGATCGACTCGCGCGTCGAGTCGATCGGCGGGTTCGTCACCTGCGCGAAGAGCTGCTTGAAGTAGCTGTAGAGGAGCGGCCGCTGGTCGGAGAGCACGGCGAGGGCGAGGTCGTTGCCCATCGACCCGATCGCCTCCTCCGCGTTGCGGGCGAGCGGCGCGAGGATGACCTTCAGGTCCTCCTGCGTCCAGCCGAACGCGAGCTGGCGGCTGCGCAGCGGCTCGCCGCGCGGCACGCGCGGCGAGCGCTCCGGCAGGTCTGAGAGCCGGACGTTGCCGAGCTCGTACCAGGCCCGGTACGGCCGTCGCGTCGCGATCTCGTGCTTCAGCTCCTCGTCCGGGACGACCCGGTGGCGCTCGAGGTCGACGAGGAAGATCTTCCCGGGCTGGAGCCGGCCCTTCCGGAGCACGTCCTCCGGCGGGACGTCGAGGACGCCCGTCTCGGACGCGAGCACGACCCAGCCGTCGCGGGTCTCGAGCCAGCGGCCCGGGCGGAGGCCGTTGCGGTCGAGCGTGGCGCCGATCACGCGGCCGTCGGTGAACGCGATCGCGGCCGGCCCGTCCCACGGCTCCATCAGGCAGCCGTGGAAGTCGTAGAAGCCGCGCAGCTCGTCGGACACGTCGTCGCGGCCCTCGTAGGCCTCGGGGATCATCATCATCAGCGCGTGCGGGAGCGAGCGCCCCGCGAGCACGAGCAGCTCGAGCACGTTGTCGAAGTTCGCCGAGTCGGAGCCGCCCTCGCGGACGACCGGCAGCACCTTGCGCAGGTCGGCGCCGAAGAGGTCGGAGGCGAGCTGGGACTCGCGCGCGCGCATCCAGTTGACGTTGCCGCGCAGCGTGTTGATCTCGCCGTTGTGGGCGATCATCCGGTAGGGGTGCGCGAGCTCCCAGCTCGGGAAGGTGTTCGTCGAGAAGCGCGAGTGGACGAGCGCGAGCGCCGACTCGACGCGCTCGTCGGCGAGGTCCGGGTAGGCGCCGAGGAGCTGCGGCGCCATCAGCATCCCCTTGTAGACGATCGTGCGGGAGGAGAAGCTCGGGAAGGCGAGGTCGGGCCCGGCCGCGCGCTCGGCGACGCGGCGGATCACGTAGAGCTTGCGCTCGAACGCGTCCTGGTCGAGGCCGGGCGCGGCGGCGACGACGAGCTGCCGCACGACCGGCGCGACGGCGGCTGCGGTCGTCCCGATCCCGGAGAGGTCGAGCGGGACGTCGCGCCAGGCGACGACGCGCTGCCCCTCCTCCTCGACGGTCAGCGCGACGAGGCGCTCGAGCTCGGCCCGGCGCGCCTCGTCCTCCCGCGGCAGGAAGCAGACGGCGACGCCGTAGCGGCCGGGCGGCGGGAGCTCCTCGCCGAGGACGCTCCGGAAGAAGCGGTCGGGCAGCTGGATCATGATCCCGGCGCCGTCGCCCGTTCTCGGGTCGGCGCCCGTCGCCCCCCGGTGCTCGAGGTTCTCAAGAGCCCGGATCGCCCGGACGACCGTCTCGTGGGTCGGGACGCCGTCGAGCTTCGCGACGGCGCCGATGCCGCAGGCGTCGTGCTCGAACGCGGGGTCGTAGAGGCCGATCCGGCCGGTCGGGCGCTTCCTCGGGATGGGGGACGGCGTGGCGCGGTGCGTCACAGAGAGAACCTTTCGCGTTACGGGAAAGGCCCCGCCGGGATCTGGAGCTAGTCGGCGAGGCGGGGACGGGAAGCCGACTAGCGCGCGGGCTTCTTGCGCGCGACGATCGCGGCGTCCTTCGAGCTGGAGCTGGTCGCCGGCGCGGGCATCGCTTCCAGAGCATAGAAACAGCGGGCGGAAACCGCAACCCGGGCCCGCCGCCGCCCGCGCGGGAGGCGCCCTCGGCCCGCTATAGAATTTGAAGTAACGGCGGGGGCCCAGGTATGGTCCTCGAGACGAAGGAGGACGAATGACTCTGAAGATCGGCGACGAGGCACCGGATTTCCAGGCCCAGACGACGGAAGGCCCGATCTCCTTCCACGAGTGGATCGGCGATGCCTGGGCGGTGCTCTTCTCCCACCCGAAGGACTTCACCCCGGTCTGCACGACCGAGCTCGGCTACATGGCGAAGGCGAAGCCGGAGTTCGACCGGCGGGGCGTGAAGATCATCGGGCTCTCGGTCGACCCGGTCGACCGGCATTCCGCCTGGGCCTCGGACATCGAGGAGACCCAGGGGGCGGCGCCCAACTACCCGATCATCGGCGACGCCGACTTCACCGTCTCGAAGCTGTACGGGATGCTGCCGGCGGAGGTCTCCGGCGACCCGCTCGAGCGCACTCCGGCCGACAACCAGACGGTGCGGAACGTCTTCGTGATCGGGCCCGACAAGAAGATCAAGCTGATCCTCGTCTACCCGATGTCGACGGGGCGCAACTTCGACGAGGTGATCCGGGTGATCGACTCGCTCCAGCTGACGGCGAAGCACAAGGTCGCGACGCCGGTCAACTGGAAGCAGGGGGAGGACGTGATCATCTCCTCGGCGGTCTCCGACGACGAGGCGAAGGAGAAGTTCCCGGGCTTCAAGACGGTCAAGCCGTACCTGCGCACGACGAAGCAGCCGGCGTAGGGCGGGCGCCCCGGGTCGCAGGCGAGGGCGGCCGGAGGCCGGGCCCGGCCCCGGTGGTCGGCCGCCCGCTCGTCTACACTGGGCCTGGAGTGTCCGAAAGGAGCATGCGCGACGTCCACGACGCCAGTACGTGCGCCGTGGCGGCTTGCGCCGACCTGATCGGGCTCAAGTGGACGTCCCTGATCGTCCACGACCTCTCCGAGGGGCCGCGCCGGTTCACCGAGCTCGAGCACGCCTGCCCCGGGATCAGCCCGCGGACGCTCTCGGAGCGCCTGCACATGCTCGAGCTGGAGGGGATCGTCGTCCGCTCGAGCTTCCCCGAGTCGCCGCCCCGGGTCGAGTACGCCCTGACCGCGAAGGGCACGGCCCTCCTGCCGATCATCAGCGAGATGCGCACCTTCGGGCACGACTGGCTGATCGCCGAGCACGACCACGACCACGTCGAGCGCCGCCCCCGCCTCGGCGTCCGCTCCTAGCCGCTCGCCGGGCGCCCCCGCCGCCGGGGGCCGGGCCCGGCCCGCACGGCGGCGGCTCGGGAGCCCGGGGCCGGAGGGGCGGCGGCCGCGGCCGCCTGCCGCTCCGGGCGCTATTTGACAGCGCAAAGGCGGTGGTGCACACTGAGTCCGCGATGACGGCTCACGCGTCCGGCACCCCTGCGACCCCGGAGACGGGGTTCGTCGTCGTGACCATCGCCATTCTCCCCCGCTAGGGGGAGGATTTGCGCTCACGCGGCCTTCGACGCCGCAGACGGAGACCTCGAGGCGGGAGAGGTACGCCTTCACGAGCCCTCACGACGAACAGGAGCGACGAGTGCGAGCACGACCCGGAAGCAGCGGAACCACCGCAACCAGCGACTTCGAGAGCAGGCCGGCATGAGCCGCGGCGCGTGGACCGTCGCCTGCCTCGCCGGGGACGGCGTCGGGCCCGAGCTGATGGCGGAGACCTCCCGGGTCCTCGCCGAGGTGGCGCGCCTGCACGCCCTCCGCCTCGACGACGTCCACCTCCCCTTCGGCGGCGAGGCCATGACCCGCTTCGGCCATCCGCTGCCGCCCTCCACGCGCGAGGGCTACCGCCGCGCCGACGCGATCTTCGTCTCCGCCCCCGCCGACCCGGCGCTCGACGGGGTCAAGGCCGACCTCGACCTCGCCTGGCGCGTCTCGCGCGTCCACAACGGGGTGCGGGGCGACCTCGTCGTCGTCGAGCCCTTCGGGGCCGGGACGGACGAGCTCGCGATCGCGCGCGCCTTCCGGCTCGCCGGCGCGCGGCGAGCCCGCCTCACCTCCGTGAGCTCCGACTCCGGCTGGGACGAGCTCGTCGCGGCCGAGGCCGACCGCTGGGACGGCCTCGAGGTCGAGTACCTCACCCTCGGCGGCCTCCTCACCCGCTTCCGCGACCACCCGGGCACCGTCGACCTCGTCGCCGCCGGCAGCCACCTCGCCGGCGCGATCGTGGACGCCGCCGCCCACCTCGCCGGCAGCCTGCACACCGTCGCCCGCGGCTGGCTCGGCGAGACCGGGCCCGGCGTGTTCGCCGCCGACCTCTGCGACGCCGACGAGGTCGCCGGCCTCGGCGTCGCCGACCCGGCCGGCACCCTCCTCGCCGCGACGCTCCTCCTCTCCGAGGGGCTCGGCGCCCGCTCGGCCGCCCGCACGCTCGAGCGGGCCGTCGCCGCAGCCGAGCAGGAGCCCGCCCCCGACACCCGTTCCTTCACCGACGCCGTGATCGCGCAGCTCCCGGCCGCGCGCACCGACACGGAGCACTTCCAGGAGGCACTCCGATGACACGCATGCTCGGCGCCGACGCCGTCCTCCGCTCGCTCGAGGCCGAGGGAGTCGACGTGATCTTCGGCATCCCCGGCGGGGCGATCCTGCCGACCTACGACGCGATGGCCCGCGGCACGACCGTCCGCCACGTCCTCGCCCGCCACGAGCAGGGCGCCGGGCACATGGCGGAGGGCTACGCGCGCGCCTCCGGGAAGGTCGGCGTCGCGGTCGCGACCTCCGGCCCGGGCGCGACCAACCTCGTCACCCCGATCGCCGACGCCTGGATGGACTCGACCCCGCTTCTCTGCATCACCGGGCAGGTGAAGTCGAGCCTGATCGGCACCGACGCCTTCCAGGAGACGGACGCGACCGGCATCACGATGCCGATCGTGAAGCACTCCTGGCTCGTCCAGGACGTGCGCGAGCTGCCGCAGGTGATGCGGAACGCCTTCCACGTCGCGCGCACCGGCCGCCCAGGGCCCGTGCTCGTCGACATCGCCAAGGACGTGCAGGAGGCCGAGCTCGACTTCGTCTACCCGGAGGACGTCGACCTCCCGGGCTGGAGGCCGCCGACACGGGTGCACGAGCGCCAGATCCGGGAGGCGGCGAAGGCGATCGCGGAGGCGCGCCAGCCGGTCGTCTACGCGGGCGGCGGCGTCCTGAACGCGGACGCGTCCGCCGAGCTGCTCGCGCTCGTCGAGGCCGGCGGGCTGCCCGCCGTCGTCACGCTGATGGGGAAGGGCTGCCTCCCCGACAGCCACCCGCTCAACTACGGCGCGCCCGGGATGCACGGCTCGAAGTACGCCAACTGGGCGCTCAACAAGTGCGACCTGATCGTCGCGGTCGGCACGCGCTTCGACGACCGAGTCACCGGCAAGGTCTCGGCGTTCGCGCCCGGCGCGAAGGTGATCCACTTCGACATCGACGCAGCCGAGGTGGGCAAGATCCGCGCCGCGGACATCCCGGTCGTCGGCCCGCTCAAGCTTGCGCTGACCCACCTCGCACGTGAGGTGCGCGCGCTCGAGCAGCGCGACCGCACCGCCTGGCACGCCCAGCTTCGTGAGTGGAAGGAGCTCTACCCGTACAAGTACCGGCGCGCCGAGGGCGTCCTGAAGCCGCAGACCGTCGTCGAGGCGCTCCGCGACCTGACTGCGGAGCGCGGCGAGGACGTCGTCTGGACGACAGGCGTCGGCCAGCACCAGATGTGGGCGATGCAGTACCTCGTCTGCGACCGGCCGCGGACGTTCATCACCTCGGGCGGGCTCGGCACGATGGGCTACGGGCTGCCGGCCGCGGTCGGCGCGAAGGCGGCGCGTCCGGAGGCGACCGTCGTCTGCATCGACGGCGACGGCTGCTTCCAGATGACCTGCCAGGAGCTCGCGACCTCCGCGCTCGAGGGACTCCCGATCGTGGTCGTGATCGTCAACAACGGCTGGCTGGGGATGGTGCGGCAGTGGCAGGAGCTCTTCTATGCCGAGCGCTTCGCCCAGACGCACCTGACGAAGCAGGTGCCGGACTACGCGGAGCTCGCGGACGCGCTCGGCTGCGTCGGCTTCATGGTCGACGACGAGGACGAGCTCGAGTCCACGCTGCGCGCGGCGCTCGACGCGGGCCGCACCGCCGTCGTCGACGCGCGCGTCGATCCGGACGAGAACTGCTACCCGATGGTGCCCGCCGGCGCCGCCTCGGTCGACGTGATCGAGCTGCCGGACGAGGAGTTCGAGCACGAGAGGATTACAGGATGACCGGGGACAGGTCTTGCAGTGCACCAAGCGTGGCCGGCCCGCTCCTGAGACCTGTCCCCGGGGTGCATAAATGAGCCACCACACGGTGAGCGTCGAGCTCGAGGACAAGCCGGGCGCGCTGGCGCGTGTCTCGCAGATGTTCGCGCGGCGCGGCTTCAACATCATGAGCCTCGCCGTCGGGCCGACCGAGCGCCGCGGCGTCTCGCGCGTGACGATGCGGGTCGACTGCTCGCAGCACTCGTTCGAGCAGATCGAGAAGCAGATGCACAAGCTCGTGAACGTGCTGCGCGTCGTCGAGCTGCCCTCGGAGGAGTCGGTCGAGCGGGAGCTCGCGCTCCTCACTGTCACGGCACCGCCGGACAAGCGCGCGGAGCTGATTGCACTCGGCGAGGTCTTCAACGCGCGCGTCGCCGACATCGGCCGCGACGCGCTCACGTTCG
>DASRHI010000025.1:0-59691 GCA_035650615.1 Gaiellaceae bacterium | reverse complement strand
CGGCTCACTCCTCTCCTTCCGACGTGGCAGTCGAAGGCGAGAGTGAGCCGAGGACCAGACGGCGCCCTCACGGGCGCCGTCCACATCTACAAGCTGAAAAGAGGCCCGAGTGTCTGGACCACTCGGTGACAGTCCAGTCTAAGCTCGCGGCGTGTGCTTCGAGCTCGACTCGTCGCCTCCGGTGCCCGCGATCGCGGGCGCCGCCGTGTCGCACGAGCACCTCGAGCTCGAGGCGGCCGACGGCGCGAGCTTCGCCGCGTTCCACGCGGCGCCCGACGACCCGCGCGGCGCCGGGATCGTCGTCCTGCCCGACGTGCGCGGGCTCTACCGCTTCTACGAGGAGCTCGCCCTCCGGTTCGCCGAGCGCGGCCACCCGGCGGTCGCGATCGACTACTTCGGCCGCACGGCCGGCGTCGCCAGGCGCGGCGAGGACTTCCCCTACCGCGAGCACGTCGAGAGGACGACGCCCGCCGGGATCCAGGCGGACGTGCGGGCGGCCGTCGACTACCTCCGCTCCCCCGAGGGCGGCGCGCGCCGGGCGGTCGTGACCGTGGGCTTCTGCTTCGGCGGCTCGAGCTCGTGGAACGCGGCCGCGGGCGGGCACGGCCTCGCCGGCGCCGTCGGCTTCTACGGCCGGCCCTCTCGGGTCGAGCGGCTCGACGCGCTCGCGGCGCCGATCCTCGCGCTGATGGGCGGCGCCGATCCCGCGATCCCGCTCGAGGAGGTCGAGGCGTTCGACCGCGCCCTCGACGAGGCGGGAGTGGAGCACGAGGTCGTCGTCTACGACGGCGCCCCGCACAGCTTCTTCGACCGCCGCCACGACGAGTTCGCGGACGCCTCGGCCGACGCCTGGAAGCGCGTCCTCGCCTTCGTCGACCGCCACGCCGGCTGAGCCGGCGCCCGGCGCCTACGCGAGCGGGTCGAGGATCAGCGCCGCGCCGCCGGTCTGGAGCGCGGTCAGCTCGTACGAGAACATGTGGGGGAGGGTCAGCTTGTCGATCGTCGCCTTCTCGACCGCGTCCTCGGCGCTCGGGAGCGGCGGGGTGTCGAGGGGCAGCGTCTTCGAGAGCGGCTGCTTGAGCTGGTCCTCGAGGTCGTCCTTGCGCAGGTAGAGGATCGGCGCGGAGGTCTGGCCCGGCGCCGGAGGCATGAAGGCGGCGACCGAGTCGACGGCCGGCGCGAACTTGAACGTGTAGAGCGCGAGCTCGAGCGCCTCGCGCCGGACGAGCCGGCCGCGGGTCTGCGTCGCCTCGCCGGTCGCGATCGAGCAGCGCTCGCCGAGCCCGCAGAGGGTGAAGTCCTGCGTCTTGTCGGTCCCGTAGATCGCGATCCCGGTGTTGCTCTGCGGCGCCCTCCGCACCGCGACCGCCTTGATCGCGATGTTCTGCGTACCGCTCGTCACCTGCGGCTTGCTCGCGATCACCGCGACGAGCTGCTCGCCGTTCTCGGAGAGCCGGTAGCGGTGCGCGATGTGGTCCGCGATCGCCGCCGTGACCTTCTGCGCGTTCCCGGCCGGCGGCTTCCAGCTCGACCAGGCGGGGCCCGGGTGGTAGCCGGGGCGGATGACGAGCACGATCAGGCCCGTGAGGGCCGCGGCGAGGATGATCCCGAGGCCCGTGTAGGCGAGCGCGAAGCGGCCGGTGTAGCGCTTCGGCTCCTCGACGAGGGGCAGGACGTTCGGGGGCGCCGCCGGGGCGCCGTCCGCCGAGCCCGAGTCCGTCGGGGCGGGTGCCTGCTCGGGGGTCACGGTCTCGGATTCGGGGCTCGGCTCCGGGGCGACGACGAGCTCGTCGCTCACGCCTGCAGCCTCTCGCCGTCGCCGCGATCCGACCCGCGGTCGCGGTCGTCGCGCGTCCACTCCATGCTCGGCCAGGTCTCCTCCGCGGTCCAGTCGATCGCCGGCCGCTCGAAGTTCTGGGCGTCCAGGAGCCGGACGAGGTCGTCGCCGTAGATCTCCTTCTTCTCGATCACCCGCTCCGCGACCCGCTCGATCTTGTCCTTGTTGAGCCGGATCAGGTTGTAGGCCGTGACGAAGGCCTGGCCGAGGAACTGGGCGGCGTACGCGCGCTTGCGCGGGTCGCCGAGCACGGAGCTGATCGGGTCGGCCTGCATCGGGCCGCCGCCGCTCGTGCGGTTCAGGAGGCGGATGCCGATGTCCTCGAAGCGCTTGATCACGCGCTGGCGGGTCTGCTCCTCGCTCTCGTCCGCGAACTTCCTCCCCTGGAGGTCGAGCGGGGGCGGCGACATGCCGGACGCGCCGACCATGAACGCGGCGCGCCAGGTCGCCGACTGGAGGTCGCCGCCGACGCCGACGGAGTTCTCGCCGAAGAAGACGATCTCGGCGGCCATCGCGCCGAGCGTGTGGATCAGGTCGCCGAAGAGCTCGCTCTGGAAGGCGCTGAAGCGCTCCTCCTTCTGGAAGAACATGTGGTGGCCGAGCGAGCCGCCGCGCATCTTGATCGAGAGGCGGCTCGACTCGATCTGCGGCCGGTACACGTGCGCCGCGGCGGCGTGCCCCGCCTCGTGCAGGGCCACCGCCCGGGTCTCGTCCTCGGTGTAGTTGACGCTCACGGCCGTCCCCGACTCGATCACGGTCATCGCGTCGACGAGGTCCTCCCAGGTGAAGAAGGCGCGCCCGGTGTGGTGGGCGTTCGTGAGCGCCATCGAGCAGATCTGGTCGATCATGGCCGGCGAGTACCCGTTCGTGATGCGCGCGATCTCGTCCCTGCGCTCGGGCGTGTCGAGCTCGGGGTCGTGGGCCACCTTGTCGAGGTAGAGGTCGAAGATGTCCTTCCGGTCGTCCTTCGTGGGCGTCCGGAAGGTCACGTGCCGGCCCATGCGGCCCGGGCGCGTGAGCGCCGGGTCGAGGTTCTGGAGCGGCACGTTCGTCGCGCCGATGAAGTAGATCTGGTTGCCGGTCGGCCGGGCGGTCGGGAGCCGCAGCGAGAGCGTTCCCTTCGCCGCCGCGTGGCGCCACGCGTTGATGCCGGCCCAGACGAGCGCGACGTCGACGAGCACGAGGAAGGAGGTCCAGGCCTTCGACGTGACGGTGAGCGCGTCGAGCGGGGCGGCGCCTCCGGCGAGGCTGACGATGTGCTCGAGCAGCAGGAAGGCGCCCCCGAGGACGACCGCCGCGCCGAACGCGCGGCCCCAGTTGCGGCCGAGGCGCCGAGGGACGATGTAGATCGCGTCCAGGAACGAGTTGACCTTGTTCACGATCACGCGGCGCATGAACGGCGGGTTGTCGACGCCGTCCATGGTCACGAGGAGCTGGTTGAGGGCGAGCTGGCCCATGCCGCCCATCATCCCGGGGAAGATGCCCTGGTTGACCGTGTTCGCGAGGCGGGTGAGCCAGGCCGGGTAGGGCGAGCGCGGCTCGGGCGCCCGCCGCCGGAACATCCACTCGCGCCAGGCGGCGTTCTCGCAGATGAGGTCGCCGCTCGGGTTGAGCGCGCCGTAGGGGCCGTAGAACTGCTGCGCCCAGTCCTCGTAGGCGGTCATCGAGCTCGCGCCGCCGAGCGACGAGCGGCGCATGCCGACGGCGTCGATCTCGTCGATGAACACGATGCAGTTGCCGCCCCACTTGCTCGCGAGCTTCTTCGCCTTGCGCGCGAGGAAGCGCACGATGATCGCGTCGATCCCGATGAACGTCTGCGCGAAGCCCGAGCCCGGGATCGAGACGAACGGCGAGTTGAACCCGGTGGCGATCGCCTTCGCCATCATCGTCTTGCCCGTGCCCGGGGCGCCGTGGAAGAGGAGGCCGCGCTCGCGCTTGCCGCCGGCCCGCTCGAAGACCTCGCCGGACTGCCAGAGCGTGACGATGCGCCGGATCTCCTCCTTCGCCTCCGCCTGCCCGCGGACGTCCTCGAGCTTGACGCCCCACTCGGCGTCGCCGGGCTCGTAGCCGCGGATCTGCGTGATCCCCATCAGGAGGAGCGGGCCCATGAAGATCAGGAAGTTGGCGATGAAGAGGAAGAAGACCTGGATCAGCAGCGCGATGTTCCCGGCCGTGAAGAGCGAGTGGAGCTTCGTCCAGAACGCCGTCAGCGTCCCGATCCACGTGATGTCGGAGCCCGGCGCCGAGCGCCAGAGCTGCCAGAGGAAGATGATCGTGACGAGCCCGCCGAGCCGGATCACGAACCACTTCACGAACCAGCGCCACGTCCAGGCGCGGCGGCGGTTGACGACGTCCTCCTCCCGGAGGCGCGCGTCGTCCGTGCCGAAGAGGCTCGGCCACGGGATCACGCGGCGGACGGCGAGGTCGGCGAGGCCGCGGAAGATGAGCACCGAGACGAAGGTCCAGAAGACCGCCTTGCCCGGGTTCATCCCGTTGTGGTGATGGAACCAGTAGTAGACCGACGGGCTCGCGAGCAGGGCGACGACCGTCGCGACCCGCGTCAGGCGGCGGAGCTCGCGCGAGAGGATGGCGTGCGACTCGGTGAGCGCAGCCGCCTGCGACGGGACCGGATTCGTCTCGGGCAGGGGCGCAGGGACGCTCGCCATCCTCGTAACAGTACCGTCGATCCTCCGGGCCGGGTAGGGGCCGCCCGTCCGCTTAGAGAACTCTTATCTTCCCCGCGCCGGGGCCCGCGGCGAGGCGGTGCTACCATCGGGCTCGCGGATGCCGAACGTCGGTCCCATGGAGATCCTTCTCCTGGCGCTGCTCGCCGTGATCATCTTCGGCCCGCAGAAGCTGCCGGAGATCGGGCGCTCGATCGGCCGGAGCATGCGAGAGTTCAAGGACTCGGTCAGCGGGGTCACGGACGTGCGCGACGCCGTCAGCGGCGTGAACGAGGTCCGCACGGCGATGACGCCGTCGAACCTCGCCGGTGCGTTCGTCCCGGGCGTGAAGGACGTCCAGGAGTCGGTCGCGGCCGCGAAGGACCTCGCGAGCCCGCTCGCGGGCGGCGCCGGCGGCGAGGCCGCCGCGGCGGCCGACGCGACGGCGGCCGCGGAGACGGCCGGCGAGGGCACCGCGGTCCCGAAGCCGAGCGCGAAGTAGCGCGTCCGCCGAGGTCGCTTCCGTTCGCGTGCTCCACTCGGCGTCGATGCGGCGGGCGCTCGCGTCCTCCAGCGCGGCCCTTGTCGTCGCGGCTGCGGCCGCCGGAGCGCTCGCGGGCCCGACGGCCGGGCTCGACGTCAGCTCGAACTGGTCGGGCTACGCCGTCACGGGCAACGGCTCGACGGCCACGAGCGCGTCGGGCGCGATGAGCTTCACCGACGTGACCGGAACGTGGACGCAGCCGGCGGCGACGTGCACGCCGGGGCAGTCGACGTCGGCCGCGATCTGGGTCGGGCTCGGCGGCTACACCGTCGGCTCGAACTACCTCGAGCAGGCGGGCACCGCGGCCGACTGCGACGCCAGCGGGCGGGCGACCTACTACGCCTGGTACGAGCTCGTCCCGGCGCCGTCGGTGACGATCAGGCTCAAGGTGCTCCCCGGCGACACGATCACCTCGACCGTCTACGTCGTGAACCCGGCCACGGTCCTCGTCCAGGTGAAGAACCGGACGCGGCACACGGTCTTCACGAAGCGGCTCCCGATGGCGAACCCCGACCTCAGCTCGGCCGAGTGGATCGCCGAGGCGCCGTCGGTCTGCACCGCGGGCGGCTTCTGCCGCACGGTCGCGCTGACGAACTTCGGGTCGGTCACGTTCTCGCGGATCGCCGCGCTCGGGAACGGCCAGGGGGGGACCCTCGCCGGGCCCGGCTGGCAGGCGACGCCGATCCAGCTCGTCCCGCGCTCGCGCCGGTTCTTCGGCGACGTGAACGCCTCGGCCGCGTCGACCGCCGGCGCGTCGCCCGCGAACCTGACGCCCGACGGCCGCTCGTTCACGGTCACCTGGCTCGCGGACGCGACCGCGACGGCCCAGACGCCGACCACGCCCTCCGGGTAGCTATCCGAGCGCCGCGAGCGCCGCGGCGGTCGCCTTCGCGATCTCGTCGGGCGTCAGCAGGCTCGACTTCGGCGGCTGCTCGCAGGCGACGACCGCATGCCGGCGCGCGCCTCCGAGCAGCCCGGCCTTCGGCGCGGCGCGTTCCTCCTTGCCGGCCTGGCAGGAGCGCGCCCGGTCGACGGCGGCCGCGTGCGCCGCCGCGGGGGGCAGCCCGGCGTGGAGCCGGCTCGAGATCCCGTACCCGCCCGTGACGGCCGCCGCGGGGGCGGCCGTCAGCAGGGCGGCGAAGACGGCGGCGGCGGCGAGGCGCACACCGCCAGTGTAGGCGCGCCTCAGGCGGCGTGGTAGCGCAGGGCCCGGCTCCAGGCGCCGAGGTAGCCGGCGCCGGCCTGGTTGACGCTCAGCGCGAGCCGGATCGTGGCGTTCGAGACGTCTGGGCGGAAGGTCGCGGTCGAGCGCCGGTCGAGCGGCTTCTTCGCGATCGTCTGCCACGTCCCTCCGGGCAGGAGCAGCTGCAGCTTGACCGTCCGGCCGCCGAACGAGCGCGAGGCGAGGACGCGCACCCGGACGTGGCCGTCGGCCAGCTCGCGGACGTCGAGCCTCGGCTCGACCCCGACCGTCACCCGCGGCGAGCGGACGACGCCCCACGAGGCCGCGTAGGTGGTCTGGATCCCGGGCGCCGCGCGGACGCGGAAGCGGCCGCCGGCCGCCGTCGTCACGGTCGCGACGCGGCGGGGGGAGGCGGCGCCGAACGGGACCGCGGTGACGGTGACGCGCTCGCCCGCGAGGCGGGTGCCGACGCGGCCCGAGAGGACGAGGGCGTCGCCGTGCCGGACACGAAAGGTCGAGATGGCCAGCGTGAGCGTGTGCGGCCGGTAGACGAACGGGTGGCTGATCGTGCCGAGGTAGCCGGCGCCCGCCTCGTTGACGCTCATCGTGACGCGGATCGTCGCGGACGAGCCCAGCGGGCCGAAGCGTGCGGCCGAGAGCGCGTCGAGGCGCCGCTTGGCGAGCGTCGCCCACGTCCCGCCCACCCGCGCCTGGAGCCTCACCTCGCCGCCGGCGAGCGGGCGCCCGGCCGTCACCTCGGCGAGCACGGCGCCGCGCGGGAGCTCCCGCACCGTCACGAGCGGCCGCACGCCGACCGTCCGCACGGCGCTGAAGGCCCCGTGGCCCGCACGGGCGCGGAAGGCGGTCGTGACCGGCGGCGCCGAGCGCAGCTCGAAGCGGCCGCCCGCGCCGGTCGTCACCGTGGCGATCCGGTGCCAGGCGGCATGGTCGAACCGCCGAGCGAAGACGGCGACCGCGCGCCCGGACCTTCCGCTCGAGATCGATCCCGAGAGCGTCACCGGGTGCCCGTAGAGCACCTTGTAGGTCGACACGGAGAGGTCGGTCGCCGGTCCGCGCGCGGCGACCGCGCCGCCGGCGGTCGCCGCCGCTCCCGCCACGAGGAAAGCGACGAGCGTACGCATGTGAGCCCCTTTCCGACGAGGATGGTGTTGCCCAGTGTGATACCCGGCCCGGCCGGACTCCACTCGCGGGCGCGGGCGCCCGGGCCTGGGCGAACGACGCCTGCGGGGGCGACAGGGGCGACAGGACTCGAACCTGCAACCCCCGGTTTTGGAGACCGGTGCTCTGCCAGTTGAGCTACGCCCCTCGGTTCGGCCGCCGCCAAGTGTAGCCCTGCCCCTTCCGGCATGATCGCCGCGTGGCGCTCACGGCGCTCTTCTCGGTGCTGACGCTCGCGCTGGCGGGGATCGCGGCCGGCGCGGCCGCCGCCGGGCGCTGGGCGATCGCCGTGGCCGCGGCGGCGATCGCGGCCTGGATGGGCGGCCTCGCCTGGTCCGCGCTGAGGAGAACGCGCCGCTAGCTCGTATTCTCTTCCCACAGTGGTCGAGCCCGTCGACACGCGGAGCCTCTGGCTCGAGTACCGCCGGACGGGCGCGAAGGAGCTGCGCGACAAGCTGATCGTGATGTACTCGCCGCTCGTGAAGTACGTCGCGGGCCGGCTCGGGTCGGGCCTGCCGGCGCACGTCGACGAGGGCGACCTCGTCTCGTACGGCCTCCTCGGCCTGATCGGCGCGATCGAGCGCTACGACCCCGACCGCGACATCAAGTTCGAGACGTACGCGATCTCGCGGATCCGCGGCTCGATCATCGACGAGCTGCGGGCCCTCGACTGGGTGCCGCGCTCGGTCCGCTCGCGCGCCCGCGAGATCGAGCGCGCGATCGCCACCCTCGAGGCGAAGCTCGGCCGCGCCCCGACCGACGAGGAGATCGCCGTCAGGGTCGGGATCACCGTCGACGAGCTCGAGGACGCGCTCGCCGACATCGCCCGCTCCTCGATCGCCGCGCTCGACGAGCTCTGGTCGGTCTCGAACGAGGGCGACCAGATCTCGCTCCTCGACACGATCGAGGACCCCGAGAGCATCCGCCCGGCGGACGTGCTCGATGAGACCGAGCTGCGCGAGATCCTCGGCGACGCGATCGCGCGGCTGCCCGAGCGCGAGAAGCTCGTGATCACGCTCTACTACTACGAGGAGCTGACGCTGCGCGAGATCGGGGAGGTGCTCGGGGTGACGGAGTCGCGCATCTCCCAGCTCCACACGAAGGCGATCCTGCGCCTGAAGGCCCGCATCGCCGGGGCCGTGGCGCGCGCCTGACCCGAGGGCCTGTCCGGGCATGCGCCTGGAGCCCGCCTCTAGGATTGACGGCAGACCGAATCCACGCCCGAGGAGGAGCTGAGGCATGCCGTACGAGCCCGCGAAGATCCGCAACGTCGCCGTCGTCGGCCACCGCGGGACGGGAAAGACGTCGCTCCTCGAGGCGATGCTCTTCCAGGCGGGCAAGACGAACCGCCTCGGCGCCGTCGAGGCCGGCACGACCGTCGGCGACTGGGACGAGGACGAGCAGCGCCGGCAGATGTCGCTGGCCTCGTCGCTCGCGCACCTCGAGTGGCAGGGCCGGAAGATCAACCTGGTCGACACGCCCGGCGACTCCGGCTTCCAGGCCGACACGATCGCGAGCCTGCGCGTCGTCGAGGGCGCCCTCGTCGTCGTCTCCGCCGTCATGGGGGTCGAGGTGACGACGACGCGCGTGTGGAGCCGCGCGGAGGCGCTCGGGCTCTCGCGCGTCGTCTTCGCGAACATGCTCGACCGCGAGCGCGCCGACTTCTTCCGCACCCTCGCTGCGCTCCAGGCGCAGCTCTCCGACCGCTGCGTCGCCGTCGAGCTCCCGATCGGGGCCGAGCACGAGCTGACGGGCATCGTCGACCTCCTGCACAACTGCGCCTACATGGACCCGGGCGGCGCCCGCGAGGGCGACCCGGTGCCGGTCCCGGCGGAGCTCGAGGCGCAGGCGGCCGAGTACCGCGAGAAGCTGCTCGACGCCGTCGTCGAGATCGACGAGGCGCTGATGGAGCGCTACCTCGGCGGCGAGGAGCTCGAGCCCGCGGCCGTCGCCGCCGCGCTCAAGACCGCGGTCACGAACGACGAGCTCTACCCGGTCGCCTGCGGCGTCGCGACGAAGAACCTCGGCACGCACGCGCTCCTCGACCTGCTCGTGGAGGGCGTCCCGTCGCCCGTGCGCAAGCCCTCGCCGCTCGCCGAGAGCGGCGGGACGACGGCGTTCGTGTTCAAGACCGTCGCCGACCCGTTCGCCGGCCGCATCTCGGCCTTCCGGGTCTACAGCGGCACCGTCTCGCCCGACTCGACGCTCGTCAACCTCCGCGACAAGGCGAAGGAGCGCGTCGGCAGCCTGATGATGCTCCAGGGCAAGGAGCACGAGCGCTCGGACGGCTTCGGGGCGGGCGACATCGGCGCGGTGGCGAAGCTGAAGGACGTGCAGACGGGCGACGTGCTCGCCGACTCCGAGCGCGCGCTCGAGCCCCCGCGGCTCGACTTCCCCGAGCCGGTGATGAGCTTCGCCGTCACGCCGAAGACGAAGGGCGACGAGGACAAGGTGGCGCAGGCGCTGCGGCGGCTGCACGAGGAGGACCCGACGCTCCAGCTCCGCCGCGACCCGCAGACGGGGGAGCAGCTCCTCTCCGGGATGAGCCAGGTCCACGTCGAGGTGGCGGTCGGGAGGCTCAAGAGCCGCTTCGGCGTCGAGGTCGACCTGCACCAGCCGCGCGTGCCGTACGTCGAGACGATCAAGTCCGAGTCGCGGGCGCAGGGCCGGTACAAGAAGCAGACCGGCGGCCGCGGCCAGTTCGGCGACTGCCACATCGTGATCGAGCCGCTCGAGGGCCACGTCGGCTACGAGTTCGTCGACGAGATCGTCGGCGGCGTGATCCCGCAGGGGTTCCGGCCCGCCGTCGACAAGGGGATCCAGGAGGCGATGGCGCACGGCGACCTGGCGGGCGCGCCCGTGCAGGGGGTGCGGGTGCGGCTCGTCGACGGCTCCTACCACACCGTCGACTCCTCGGAGATGGCGTTCAAGGTCGCGGGCTCGCTGGCCTTCCGGAGCGCGTACGAGAAGGCGCAGCCGACGCTGCTCGAGCCGATCATGCAGCTCGAGGTGACGGTCCCGGACGACGCCGTGGGCGCGGTCAACGGCGACCTCAACTCGCGCCGCGGGCGCCTGCAGGGGATGGAGCCGGCAGGCGGGATGACGACGATCCGCGCCGAGGTCCCGATGGCCGAGGTGCTCACCTACTCGCAGTCGCTCACCTCGATGACGGGCGGCCGCGGCGACTACCACATGGAGTTCCTGCGCTACGAGGAGGTTCCCGCCCACATCGCCCAGAAGCTGATCGAGGCGGCGAAGAAGGAGAAAGAGGCCGTCCCGGCCTGACTCGACCGGGCTGAGCAGGGCTTTTTCGCCTGCCCCCTGCTACTCTCGGGACCGGATGCGGGTGACCCGGGTCAGCGTCGACCGCCGGTGCGCGATCTGCGAGCGCACCCTGCTCATGGGCGAGCGGTCGTTCCGCTTCTCTCCCGACGCCGACGACCGCTTCGTCGACGTCTGCCAGCTCTGCCAGGACGCCGCCCTCGAGGAGGGTTGGCTGCGCGAGGGCGCGCCGACGACGCCGACCGTGGCCGCCGACCGCAGGCGGAGCCGCTTCTCGCTCGGGGGCCTGCTCGGAGTGCGGGCGCACGCCGAGGCGCCGGTGCTGACCGAGCCGATCCTGCGCCGGCTCTCCGAGTCGGAGCTCGCGATCGTCGAGGCGGCCGACCGCTTCAACGCCTCGCCGCACCGCCGGACGGTGGGCGGGATCGCGCGCAGCCTCGGCACGCCGGCCGTCTCGATCGTCCCGCTCTCCGGGGTCAACCCGGACGTCGTCGTCACGGTCGTCTGGGACATCTCCTGGTACCAGTACCGGGTCACCGCCGACTCGGCGCCCGTGCGGCTCGCCGAGCGCGGGCACGACCCGGTCGAGCTCGACGGCGCGTTCACGGAGTGGAACGCGCACATGGAGGACGACGGCAGGGTCGTCCCGGACGTTGCGCGCCTCTGACGCGGGCGTCAAGATGAGCCGGTGATCTACTGCGTCGTCCCGCGTGAGCTCGAGGGCGAGCTCTACGAGAAGCTCGTCGAGTACTACAAGGACAACCCGAGCGTGACCGTCATCGTCGACCGTCGCGCGCACGGGCCGGACCGCCGCCGGCGGCAGCCGGGCGAGCCGCACGACGAGCGGCGCGTGACCCGCGAGCGCCGGCGCGCGCGCGTCCCGGGGACGTTCCCGAGCACCGACGCCCCGGAGTAACCTGCCCCGGAATGGGGGCGGCGCAGACGTTCGAGACGATCGCGCCCGCGACGGGCGAGGTGCTCGCGAGCTTCCCGCGCTCGACGGCGGAGGACGTCGACCGCGCCGTGCAGGCGGCGAAGGCCGCGTTCGAGGAGTGGCGGCTCGTGCCGGCGCCCGAGCGCGGCAACCTCCTCTTCCGCTTCGGCGAGCTCCTGCGCGCCCGCAAGGACGAGCTCGTCGACCTGATGACGCGCGAGATGGGGAAGGTGAAGGCCGAGGCCGGCGGCGACGTCCAGGAGGCGATCGACATGAGCTACTACATGGGCGGCGAGGGCCGTCGCCTCTTCGGCCAGACGACGCCGAGCGAGCTGCGCGACAAGTTCACGATGAGCGTCCGGATGCCGGTCGGCGTGGTCGGCGCGATCACGCCGTGGAACTTCCCGATCGCGATCCCGTCCTGGAAGCTCTGCCCGGCGCTCGTCTGCGGCAACACGGTCGTCCTGAAGCCGGCCGAGGACACGCCGCTGCTCGCGCAGCGCTTCGTCGACCTGCTCGCGGAGGCCGGCGTGCCGGAGGGCGTCGTGAACGTCGTCCACGGGTTCGGCGAGGAGGCGGGCGACGCGCTCGTCCGCCACCCGGACGTGCCCGTGATCACGTTCACCGGCTCGCGCGAGACGGGGGTCGCGGTCGCGAAGGCGGCCGCCGAGCGCCTCAAGCGCGTCCACCTCGAGCTCGGCGGCAAGAACGCGATCGTCGTGATGGACGACGCCGACGTCGACCTCGCCGTCGACGGGATCGTGTGGTCGGCGTTCGGCACGAGCGGCCAGCGCTGCACGGCCGCCTCGCGCGTGATCGTCCACGAGGCCGTCTACGGCGAGCTGCAGGCGAAGCTCGTCGAGGCGGCGGAGCGGCTGCGGCTCGGGCCGGGATGGGAGGACTCGACGGACGTGGGGCCGCTGATCAACCGCGCGGCGCTCGAGAAGGTCGACGGCTACACGCGCATCGGGCTCGACGAGGGGGCGAAGCTGCTGACGGGCGGCGAGCCGGCCGGCGACGGCGGCGGGTTCTACTACCGCCCGACGGTGTTCGCAGACGCGGAGCCGGGGATGCGGATCGCGCAGGAGGAGATCTTCGGCCCGACGACGGCGCTGATCCCCGTGCGCGGCTTCGACGAGGCGGTCGCGGCGGCGAACTCCGTGCGGTTCGGGCTCTCGTCGTCGATCTACACGCGCGACGTCGACCGCGCCTTCCGCGCGATGCGCGACCTCCAGGCCGGCATCACCTACGTGAACGCCGGCACGACCGGCGCGGAGGTGCACCTGCCGTTCGGGGGGACGAAGGACACCGGCAACGGGCACCGCGAGGCCGGCCAGGCGGCGCTCGACGTCTTCACCGAGTGGAAGTCGATCTACGTCGACTACTCCGGCCGGCTCCAGCGGGCGCAGATCGACAACGCCGGTTGACGCCCGCCCGGGGCGCGCGTGCGCTTGTAGACTCGCCCGCCGTCTGACGACGAAGGGGGGAACCAGATGAGACGGATTCCGAGCCTCGTGCTCGCGGCCGCGCTCGCCCTGAGCCTGGCGGCCCTCGGCGGCGCGGCCGCAGGCGACGCGCTCGTCACCGTCGGAAGCGACCCGAGCCCGTTCTCGCAGTCGAAGCAGAACGAGCCGGCGATCGCGATCGACGCGAGCCACCCGAACGTCGTTGCGGCCGGCGTGAACGACAACATCGACATGGAGGCGTGCAACGCGGGCGACGACACGACGTGCCCGTTCACGCCCGGCGTCGGCGTGTCCGGCGTCTACTTCTCGTTCGACTCGGGTCGCACGTGGGTCCAGCCGACCTACACCGGCCTGAGCGCGCGGAGCTGCACCGGCCAGGTCGGGCCGGACGCGGGCTGCACGCCGGCGACCGGGCCGATCGGCACGCTGCCGAAGTACGCGGAGAACGGTCTCTCGTCGGGCGGCGACCCGGCGGTCGCGTTCGGGCCGAAGCCCGGCGCCGACGGGAGCTTCTCCTGGGCGAACGGCTCGCGGCTCTACTACGCGAACCTCGCCGCGAGCGTCGGGGAGACCCGGGACGACGAGGCCTTCAAGGGCTTCGAGGCGATCGCCGTCTCGCGCACGGACGACGTCCGGGCGGCCGCCGCGGGCGACGAGGACGCCTGGGCCGCCCCGGTGATCGTGTCGAGGCAGTCCCGGACGACCTTCTCCGACAAGGAGCAGATCTGGGCCGACAACGCGGCGTCCAGCCCGTTCTTCGGCACGGTCTACGTCTGCTGGGCGTCGTTCCGCGGCCAGGAGCGGAGCCCGCGGGCCGTGCCGGCGCCGCTCGACGTCGCCGTCTCGCACGACGGGGGCGACACCTGGACGCAGCGCCAGATCACGGCGGCGGCGAACAACGGCCTCGTGACTCCGGCCGACGGCTGCACCGTGCGGACGGCCAGCGACGGGACGGCGTACGTCTTCGGCGTCGGCAGCTCGTCGGCGCTCGGTCACCGGCAGTTCGAGCTGATGTCGCGCTCGACGAACGGCGGCGCCACCTGGTCGCCGGCGCGTCCGGTCGTCGGCCCCGTGCTGCAGCCGGGCTCGTTCGACCCCGTCACCGGCAGGCCCGAGCTCGACGGGGTCGCCGGCGCCCGGAGCGACCTCGCCCCGGCGCCGAGCGTCGACGTCGCGAACGGCGCCCCGACCGGGGACGACGCGACCGACCGGATCGTGATGAGCTACGTCAGCGGCGACCTCGGCAGCCCGCACGTCTACTTCGCCGAGTCGGCCGACGGCGGCGACACGTGGACGGAGCCGCGGCCGATCGAGAGCCCGGGCGACCGCGGCCTCTACGCCGCGCCGGCGATCTCGCCGGACGGCGCCGGCGTGTGGGTCGTCTACAACGCGTTCACGACGCCCTTCCGCGCCGACACGACCTCGCCGCGGGCGCTCGTGGGCGTCGTGCTGCACGCCCCGTCCGGCGGCGGCGGCACGGGCGCGTTCTCGGAGGTCGATCGCGGCGCGCCCGGCGACTAGGCGGAAGACGGTCGCCGAGCGGTAGACCTCCCCGGGGCGCAGGGTCGTCGAGGGGAACGCCGGCCGGTTCGGCGAGTCGGGGAAGTGCTGCGTCTCGAGGGCGAGGCAGTCGCCCTGGCGGTAGGCTCGGCCGCTCGGGCCGCAGGCGCTGCCGTCGAGGTGGTTGCCGGTGTAGAGCTGGAGGCCCGGCTCGGTCGTCAGCACCTCGAGCGTCCGCCCCGAGCGCGGGTCCTCGACGAGCGCGGCGCGCACGAGCCCGGCGCCCGGCCGGTCGAGCACGAGGTTGTGGTCGTAGCCGCGGGCGAGCAGGAGCTGGGGGTGGCAGTCGCGCAGGCGCTCGCCGACCCGGGTGGGCCGGCGGAAGTCGAGCGGCGTCCCCTCGACGGGCGCGAGCTCGCCGGTCGGGACGAGGCCGGGGCCGGCCGGCGTGTACGCCGAGGCCGCCGCCGCGAGCACGTGGTCGTCGACGGGGCCGGCGCCCTCGCCGGCGAGGTTCCAGCAGACGTGGCTCGCCAGGTTCACGACGGTGGGCGCGTCGGCGACGGCGCGGAAGTCGACGCGGAGCGCGTCGCGGCCGAGCCGGTAGACGACCTCGGCCTCGAGCCTGCCCGGGAAGCCCATCTCGCCGGCGGGGCTCGTGTACGACAGCGCGAGCCCGCCGTCGTCGCGCGGCTCGGCTCGCCACACGCGCCGGTCGAAGCCCTCGGCGCCGCCGTGGAGCGTGTTGCCGCCCTCGTTGCGCGACAGCTCGAACGCCTGCCCGTCGAGCTCGAAGCGGCCGCCGGCGATCCGGTTCGCGTAGCGTCCCACCACGGCGCCGAAGTAGCAGCCCGGGTGGGCGAGGTAGCCCTCGAGGGAGCCGAAGCCGAGGACGACGTTCGCCGCGCGGCCCTCCCGGTCCGGCGCCCGCAGCGCCTGCACCGTCGCCCCGTAGGTGAGCACGGACACCTCGAGCCCGTCTCCGCCTCCGAGGGTGAAGCGCTCGACCGGCTCGCCCGCGGGCGTCTCGCCGAACGGCTCGCGAGCCGCCGTCAGCGGCCGAGCCACTCGAGGCGGAGGCCGAAGACCTGCCCGAGCAGCGCGAAGCCCGGCCGGTCGTGGCCCGTCGAGAGGAGCGAGTGGTGCGACGGCAGCCGCGCCATCAGCGCGTGCCCGTCCGGCACCCTGATCACCGCGCCGTTCCGGCAGTCTGAGCCGGGGTAGCCGGCGTAGCCCGTGAGCTCGGCCTCGACGGCGACGAGCGTGTCGAGCGACGACGAGAGCTTCGAGAGCGTCAGGTCGCCCGCCGGCAGCCGGGCGTCGATCACCGCCGAGCCCTCGTCCACGATCGCGAGCACCTTCGGGCGCAGCGCCCAGTCGCAGGCGAAGCACTGCGGCATCAGGCCGAAGTAGCCGCAGTGCGCGGCCAGCACGCAGTTCTCGGGCTCGTCGACCTCGGGGAACGCCGGGATCCGCTCGTGCTTCAGGGCCGCCTGCCCCATCAGGAACGGGTAGAGGTTCGTCATCAGGATCGGCACGTCGAGCGACGCGTGGACGACGAACTTCGTCAGCATCGACACGGTGTCGGCTTCGCAGCCCCAGAGGAGCCCCCGCTCCCGGTAGAGGAGGTCCCAGGCGAGGCACGGCGTCGTGTCGGCGGACGCGGACTCGTTCAGGCAGTTGACGCCGGCGGCGAGCACGTCCCCGGCGCCGTCGAGGTCGTCGCGGATCGCCCGGTAGAGCTTGACGGCGTTCAGGACGGCGCGCTCGGGGAGGTCCCGCACCGGCACGCCGGCGCGCACGCGCTCCCACTCCGCGCCGGCGTCCTCGTCGGTGACCGCCCGGGCCCGCGCCCCGAGCTCCCGGAAGCTCCGCTTCTCGATGCGCACGCCGAAGCGGTCGCGCATGCGCTCGGCGCACTCGTCCTCCCACCAGTAGAAGCGCCTGAAGATGTCGGGCTGGAAGCCCGCCTCGCCAGGCCGGTCCTGGTAGACGACGAACGCGCCGCTCCGCAGCCGGCGCCGCGCGGCGAGGGCGCGGCAGGCGGTCCGCGCCGCGCCGAGCGAGTACGGCGCGAGCGTCTCGACGCCCTCGTCGCGCAGGTAGCCGATCAGCTCCCAGTCCCACATCGCCATCGTCCCGAACTCCGACGTCAGCACGAGGAGCGGCAGGCCGGTCGCCCGGAGCTCGGGAACCCGGCGGTAGGCGTCGCCGGAGAGCACGGGGAGGAGGGCGGCGTCGGCGTCGGGCAGCGGCGCGCCGAGCGGCCGCGGCGGGAGGAGCTCCGCCTCCCCGGCGAGGAGGTCTCGCAGCCGCTCGGTCTGCGCCGCGAAGCCGGGATCGCCGGCGGCGCCGAGGGAGAGGGGGACGAGGCGGGCTCTCATGCCCGCTGGAGCTCCTTCGCCTCGGCGCGGCCGACGAGGCCGGCGAGGAACGCACGGCTCCGCTCCGCCTGGTCGATCGTGCCGCACTCGACGCTGAGCGTGAGCTCGCGGTCGAGCGGGGAGAGGATGTGGAGTACGCGCTCCCAGTCGACGACGCCCTCGCCGCAGGCGCAGCCGACGGGGGTGCCGGTGACCTTGCCGCGCTCGCGCGCACCGTGCTCGACGGAGATGTCCTTCGCGTGCACGTGGTGGACGCGCGCCGCGCACCGCTCGAGCGCCTCGTAGGGGTCCTCGGCGGCCGCCAGGTACGCGTTCCCGGTGTCCCAGTTCACCTGGATCCACGGCGAGGGGACGAGCTCGACGATGCGCAGGAGCCCCTCGGAGGTCTTCGTGTAGACCCCGTGCGGCTCGATGCACACGTACACGCCGTGGCGGGCCGCGACGAGGTCCGCCCGCGCGAGCGTGTAGCGCATCACCTCGTGCGCCTGCTCGTCGTCCATCCACTCCGGCTTCACCATCTCGTCCGTGTTGACGAAGCGGGCGCCGACCGCGTCCGCGAGCGCGATCGCCCTCGTCAGGCGCGGCACCGCCGCCTCCGGCTTCATCAACGGGCTGTGGCCGCTCAGGCTCGAGACCCCGACGCCGTGGCGCTCGCAGATCTCGCGCATGAGCAGCGGATCCTCCTCCATCGAGAAGGAATGGAAGTAGCGCACCTCGCTCAGGAGCTCCCAGCCCGTGTGCACCATCGGCTCGACCCACCGGTAGCCGAGCTCGGACGCGATGCGCACGCCCTCCTCGAAGCCCTTGTCGGCGCTGCGGACGAACTCCATGTTCACCGCGATGCGGTAGCTGGCCATCTGCTCACCTCGATTCCGGGCGAGGGGGCCGCGAGGGGCCCCCTCGCCCTGTCGTCGCTCTACGTTCCGGGCGGGTTCGCGACCGGCTTCAGCAGCGGCAGCTTCATGTACTTCGCCACGAGCTTCGGGTCCTTGAAGAACTCCCAGCCGACCGCCTGGTCGACGTTCTCCTTGGTCACGAAGACCGTGTAGCTGTAGTACAGCTTGCCGCCGGTGATCTGCTTGTTCAGATACGCGTCGATCAGCCGGACCGCGTTCAGCCCCTCGAGGGCCGGGGAGTCGGTGTTCTCGGCCTTGATCCAGCCGGCCTTCACGCCCGCCAGGCCGTACGGCGCGCCGTTCATCGAGGTCATGAAGACCTGCTTGTCCTTGTGCGCCGCGACCAGCGCCGTGTGCGCGCCGACCGCCATGTCGTCGTTCTCGCTGAAGAGGATCTTCAGGTCAGGGTGCTTGGCGATGATGTTCTGCGCGGCCTTGTAGCCCGCCGGACGGAGCCAGTGGCCGGTCTCCGTCGCGACGTACTGGATCTTGCCGCCCGCGCAGGTCATCGGCGGCTCGCCCTTCACGAGGTCGCCCTTGCAGCCGGCCCCCTGCAGGAAGCCGGTGCGGTAGCCCTCGGCGTCGCCGCGGCCGAGCTGCCCGGTGATGATTGCGAGCTTGCCGGACGCGTGCGTCCGCACGTACTCGCCGACCTTCTTCCCGTACTCGATCACGTTCACCTGCTCGAACCCGACCACGTACGGCTTGTTCAGGTACTTGGGCGAGTACCCGTACATGAGCAGGATCGGCACCTTCGCCTTGCCCGCGGCCGAGATGCTCGCGTCCTCGGTGGCGAGGCCGACCGAGTAGCCGGTGATGGCCACCGAGCCCGCGGCGATCGCGTTGCGGACGTTGGCGAGCTCGACGGACGGGCTGATGTTCGGGTTGGTGTAGACCTTGAGGTCGTACCCCAGCGCCTTGGCGGCGACCTTGGCCCCGTTCATGCCGTCCTGGTAGTAGAGGTCGGGGCCGGAGAGCAGGAACGCGATCGTGCCCTTGCTCACCTTCACCTGACCCTGTGCCGTCGTCAGTCCGGTCATCGTCGCGAGCGCCAAGACGAACGCGGCGACGATGCCGACCCGAGTCACTCTGGACATCGCTCCTTCTTTCTCGTCGAAGATGGGCTTCCGGAGCTCACCCGCGTGAGGCCCGGCGACTCGTCTCGTCTCGTCTCGACACACCCCCTTAGCGCTGCGCGCGGGTCACCATCACCGCGATCACGATGATCGCCCCGAGCGCCATCTGTTGGTAGTTGCTCGACAGCCCGGCGAAGACGATCGCGTTCTGGACGACGCCCCAGAGCGCGACGCCCTGGATCGAGCGGAGCGCGCCGCCGCGACCGCCGAAGAGGGCGGTGCCGCCGATCACGGCGCACGCGATCGACTCCAGCTCGAAGTTCTGCGCGAGGTTGAAGGACGCCTCGTTGATCTGGCCGGCCAGCACCATCCCCGTGAGGCCGACCAGGGCCCCCATCAGGGTGTAGAGGTAGATCTTCGTCCGCTTGATCGGGATCCCCGACAGGTACGCGGCCTCCTCGTTGCCTCCGATCGCGTACGCGCGGCGCCCGAGCGGCGTCCAGCGCAGGAGCGCGTAGGCGAGGACGACGACGGCGCCGAGCGGGACCGCGACCGCCGGCAGCCCGAAGAAGGGCGGGTACGACGGCAGGTTGCCGCCGAACGCGGTGTAGAGGCCCCTCATGTCGTTCACCGGCGCGCCGCCGGTGAGCTGGGTGTCGAGCCCGAACAGGAAGATCGACATCCCCAGCGTGATGATGAACGGGTGCGCCCTGTTCTGGGCCACGAGCACCCCGTTGGCGAAGCCGACGGCGGTGGCGGCGCCGACGCCGGCGGCGATCGCGAGCCACAGCGGGTACCCGTCCTCGAGCATGAGCCCGGTGACGATGCTCGAGAGCGCGATGTTGTAGCCGACGGACAGGTCGAGGCCCGCCGAGACGAGGAGAATCGCCTGTCCCATCGTCACGATCCCGAGCGGCGAGACCTGGCTCAGGATGTTCTCGAAGTTGAAGACGGTGAAGTAGTGCTCCGACCGCAGCGCCGTGACGAAGACGATCACGAGCATGACCGCGACCGGCCAGAGCGCGAACACGTCCACGTTGCGCAGCCGCGAGCGCACGCGGGCCCGCGGCGCCTCCGCCGGGGGCGGCGGCTGCTCTGCGGGCCGGACCGGGAGCTGGACGTTCGCCATCACGCCGCCGCCTGCAGGGAGCCGACCATCAGGTCGAGGATGCGGGCGTAGTCCGTTTCCGCGGCCGCGACGTCCTCGACGACGCGGCCGCCGCGCAGGGCGACGACCCTGTCGACGAACTCGAGCAGGTCCCGCACGTCGGTCGAGATCACGAGCACTCCCCGCCCCTCCTCGGCGAGGCCGCGGACGATGCGGTGGATCTCGGCGGTCGCGTGCACGTCGACGCCCTGCGTCGGCTCCTCGAGCACGAGCAGCCGCGCGCCGACGGCGAGCGCCTTCGCCACCAGCACCTTCTGCTGGTTGCCTCCGCTCAGGTTGCGGACGGGCGTGTCGACGGAGGCGGCGGCGATGCTGAGGTCCCGCACGTACCGCCCGGCGACCGCCTGCTCGAGCCGCCGGGAGAGCAGGCCGAGCCGCGACACGCTCGCCAGGTCGACGAGGGTGATGTTGTGCGCCACGGAGAGGGCGGGGACGAGGCCGTCGCGGGTCGGGTCCTCGGGGACGAGGAAGACGCCGGCCGCGATCGCCTCCTTGGGGCCGTGGGGCCGGTACCGCTCGCCCGCCAAGCGCACCTCGCCCGCGAGCGGCCGCTCGAGGCCGAAGAGGAGGCGGGCGACGTCGTGGCCGCCGGCGCCGACGACGCCGGTGAGGCCGACCACCTCGCCGTCGTGCACCGCGAAGGCGACGTCGTGGAGCACGTCCGTCGAGACGTGGTCGAGCTCGAGCGCCGCCGCCTCGGCGGCACGCGCCGGCGCCGCCGACCGCGCCGCCGCGGCCTCGAGCCGCCGGCCGGCCATGAGCGTCACGACCTCGCTCTGCGAGAGCTCGGCCGCCGGCCTCGTCGCGACCACCCGGCCGTCGCGCAGCACCGTGATCCGGTCGGCGAGGCTGAACACCTCCTCGAGGTGGTGGGAGACGTAGAGGACGCCGACGCCCTCGCGCTGCAGGTCGCGGACGAGCTCGAAGAGCCTGGCCGCGCGCGCGGCGTCGAGCGAGGCCGTGGGCTCGTCGAGGATCAGGAACCGCGCGCGCCGGAAGAGCGCGCGCGCGATCGCGACCTGCTGCCGCTCGGGCGGCGCGAGCCGCGCCACCGGGGTCTCGGGGTCGATGTCGAGGCGGAAGCGCTCGAGCAGCTCGCGCGCGATCCTGTTCGCCTCGCCGCGGCGCACGATCGCCCCGCCGAACGTCGGGAGCTGGCCGAGGAGGACGTTCTCCGTCACCGAGAGCCACGGGATGAGCTGCGTGCGCTGGTGGACGACGGCGATCCCGAGCTCGTAGGCGTGCTTCGGGAGGTACGTCCCGATCGGCTCGCCGCCGAGCACGATCCGGCCCGAGTCGGGCGGGTGGACGCCCGTGATGCACTTCACGAGCGTCGACTTGCCGGCGCCGTTCTGGCCGACGAGGCCGCGCACCTCGCCCGCGTCCACGACGAGGCTGACGTCGTCGAGCGCCTGCACGCCCGGGAAGCGCTTGCTCACGTGGTCGATCCGGAGGAGCGGGGCGTCCGGCATCTAGGCGTCCGACCCCCTCCCGGCTCCCGCGAGCGCGGGCGCCGCCGGGACGGCGACCTCGCGGCCGGCCGCCGCGGCCTCGCGCGCCGCGTCCGCGACCTGAGCCGCGCGCATGCCGTCGAAGAACGTGGCTCCGAACGGCTCGACCGGCGTGCCGCTCGCGACCGCCTCGACGAAGTGGGCGAGCATGTTGACGTGGCCGTGCTCCCAGCCGAGCACGTGGGCCGACGGCCACCACGGGGCCGCCAGCGGGTGGTCCGCCTCGCAGGCGATCACGTCGGCGAAGCCGGCCGTCCGGCCGGCGCCCCGCCGGTAGACGCGCAGCACGTTCGGCTCCTCGAGGTTCCAGGCGACGCTCCCCCGGGAGCCGTTCAGCTCCCACGCGAGGTGGTTGCGCCGCCCCGGCGAGACGAGCGAGGCGTCGATGGTCGCCGCGGCCCCGCACTCGAGCCGCGCGAGCATCGTCACGGTGTCGGTCGGGTCGGCAGGCCCGCCGCGGTACACCCGCTCCGGCGCGATGCTCGTCAGCGCGGCGGACACGGCGGCGATCTCGCCGCAGAGGAAGCGCGCCTGGTCGACCGCGTGGCAGGCGATGATGTCGAGCGCGCCGGCGGCCGAGGGCAGCTCCGCCCGCGGGTCGGTGCGCCACTCCTGCGAGTAGCGGAAGCGCGCCTGGTGGAGCTCGCCGAGCTCGCCCCCGTGGACGAGCTCCCACGCGAGCCGCACGGCGGGGAAGAAGCGGTAGTTGAAGCACGTGAGGTGCTTGACCCCCGCGGCCTCCGCTGCCTCCCACAGCCGGATCGCGTCCGGCGCGTTGCCCGCGAGCGGCTTCTCGACGACGACGTGCTTGCCGCGCTCGATCGCGGCGAGCGTGGGCTCGACGTGCATCGCGTCGGGCGTCACGTTGTCGACCACGTCCACGCTCTCGTCGGCGACGAGCTCGCGCCAGTCGGTCGTGTAGGAGGCGTAGCCGAAGCGCGTCGCCGCCTCGCGGACGGCGGCCTCGGTGCGGCCGCAGATCGCGGCGAGCTCGGGCCGGGCGGCCGAGGGCCAGAAGACGTAGGGGATGGTGCGCAGCGCGTTCGTGTGCGCCCTGCCCATGAACCCGTAGCCGAGGAGGCCGAAGCGGAGCGGCTCGCGCTCGTCCGGGGGAGTTCTCTCGAGCGTCATCTCTCCTCCTCAGGCGGCGGTGGCGGCGGGGACGATCGAGCGGAGGTAGGCGACGCTCTTGGCGACGATCTGCTCCTCGCTCAGGTCGGCGAACTGCGGTGCGACGAGGTCGATCTCGACGCTCAGGCAGCCGTCGAAGCCGCCGCCGCCGAGCGCCTCGACGACGCGCGGGACGTCGATCAGGCCCTCGCCGACGGGGCAGGACGGCCACCACGTGAAGTTGTCGGCGGGGCTGCCGCCCTTGGGCGGCACGGTGATGTCCTTCGTGTGGGTCGAGACCGTGTACGGCGCGAGGCGCGCGGCCGCCTCGACGGGGTCCTCGTAGAGGCGGATCGTGTTGCCGGTGTCGAAGTTGACCTTCAGGTGGTCGGAGGCGACCTCGCCGACGATCCGCAGGATCTCCGCGGAGGTGAAGTCGATGTGGTTCTCGAGCGCGAGCACGACGTCGTGCCCGGCGGCGGCCGCCGCCGCCTCCCGCAGCATCGGCACGACCCTCCCGATCAGCTCCTCCCGCGGCGCCTTGGCGTAGTTCATGCTCGCCGCGGTGATGCGCATGCGGGTGGCGCCCAGCTTGCGCACCTGAGGCAGGTGGCGGAGGAGCTCGGCGAGGGCCTCGCGGCTCGTGCCGCCGTGGAGCCCCTCGGGATGGCCCCAGCCGAGGACGCGGTCGACGCCCTCCTCGTCGAGCTGCGCGCGGATCTCCGCGCACAGCCCGTCGTCGAGCGCGTCGAAGAAGCAGCTCTCGAGCGCCACCTCGTCGACGTGCTGGGCGAAGGCGAAGTCGAGGAACTCGCGTTCCATCCGCCACCGGACGCCGGGGTCCTCCTGCAGGCCGGGGTAGACCTCGCCGAAGTACCGGTGGAAGCAGTAGCTGTCGATTCCGATCTTCATCGGGCACCCTTTCCTTCTCGCCCCCCGCGCACGCGGAGGGCGATCTCCGAAAGCTCGTCGAGGAGCGCGCCGCCGATCGCGACGTCGAAGACCTCCTCGATCACGGCGGTCCAGCCGTGGATGAAGTAGCGCCAGCCGTCGTGCACGACGAGGTCGCGCGCGGCGCGCTGGCGGTTGGCCTGGTGCAGGAAGCCGAGCTCCCCGCGGTAGTTCAGCTCCCACACGAGCGCCCGCTCGGGGAAGGCGGCGTCGTCGGTGATCGGGCTGCCCGGCGTGTCCTTCCCCATGCCGGTGCCGTTGACGACGAGCGAGCCGGGCGGGGCGGCCGCGAGCAGGCGGTCGTTCTCGCGCGGGTCGGAGTTCTGGACGTAGGCGACCTCGACGCCGCTTCCGAGACGCTCGTGGACGGCGCGCATCGAGACGAGCCGCTCCGGGCTGCGGTTCACGACCACGATCCGCGAGGGACGGTCGTCGGGCGGCCGCGTGCCGAGCAGGTGGACGGTGACGGCGAGGTTCGAGCCGCCGGCTCCGAAGAGGAGCGCCTCCGCGCCCGTCTCGCGCCAGTGCCCCGGCGGCACGAGCTCGTCGAGCGCCCGTCCCGACGAGATCGGGTCCTTCGCGTGGGCCCGGAAGGCCCCGTCGCGCTTCGAGAGGCACGAGACCTCCCCCAGGAGCTCCGCGTAGGGGTCGACCCAGTCGAAGAGGTCGCGGCAGGCGCGGTAGAGGTCGAGCTTGTGCGTGGTCACGAGCGCGCCCACGTCGAGCGGGTCGGCCTTCAAGGCGGCCACGAGCGCGCGGTAGCGCTCCGGCTCGGCGTGGATCGGCAGGTCGTGGCCCGTGAGCGCCACCTCGCCGAGGCCCAGCCGCTCGGCCCAGGCCGGGAAGACGCGCACGATCGCCGAGCCGCCCGTGGTCACCCCCACGAACGAGAAGCGCCTGGTGGCGACGCGCACGGCGCTCATCCCCGGCCTCCCGGGCGCGGCGCGGCGGGGAGCGCGGCGGCGGCGACGGCGCGCGCGCTCATGCCGGGAACCTCGGGGGGCGGCCGGAGAGGACGGCCAGCAGGTCGGCGAGCGCCGTCCGGCCCATCGCGGAGGTCGCCTCGGCGGTGTGCGGGCCCATGTGCGGCGTCACGAGCACGTCGTCGCGGGCGAGCAGCGGATGCCCGGGCGGCGGCGGCTCCTCGGCGAGCACGTCGAGCGCCGCGGCGCGCAGCGGCCCGTGGTCCAGGGCCCACAGCAGCGCCGCCTCGTCGACGAGCTCGCCGCGGGCGGTGTTCACGAGCGCGGCGCCCTCCTTCATGCGCGCGAGCAGGTCGCGCCCGACGATGCCGCGCGTCGCGTCGGTGAGCGGCGCGTGCAGGGAGAGGAAGTCGGACTCGGCGGCGAGCGCGTCGAGGCCGACCAGCTCGGCCGGCGCGCGCTCGACGAAGGGGTCGTGCGCGACGACGCGCATGCCGAGCGCGGCGGCCTTCGCGGCCACGAGCGAGCCGATGCGGCCCGCGCCGAGGAGGCCGAGCGTGCGTCCGGCCACCTCGAAGCCGGAGAGGGCGGGCCACTCGCCGCCGCGGACGCGCTCGCGTCCCGTCACGAGCGGGCGCGCGAGGGCGAGCACGAGCGCGACCGCGAGCTCGGCGACGGCGTTCGCGTTCGCGCCGGGCGTGACGGTGACGGCGACGCCGTGCCGGCGGGCCGCCTCGAGGTCGACCCGGTCGACGCCGACGCCGTAGCGGGCGACCACGCGCAGCCGCGGCGCGCGCCGGAAGACCTCCTCGCTCACCTCGTCGAGCCCGGCGAGCAGCCCGTCCGCGTCGGCGACCGCCTCCGCCAGCGCGGCGGCGGCGAGCGGCCCGGGCCGGTAGCGGACCTCCGACACCGCGCGCTCGAGCTCGGAGCGGAGCGAGGGCTCGCCGGCGCCGAACGAGCGCGGCGTGACGACCACCACGCACTCGCCGAGCGGGCGCCGCCGCGCCCGGAGGGCGGTGGCGGCGTCGCTCACGGGGCCTCCCTCGGCACGACGGTCGGGCCGGCGGGCCCGCGCAGCACGCGCCGCGCGAAGCCGGTGCGCTCGACCGCCGCGTAGTCGTGCCCGGCCTGGCCCGGGTAGACGGCGAGGAAGGCGAGGGGCCCGTCGCCCGTGTTGACCGTGCGGTGCGCGAAGCCGGGCGGGACGTACGCGAGCGTGCCGCGCTCGAGCGGGAGCTCGGCCGTCTCGCCGTCGCGCTCGAGCAGCAGGCAGCCGCGGCCGGCGAGCCCGAGGTAGACCTCGCCCGTCTCGCGCTCCGCGTGGTAATGGCCCTTCGTCATGAAGAACTCGTCGCCGACCGTCCCGGGCCGGACGACGGTCGTGCAGCAGACGAGCTGGCCCGGCTCCTCCGGGACGTCGCGCTGCTCCACCTCGTAGACGACGGGGTCGCCGGCGGCGACGAGCGCCTCGAGCGCGTCGCCGTCGGCGAAGGCGCCGCGCAGGTCCGAGACCCGCCGCTCGACGCGGCTCGTGTGCCCGCCGAGCGCGCCCGACTCGAGGTCGAGCGCGAGCGCGAACGGCGCCACGCGCGTCGCCGTCACGGCTCGATCACCACCTTGAGCGCGCGCCCCGACGCGGCGAGGGCGAAGGCGGCGGCCGCCGCGTCGAGGCCGAAGCGCGCGTCGACGAGGGCGGCGGTGTCGATCCGGCCGCCGAGGACGAGGGCGAGCGCGTCGCGGCAGTCCGCGTTCGTGCTGGCGGTGGTGCCGGTCACGACGAGCTCGCGGTAGTGGACGAGGTTCGTGTCGAGCTCGACGGTCGAGGCGCCGCGCGGCAGGCCGGCGAACAGGTTCACGCGCCCGCCCGGGGCCGCCAGCTCGAGGGCCGCCCGCTGGGCGGCCGCCGCCGGCGTCGCCACGACGACCGCGTCGGCCCCGCGCGGCGCGCCGGTCGCGGCGAGCTCCGCGCGCAGCTCCTCGGGGTCGGCGCCGCACGCTGCGGTCGCGCCCCAGCCGAGGGCGCGCCGGCGCCGCTCGGCGTTCGGCTCGCCGACGACGACCGCGGCGGCGCCGGCGTCGCGCGCCACGGCGGCATGGAGGAGCCCGATCGGGCCGGCGCCGAGGACGAGCACGACGTCCCCCTCGCCGATCCGGCAGGCGCGGGAGCCGCGCAGCACGCAGGCGAGCGGCTCGACGAGCGCGACCGCGGCCGGGTCGGCGCCCGGAGCGACCGGGAAGACGTTGCCCTGGGCGACGAGCTCGCGCGCCAGCAGCGCGTAGTCGGCGAAGCCGCCGTCCTCGGTGATCCCGAGCGCCCGGGTGTGCTCGCAGAGGTTGACGTCGCCGCGACCGCACGCGCGGCAGCGTCCGCAGCCGAAGTTCGGCGCCACGAAGACCACCGCCCCCTCGCGCAGCCCGGCGCCCTCGCCCACCGCGGCCACGGTGCCCGTGAGCTCGTGGCCGGGGACGCGGCCGCTCCCGTCCGCGTACGCGCGGTGGCCGCCGGCCGCGATGCGCAGGTCGGTGCCGCAGATCGCGCACGCGCCGACCCGGACGACCGCCTCGCCGGCGCCAGGCGACGGAACCGGCCGCTCCTCGAGGACGAGCCTGCCCGGGCCGCGGTAGGCGAGAGCGCGCATCAGGCGGGAACCTCGCTTCCGACCTGCACGGGCCGCTCCTCGAGGAAGGAGCGGTTGGCCGCCCGCACCGCCGCCACCGCCGCCCGGCCGTCGGCGCCGCCCGCCGCCGGCGGCGAGCCGGTGCGCGCCGCCTCCACGAACGCCCGCAGCTCCTCGCGGTAGCCCTGCTCGAAGCGCTGCGGCCACGAAGACCAGGTGGGCACCGTGCCCGCGCCGCGGGCGCGCGCCTCGAGCAGCGCCAGCGCCGGAAGCTGCCCGACGACGAGCAGCCCCTCGGAGCCGAGCACCTCGACGCGCGCGTCGTAGCCGAAGTCGGCGGGGCAGGTGCCGTCGATCGCGCCGAGCGCCCCGCTCGCGAAGCGGAGCGCGACGACCGCGTTGTCGTAGAAGCCGGCGGCGCGGACGCCGCGCTCCTCGCCCTTGAAGTTCGCCGTCTCGGCGTAGACGCGGACGATCTCGGAGCCCGCGAGCCAGCGGCACGAGTCGAAGTCGTGGCTGCAGACCTCGGCCAGCAGCCCGTTCGAGAGGCGCGGGTCGTGCGCCCACGGCGGCGGCAGGCCGGGCCCGCGGGTGAGCGACTTCACGAGCATCGGCTCGCCGACGTCGCCGGCCTCGATCCGGCGCCGCGCCTCGACGAACTCGGGCTGGAAGCGGCGGACGAAGCCGACCTGGAGCACGACCCCGGCGTCCTCGACCGCCGCGATCATGCGGTCGCACTCCTCGACCGTCAGCGCCATCGGCTTCTCGCAGAAGACGTGGACGCCGGCGCCGGCCGCGAGCAGCGTGAGCTCGGCGTGGGTGAACGTCGGCGTGGTCACGACGACGCCGTCGATCCCTCCGCGCCGGAGCGCGTCCTCGAGGCTCGGGAGCGCGGGCACCTCGAGCTCCGCGGCCGCCTGCCGGGCGCGCGCCGCGTCCGGCTCGACGACGCAGGCGAGCTCGGCGCCGGCCAGCCAACGACGGACGTTCGCCGCGTGGAGCATCCCGGCGCGTCCCGCGCCGACCACGGCCAGCCGGAACGGCGTCATGCGGGCACCGCCTCGTGGACGAGGACGGCGGCCGTCTCGCGGTACTCCGCGAGGCGCTCCGCGTAGACGGCGTGCAGCGCCGGGTCGGGCTCGTACCGCTCGGCGACGGGCGTCGCGGCCAGGGCGGCGGCGCCGAGGTCGTCGACGAGGCCGGCGGCGGCGCCGGCGACGAGCGCGGCGCCGAAGCAGCCGAAGCTCGTGCGGGCGAGCCGCAGGTAGGGGAGCCCGAGGACGGAGGCCTTGATGCGGTTCCAGAGCGCGTCGGCCTGCCCGCCGCCGATCACGCGCACCTCGCGCGGCGCCGGGTCGGGGAAGAGCTCGAGCGCGCGCTCGAGGAACCCCGCGTACTCGAACGCGACGCTCTCGAGCACCGCCCGCGCGAGGTCGCCGCGCGTGTGCGAGAAGTCGACCCCGACCCAGGCGCCGCGCGCCTTCGCCGCGGGCGGCAGGATGCGGCCGCCGAGGTGGGGGACGAAGAGCGGCCGGCCCGCGCGCCGGGGGGAGAGCGCGGAGCCCGCCTCGCCGAGGAGCGCGGCCAGCGTGCCCTCGCCGCCGCCGCCGCCCGCGAGCGCCTGCGGGAGCCAGGTGACGAGGCTGCCGCCGGCGAGGTAGGAGAGCGCGACCCACTGGTCGGGCAGCGCGCCGCGCATCGAGACGAGCGTGCGCGAGGCGTCGGGCCGGTAGTCGGACGCCGAGAGGCCGAGGACGGCCGCGGTGCCGGCCGTGTCGAGGAGCTGCCCGGGCGCGACGAGCCCGGCGCCGAGCGCGCCGGCTGCGGTGTCGCCGAGCCCGGCCGCCACGGGCGTCCCCGGGCGCAGCCCGCACGCGGCCGCAGCCTCCGGCGTCAGCTCGCCGACCGTCTCGGTGGGGGCGACGATCCGGGGCAGCAGCGAGAGGTCGACGCCGACCTCCCCGGCGAGGAACGGCGACCACGTCGAGGTCGCGGCCTCGGCGAGGCCCGTGAAGTGGAGGTGCGTCCAGTCCACGTAGGCGTCCCGCCCCGGCAGCCCGCAGAAGCGGCCCGCCACGTAGGCGCTCGGGACCACCCACTTCGCCACCCGCTCGTAGACCTCCGGGCGGCGCCGCCGCCACCAGACGATCTTGGGCGCGTGCGCGACCATCGGCGGGCAGCCGGTGCGCTCCACGACCTCGTCCCCGATCCGCTCGGCGAGCTCGGCCAGCTCGGCGCTGCAGCGGGAGTCGAGCCAGGAGTCGTACGGGGTGACGGCGCGGCCGTCGGCGCCGACGCCGAGGACGCCGGCCATCTGCCCGGCGACCGCGACGGCGGCGACGGCGCCGGCCGGCCGGCCCGCGCGCGCCGCGCAGGCGGCGATCGCCTGCTGCGCGGCGGCGACGAAGCTCTCCGGGTCCTGCTCGACGTCGCCGGCGCCGCGCCGCTCGAGCGCGAGCGGCACGGCGCTCTCGGCGACGCACCGCCCGGCGGGGCTGAAGAGGCCGGCCTTCACGCTCTGCGTGCCGACGTCCACTCCGGCGAGGAGCTCGCTCATGCGCGGCCCCCGGGCCGGACCGGCTCGGGCCGCGCCGGCGCGTTCGTGACGCTTCCGACCTCGACCTCGAAGACGATGCGGTCGCCGCGGTGGCTCGCGACGAACCACTCGACGGGGCGGTGCCCGGTGGTGTAGGCGGTCGAGCGCAGGACGAGCAGCGGGTCGCCGCGCCGGATCCGCAGCAGGTGCGCCTGCCGGGCGTCGGCGACGGCGGCCTCGACGCGGCGCACGCTCGACACGACCGGCAGCCCGTACTCCTCGCGGAGCACGCGGTAGAGCGACTCGGTGCCGCCGAGGTCGCGGTCGGCGAGCCCGGGCACGAGGGCCGCGGGCAGGAGCGAGGTGACGAGCACGTGAGGGAGGCCGTCCAGGGAGCGCAGCCGGCCGAGCTCGACGACGCGGGCTCCCGGCTCGAGCTCGAGGCTGCGTGCGGCGGCCGGGTCGGCCGGGCGCTCGCGCAGCACGAGCACCGTGCTCTCGAGCCGCTGCCCGCGAAGACGCGCGTCGTCGGCGAGCCCGCTCGCACCGCTGATCAGCCCCTCGGCGGTCTTGGGGGCGGCGACGAAGGTGCCGCGCCCGCGCTCGCGGGCGAGCAGCCCTTCCTGGCACAGCTCGCCGAGCGCCTGCCGCACGACGCCGCGGCTGACGTGGAGCTCGTGGGAGAGCTCGAGCTCGCCGGCGAGTCGCTGCCCCGGCGCGAGCTCCCCGGAGAGGATCCGGCGCGAGAGCCACTCCTTGAGCTGGTAGTAGAGCGGCACCGGCAGCGAGCGATCGAAGGACGCGCTCGGAGACCCGGCCGACCGGTTGGCCAGATGTGCGGACATCTGCTCCGGTCACGCTTCCAGAGGCGCGCCGGGGGCGCATCCGCGGGTCCGCCTCACTCGCGTACCCGGAAGTACCGAACCGCGTCGCGGGAACGCTGCAGCGGGCGCGGGCCCGCGTTCGCGCCGCGCCGGGCGCCGGCCCGGTGGCTAGGCTCGCCGGGTGAACCGCAAGCTCGTCGTCTTCGTGCCGGAGGAGGCGCTCGACGCGGTCCGCGACGCGCTCTTCGCCGCGGGCGCGGGCCGGATCGGCGCGTACGAGCGCTGCTCGTGGTATGCGTCCGGGACGGGGACGTTCCGCGCGCTCCCGGGCGCGAGCCCGGCGATCGGCGAGGTGGGGGAGGAGGAGCGGGTGGCGGAGCTCCGGCTCGAGACGGTGTTCCCGGCCGAGCTGCAGGACGAGGTCGTCGCGGCGCTCCGCGCCGCGCATCCGTACGAGGAGCCGGCGTTCGATGTCTACCCGCTCCTGTGAAGGCCATCCTCCACACCGACGGCGGCGCCCGCGGCAACCCCGGCCCCGCCGCGTTCGCCTACGTGCTCGAGGGCGCGGACGGCACCGTGCTCGCCGCGCACGGGGAGACGATCGGCGTTGCCACGAACAACGTCGCCGAGTACCGGGGGCTCGTCGCCGGGCTCGCGAAGGCGCTCGAGCTGTCGGTCTCGGAGGTCGACGTCGTCTCCGACTCGGAGCTGCTCGTCAAGCAGATGCGCGGGGAGTACCGCGTGAGGAACGAGGCCCTGCGCGAGCTCTCGCTCGAGGCGGCGCGGCTCGCGCGACGCCTCGAGCGCGTCTCGTACCGGCACGTCCGCCGCGACCGCAACGAGCTCGCCGACCGGCTCGTGAACGAGGCCCTGGACGCCGCCTGACCGGGGCCGCCGTGATGGTGCTCGCGGTCGCCGCGGCGCTCCTCGCCGCGGCGAGCCTGCGCCTGCCGAGCCTCGTCTCCGCGCTCCTCGCCGCCTACCTCGCGCTCGTCGGCGAGGAGGGGCTCGTCACGCTCGCCCTCTCTCCCGTCCACGCGGTGCGCGCCGGATGGCTCGCGGCGGCGGAGGCCGTCCTCGCGGGCGCGGCGGCTGCGGCGTGGTGGGCCCGCGGCCGGCCGGGCCTCCCGGCGCCGGCGCCGGCCGTGCGCGCGGCGGCGAGGGACCCGCTCACGCTGGGCGCGCTCGCGCTGCTCGCGTGCGTGCTCGGCTACGAGCTCCTGCTCGCGCTCACCGTCCCGCCGAACAACTGGGACTCGCTCACCTACCACCTCGCGCGGGCGGCGGCGTGGGCGCAGCACGGCGGGATCGAGTGGGTCGCGAACGCGCCCAGCGACCGGCTCAACGAGTACCAGCCGCTGGCCGAGCAGGAGAACCTGTTCCTGTTCGCCGCGACCGGGACGGACGCGCTGTACGCGTTCCCGCAGTACGTCGCGCAGCTCGCGGCGCTCGTCGCCGTCTACGGCGCGGCGCGGCGGCTCGGGTTCGGCGTGCGCGCGTCAGCGGGGAGCGCGTGCGTGCTCGCCACCTTCTCGCTCGTCGCGCTCGAGGCGACGACGGCGCAGAACGACCTCGTCGCCGCGTCCCTCGTCGCCGCGGCCGCCTGCCTCGCGCTCGGCCCGGCCGGCGGGGAGTGGGCGCTCGCGGGGGCCGCCGCCGGGCTCGGGCTGGGGGCGAAGCTGACGACCGCGCTCGTCTGGCCGGCGCTCGCGCTGCTCGCGGCGGCGCGCGGGCGCCGGGTCGCGGTGCGCGTCGCGGGCGCCGCCGCCGTCGCGTTCGCCGCCGTCGGCATGTGGGGCTACGTGCTCGACGTCGCGCACACGGGGCACGTGCTCGGCTACGGCGTCTCCCGGCACCAGCACACGACCGGGCCGTCGTTCCCGGGCAGCCTCCGCGTGGGGCTGCACGTGCTCTACCGGATGCTCGACCTCTCGTCGGTGTCCGACGCGCTCGGCGTCGCGCTCGCAGCGCTCGGCGGCGCCGCCGGCGCCGCGGCGGGCGCGGCCGCGTTCCGCGGCGGCGGCGGGGCGCGGCGGGCGGCGCTCGCCGGCGCCGCGGTCGCCCTGCCGCTCGCCGCCCCTGCGCTCGTGCGCGGGGCGGGCGCCGCCTTCTCGTTCGCGGGCGACATGAACCGCAGCGCGAACGAGGACTACGGGGCGTTCGGGCCGCTCGGCGCGGTGCTGCTGCTCGGGGCCGCCCTCTGGGTCCCGGCCGCGTACGTCCGCGGGCGCGCCGACCTGCGGCGGCTCGCGCTCGCGCTCGCGCTGCCGTCGTTCCTCGTCCTGCTCACGCTCGAGTCGGAGTACAACCCGTTCCTGACCCGCTTCGAGCTCGTGGCCGCCGTGCTCGTGGCGCCGCTCGTCGCGCTCTTCTTCCGCGGCGCCGCCGCGAGCGCGGCTCTGCTCGCCGCCGCCGGCGCGGTCGCGTTCGTGACGCTGCGCGACGACCGTACGAAGCCGTTCGAGGCGCGCCCGTGGCGGTTCACGCAGGCGCAGGCGCTCGGCTGGACGTGGCAGCCGCAGGTGCAGCAGGCGCTCGGCGAGTACGAGCGGCTCGTGCCGCGAGACGCCTGCGTCGGGGCGATCGTCGGCGGCGACGAGCCGTCGTTCGTGCTCTGGGGCCGCGACCTCGACCGGCGCGTCTCCTACCTGCCGGCGCTCGACGCGCTGCCGCAGGCCTACCGCGACGGCGTCTTCTACGTCGTCGTGAGCGTCGCCGCCGACGCGCCGTCGGCCGACCAGTTCGCGTCGGTCGGCTGGACCGTGCGGCCGCTCGGGAGCTACTGGCTGCTCGCCGTCGCCCCGCACGCCGACGCCGGCTGCGCCGCCTGAGCGGCGCGAGGGCCGGCGAGCGGCCCCGACGACGGGCCGTCGGGGCCGGTTCGCCGCGCGGCCTACCGCTCGCCGCTCCCGCCCCGGCAGGCGTCGCCGGGGTTGAACACGTGGGGATCGGCGGGCTCGGAAGGCGCCCTTCCCGAGACGTCGATGCCGTAGCTCTGCACGTGGAAGTCGTTCTGTCCCTCGAGCGTGTCGTAGTCGTTCAGCCCGTTGGCCGCGCAGATGGAGTTGGCGTGGTCGAGGGCGCCGGTCGAGTTGGGGTTGCCGCCTGGCACGGCTGTCGCGGGGCTGCCGGGAGGCCCCTTCACCTCGCCGGCGAACGCCGCGCCCGAACCCAGACCCGCGACGGCGAGCGCACAGACCCCGGCCGCGAGAACGCTCCTTGCTCGTACCACCATGGATGTCTCCTTTCCGGATCGACGGCCGAGGCTATGCGGACCGCGCGGCCGGGCGCAATCCGCCGTGCGATGAATTCCCTCAGCGCCTCAGCGCCGACTCGATCAGGGCGTGCAGGTGCCGGGCCTCGAACGGCTTCGCGAGGAAGTCACGCGTGCCGCGCGGGTCGTGGTCGCCGGACGTGAGCACGATCGCTGCGCGGGGGAGGACGCGCCGGAGGCGGGACGCGAGCTCCCGTCCCCCGGTGTCCGTGAGCACGCTGTCGGTGACGACGACGCCGATCTCGGGCTCGTCCGCCGCGAGCGCGAGCGCCTCCGCGCCGTCCGCCGCCGTCAGCACGCGATACCCGTCGCGCTCCAGCATCGCCCGCGTGACGAGCCGGCAGGAGGGATCGTCGTCCACCACGAGCGCGGTCCCGTTCATCTGACCAAGCCTGAACGGTCTGCGTGCGCCCGGCTACGGCGTCGACACCCGTCAACGGTGCGGGTTTCTACGGAAATCGGCCAGCCGGGGTCCGGGCCGGACAGGGCCTCGCCGCCGCGCGGCGACCGGTCGCAGGCCGCCCGCCCGCCGACCCGGGGGCCGGAGGCGCGGGCGCCCGCGTGGGCTAGAATGCGGGCCGCGCGGATGTAGCTCAGTTGGCTAGAGCGTCTGCTTGCCATGCAGAAGGTCGTGGGTTCGAGTCCCATCATCCGCTTCGTTGAAAGCCCTGGAAACAGGGCTTTTCTGTTCGCTGAGGCGGCATCAGTGCTGCGTGTCATTCAGCATCCATTCAGCAGCAGGATTCTTGGGCCCGCCGAAAACGTGCGATTCGAGCTCGATCGCCGCCTGGCGTCCGGCGCCCTTGTACAGGTGGCCGTAGCGGCGTAGGACGAGCGTGCCGCCGTCGGAGTGGCCCATCCGGTCGGCGATCACCTTCACGTGGCAGCCGGCCGCGATCATGAGCGATGCGCCGGTGTGGCGGAGGTCGTGGAAGGTCAGCTCGGGGATCCCGGCATGGCACGCGGCGGGCTTGAAGATCCGGCTGTAGAAGTTGTCGGCGTCGAACGGCCCGCCTTCGGGCGCGGGGAAGAGGTAGCCGTCGGCATGAGGTGACCGGGCGAGCTGCTGCTCCCGGAGAAGCGCGAGCGCACGCGGGCCGACGTCGACCGTGCGGCGTCCGGCGCGCGTCTTCGTCTTGACGTGCTCGCCGTCCTGGCGTTGGGTGAAGGCGGCGATCGAGCCGCTCGCGAAGTCGACGTCGTCGTCGCGGAGGCCGAGGATCTCGCTCCGGCGCAGCAAGGTGAGGATCGCGATCGGGACGATGCGCCGGATCTGCTCCGGCATCCACGACTCGAGCTCCTCGGCCTCTTCCCAGGTGAGGAAGCGGGGCTCGCGCTCATCGGCCTTGGCGATGCGGATGCCGTAGATCGCGCGATCGACCTGCTGGCCGCGATCCTCTGCAGCTCGCAGGATCCGCTTGAGCAGCGAGAGCGCCATCTCGGCACGCCGCGGCGCGTGCGTCGCGACATTCGCGAGCAGGTCCTCGACATGCGCTCGCCTCATTCGCTCGACGGAAGATCGGCGAGCGGCGCGAGATAGCGGAGACAGTCCTCCGCGACTCGAATCGTCTTCGGTCGCGGACGGACGCGGCCGGCGGCGCCGATCACGAACCGCTCGAGCCAGGCCTGACTGACCTCGCGAAACGTTTCGGGTGCCGCCTGGTAGAGACCGCCTGCCTGGCGCCTACGGTCGACGTCGAGCTTGAACGCCTGCGCGTCCTTGTGGACGGAGAACGTGCGGGAGCGCTCGCGCCCGTCGACGTCGCGGTAGCGGACGTCGTAGCGGCGCTCCCCTTTGTCGGTGTGGTATGGGCGGATCCAGGTCATCGCTGCCTCCTTCGCGTCACCGTCGCTCGAAGAGGTTCGACCCTACGCCGTGACGCTGGCCCTCAAGCCAGCGGACGACCTCGGCCTCGGCGAAGAGGCGCCGCCCTTCGACCTTGTAGGACGGAAGCTCGCCGCGGGCGGCGAGCCGGTAGACCTTCTCGGGCTGGCAGCGGAGGACGCCGGCGAGCTCGTCGACGGTGAGGAAGGCCGGCAAAGACCCGTGCGCACCCATGACGGACACGGAAGCATATGCGATGCATCGGACAGAACGCGACCGGTGCGCCGGATAGACTTCGATCAGTGAGGAGCGGCGAGGTCATACGCGAAGCGCGCCTGCAGGCTGGCCTGTCCCAGGACCGGCTCGCGCAACGGATCGGCGTTCCCCGGCAGTCGATCGCCCGCTGGGAACGCGGCGCAGTCGAGCCGGGCTTCGATACCGTCCGGCGACTGCTCCGCAGCTGCGGCTTCGACGTCTCGCTCGTCCGATACGAACCGGACGAAGTCGCCGAAGCCCGCCTGAGCGACAAACTCGAGCTCACCCCGCAAGAGCGCGTGCTCGCCTTGCTCGGCGAGCCCGGCAACAACGACTGATGGCCCGGCCGCGCAGCCAGGCTCGGTTCGACCCGTACGCGATCCTGGCCGCGCTCGAGCAGGAGCGCGTCACGTACGTCCTGATCGGCGCGTTCGCGCGAGTGATCGTCGGCGCCGACGAGATCACCCACGGCGTCGACCTCACTCCGTCCCCGAGGGAGGAGAACCTCCGCCGGCTCGACCTCGCTCTCGACGCGATCAACGCCCGCCGCCCCGACGGAAGCGAGCCGAACGTGCAGACCAACGACTACACCCGCGACCCCGTCGTCGAGCTCCGGACAGACCACGGCGAGGTGAAAGTCGTCCCTTTCCCGGAAGGGACGCGCGGCTACGACGACCTCCGCCGCGCGGCCGAACGCCAGCCGCTCGGCCACGGCTTCCGGCCGTCAGTCGCCTCCCCCGGCGACCTCGCGCGCATGCTAAGCGCCCTCGGCCGCGAGCAGGACATCCCAAACCTGATGATGATGCGACGCCTGATCGAGCTCGAGCACGGACTCTACCGCGGAATGTCGATCGAACGCTGACGAATACGGTGGTGATGGCGAAAGATGCCCGCCGTAAGCCGTCCTTTGACTCGCGCGCCCGACACTGATCCTGCCCCTCCAGCCATGAACGCGCCCGTTGACGTCACAGCAGTCGACGTTGTCGGTTGTCGTCTCCGTTTGAGTTGGAGTTCAGTCTTATACAGTTTCCTAGGTGCGTTCATGCTTGGCTGTCGTGCTCGCCGCTGTCGTATTGAGCGGGTGTGGATCGAGCAGTGACCAAGAGCGTGAAACGGCGCCTTCAGGCCATGGAGAGTCGGCTGGAGCCGCGAGGATCGAGCGCTGCGTCAAGCGTCTGCTCGAGCATGCGGAGGTACGTAGCGCCAGCACCGAAGAAGGCCTCCGCCGCTACATCCGCGACACGTACTGCGCGCGATTCGAACGCAGGGGATGGATTTATGACGACGGCGCGTTGAGCATCGCTGTTCAAACGTGGTTGACGTGCAGGCCCACGGAACGGGCGCATGGGCAGGTGCCGTGCGACCCATTCCTCGATCGGCGCACGCGGAGGATTGAGTGTGCGCTGCTCCGGTATGTCAGACGGAGCGAGGTGGCGACGTATCTGAACCGATTGCGAAACGACGGCCCGGTTGTCTGCGATGATGGTTCACCGCTCGACGAGCTAGGCGTCCCCTGACCGAGCGCCGTTCCGCTCATATGGACGCATAACTGATGCCATGGCCGCCAGCTTGTCGCCTCGAGAGTGCTGTCGCGACGATCACATGCCGACTGCTGCGAGTTCGTCGCCGAGCTTCGATCATAACTTCAAGATTCCTTGACAATTGTGATCATCCTTGGAATCCTTCCTCGGCTTCGAGCGGCACGAGGCGTGAATCATTGTTCGCGCTAGGAGGCTCAAGCACATGAAGCACCTCTCAAGGCATAGGAGCGGCGGTCCTCGACGTCATCGCGCGCTCGGAACACACGGGTCTGGAGGCTCGGCTCTTCTGAAGGCGCTCCCAGACCTCAACGTTCGACGCTTCGACGCGTTTGGAGTGTTGCTCGCAGTCGTCGCGCTTGCCTTCACGACCGTTGTGATGACGTCAGGTGCGAGCGCCTCGACGTCCGACGCTGGCGCATCGCGTGCGACACCCCCGGCAGGCATAGCGCCGGATCCGGACATTGCGAACTCGGTATGGGGACAGACACGAGGTACTCCGAGCACTCGGAATGGCCGAAGCGGATGCGGATTCTCTGGCAGTTTCCGGATCCCGCACGGCTCGCCCGGGCGCGAGCTCGCGATATTCATCGTCGACCCAACTACCTGTGAAGCGGTGACCCAGACCGGTACGCCTGTCAACACGGAACGATCGGCGAGGAGAGATGCCCTTCTCAAGTCACCGCCCAGTCCGCGCCGGGGAACGTTGCAGCCATCTACGTCGGCGAAGTCGACTAAAGCGAGCCGGAGAAGCGCAGAGCGCTCAGCGCATCCTCGACTCGGGCTTTGAAATTGCTCATGGATGGGTCGATGCGGACGATCCAGTCGGCGTTCGTCTAACTCACGTTGAAGGAGATCTTGCTTGGTTCTATTACGGTGAATACACCGGCGTCGAGATTTACGACTGCTGGCCGGAGACAGATGAGGACGAGAATACCGGTTGGTATCGCGCAAGTGACGGATACCATGAGTGCCATACTTGGTATTGCGGTGGCTGCGGACTGTCAAATGGATATTCTGATCAACACTACGTCAACTTTCAAAATGGGTCCTTCTGCTGGCCATGGGATACGTATGTCTACACCGATCTCGGCGGGGTCTACGGTGACAATGTCGGGAATTACGGACCCGATTACTCCATATGGTTCGACGGCTGTGCCAGCGAATACATACATGCAGACATCGGTGCCTCGGCACCTTAGCTGACGCGTAAGGCAGCGCAAACCGGCTATGCTGCGACGGACCGCCGATCGAGGCTGGCTCTCGCAATCAAGTCCTAAAGCGGGCGAGACGCTACGACGTCTCGCCCGCTATGTTTAGACTTGATGACCGGCGGATGTCACCGGCTTCACGCCGTGGCGATGGCGGTAGAAGACGTAGAAAATATAAGCAGCGATTCCGAGCGAGAATGCGCTCCCACCTGCCACGAGCCAAGGCTCGGAGTCGAAGCCGCTGCACGATCTAACGGCAGCCAAGCTCGAGCACGGAATGTCGCGTAGATGAGCGATGCCAACGCCCATGAGAACGAGACCTGCCCCAGAGAGAAAGCCCAGCGATTCGAGGTGCGGCGAATGCCACACCAACCAAAGTAAGAAAGCTGCTGCGAATGGCAACACGAATACGCCAAGCGAGAATATGGCAACAGCGCCAAACATCACGAGAATCCCGCAGGCTGTCCACACAACGAACCAACGCAAGCCATGACCGCTGCGCACATGCCTTTTCCTCGCCGAAACCAGCACGCACGCAAGGACCACGAGGAATAGAAGCCCTAACAACATCGTCAGTAGTAGGAGTATCCTGGAGCTTCGCTTAGCAAACGCTTGGCATCAGGCCGCTCCTGCTCGACGACCACTGCGAGGCCGGACGCGGCGAAGCTTCGGGCTTGTGGGCCGGCGTGGGTGTGTCGGCGCTCGGCCTTGGTCGGCCTCGTCGAGGTCTGGCTCGGCGAGGGTGCTGCGAGGCGTCGACCGTGTGACTATCGCCTGTTCAGCCTGTTGACGACGCACCGGATCGACGCCATGTACGATCGATCAGCGACGTTGACGGGCATCAAACGCTCCCAAGTGAAACCACGGTCGAGGTCGATCGCGCGGTGCATGGTTTCGCTCATGACCCGGTCGTGTTCGCGGCTGAGGGCGTCGAGCATGCGGACCAAGGTCGCCGGGGTGGGCGAACGGCGGGGCGGAGGCCTTCGCCGATCGGCTGGTGGTCGGCGCGGCGACGCAGGTCGTCGTAGCCGCGGGTGCCGGCTGGTTCGAGCACGATCTTGATCTCGTCAGCCGCGAGGATGGGGCCGGCTCGTGCTCACACTGGACGCGGTCTTCGCGCCGCGCCGGACCTGCGCGACCGCTCGATCTTCGTAGCGAGAGTCAAGCGCTGATCAGAGTCGACGCCCGGCGGCTCGCGGTGCAGGACTGGCCGGCCTGGCGGTTCCGGCTGAAGTGAGCGGTCCGGCTCGTTGTCGCGGCCGAGCCCTGGCAGCTGGCGGAACGAGGTCGCCGGTGTCGGCGAAGGCGGGCCGGAGGCCTTCGCCGATCGGTTCGTGGTCGGCGGCGGCGGCGGCGGAGGTCGTCGTCGCCGCGGGTGCCGGCCGATTCGAGCACGATCTTGATCTCGCCGGCGTCGCTTTCGAACTCAAGCACCGGCTCGCGGCCGGGCTCGAGCATGGCGAGGTGAGGCGACCGTCGACGGAGCGCGCGTTGGGGCGGTCGAGCGCAGCCTGGAGCCACTCGGGTTCTTCTCTCGCGGCGAGGGGGTGAGGTCGATTCCGTGCGTGAGCTCGTCGGAGCCCTAGAGCACGCGGGCGAGGCCGCCGATGATCACGTAGGCCACCCGTTCCTGCTCGAGCGCGCGCAGGGTCGCGTACGGATCGAAGCGGACTGGGCTCATTCCTGCTCGATCTGCACGAGCAGGTTGCGCAGTCGTTCCTGCGGTGTCAGTCGCTGCGCTTCGAGTACGCGCGCGTCGCGCTCCGGGTCGCGCGTGAACGGGATCAGCGTCAGCACGAGGTCGTAGCCGCAGATCGCTCGGCTGGCTGAAACCGGTAGAGGCCGAGCGTGCCTCGACGAGCTCGTCCCGCCGGACAGCCGTCCGAGAAGGTGCGCGAGATCCGCGACGAGATCGAGGTCCGGTGCTGAGAGCTCGCCGATCAAGCTGACGAGGTCCGTGCGGACCCGAGCGGCCATGAGCGCCGCCCTGAGCCAGTTCTTCCCGCCCTGGTCGAGGAGTTCGGAAACTCGGTGCCGGCGGAGGATCTCGCTGCCTGCGCAGACGCGATCCTGTGCGACCCTGGCCACCGACTGGGCGGTACCCAGCGCGGCACGTCAGAGCTCGAGTCCGAGGCTGGGAGGGTCGTGGCGCAGGACCGGCCTGTTTGGCGGTTCCGGCCGAAGTGAACGATACGTCTCGTCGTGGTCGCGCCCGAGCTCCGGCATCCGCCGAGGTCGAGGCGGCGTCATCTGCGCCAGTTCTTGACGCTTCTTGTCGAAGCCTCTGAGCGCGGTCTGCCGGAGGGCGATCTCGCATTCGAGTTCGGAGCGTCGTTGACCGCGGCTCCACCAGCCGAGCATGTTGAGTTCACGCTGGGCGGTGGCGAGCTGGACGGCTGCGCGGTCGCGCTGCTGGGCGAGCTGCTCCTGGCGGCGGGCGTGGAGGCGCGCGTGGAGATCGGGCCGGGTTGCGGTCTGGTCGAGGGCGAGCGGCTCGGCCGCGGCGCGTTGGAGGGCGTGGAGGGCGCGTTCCGGCGAGGCAGCCGGGTCGGGGTCGCGCAGGGGTGTCTCGCGCTCGAGTGTGTCGTGTTCGGTGAGGTAGAGGCGGGTCTCGCTGCGGGCGCGGGTGCAGGCGACGTAGCCCCACTCCTGGACGGCGCCCTGGTCAGGGAGCAGGACGTAGGCGCGGTCGACGGTGGCGCCTTGGGCGGCGTGGCCGGTGAGCGCGTACCCGTGTTCGAGGTGCTCGGCCGCGTAGGCGGGCGGGAGCTGCCGGGTGGCGCCGTTGTCGGCACGGAGCGTGAGCTTCTCCTGGTCGAGGGCGATGATGCTGGCGCGGGTGCCGTTGCGGATGCCGAGGCGGCTGTCGTTGTGGCGGCAGAGGACGCGGTCGCCGACGCGGAACTCGTGTCTGCCGAGCTCGACGGCGTCGGGGCCGAGTCGGCCGGCGCGGAGCATGAGCGTGTGCGCGGCCTGGTTGAGGTCGTGGACGTCGGCGCGCCGGTGGGCGAGCATGACGGTCGCGTGGAGGTCGTGTTGGGCGGTCTGCCACCAGTCCTCGAGCAGCCGCTGCTTGGTCGCCGTCGGGTTGTCGCCGACTGTGAGGCGGCCGTGGTGGGCGGCGTGGGCGAGGTAGGGCTCGGGCTCGCCGCGGCGCAGGTGGGCGAGCGCGTCTCGTTCGTGCGGGTCGTGTTGGCGGCGGTTGTCGAGGAGCTCGAGCGCGCCGAGCCGGTCGCACAACGCGGGGTAGATCCCGCCGGCGCCGACCGCGGGTAGCTGGGCGGGGTCGCCGATCAGGATCGCCTTCCCGTCTGCCTGGTCGACGAGCTCGAGCAGCGGGGCGAGGACGCGCGTCTCCGCCATGCCGGCCTCGTCGACGACCAGCACGCAGCGCCGGGGGAGGCCGCCCTCGCGGTGGGCGTCGAGCAGCAGACGGTGCATGGTGCTGCTGGGGATGCCGGTCGCGGTCTGGAGCTCGTCGGCGGCGCGACCGCTCGGGGCCGCGCCGAGCACGGTGAGCTCGCTTGCGTGATGGGCGGCGGCGAGCGTGCGCAGTGCGGTGGTCTTGCCGGCGCCGGCGACGCCGACGACGCAGACGACCCGGTCGGGACTTGAGGAGGCGTCGAGGACGAGCTGGCGCTGCTCGTTGCTGAGCTCGCGCTCGTGGAGCAGCGACCGAAGCAGCGTCCTGCGGTCCGGCTGTGGCGCGTCCCTGCCCTGGCCGGTGACGGCGAGATCGACCGCCGCACGCTCGATCTCGAGCAGCTCGCGGGTCGTGAACCGAGCCGGCCTGCCGGCTGCGTGTTCGTGCTCGAGGGGCTCGATGCCGGGCAAGCGCGAGAGCTGAGCGGCCGTGACGAGCACTTCGTCGACGGTTGCGCCCTGGGGAAGCGAGCCGGCGACCGCGCGGACGAGCTCGGGCATGGTGAACGTCGTCTGCGTCGCGGTCAGCCCCTCCGGGCCGAGCAGACACGCGGCGAGCGGTTCGACCGCGATCCGACCGCCCGGACGCGGCCGCTCGACGACGAGCGCCTCAACCTCGCGCCGGCCAAGCCCGTGCTCGGCCGCACGCGCCTGCCACTCCTCGCGCAGCCGCGGCGGGTCGACCTGCTCCTTCGCCTCGCGGGTCGCGAGCGCGGCGACGCGGGCGGCCACGAAGCCTTCGGTCCCGAGCGCCTCCATGTGCTCCAGCAGCGACCGCCGCCGGGTCGAGAAGACGCGGATCGCCTCCTCCGGGACACGCACGAGCTCGCCCATCCCCTTCACCGGCTGCGTCCACTCGAGGCCGAGACGGTGGCTTAGCTCGTGGCGGAGCCGGGCCTCGTAGAGGTAGCCGGCCGCGAGCCGGTAGGTCTTCAGGATCGCCTCGCCGTCGAGCGCCCGCCACTCGCCGTCTTCGCCGCGCGCCATGTTGGCGACGATCACGTGCGTGTGCAGATGCGGATCCTGCGCGCGCGAGGTGCGATGCCGGAACGCGGCCGCGACAAAGCCCTCGCCGCGCTCACGCATCGTGCCGCCCTTGCCGCGGCGGACGACGCACGCTTCGCGCTCGAGGTAGGCGAGCGCCGCCTGCCACGAGGACTCGTGCGCCTCGCTCACCTCCCGCCGCACCTGCTCGTCGTCGGTGAGCGCATGAAGCAGGCTGACGCTCTTCGGGCACGAGAAGACGAGGTCATATCCGGAGACCGGGGCGAGTCGTTTCTGCTGCTCGCGCCACTCGCCGCTCTCGACATCGAGCGTCCGCACGGTGATCGTCCGCTCCCGCACCGGCGCCCGCAACCGCGAGTCGTCCGCTGGGCTGACGCCGCGCAGCAACGTGCCGAGGTCGCCGTCCTCGACGACGCCGACGAGACCGAGGCCTGCGGATCCACTCCCGGCCCAGAGGCCGGGCGATTCGCCGCGGCCGGCGTAGTAGTCGTCTAGACCGCGGGCGACCTGCTGCTCATAGTAGGCCTCCTGGCCGAGCGTCAGCTTCGCCACGCTCAGCACGTGGACCTCCACATCGAAGAGCAACGAGCGGAGACGCATATGCACCCGGAGGTGCGAAAACGTTGCTCGTTTGCGAAACGAGCAACAGAACCATTCAGTGGGTTCAGCAACAGATGCGCAGAAGACCGCATCCGGCCGCACTCGTAGGGCCTTATGAAGCCGAAGGAATCCCTGCAAAGCGGCCCGATTCATGGAAGATCGGTTGTCCGCGCAGGCGCCTCAGAAAGCGTTGCCATGCAGAAGGTCGTGGGTTCGAGTCCCATCATCCGCTCTCGTAAGGCCCCGCTAGCTCGCCGCGGCGACAGCGGCGCGTACGTCGCGATCACGCAGCCGGGCAGGCCGGCCGGGTCGGCCCGGGCGAGCGTGAGCGTTTCGCGTACTGGCGGCGTCAGGTGCACTGCCCGGATCGCCTTGGGCGTCGTCGCGGCGAGGACGCGGAGCGTCGCGGTCCCGAGCTCGACGGCCGGCCAGCGAGGCGCGAGCGCCTCGCTGGTCCGCAGCCCGCCGCCTGCGAGGACGCGGACCGCGCAACACGCCGGGGTCTGACCCCGGGTTGTTGCGCTCGCCTTCGCGCAACGCTCGAGCGTTGACGCCAGCATGGTGCGCACGCGTCGTCCCGCCTCGTCGCCGGCGGGGAGGCTGCGCGGGGGCAGGGGACGGGGCGCGGCCGCCGAAGAGAGCCCGGTGCGCACGCTCGCGCGGCGAGGCGGACCGCTGACGCTCAGGGTCGGGACACGCGACCTCACGCTCGCGGCGGGCGAGGCGAACGCGATCGTCGAGGCCTCCGAGGCGTTCTCGGGGCGGCCGTCGGAAGGCGCGGTCGGCTCCCTCGCCGAGCTCCTCGCCGTCGCGCCGACCCGGGTGTCCGACCCGCTCGAGCTCGACCAGGCGCAGCTCGGGCTCCTGCGCGAGGTCGTGGCGGCGCTGCTCGAATCCGGCGGCGGCGAGCTCTCCCCGGCGATCCGCTCGCTCGACGAGGCGCTCGCGAGCTGCCTCGGCCGCCCGCGCCGGGCCTGACGCGGCTCTCCCGGACGGCTCTCGTCCGCCCGTGACGTACGCAAAACGGGGGTTTCGCGCCGCTCGGCCGGGGAGCATGCTGGAGGTCGGATGCACCGGTCGCGCCTTCTCGCAGCTGCGGCGCTCACCGGGGCGCTGGCCGTCCCGGCCGCTCCCGCGGAGGCCGCCGGGGGCTTCCTCCGGCGCGCGACCGTGACCGGGGTCGTCGCGGCCGACACGCTCGCCGTGCGCCTGGCGGGCGGCAAGCCGGACCGCGTGCGCCTGCTCGGCGTCGAGGCCCCGGCCCGTGGCGCCTGCTGGGCGGCGGAGGCGGCGGCCGACGTCCGGGCCCTGGCCGGCGGCAAGCTCGTGTGGCTCGTCGGCGAAGGCCCGCGGGAGGTTCGGGACCCGCGCCGGGAGCTCGTGGGGTACGTGTTCCTGCCCGGCGGGAGCGACCTCGCGCTCGCGCTGCTCCAGCGCGGCGACGTGACCCTCGCCGCCGGGGGGCGATTCAAGCGGGAGGCGAGCTACCGCAGGGCGGAGGCGAAGGCGGCCGCGGCCGGCGTCGGGCTGTGGGCCTGCGACGGCGCCCCTGCTCCGGCCGGGCACCGGAAGACGCCGCCGGGGAAGAGCGCCTCGCCGGGGAAGAGCGCCTCGCCGGGCAAGGGCGCGCCGCCCGGGCAAGGCGGCGCGAAGGAGCCCGAGCCGGCCCCGCCGGCGGCTCCGGCCCCGGCCCCGCCGCCCGAGGACGCCGGCGCCCCGCACGGCGGCGGGCACGGCGCGGGCCGCCGCTGACGCGCCGGCGCGGGCGGCCGCCCGTCCCTACGCCGGGACCGGGAGCCCCTGGATCGCCGCGAGCGCGCGCTCGATCTCCTCGTCGCCGAGGGCGAGGTCGACGAGGTTGCCGGCGAGGTAGTTGTCGTAGGCGGCCATGTCGAAGTGGCCGTGCCCGGAGAGGTTGAAGAGGATCGTCCGCTCGACCCCCGCCTCGTCCGCGGCCGCGGCCGCGCGGAGCGCGCCGCAGATCGCGTGCGCCGACTCCGGCGCCGGGACGATCCCCTCGCTGCCGGCGAAGAGCACGGCCGCGGCGAAGACGTCGTTCTGCAGGTAGGCCTCGGCCCGGACGAGGCCGTCGCGGACGAGCTGCGAGACGAGCGGCGCGCTGCCGTGGTAGCGCAACCCGCCGGCGTGGATCGGAGCGGGGATGAAGTCGTGGCCGAGCGTGTGCATCGGGACGAGCGGGGTCAGCTTGCCGGTGTCGCCGAAGTCGTAGGCGAAGACCCCGCGGGTCAGCGTCGGGCAGGCCGCCGGCTCGCACGCGAGGAAGTCGATCTCGCGGCCGGCGATCTTCTCGCGCAGGAACGGGAACGCGAGGCCGGCGAAGTTCGAGCCGCCGCCGACGCAACCGACGACGAGGTCGGGGAAGGCGCCGGCGAGCTCCATCTGCGCGAGCGCCTCCTGCCCGATCACCGTCTGGTGCAGCAGCACGTGGTTGAGCACGCTCCCAAGCGAGTACGCGGTGTCGTCGCGGCCGGCGGCGTCCTCGACCGCCTCGGAGATCGCGATCCCGAGGCTCCCGGGCGAGTCGGGGTCCTGCGCGAGCACGGCCCGGCCCGCTTCCGTGTCCTCCGACGGGCTCGGGACGATCGACGCGCCCCACGTCTGGATCAGCGACCGCCGGGCCGGCTTCTGCTCGTACGAGACGCGCACCATGTAGACCTTGCACTCGAGCCCGAGGAGCGTGCACGCGAAGGCGAGCGCGCTCCCCCACTGCCCGGCGCCCGTCTCGGTCGAGAGCCTGGTGCGCCCTTCCTGCTTGTTGTAGAAGGCCTGCGCGACGGCGGTGTTCGGCTTGTGGCTGCCGGGCGGGCTGACCCCCTCGTACTTGTAGAAGATCCGCGAGCGCGTCCCCGCCGCCTGCTCGAGCCGGCGGGCGCGGCGGAGCGGCGTCGGGCGCCAGAGGCTGTAGATGTCGAGCACCTCGTCCGGAATCGGGATCTCCGCCTCCTCGCTCACCTCCTGGAGGATCAGCGCCATGGGGAAGAGCGGCGCGAGGTCGTCCGGCCCGACCGGCCGGCCGGTGCCCGGGTGCAGCACCGGCTGCAGCGGGCTCGGCATGTCGGCGCGGATGTTGTACCAGCGCCGCGGCAGCTCCGACTGGCCGAGCGGGAAGGTCGTCTGCTCCACGCGCGGAGCATAGACGGCGCGTCCGCGCGGGCAGGCGGGGTCGGAGCCCGCGCCGCGCGCCGCCGCGCGAGAGGCGCGAACGACCGGCCGATGATCCGGCCGGACCTATCCGGTCGGGTGGCGCGGGGCGCCGCCGAAGCTCTTTCCGTGCGAATCGGCGGCGGGGGCGAGCCCGCAGCCGGGAGATCCGAGAGTGGGCTCGGAGCTCTTCGAGCACAGGGCTCGGACCGAGGACCCCCCGCCGCCTCGTCTGCGCGGAGCGGCTCAGCGCGGTCGCGGCGGAAGGCGCGGCCGGCGAGGAGGGGGCGCACGGCGTCCCCGGCGCCGCCGCGCTCCGCCGTCGTGAAGCCGAAGGACCGCACCGCCTCGCTCCGGGTCGTCGGGTCCGCCAGTCGGCGAGGTGCGTCGGCGCCGACCGGAACGGGTCGGCGCCCGAGCCGAACGAGAGGCCCTGAGCCAGGACCGCGTTCGCGCCGGCCCAGGCGCCGCCCGCCGTGTGGCCGGGCAGCGCGGGGTCCTCCTCGTGCGTGCAGGTTGCGTTCCGCTCCGCTCTCAGTTGTCGGCTTCGGAACCACGCGGCCGCGGAGGCGTGCGCGGGTCGCGGCCGTCGACCTCGGCGTTCAGCTCCGCCCCGAGGAGCAGGGCGAGGCTCGAGAGCCAGAGCCACGTGAGCGTGACGATCACGGCCGACAGCGAGCCCCACGTCTTGTCGTACGAGCCGAAGCGCGCCGTGTAGAGCGCGAACAGCCCCGACGCCGCGAGCCACGCGGCGACGGCGAGCGCGGCACCGGGGGTGATCAGCCGCCACCTGCGCCGTTCCGGCGCGAGGTCGGGCCCGAGCCAGAGCATCGTCGCGAACGCGGCGAGCAGGCCGGCGACGAGGACCGGCCACTGCCCCGCCCACCAGATCCATGCGACGAGCTCCGGCTCGCCGAGCGCGGAGCCGATCCGCTTCTCGATCTGCGGCCCGAGGACGAGGAGTCCCCCGACGAGGGCGACGGCGGCGAGGATGCAAACGGTCATCAGCAGGGCGACGGCGCGCTTGCGGACGAAGCCGCGCCGGTCCGGGCAGCCGTAGGCGATGTTGACGGCCTTCATGTACCCGGTCATCGCCCCCGTGGTCGCCCAGATCGCGAGCGCGGAGCCGGCGGCCGTCATCGCGATCGTCGTCTGCTCGTGGCGGTCGAGTCGCCGCAGGCTCCCGCCGAGGAGCTCGGCCGCCTGCGCCGGCATCACGCCGCCGAGCGCGTCGACCAGGCCCGAGATCGTCGCGGGCGCCGCGACGAGCGTGAAGAGGCCGACGGCGACGAGCAGGGCGGACGGGATCGCGAAGAAGGACGAGTAGGCGAGCGCCGACGCGAGCATCGGCATGTCGTCGTCGAGCATCGACTTCACCGCGCGCCTGAACGTAGTCATGCGGCGGAGAAACGGACGAGCGGGCGCTAATGGTGCGCCGGCTCCCGCCCGATCTGGAGCAGCTCCGCCTGCGCGTGCTCGACCTGCAGCGTCGTGTGCTCGATCGCGAACCGCTCGCGCACGGTCCGCTCGAGCCCGCGCCGGATCGCGTGGCAGTCGGCGTCCGGCTCGACCAGCACGTGCGCCGACAGCGCCGGGAAGCCGCTGCCGATCTCCCACACGTGCAGGTCGTGCACCTCCGCGACCTCCGGGTAGCGCGCGAGCGCGATGCCCACCTGCTCGACGTCGACCCGCTCGGGGGCCATCTCGAGCAGCACCCGGCCCGACGCGCGCAGGAGCCGAAGCGCCGCGCGGAGCATGATCGCGGCGACCGCGAGCGCGGCGATCGCGTCCGCGCGCGCGAACCCGGTCGCGAGGATCACCGCGCCCGCGGCGGCGGTGGCCGCGAACGCGACCAGGTCGGTGAGCAGGTGCTGGAACGAGCCCTCGACGTTCAGGGACTCCCGGTTGGCGCGTGCGAGCTCGCGCGTGGCGAGCGCGGTGACGACGACCCCGGCCGCCGCGACGGCGACGATCGTGACGCCGTCGGGGCTCGGCGGGTCGACGAGCCGCTGCACGGCGCCGTAGACGATCAGCCCCGCGAGCACGAGCAGCGTCGCGCCGTTCGCCTGCGCCGAGAGCGCCTCGAGCCGTCTCAGCCCGAAGGTCACGTTGCCGCCGGCGGGCCGCCGCACGAGTCGCAGCACGACGAGCGAGAGGAGGAGCGCGCCCGCGTCGGTGAGCATGTGCGCGGCGTCGGAGAGGAGCGCGAGCGAGTGGGCGAGAATTCCCGCCACGACCTCCGCGACCATCAGCGACGCGACCAGGGCGAGGCCGCGCGCGAGCCGCGGCGCGTCCGCCTCGTCCGTGAGGTGGTGCGCGTGGCCGTGGCTCATGCCGGCGGCGGCGCGTAGCCGGGGTTCGTGGTGATCTCGCCGCAGCTCGGGCAGAAGAGCCCGCCTCCGAGCCGGAACGCGCCGGAGGCGCCGCACGCGGGGCAGCTCTGCCGCGCCGCCGCCCGGAACCACGGGGAGGCGTCCACCTCGTCCTCGTCCCCCTCGTCGTGCTCGTGCTCGTGCTCGTGCTCCGGGCTCACCGTCCGACAGTATCCCGGCGGCGGCGGAAGTTGCGGTGGAGCACGTCGAGCGCGTCGGCGAGGTCGCCGGTGGAGAGGGCGTCCTTGTGCAGGAAGCCGGCCGCGCCCGCGCGCTCGGCGCGGCGGACGTCGTCGTAGTCGGCCGAGCCCGTGTAGACGACGACGTGCTGCGCCGGGTTGAGGTCGCGGATCATGCGCGTCGCCTCGACGCCGTCGCAGCCGGGCATCGCGAGGTCCATCAGGACGATGTCGGGGCGCTCCTCGCCGGAGAGCGCGACCGCCTCGTCGCCCGTCCGGGCGCGCCCCGCGACGGCGAAGCGCCCGTCGGCGGCGAGCAGCGACGTGATCAGCTCCGCGAGCCGGTCGTCGTCCTCGGCGACGACCACGCGCAGGGGCGTGGCCTGCACCGGGTGAGAGTGACAGATCGGCCGCCTAGGATGCGGCGGTGACGGTCGGCGGCCACGTCCCCGTGGGGGCGCTCTAGCGTGCGGGAACGGCGGCTCGGCACCTCGGACCTCGTCGTCTCGGCCGTCGGGCTCGGCTGCAACATGTTCGGCCGCCGCGTCGACGGGGCCGGCGCGCGCGCGATCGTCGACGCCGCGCTCGGCGCCGGGGTGACGTTCTTCGACACGGCGGAGAGCTACGGGGACGGGGAGAGCGAGCGCCTGCTCGGCCGTGCGCTCGCCGGGCGGCGCGACCGGGCCGTGATCGCGACGAAGTTCGGCTGGGGGGTCCCCGGCGGGGGCTCGGCAGAGTACGTGCGCGCCGCGATCGACCGCTCGCTCGAGCGGCTGGGCGTCGACCACGTCGACCTCTACCAGTACCACCGCCCCGACGGCGTCACGCCGCTCGAGGAGACGCTCGGGGCCCTCGACGAGCTCGTTCGCGCCGGCAAGGTGCGCCACGTCGGCTCGTCGAACTTCACCGCGGAGCAGGTGCGCGACGCGGACGCGCTCGCGCGGGAGCGCGGCTTCGCCCGGTTCGTCTCGGCCCAGAACGAGTACTCGCTGCTCGCGCGCGACGCGGAGGCCGAGCTCGTACCGGCGCTCGAGGAGCTCGGGCTCGGTCTGATCCCGTACTTCCCGCTCGCGCGCGGCCTGCTCACCGGCAAGGTGCGCCGCGGGCAGCCGCCGCCGCCCGGGACGCGGCTCGCGGAGCAGGGCCTGGGGCTGCGCGGCGGCGGTCCCGTCGAGGAGTCCGACTGGGACCGCCTCGAGGCGCTCGAGGCGTTCGCGCGCGAGCGCGGCCTGTCGCTGCTCGACGTCGCGATCGGCGGGCTCGCCGCGCTGCCGGCCGTCGGGCCCGTGATCGCCGGCGCCACCTCGCCCGAGCAGGTGCGCGCGAACGCCGCCGCGGGCGCGTGGGAGCCGTCGCCCGAGGAGCTCGAGCTGCTCCGGGCGCTGTGAGCGGCTGGGACGAGCTCGCGCCGAGCTGGGAGCGCGGCCGGGAGCTCCTCTGGGAGTCGACGCGCGCGGTCGGCGAGTGGCTGGTCGACCGGCTCGACCCACGGGAGGGCCAGACGATCCTCGACCTCGCCGCCGGCACGGGCGAGACGGGCTTCCTCGCGGCGGCGCGGCTCGGGCCCGGCGGGCGGCTGATCTCGAGCGACCGCTCGCCCGCCATGGTCGAGGCGGCGACCCGGGTGGCGGCCGCCCTCGGCGTCGCGAACGCCGAGTTCCGCGTCCTCGACGCCGAGCGGATCGAGCTTCCGGACGCGAGCGTCGACGGCGTGCTCTCGCGCTTCGGCTACGTGCTCAGGGGCGATCCGCCGCCGGCGCTCCGCGAGGTCCGGCGGGTGCTGCGGCCCGGCGGCCGCTTCGCCTTCGCCGTGTGGGCGGCGCGGGAGCGGAACGCCTGGATGACGGTGCCGGCGGAGGTGCTGGTGGAGCGCGGGCTGCTCCGCCCGCAGGGGGAGGCGGAGCGGCGGCTCTCCGCCCGCCGGAACCCCGAGTCGATCCGGGCCCTGCTCGCCGACGCCGGCTTCGGCGAGGCCGAGGTCGAGGAGATGCCGCTCGCCTACCGCTTCGCCGACGCCGGCGAGCTCTGGTTCTTCGTCAGCGAGCTCCGAGGCTCCGTGGCGGCCGCGCTCGCCCGCCTCGGCGAGGACGAGCGCGGCGAGGTGCGGGCCGAGGTCGAGCGGCGCGCGACGCGCGTCGGGGACGGGTTCGAGCTCGGCGGCGTCAGCCTGAACGTCGTCGCGGCGGCGCTACGATGACCCCCGTCCGGCGCCTTGGCCGAGTGGTTAGGCAGCGGCCTGCAAAGCCGTTTACAGCGGTTCGACTCCGCTAGGCGCCTCTCCCTCAGTAGCTGAAGACGGTCGGCGTGTCCTCGCCGATCCACTCGAAGAGCGGCGTCGCGCCGCCGATCCGGGCGTTCGCGACGAGCTCCGCCTCGTCGAGCTTGCGCGCGTTGAAGCAGTACGGGCAGACGAGCAGCTCGCCGCCGCCGCTCGCGTACTGCTCGAAGAGCCGCTCGAGCGGGGGGCAGCCGTCGCAGGCCACGCCCTGGGCGACGCCCGGGAGCGCGAGCCGCACGGCGTCCTTCGTCAGGAAGATCAGCGCCTGCTTGCCCTGGGCGACCGCGGCTCCCGCGAGGAGGAACGCGACGGTCACCCGCTCGGCGTCCTCCAGCCCCGTCGCCAGGTTGACCACGACCTTCTGCTTGCCGGCCATAGCGTCGCTCCTTTCTCGGTCAGGGGGAGTCTCTCGGACCGGCGGGCTCACGGCCGAAGAGCGAGCTCTCGAGGACGTAGAAGCCGGCGATCGCGGCGAAGAGGGCGACGGACGCCGTGGGGCTCGCGAGCGCGACGAGCGTGGCGGCGCCGTAGATCGGGGCGCCGGGGAGGTACGAGCGCGAGATCCCGCTGACCACCCGTGGGTCGGCCTCCGCCGCGATCAGGCGCCGGCCGAGCGCCGCGTAGAACCAGAACGCGGCGAAGCAGAGCGCCGTCGCCGTCATCGTCAGCCCGTAGGCGAGCGCCGCCGCCCGCAGGCCGTCGTCGCGCAGGTGCTCGGCGACGAGGCGCGTCGGGAAGGGCACGAACGCGATGCAGGCGAGCAGGGCGACGTTCGCGAACAGGAAGCGCCGGTCGACCCGGGCGACCTGCTCCAGGCACGCGTGGTGGTTCACCCACATGATCCCGATCGTCACGAACGAGACGGCGTAGGCCGCGTACTGCGGCCACGCGTGGAGGAGCGCGGCGCCGAGCCCGCCCCCGGGCGCGTCGGCGGAGACGTCGATGATCAGGAGCGTCGCCGCGATCGCGAAGACGCCGTCCGCGAAGGTCTCGAGCCGCGCCGTGGTCACGGCGTCTAGTCTCACGCCCGTGGCGGATGCCGGGATCGAGACGTTCTGGCTCGACAACCCGCCGGTCAACGCGATCGGGCCGGCGACCGTGGACGCGCTCGAGGCGGTGCTCGACGGGCTCCCCGGGGGCACGCGGGTGCTCGTGCTCCGCGGCCGGGGGGAGCGGGCGTTCTCGGCCGGGGCCGATATCGCCGGCTTCCGCGAGTCGGACGGCGGCGCCCGAGCGCTCCAGCGGCTCGCCGACCGGATCGAGTCCGCGCCCGTGCCCGTCGTCGCCGCCGTCCACGGCTTCTGCCTCGGCGGCGGCCTCGAGCTCGCGCTCGCCTGCGACCTGCGGATCGCGCGCCGCGACGCGCAGCTCGGCTTTCCCGAGGTGCGCCTCGGCCTCCTGCCGGGCGGCGGCGGCACGCAGCGCTCCCCGCGGCTCGCCGGCCGCGGCCGGGCGGCCTGGCTGATCATGTCCGGCGAGCGGATCGGCGCCGAGCAGGCCGAGCGCTGGGGCCTCGTCGAGCTCGTCGTCGACGACCTCGACGAGGGCGTCGACCGCGTCGCGGGCCTGCTCGCCCGCCAGAGCGGGAGCGCGCTCCGCGAGATCAAGGAGCTCCTGCACGCGACCCGCGAGCGGCGCGACTTCGAGCTCGAGTCGGAGGCCTTCGCCCGCCGCCTGGCCTCGGAGGACGGCCGCGAGGGGGTCGCGGCGTTCCTCGAGAAGCGCGAGCCGCGCTGGGTCAGTTGAGCTTCGGGTCGAACGGCATCGTCGCGATCAGCGCGAACTTGCCGCCCTTGCGGTGGAGCACCCTCCGCCAGAGCTCGTCCGGATCGGGCGCGAACACGTCGTCGGGCTCGGCGGGCACGACGATCCACGACGACTCGTCGATCTCCGCCTCGAGCTGGCCGGCGCCCCAGCCGGAGTAGCCGGCGAACACGCGCGCGCGCACGACGTCGAGCTCGTCGACGTCGGCCTCGGCCTGCATGAACGCCACCCGTCCGACGATCGGCGGCATGTCGGGCGGCTCGTCCTCGTGCTCGACGAGCACGACCACCGCCTCGGGCTGCACCGGGCCGCCCACGTAGACGACCTCGTCGGCGGGCAGGTCGGCGAGCTCGGGCACCGCGTCGGCGACGAGCACCTCCGACGGGCGCGAGAGCACGAGCCCCATCGCGCCCTCGTCGTCGTGATGGGTCATCAGCACGACCGTGCGCCGGAAGTTCGGGTCGTGCAGGATCGGCGAGGAGATCAGAAGCTGGCCCTGGAGCGACTCCACCCTCTTCACCCTACGCCGCGGGGCTCGAGCCCGGGGGCGGTTCGCGATCTCGGAGGCCTGCGCCGGCAGCCCGGGTCCGTGTTCGGCCTCGCGTCGAAGCCGCCCCCTCGGGTGAGCAGCTAGCCCGCGCTCACCGCGGCGACGCCGGCGAGGGCGACGCCGACCCCGCCGAGCTGGAGCGGCGTCAGGCGCTCGCCGAGCAGCGCGTGCGCGAGCAGGACCGTCGTGACCGGGTAGAGCGAGCCGAGGACCGAGACGAGCGCGAGCAGGCCGTGGCCGCTCGCGAGCGCGAAGAGCGCGTTCGCGCCGACGTCGCAGAGGCCGACCGCCGCGACCGGGGCGAGCGCGCGCCGGCCGAGGCGGAGCGGCGCGGCCCTCCACAGGGCGAGGGCGACGAGCAGCGCCAGCGAGCCGACGCGCGCGCCGAGGAGCGTCGCGAGCGCGGAGCCCTCCCGGCTGCCGAGGCCGAGGAAGTAGGTGAAGAGGCCGAGCGCTCCCGCCGCCCCCGCGGCGAGGGCGACCGCGCGGCCGCGCTCGCCGGCGGGAGCCCGCCGCTCCTCCGCCGACGCGAGGACCGCGCCGGCCAGCGCGAGCGGCGCTCCCGCGAGGGCGACGGCGGCGGGCCGCTCCCCGCTCGCGAGCGAGATCGCGAACGGCACGACCGCGCCGCAGGCGACCACGGGCGAGACGACGCTCATCGTCCCGAGCGCGAGGGCGCGGTAGAAGGCGGCGAGGCCGGCGCCGCCGCCCGCGCCGGCGGCGAGGCCGAGCGCGAACGAGCGCCCGTCGAGGCCGCCGCCGTGCACCGCGAGGGCGGCGAGCAGGGCGGCGAACCCGGCCGCCTGGGAGAGCACCGTGACGCTGAGGGTGGGGAGGCGCCGCGAGACGAGGCCGCCGCCGAAGTCCGCGGCGCCCCAGGCGGCGGCGGACGCGAGCGCCAGGCAGACGGCGAGGGCGCTCACGGCGCCTGGATACCATTTCCGCCATGGAGCCGCTCCGCATCGGCGTCCTTGCCGTGCAGGGAAACTTCCGCGAGCACGCGGCGATGCTGCGGCGCCTCGGCGCGGAGGTGGTCGAGGTGCGGCTGCCCCGCCAGCTCGACGGCCTCGACGGGCTCGTGATCCCGGGCGGCGAGTCGACCGCGTTCACGCGCCTGATGCGCCTCTACGGGCTCGACGAGGCGATCCGCGGGTTCGACCGCCCCGTCTTCGGGACGTGCGCCGGGATGATCGTCCTCGACCGGAACCACCTCGGCCTCGTCGACCTCGAGGTGCGGCGGAACGCCTTCGGCCGCCAGGTCGCCTCGTTCGAGACCGACCTCGAGCTGCCCGGGGAGGGGCCGCCGCTGCGCGCCGTCTTCATCCGGGCGCCGTGGATCGAGGACGTCGGGCCCGACGTCGAGGTGCTCGCCGAGGTCGACGGCCACCCGGTGCTCGCCCGCCAGGGGCGGTTCCTCGTCGCCGCGTTCCATCCCGAGCTGACGGACGACACCCGACTCCACGAACTCTTCCTGCAGGAGGCTGCACTTGTCCGGGCATAGCAAGTGGTCCTCGATCAAGCACAAGAAGGGCGCGGCCGACGCGAAGCGCGGCAAGCTCTTCTCGAAGCTCACCCGCGCGATCATCGTCGCCGCCAAGGAGGGCGGGCCCGACCCCGCCAACAACCTCGCGCTGCAGAACGCGATCGAGAAGGCGCGCTCGTACTCGATGCCGAAGGACAACATCGAGCGTGCGATCGCGAAGGGCGCGGGCGAGGGCGCCGACGCGGAGGCGTTCGAGACCGTCGTCTACGAGGGCTACGGCCCGGAGGGCGTCGCGGTGATCGTCGAGGCGCTGACCGACAACCGGAACCGCACCGCCTCCGAGGTGCGCCACGCGTTCACGAGGCACGGCGGCTCGCTGGGGACGACCGGCGCCGTCGCGTGGCAGTTCGAGCGCCGCGGGGTCGTCGTCGTGCCCGGCGAGGGCGTGGACGAGGAGGAGCTCTTCCTCGCGGCGGCGGACGCGGGCGCCGACGACGTCGAGGCCGACGGCGACGTCTTCCAGGTGACGAGCGCCCCGGAGAGCCTCGCCGCGGTGCGCGGCGCGATCGAGGCCGCGGGCTTCGCCGTCGAGTCGGCCGAGCTCTCGCTCGTGCCGAAGACGACGGTCGCGATCGAGGACGAGTCGGCCGCGAAGAGCGTGATGCGGCTGATCGACGCGCTCGAGGACAACGACGACGTGCAGGACGTCTACGCGAACTTCGACATCCCCGAGCAGGTCCTGGAGGCCGTCGCGGGCTAGGCTCGAGGCCGGGCGGAGGCGGGGCGAGCCCTCGGAGGTCGCCGCGAGGCCGCCGCCGCCCGCGAGCGCGCAACGATCGAGGGTCTGACCCCGGTTCGTTGCGCCCGGTGCGGGCGGGCCGCGATCGAGCCGCGCGAGCGGCTCGTGTCCGCTGCCGACCCGCTCCCGGTCGAGTGAGCCTCCCTCAGCCGCGCAGCCTCACCCGGAGCGAGACGAGCTGGCGGGTCGAGATGCCGGCGAGCAGCGGGTCCCCCGGCTTCGTCGCCCGCAGGAACAGCACGAGCAGCTGCTGGCGGCGGGTGGCGGGGAAGCCCGTCAGCCGGTTGAAGTGGAGCGTCACGTCGCCGTTCGCGTCGGTCGCCTGCTGCTGCGGGATCGAGAACTGCCCGAACGGCACGGCGGTCGCGTAGACCTGGGCGCCGCTCACCGGGGTCGAGCCGCACGTGCTCGTGACGTGGAAGCGCACGTCGATCGACGAGACGCCGAGCGTGATCGTCGCCGGGTTCGACGTGACGCCGGCGAACTGGAGCCTCGCCGGCGGCTGGATGTCGGCGACCGCGAACGAGGCGGTCTTCGCCTTCGGGCAGCCGTCGGCTCCCGGTGCCGGAGCGGTCGTGGTGGTCGACGTCGTGGTTCCGCCGCCCGCGGCGGTGACCTTCGCGGTCGGGGCGCTCTGCGCCGAGTCGGAGCCGTCGGCGTTGCTCGCGATCACGCGCACGCGGAGCGTGTTGCCGGGGTCTCCGGCGCGCACCTTGTAGGTCTTGTCGGTCTCGCCGGTGATGTTGCTGCAGGCGCCGCCGCTCGCGTCGCAGACGAGCCACTGGTACTGGAAGGTGATCGGCGCCGAGCCGTCCCACGTGCCCGGATTCGCCGTGAGCGTGCTGCCGACGGACGGGTCGCCGCCGATCGACGGGAGCGAGTTGTTGCTCGGCTTGACGTCGGCTCTGGCGCCGCCGGCGGCCGCGCCTCCGGCCGAGACGAGGACGAGTGCTGCAGCCGTCGCGAGGCTGCGGAGAACGAGTGCGTTCACGGCTGGAACCCCCCTGAGATCGAGACGTGCCCTGCTCCTGTGGGAAGCGCCGATGCTACCCCGGCCGCTGGACGCACCCCGCCGCGCCGCGGCCCCCGGCGCGCGCGGGCCGGGGGATAGCCCCACCGGGGGACGCCGGGAGGCCCGCTGGCGCCGGGACGGCGCGGGAGGCATCGTGCACGTGAAGAGACCGACCGACCGGAGTCGCCATGAGCCCCCTGACGCCCTTTCGCCCCCTCGTCTCGAGCCGTACCTACCGCTCGCTCGCCTTCCTCGCCGCAGCCGTGCCGGTCGCCGCGGTGACGCTCGGGCTCATGGTCGCCGGCTGGACCTCGGCCGGCGTGCTCGCGATCACGCCGCTCGTCGTGCCGGTGCTGATCGCCTTCCGGGGGGCGATCGGCCTCCTCGCCTGCGCCGACGGCATGCTCGCCGGCGTCCTGCTGGGCGTCGAGGTGACCCCGCGCATCTCGTCGGGCGGGCACGGCTTCTGGGGGCGCGGGAAGGCCGTGCTGGCCGACGGCGCCTTCTGGCGCCAGCAGGCCTACCTCCTGCTGCGGATGGTCGCCGGCTTCGGGTTCGCGGTCGGCGTGCTCTCCCTCGTCGCGGCCTCGGCCGGCTGGGCCGTGCTCCCGCTCTGGTACCGCTGGGCCGACCTGAGCTTCGGGTCGTGGGACGTCGACAGCTTCGCCCGGTCGCTCGTCTTCGTCCCGGCCGGCATCGCCGGGCTCGTCGTCGCCGGCTGGCTCGCGCAGCTCCTCGGCGCAGTGTCGGCGTGGCTCGCGCGGGTCCTGCTCGCGGGCGGCGCGGGCGGGAGGGCCTTCGCGCCCACGCGCCCCGCGCGACGGCTGGCGCTCGCGATCCACGCGGGCGTCGCGACGGGCCTCGTCGCGCTCGTCGTCGTGATCTGGGCGCTCACGAGCCGAGGCTACTTCTGGCCGGAGTGGGTGCTGCTCCCGCTCGGCCTCCTCCTCGCCGTCCACGGCCTCGCCGAGCTCGTCGAGGAGCGGCCGGCGCTGCGCCGCAGGCGCGGCCTCGCCCTCGACGCGGGCGTCCTCGCGGCGCTCCTCGGCTTCCTCGTCCTCGTCTGGGCGCTCACGAGCCGCGGCTACTTCTGGCCCGCCTGGCCGCTGCTGGCGGCGGCGATCGTGCTCGCGTCCCACGCGGCCCTCGCACACGCCGCCGGCCGCGGCCGGCTCGCGCGCCGCGTCGGCGTGCTCGAGGCCACCCGCGCGGGCGCGGTCGAGGAGCAGGAGGTGGCGCTGCGCCGGATCGAGCGCGACCTCCACGACGGCGCGCAGGCGCGCCTCGTCGCGCTCGGGATGAACCTCGGCATGGCCGAGCAGAAGCTCGCGACCGACCCCGAGGGCGCCCAGCGGCTCGTCACCGAGGCCCGCGCCGCGGTCGCCGAGGCGCTCCGCGAGCTGCGCGACCTCGCGCGGGGGATCCACCCGCCCGTGCTCTCCGACCGGGGGCTCGGCGCCGCGCTCGAGACCCTCGCCGGCCGCAGCGCGCTCCCGGTCTCGGTCGACGTCGCGCTCGGCGAGCGCCTGCCGGCGGCGGTGGAGACGGCCGCGTACTTCGTCGCCGCCGAGGCGATCGCCAACGCCGCGAAGCACTCGGGCGCGACCCGCGTGGAGGTGCGCGCGCGCCGCCGGGACGGCGCGCTCGAGCTCGAGGTCGCCGACGACGGCGGAGGAGGCGCCGACCCGGCCGGGGCGGGGCTCACGGGCCTGCGGCGGCGGGTGGAGGCGCTCGACGGGACGCTCGAGGTCACGAGCCCGGCGGGCGGCCCGACGACGATCCGCGCGGAGCTGCCGTGCGGGTCGTGATCGCCGAGGACCTCGCGCTCCTGCGCGACGGGCTGGCCCGGCTGTTGCGCGACAACGGTTTCGACGTCGTCGCCGCAGTCGGCGATGCCGACGCGCTCGCGCATGCCGTCCGCGCCGAACGGCCAGATGTCGCGATCGTCGACATCCGCCTTCCGCCCACCTTTCAGGACGAGGGCGTGCGCGCCGCAGTCGCGCTTCGGCGCTCGCACCCCGAGACCGCGATCCTCGTGGTCTCGCAGTACGTCGAGCACACGTATGCGACCGAGCTGCTCGCCGACGGCGAGGGCGGCGTCGGCTATCTCCTCAAGGATCGCGTCTCAGACGTCGACGACTTCGTCGATGCGGTGCGTCGCGTCGCCGAGGGCGGCACCGCGCTCGATCCCGAGGTGGTTGCGCAGCTGTTCTCGCGGCGGCGTGTTCGCGATCCGCTCGAGCATCTGACGCCGCGTGAGCGGGAGGTGCTCGGGCTGATGGCAGAAGGCCGCTCGAATGCGGCGATCGCCGCGACGCTCGTGCTCACGCTCGGCGCCGTGGAGAAGCACATCGCGAACATCTTCCAGAAGCT
>DASRHI010000024.1:0-25302 GCA_035650615.1 Gaiellaceae bacterium | reverse complement strand
GGGGTCAGACCCCGGGTTGTTGCGCCGCGGCGGCTGGAGCTGGGCGCGCGCAACGGTTCGTGGGCGCGCGCAACGGTTCGGGGTCAGACCCCGGGTTGTTGCGCCGCGGCGGCTGGAGCTGGGCGCGCGCAACGGTTCAGGGTCAGACCCCGGGTTGTTGCGCCGCGGCGGCTGGAGCTGGGCGCGCGCAACGGTTCGTGGGCGCGCGCAACGGTTCGGGGTCAGACCCCGGGTTGTTGCGCCGCGGCGGCTGGAGCTGGGCGCGCGCAACGGTTCGGGGTCAGACCCCGGGTTGTTGCGCACCGGGTTGTTGCGCAGGCCGACCCTGGTGTGTCGCCGTCGTCGACAACGCCGACGCCGCCGGAAGTCCGCAAGATGCGGGAAAGAAGTTCGAGTCCTTGCCTGGAGTGGGGGCGGGAGGATTCGAACCTCCGTAGGCAGAGCCGACGGGTTTACAGCCCGTTCCCTTTGGCCGCTCGGGCACACCCCCGGGAAGCGCGGCGCATTGTAGCCTCAGGCGATGCAGCGTTACGACGCGCTCGTGGTCGGTGGGGGGCCGGCGGGCTCGACCACCGCCTTCCGGCTCGCGGCCGCGGGCGCCACAGTCCTGCTCGTCGACCGCGCCCGCTTCCCCCGCGACAAGCCCTGCGGCGGCGGGCTCACCGTGCGCGCCGTCCGCCGCTGCCCGGTCGACCCGGCGCCGGTCGTCGAGGAGGAGGTCGACCTCGTCGAGCTCCGCTTCCGCTACGGGGACGCGGTCGTCCGCCGCGCCCGCGCGCCGGTGATCCTGATGACGCAGCGCCGCCGGCTCGACGCGTTCCTGCTCGACGCGGCGCGGGAGCGCGGCGTCGAGGTGCGCGAGGGGACGACGGTGGCGGCGCTCGACGGGGGAAGCACCGCGGTGCTCGCGGGCGGGGAGCGCGTCTCCGCCGAGGTCGTCGTCGGCGCGGACGGCGCCAACGGGACGACGGCGCGGGCGCTCGGGCTCGGCGAGGGGATCGTCCACGGGGTCGCCTACGAGGGGAACGCCCGCTACGGCGCGCTCGAGCGCTCCCGCTACGAACGCCGCGCCGTCGTCGAGCTCGCCGACATCCCGGGCGGCTACGGCTGGGTGTTCCCGAAGGCGGGCCACGCGAACGTCGGCGTCGGGGCGTGGCAGCACGCCGGCCCCGAGCTGCGCGGCCACCTCGCCCGCCTGTGCGAGGCGCACGGCGTCGAGCCCGGGTCGCTCGAGGAGCTGCGCGGCCATCGCCTGCCGCTCCGCCGTCCCGGCACCCGGATCGCCGGCCCGCGCGCGCTCCTCGTCGGCGACGCCGCCGGCCTGATCGACCCCGTGTCAGGCGACGGCATGTACGAGTGCTTCGTCTCGGCGGAGCTCGCGGCCGCGGCGATCCTCGACCTGCTCGCCGGGCGCTCCTCGACGCTCGAGCCGTTCGAGGCCGCGGTCGACGGCGAGCTCGCGTCGCTCCACCGGGCGTCGTGGAAGCTGAAGCGCGCGCTCGACCGCTGGCCGCGCGCGTCGTGGCGGCTCGCGCGCACCCCGCTCGTCTGGCGGACGGTCGAGCGGCTCCTGCTCGGGGAGCTGCCGCACCCCGGCGCGCAGCACGGAATCGCGCGCGTGCCGCTGCGTGCGCTCGCCCTGCTCGGGCGCTGAGGGCCTCAGGCGATCGCCGCGACGCCGGCGCCGTCCCGGGCGGTCGCGGCCGGGAGCTCGGCGCCGCCGAAGAGCTCGTTCAGGACCTGCACGCAGCGGTGGTCGAACTGGGTGCCGCTGTGGAGCGCGAGCTCGGTCAGCGCCTGCTCGGGCGTGAGCGCGTCGCGGTAGGGGCGCGACCCGGTCATCGCCTCGAACGCGTCCGCGACGGCGATGATGCGCGACTCGATCGGGATCGCCTCGCCCGCGAGGCCGGTCGGGTAGCCGGCGCCGTCGAAGCGCTCGTGGTGGTGCAGCACCCAGACGGCCTCCTTGTGCAGCCCGGCCGAGGTGAGGATCGAATGGCCGACCGTCGTGTGGAGCTCGATCTCGGAGCGCTCGTCGGGGCCGAGCGCGCCGCGCTTCGTGAGGACCGTGTCCGACACGCCGATCTTGCCGACGTCGTGCAGGAGGCCGGCGATGCGGAGCCGCTCGAGCCCCTCGCCGGAGATCCCGAGGCGCGCGCCGAGCGCGGCGCAGAGCTCGGCCACCGTCTCGCTGTGGTTCCGCGTTCCGGCGTCGTGGGCGTCGACCGCCTGCGCGAGCGCGGCGGCGAGCGCCTTCTGGTGCTCGCTCGGGCCGACGGCGCCGGCGTCGACCTGCCGCGGCTCGAGCCCCTCGTGGTAGCTGACGGCGAGCAGCTTCGCGCGCTTCGCCTCGTAGAGCGCGAGGTCGGCCTGGTGGAGGAGGGCGCGCCGTCCCTCGGTCTTCGTCGACTCGGCGATCCCGATCGAGAGCGCCCGCCGGCCGGTGCGCTGGTTCGACGTGCGCTGGATCGCGTGCGCGACCGTCAGCGCGTGCCAGCCGCGGCAGCCCGGCAGGATGGCCATGAACTCGTCCCCGCCCGTCCGGTAGACCCTGCCCTTCGCCCCGACCTCCTCCTCGATGCAGCCGGCGACGGTCCGGATGTACGCGTCCCCGGACTGGTGTCCCTGCACGTCGTTGATCTGCTTCAGCCCGTCGAGGTCGAGCGCGAGGAGCGAGAAGGGCGTGCCGTCGGCGTTGCGCCGTTCGATCACCGTCGAGAGGTCGTCCTGGAACGCGCGGTGGTTCGCGAGACCGGTGAGGCTGTCGGAGCGGGCGACCTGCGTGAGGCGCTCGATCTCGGCGCTGCTCGCGCTGCCGTCGCCCTCGCCGCGGCGCAGGCCCGCGGCGCGAACCGCGTGCCGGAGGAGGCCGGAGAGGCCGGCGAGGAGGACGAGCGCGAGGTCGGCCGCGCCGGCGCGCTCGAGCGTCGTCGAGGGCCACGGCCGCACGTCCGTGAGGCTGCGGTCTGTCTGCAGGGCGGCCGCCCGCAGCTCGACCTGCTCGAGCCGGCGCAGCGCCGTCCGGAGCTGCGCGGCGGCTCCGTGGCGCGGGCTGAGGCCGCGCGCCGCGGCCTCGACCGCCGCGAGGTGGGTGCGCTCGACCTCCCGGACGCGCGAGCGCTGGCTCGCCGGCACGTCGCGGGCGACGCGCACGAGGAGCGCGGTCTCGGCCTGCGCGGCGGCGAAGAACGAGCTGCGGTTTCCGGTCGAGCGCGGGTTGCGGCGGAGGCGGTCCAGGTACGCGGCCTCGTGGGCCGCGCCCGAGCGGAGCAGCACGAACGCGCTGCGGGCGCTCGCGACGTCGGTCGCGGCGTGCCAGCCGCCGACGGCGCTCGCCACGGTGGCGATCGCTCCGGCGACCGCCGCGAGGAGGAGCACGGGCCTCGCCACGCGGACCGTACGAGAACGGAGCAGCCGCTTGAGAGGTGAACGTGCCGCAGGTGTGGTCATCGCCGCGTATCCCACCGTGGTGGAAGCGCGACGCGCCTGCAATCCCCCCATAGAGTGGCTCGGTCGAGTCAGTAGAGCTCGGCCGAGCTCTCGATGCGGCGAGTGCCGGCGCCGAGCGCCTCGACCGCGTCCTCGAGCCGGACACGCGCCTCGAGGAGGAGCGCGTTGCTCTCGGCGGCCTCCGCCTCGAGCGAGCGCAGCCGCCGCTCGCGCTGGTCGGCCTCCGCGTGCGCGACCGAGAGCTGCTCCTTCGTCTCGCGCAGGCTCCGCTTCGTCTCCTCGAGCTCCCTGCCGACCGACTCGAGCGCCGCGCGGACGGCCGACCAGGCGGCGATCGACGCGTCGAGCTGCTCGAGCACCGGGGCGAGGGGGAGGTCAGCGCCCTCGGGAGCGGGCGCAGGCGCGGGGGCGGGCGTCTCGGGCTCGGGCTCGGGCTCGGGCTCGCGCCGGCGCTCGAGGGCGGCGACGATCGCCTCGACGAGCCCCTGGTCGACGCCGCGGGGCTCCGGAGCGGGCGCGGGCTCCGGAGCGGGCGCGGGCTCCGGCCCGGGCGCGACGGGCGCCGGCTCCGGCTCCGGCTCGGGCTCGAACGCGACGGGCTCGGGCGCGACGGGCTCGGGCTCGGGCTCTGGCCGGCGCACGGGCTCGGGCTCCGGCCGGCGGACGGGCTCCGGGGCGGGCGCCGGCGGCGCCGGCCTCGCGGAGGGTACGTCCGAGAACATGCGGCTGTGCAGGAGCGCCTCGAGCGTGCGCTCGGCGATCAGGACGAAGCGCGTCTCGGCGCCCGTGAAGGAGCGCACCGCGTCGAAGCGCTCGGTGCTCGGCGCGGCGACGGCGACGACCGCGCCGCCCGCGCTCACCCCGAGCGGCACCGCCCGCAGGCGGCGGCATTCCGAGCTCGGCAGGAGCGTGAGCGCGCGCGGGTCGATCGAGACCGCCGCGGCCTCGCGGAACTCGAGTCCCCACTGCGCGGCGAGCGCGTGCGCGGACTGGTCGTCGTGGCTCGTCGGGCTCGCGCCCTCCGGCGTCATCTGCGGTCTCCCCCCGCCTTTCGTCTCGGCACCCGCGCCGCGGAGGCGCCGACGGTGCAGTTGGACGAGCTATCGGCCGGAGACCGGCCGCGCTCGCTCCCTCAGGCGAGCGATCGGTCGAGCGCGACGGCGGAGCCGGCGAGCTCCAGGAAGACCGGCACGAGCTCCGGGTCGAAGAGGACGCCGGAGCCGCGCTCGATCTCCGCGAGGGCGACCTCCGGTGCGAACGCGTTCCGCCACGGCTGCTCGCTCGTCATCGCGTCGAACACGTCGGCGAGCGCGAAGATCCGTGCCGCGAGCGGAATCCGCTCCGCTTCGAGCCGGCGCGGGTAGCCGGAGCCGTTCCAGCGCTCGTGGTGCGCGCCGATCACCTGCCGCGCGATCCCGCGCAGGCAGCTCACCGAGGCGACGATCCGCTCGCCGAGGAGCGGGTGCTCCCGCACCTCGTCGAGCTCGTCCTGCGTCAGGCTGCCGCGCTTGCTCAGGATCGAGTCGGACACCCCGATCATCCCGATGTCGTGGAGCCGGAAGCCGTACTCGAGGCGCGGGTCGGCGGCGAGCTCGGGCGCGACGCGCTCGGCGAGCCGGAGCGCGAGCCGCGTCACCCGGATGCCGTGCCCCTCGTTCTCGCCGAAGAGACCGCGGCGGTAGTCGTGCAGCTCGAGCGCGCGCACGAGCGCCTCGACGACCTCGCTGCCCGCAGCGTCGGCGAGGCTCTGCCCGCCCGCCACGATCGTGCCCTCGTCCGCCGCCATCGAGCCTCCTTATCGTCAGGGGCCGCCGCGACCTTGAGCCGGCTCACCCGGATGACGGCGCGACGGAGGGGAAAACCGGCTAAAGGCCGGGCGCCGGAGCGCCGATAGGGAGGGGGCGTGGAACTGAACGCCATCCTCCTCCGTGTGTCGGAGCTCGGTGCCAGCGACGTGCACTTCAAGCTTCGGAAGCCGCCCATGATCCGCCGCGACGGCGCGATCGAGCCGCTCGCCGGCGAGCCGTTGCTGTCGGAGGACGACCTCGCCGCGGTCCTCGCCGCGGTGACGGCGACGGTGCCCGAGCGCCTGGCCGCGTTCAACGCGACCGGGGAGCTCGACATGAGCTACCAGGCCGAGGGCCTGCCGCGCTTCCGCGTGAACGCGTTCAAGCAGCGTGGGCACACCTCGCTCGCCTTCCGGCTGATCCCACGCAAGGTGCCGTCGTTCGCCGACCTCAGGCTCCCGCCCGGCGTGGCCCGGCTGGCGGAGGAGCACCGCGGCCTCGTGCTCGTCACCGGCGCGACCGGCTCGGGCAAGTCGACCACGCTCGCCGCCATCGTGGACCACATCAACGCGACGCGCCAGCAGCACATCGTCACGATCGAGGACCCGATCGAGATCCTCCACGAGGACCGCAGGAGCATCGTCAACCAGCGCGAGGTCGGGCTCGACACCGAGTCGTTCGGCCAGGCGCTCCGCCGCGCGCTCCGCCAGGACCCCGACGTGATCCTGATCGGCGAGCTGCGCGACGCGGAGACCGCGCAGACGGCGCTCCAGGCGGCCGAGTCCGGCCACCTCGTGCTGTCGACGCTGCACACGGTGGACGCCGCAGAGACGATCGGCCGCCTCGTCGAGTTCTTCCCGGCGGCGAAGCAGCAGATGGTGCGCTCGATCCTCGCCGGCGTCCTGCGCGGCGTCGTCAGCCAGCGGCTGCTGCCGCGGCGCGGAGGGGGCCGCATCGCAGCCGTCGAGGTGATGGTCTCGAACGACCGGATCGCCGAGCTGATCCGCGAGAACCGCTCCGAGGAGATCCCCGACGCGATCTCCGAGGGGTCCTTCTACGACATGCGCACGCTCACCGACGCGCTGATCGAGCTCGTGCTCGACGAGCTCGTCGAGCGGGACGTCGCGGCGGCCGCGGCGCCGAACCAGCACGACTTCCTGCTCGCGCTCGACCACGCGCAGAAGGTGCGCGCGGCCGCGGCGCTCACGCCGGCGATGGCGGAGCCCGAGCCCGAGCCCGAGCCTGCGGCGGCTCCCGAGCCGCCGCCGCTCCGCCTCGTCCGCGTTCCGTCAGTACCCCGTTAGGGGGTTGCCGGGATCACTCACCTGCGAGTGAGATGCGATCCGGCTCCACCCCTGCGGCCACTGCGGACGAAATGAGGGACTGATGGAACTCGTGCTCGGCGCCTTCGCGCTCGCGCCAGGCCTCGCGATAGGCAGCTTCCTGAACGTGGTGGCCTCGCGCGTCCCCGCGCGGCGCTCGCTCGTCAGGCCGGGCTCGTCGTGCCCGAGCTGCGGGAGCGCGATCCGCTGGCGGGACAACATCCCGCTGCTCTCGTACGCGCTCCTGCGCGGGCGCTGCCGCTCGTGCGGCGTCAGGATCCCGTGGAAGTACCCGGCGGTCGAGCTCGTGACCGCGCTGCTCGTCTCCGCCTGCTTCCTCCGCTTCGGGCTCACGGGCGAGGCGGTCGTCGCGGCGCTCTTCTGCTGCACCCTCGTCGCCGTGACGGTCACCGACCTCGAGGGGCGGATCATCCCGAACCGCATCGTCCTGCCTGCGGCGGCGGTCGTGCTCGCGGCGATGACCGCGCTCGAGCCCTCGCCGGAGTGGGCGCTCGGCGGCTTCGGCGCCGCGTTCTTCCTCCTCCTCGCCGCGATCGCCTACCCGGGCGGCATGGGGATGGGCGACGTGAAGCTCGCGCTCCTCCTCGGCGCAGCGCTCGGCCGGACGGTGCCGGTCGCGCTCATGGCCGGCATGCTGAGCGCGCTCGTCCCGGCGGTCGCGATCCTCGTCCGTCACGGCCGGGCCGGGCGGAAGATGGGGATGCCGTTCGGCCCCTTCCTGGCCCTCGGCGGCGTCGTCGCGCTCTTCGCCGGGGAGCCGATCCTCGACGCCTACCTCGGCCTCCACTGAGAAGTCGCGCTCACGTGATCGCCCCCGGCAGCCGATACCGCTAGAGATGTCGACGATCGACGCCCAGAGCCTCACCGCCGACGGGGACGCGACGCCGAGGCCCCGCCTGCTCGCCGTGGAGACGCAGCCGCACGAGTCACCCGAGCTGGACGACTTCGAGCGCGCCCGCCTGCTCGCCGAGCGCCATCGCCTCCCGCTCGTCGACCTCGCGGTCACGGGCGTGTCGCCGGAGGCCGTCAAGCTCGTCCCGCTGCGCGTGCTCGAGCGCGTCGTCGCGGTGCCCTACGCGGTCGACGAGACGTCGCTGCGCGTCGCGCTCACCGATCCCGACAACATCCACGGCATCGACGAGCTCCGCCTCGCCGCCCGGCGGCCGGTGGAGTTCGCGGTCGCCCCGGTCGAGGACGTCCAGCTCGAGATCAGGCGCCTGCTGCGCGCGAACGAGGCCTTCGGCGCGATTCTCGACAACGGCGCGTTCGAGGTCATCGAGGAGGACGCTCCGGACGACCTCGAGGCCGACGACGGCATCTCCGACGGGCCGGTCGTCCGCCTCGTCAACTCGATCATCTTCCAGGCCGCCGAGGACGGCGCGAGCGACGTCCACTTCGAGCCGCAGGAGGACGCGCTCGTCGTCCGCTTCCGGATCGACGGCGTCCTCAACATCGCGCAGCGGATCCCGCGGCAGTTCGCCGCCGGCGTCACCACCCGCGTGAAGGTGCTCGCGAAGCTCGACATCGCCGAGCGCCGCAAGCCGCAGGACGGCCGCATCACCCTCGGCGCCGCCGCCGCCGGCCGCACGCTCGACATCCGCGTCGCGACGCTCCCGACGGTCGAGGGCGAGTCGGTCGTGATGCGCCTGCTCGACAAGTCCCGCCGGGCCCCGACGCTGCACGAGCTCGGCTTCTCCGAGCCGATGCGCGCGGACTTCCAGAAGGTCGTGGCGAAGCCCACCGGCGCGCTCCTCGTCACCGGCCCGACCGGGTCCGGCAAGTCGACGACGCTCTACGCGGCGCTCGCCGAGATCAACCGGCCCGAGATCAACGTGATCACGGTCGAGGACCCCGTCGAGTACCGGCTCACCGGCATCAACCAGGTCCAGATCAACAACCGCGCCGGGCTCACGTTCTCGGCCGTGCTCCGCTCGATCCTCCGCTCCGACCCGGACGTGGTGATGGTGGGCGAGGTCCGCGACGTGGAGACGGCGAAGATCTCGATCGAGGCCGCCCTCACCGGCCACTTCGTGCTCTCGACGCTGCACACGAACGACGCCCCGGGCGCGCTCACGCGCCTGACGGAGATGGGCGTCGAGCCCTTCCTGACCTCCTCCGCGGTCTCCGCGGTGCTCGCCCAGCGGCTCGCGCGCACGCTCTGCACGCACTGCGCGGAGGGCTACCGCCCGACCGAGGAGGAGCTCGTCGCCGCCCGTGTCGCGCCCGAGCACATGGACCGCTTCCTGGCGGCGGAGCTCAGGCACAAGGTCGGCTGCGCCCGCTGCGGCAACACCGGCTACAAGGGCAGGATCGGCGTCTTCCAGTTCCTGCCGATGACCGAGACGGTCGCCCGGCTCGCGAGCCGCGGCGCCACGCACGACGAGATCGACGAGGCCGCGACCGCCGACGGGATGCGGACCCTCTGGGCCGACGGGCTGGAGAAGGTCCTCGCCGGCATCACGACCTTCGAAGAGCTCGCCCGCGTCGTCGTCTGAGCGCGGACGATCCCCCGTCGTGGGGGATGCCGCGGCGAAAGATCCCCCGTCCTGGGGGACTGCGGCGCGAAAGATCCCCCGAAGGGGGCTAACCCGGCCCGGCGGGCCCGCCGATCCTGAGACCGGCAACACCCAATCCACACCACAAGGAGAACACTGCATGGACCGTTTGCGGCAGCGACTGGCTCGCGAGGAGGGTTTCACCCTCATCGAGCTTCTTGTCGTCATCGTGATCATCGGGATCCTGCTCGCGATCGCAGTGCCGTCGTACCTGGGCTTCCGCTCGCGGGCTCAGGACTCGGCTGCGAAGTCGAACCTGCGCGAGGCGGTCCCGTCGGCCGAGGCGTACTTCTCGGACAACGGCTCGTACAGCAGCATGGACTGGAGCGCCCTCCAGGCGATCGACTCCGGCATCAGCAGCGACGTCACGGTCGGCAACGTGGGCGCGAACTACTACTGCCTGTCCGACACGTCGGCGAGCGGCACCACGTTCTACTTCAAGGGCCCGGGCGGGAGCGTCACCTCGACGACCCCGAGCGGCTGCTAAGCAGTTCCGATGCGGATGGAGGGCGCGCCCCCGGGCGCGCCCTCCGCGCACTTCCCGGCGATGCGGCCCGCCGAGGCGCCGTGTCGTCTCGAGCGACACGCCGATGATCTCCTCCCCTCCGATCTCCGCAGCGTTCGCGGCCCGCCGGGCGCTCGCCCTGACGCCGGCGAGGGTGGCCGCGGCCGCGGTCGCCGCGATCGGGCTCGCCCGGCTCGCGCTCGCCTTCCGGCTCCAGGGGCCGGTGCTGCTGCCGGACGAGTACCTCTACACCGCGGTCTCGCGGGCGGTCGCGGCGGGCGGGTGGCCGTCGGCGGGCGGCGGCCCCTTCGACTTCGTCTCGGTGCTCGCCTCGGTCGCGGTAGCGCCCGCGTGGCTGATCCACGACCCGGCGCTCGCCTACCGCGCGGCGCAGCTCGAGGGCGTGGTCGCGATGTCGCTCGCGGCCGTCCCCTCGTTCGCGCTCGCGCGCCGGGTCGGGCTCGGCGACCGGGCCGCGGCCGCGGCGGCCGTGCTGGCCGTCGTCGTCCCCGACCTCGCCTTCGGCGGGCTCCTCCTCAGCGAGCCCTTCGCCTACCCGCTCTTCCTCGGCGCCGTGCTGCTCGCCGTCGACACGCTCCGCGCCCCGAGCCTCCGGCGCCAGGCGCTCTTCCTCGCCGCCGCGGCGGCCCTCTGCCTGACGCGCGCGCAGTTCGCGTTCCTCCCGCTCGCCTACCTCGCCGCGGCCGCGGCGGCGGGCGAGTCGGGGGCGCGGCTCCGCGCCGTCCGCGCGCAGCGAGCCGTCGTGGCCGCGCTCGCGCTCGCCGCCGCCGCCGTCGCCGCGCTCGGCCCGGGGAGCCTCGTCGGCCGGTACGCGGGCATCGCGAGCTTCGACCGCTCGCCGGCGGGGATCCTCCACTGGACCGCGGCCGACCTCGTGCTCCTCCTCGTCGCCGCCGGCTGGCTGACCGCGCCGGGCGCCGCGGCCGGCCTCGCCGCCCTGCTGCGCGGACGCGACCCCGCGGGGCGCGCGTTCGCGGCCCTGACGCTGCTCTCGGCGTCCGCGCTCGTCTTCGAGGCGGGCCTGTTCGGGGCCGGGCTCGGCCAGCTCGAGGAGCGCTACGTCTTCTACGCCGCCCCCCTGTTGCTGGTCGCCTTCCTCGCCGCCGCCGAGGGCGGCCTGCTCGCGGGCCGCCTGCACGCCCGGGCGGCGGCCGGGCTCGCCGCGGTCGCGCTCGTGCTCCCGCTCGACGACCCGCTCTTCGGCGGCGTGCGAGGGCAGTCGCCCGCGCTGCTCGCGTTCGAGGTGCTCGCCCGCCGCGCCGGCTGGGCGGCGCCGATCGCCGCCGGCGGGCTGCTGGCGGCGCTGGCGCTCGCCGGGCTCGCGCTCGGGCGGCGCGACGCGCGCCGCGCGCTGCCGGGGCTCGCGGCGGGGTTCGCGCTCCTCCTCGGCGCCGGCTGCGCGGCCGTCCTCGCGCCGGCCACCCGCGGGAGCGCCCGCGCGGCGTGGACGCTCGGCGCCGCCCCGCCGGGCACCTCGCTGCTCGCGTTCGGCGCCGGGACGCCGCCCGCCGAGGTGATGAAGACGCTCTTCTGGAACCCGCGGCTCGGGCGGGTGCTCGTGCTCGGCGGCGGCCGCGGCGACGCGTTCGACTCGATCCCCGTGCGGCTGGCCGGCGGCGGCGTGCTGCGGGACGGGACCGGGCCGGTCACCGGGCCGCTCGCCTTCGACCCGGCCTTCGCGGAGCTCGCCGCCACCGGGCCCGGGATCACGAGGGCCGGCCGCTACGTCCTCGTCCGCGACCTCGCCCGGGTGCGGATCTCGTCGGTCGTGACCGGCTGGTCGAGCCGGACCGGACGCTTCGCTCCGAGCGGAAGCGTGACCGTCGCGGCCCCCGTCGCCGGCGGGGCCGTCCACCGGACGCTGCGGCTCGCCCTCCGCAGCCTCGGGACCGGCCCGGCCGTGCTCCGCCTCCACTGCTCCGGGGGCTTCACGAAGACCGCCGTCGTCGGGCGTTCGGGGCTCGAGCTCCGGCTCCCGCTCGACGGGGTCGGGGTCGCCGGCTGCAGCTACGCCATGACGAAGGGAGTCCTCCACTGGGAGTCCGGACGCGCCTCGGCGTTCTCGGGCCGTCTCGCTCTCGGTGCGAAGGCTCGGGAAGGAGGATCATGAACACGCCACAGCATCCGCCGCGGGGCGAGCGGGGCTTCACCATGGTCGAGCTCGTCGTCGTCCTCGTCGTCCTCGTCGTCCTCGTCGGCATCGCCGTCCCCGCGTACCTGGGGTTCAAGGACCGGGCGTCGAGCTCGAAGACCGCCTCGAACGTGCGCAGCGCGCTGCCCTCGGTGGAGGCGTACTTCGCCGACCACGGCGACTACGACTTCGCCGAGGACGCGAAGGGCAATCCCGTGTCCGACCCGGTCGACGCGCTCGCCTCGTACGACAGCGGCATCGACCGCGGCCTCACCGTCCAGCCCAAGCACCTCGTCGCCGGCCACTACGCGAACTACTGCATCTCGGAGTCCGAGCCCGGCGGGAAGACCTACTACTTCTCGGGCCCCGGGGGGAAGGTCTCCGACGACCCGGCGACGGCGGGGCGGAACGGCACCGGAACGAGCTACTGCTGATGCGCGCGCCCGCGAACCCCACTTCCGGGGGACGACGCCCGCCGGGTCTTCGCCCTTACTGAGACGGCGAGCCCGGCGGCGTGGCGCCGCCGGCCGGTGCCTTCGAATGGCGACTCTCGACCTGCGGAAATCACGACGCTTCCTGCGCGCGCTCGTCACGGCCGTCCTGGTCGCGATCCTCGCGCTCGGCGTGCGCGGTGCGCTCACCCTGCTTCGCGCGAGCGTCGACGCGCTCCCCTCCGGCGGGCTCGAGCTCGCCGCCCTCGCGGCGGCGCTCGCCGTCTTCCTCGCCGGCCTGCTCGGCGGCGTCGTCCAGCTCGCGCGCCTCGCGGGCTCTCGGGGGAGCCGGCAGCCGATCGCGCCCGAGGTCGCGACCCTCGCCCAGGCCGCCCTCACCGACAGCCTCACGGGCCTGCGCAACCACCGCGCCTTCCACGAGGACCTGAGGCGCGAGATCTCGCGGCGCAACCGGACAGGGGCGCCCTTCAGCCTGCTCATGATCGACCTCAACGGCCTCAAGCAGGTGAACGACACCTTCGGCCACCAGGCGGGCGACGAGCGGATCAAGGCCGTGGCGGACGCGATCCGCGCCACCGTGCGCGGCCACGACTGCGGCTACCGGGTCGGCGGCGACGAGTTCATGGTCATCCTCCCGGCCGAGCGGGCATGGGGCGCGCTGAACGTCGCGAACCGCCTGCACTCCGAGGTCGCCGCCCGCGGTACCGCGTCGGTGACCGTCGGGATCGCCGAGTCGACCGTGACCGAGTCGAAGGACACGCTCGTGAAGCGGTCCGACCTCGCGCTCTACGAGGCGAAGCGCTGCCACCTCGGCACCGTCGTCTTCTCGCCGGAGCTCGAGCCGCAGCGCGACGAGCCGGCGCCCGAGGAGACCCGGCACGTGCAGGAGCTGATCGCCGCGGCGCTCGCGCGCGCGGTCGACGCGAAGGACGCCGGCACGCGCAACCACTGCGAGACCGTCGGCGCGCTCAGCGCGATGATCGGCGAGCGGCTCGGGCTCCCGGCGGAGCGCCTCCGCAAGCTCCGGCTCGCGGGCCTCCTGCACGACGTCGGCAAGATCGGGATCTCCGACTCGATCCTCCAGAAGCCCGGCCCGCTCTCGGACCGGGAGTGGGAGATCATGCGGACGCACGCCGGCGTCGGCCACAACATCGTGTCGGCGACCGAGCTCGAGGAGGAGGCCCGCTGGGTACTCCACCACCACGAGCGCTTCGACGGCTCGGGCTACCCGGAGGGCGCGGTCGCGGGCGAGATCCCGCTCGAGTCGCGGATCATCTTCGTGGCGGACGCGTTCGAGGCGATGACGAGCGACCGGCCCTACCGGGCGGGGCGCTCTCCCGAGGAGGCGCTCGACGAGCTCGTCGCGAACGCGGGCACCCAGTTCGACCCGGCCTGCGTCGCGGCCCTCTGCTCGATCTTCGACTACGTCCCGGCCAGGCCGCTGTCCCCCCGTCCGGACGAGGTGGACGAGGTCGCGGCCCGCCGCAGCGCGCGCGCCGGGCGCGAGGAGCTCGCCCATGCCGCTTCCGATCCCATGCTCAAGTTCCCTCGAACGAGTGCCGATAGGTGAACCCGACATGAACCCTGCACCCCTTTCCGTCGACGACCTGCTGCGCCGTATGGCGGAGCTGGAGTCCTCCGACCTCCACCTCACCGCGGGCTCCGAGCCCGTCGTGCGCGTGCGCGGCCGCCTCGAGCGGCTCGACGGGTGCGAGAAGCTGACGCCCGAGGCCGTCCGCGAGCTCGTCTACCGCATCCTCTCGACCGAGCAGCAGAAGATCCTCGAGACGAGGCGGTCGGTCGACTTCGCGTACTCGCTCCCCGGCGTCGCCCGCTTCCGCGTGAACGTCTTCTTCCAGCGCGCGACGATCGGCGCCGCGTTCCGCATGATCCCGACCCAGATCAAGTCGCTCGAGGAGCTCGGCCTGCCCGACCACCTCGCCGAGCTCGCCGCGCAGCCGCGCGGCCTCGTCCTCGTCACCGGGCCGACCGGCTCGGGCAAGTCGACGACGCTCGCGACGCTGATCGACCTGATCAACCGCAGCCGTCACGAGCACATCCTCACGATCGAGGACCCGATCGAGTTCCTGCACTGGCACCGGAACTGCATCGTCAACCAGCGCGAGGTGGGCCCGGACACGCCGACGTTCGCCGACGCGCTCCGGGCGGCCCTGCGCCAGGACCCGGACGTCGTCCTGGTCGGCGAGATGCGCGACCTCGAGACGATCGCGACCGCGCTCACCGCCGCCGAGACCGGCCACCTCGTCTTCGCGACGCTGCACACGCAGAGCGCGCCGCAGACGATCGACCGCATCATCGACGTGTTCCCGGCCGAGCAGCAGGACCAGGTCCGGATCCAGCTCGCGAGCACGCTGCAGGGCATCGTCACCCAGACGCTCGTCCCGACGGCGGACGGCCGCGGCCGGATCGCGGCGCTCGAGATCCTGATTCCGGACGACGCCGTACGGAACCTGATCCGGCAGGGGAAGATCGAGCAGATCTACTCCGTGATCCAGACGGGCACCGCCCGCGGCATGCAGACGATGGAGCAGGCGCTCGCCGACCTCGTCCTGCGCAAGGTGATCACGCGCGAGGTCGCGCTCAGCCGGTCGAGCCGGACCGAGCAGCTCGAGAGCCTGCTCGAGCGGGGCGTGAGCCTCGGCACGAACCGGTCGTCACTCCACAACGGACTCCGAGTCGCGGGGGTATAGAGAATGGATCTGCGGAAGGAGATCAAGCTTTCGGACTTGGTCCCGAAGCTCCCGGCGCGCCGGGCGAAGAGCGCGAAGCCCGGGCATGCGAAGAAGCGCTCGCTCGGGACGAGCGAGATCGTCGGCCTGAAGATCGGCGCAACCGGTATCTCGGCCGCGCAGGTCGTGAACAACGGGGGCAAGGAAGTGGTGCGCATCGCCCGTGCGCCTCTGCCCCACGGCGTCGTCGACGGCGGCGAGGTGCGCGACCCGGTCGCGCTCGGCGAGGCGCTCGCGGAGTTCTTCGCGACGAACTCGCTGCCGCGCAAGGGCGTCCGTCTCGGGCTCGCGAACAGCCGGATCGGCGTCCGCGTGATCGAGATCGCGGGCATCGAGGACGAGCGCCAGCTCGAGAACGCGATCGGGTTCCGCGCGCACGAGATGCTGTCCGTCTCCCCCGACGAGGCGGTGATCGACTACCACGTGCTCTCGGTCGACACCGATGAGGACGGGACGACGACGCGGAAGATCCTGCTCGTCGTGGCCTATCGCGAGTCCGTCGACCGCTACCTCGCCGCCGTCGACGCGGCCAAGCTCGACCTCGCCGGGATCGACCTCGAGGCGTTCGCGCTCCTGCGCGCCGTCGCCGAGCCGGCCGAGCCGCCCGCCGAGGGCGAGGAGCGCCCGTCGCTGACGGTCGTGAACATCGGCCACGAGCGGACGACGCTCGCGATCTCCGACGGCGCCGTCTGCGACTTCGCCCGCGTGCTCGAGTGGGGCGGCGCCGACATCGGCGCCTCGATCGCCCGGGCGCTCAAGATCGCCCCCTCCGAGGGCGAGAGCCTCAAGCAGGGCCTTACGCTCGAGCGCGGCGCCGAGGGCGTCCAGGGCCTGCCGGCGGCGAAGGCCGCCGAGGCGGTCGAGGCCGTGCGCTTCGAGCTCCAGGCGCTCGTGCGCGAGCTCCTCTCCTCGCTCCGCTTCCACCAGTCGCAGCCGGGCTCCCTGCCGATCGGCGAGATCCTCGTCACCGGCGGCAGCGCCGCCATCCCCGGCCTCGCCGCGGAGCTCGAGGCGGAGCTCGGGATCCCGGTCCGCGTCGCCGACCCGCTCCTGCGGGTGCGGCTCGCCGACGGGGTCGAGGTCCCTGACCACCCGGGCGCGTTCGCCGTCGCCCTCGGACTCGGAATCGAGGACTGAACGATGAGAGCTGTCAACCTCCTCCCTCCGGACCGCCGGGGCGGGCAGAAGGCCGCGAGCCTCAGCCCGTTCGTCCGGGACCCGCTGCTGATCGGGGCGGTCGCGTTCGCCGTGCTGGTCTCCGCGCTCGTCGGCGTTCTCTCGCACTCGGCGAGCTCGAGCGTCGCCGCGAAGCGCGACCAGATCCGCCGGCTCGACGACCGGCTCGCCAAGCTCGAGCCGGCGACGCCGTCCGCGGCGACCGCCGGCCTCGGCTCGCGCCTCACGGCGGTGACGAGCATCGCCGGCCAGCGCACGACCTGGGACGGCTTCCTGGGCGCGCTCTCGCGCGTGGTGCCCGAGGACGTCTGGCTGCTCAGCCTCTCCGCCCAGGCGCCCGCTCCGGCGGCCCCGGCCGCCTCCGGCACGGCCGCGACGTCGTCCTCGCCGTCCGGCATGACCGTCACCGGCTACACGTACTCGCAGCCGTCGGTCGCACGCATGATGCGGCGCCTCGAGCTCGTGCCCTGGCTGCAGAACGTGAACCTCGTCACGAGCACGAAGACTGCGATCGCCGAGCACACCGTCTACCAGTTCACGGTCGGCGCCAGCTTCGTCACGCCTACGGAGGTGGGAACATGACCGCGGGACTCAAGCTCAGCCTGACCGCGCGCACGCTCGCGGCGGGCCTCGCTGCGCTGGCCGTCCTCGTCGGGATCGCCGGGTGGCTCGTCCTCGTCGGGCCGAAGCGCTCGCAGGCCTCGAAGCTCGAGGAGACCCTTCAGGCGAAGCAGACCCAGGTCGCGACCGCGGAGCGCGCGCGCGCCGACGCGGCCGGGCCGAAGGGCGCGAAGCCCAAGACGCTCGCGGCCGCCCTTCCGGACACGCTCGCGATGCCCGAGGTGGTCGACCAGCTCAACGCGCTCGCGCGCCGCTCCGGCGTCACGCTCGACACCGTCACCCCGGCCGCGGCCGTGGCGGGAGCGGGCTACGACGCGGTGCCGATCAACGTCGTCGTCGACGGCCACTACTTCGCCGTCGAGCAGTTCCTCCACCTCGTCCGGACGCAGGTGCGCCTCGACAAGGAGCGCCTGCACGCCGCGGGCCGCCTGTTCGACGTGCAGAGCGTCTCGCTCCAGCAGACCGAGCCGGCGCCGATGGTCACCGCCACGCTGTCGCTGCGCGCCTTCTACTTCACCGGCGCGCCCGCGGCGGCCCCGGCCGCGACCACGACGACCCAGACCGGCACGACCGCGTCGGAGGGCTGATGACGGCCGACGTCGTCCCCTACCGGTCCCGCCGGCGCCGCGAGGCCGAGGACCGCGCCGCGAAGGACAAGCGGGCGAAGATCGTGCTCGTCGCCGGGCTCGTCGTCCTCGCGCTGCTCGGCGCGATCGAGGGCCCGAAGACCCTGAAGAAGCTGCGCGGGACGAAGGCGCCGGCCGCCGCGCCCGCCTCCTCGCCGGCCGCGACGCCGGCCGCGTCCGCGTCCGCCGCGCCCTCCGCGTCCGCGGCCGACCTCCACCGCATCTCCGGCTTCGCGGCGAAGGACCCCTTCGTCGCGCAGGTGGGCGCGACGCCCTCGGCGGGGCACCTCCAGCCGGCGGGCGTGACGCCCCCGGCCGTTCGCGCGAACCACTTCGTCCCCAAGGACCCGTTCGTCGCGCAGCTCTCCGCGGACTCCGTCACGCCGGTCCCGTCGAGCCCGAGCTCCCCCTCGGCGCCGGCGCCCAGCGTGTCCGGGAACTACATCGTGGTGCTCGCGTCGGTGCCGGTCTCGGACGGCCGCGCGGCGGCGTCGCGCGCCGCGTCCGAAGCTCGCGCGCGCGGCGTCGCCAGCGTGCGGATCGTCGACTCGTCGAAGTACCCGACCCTCCGCACCGGCTTCTACGCCGTCTACTCCGGGCCGTACGCCACGCTCGCCGACGTCCAGCCCGTGCTCGAGCAGATCCGCGGCGAGGGCTACCCCAGCGCCTACACGCGGCGGCTCGCGCGCTGACCGCGATGCGTCCCGGTTCCCCCTTTCGGGGACTTGAGCGAAGCCGGCCGGCGACGAAGGTGAGTCTCATGCGGCGAGTGGCGACCCTGCGGGCGCTCGGCCGGCGCGCGGGCTCGGACACGGGCTTCACGGTGATCGAGCTCATTGTCTCGATGGCGATCCTCCTCGTCGTCGTCGTCTCGCTCACCGGCGCGCTCGTGTCGATGTCGAACACGGAGTCCGACGTCAACAACCGCTTCCAGACGCAGGCCCAGGCGCGCCAGGCGCTGACGAAGCTGACGCGCGAGATCCACTGCGCGAATCAGATCCAGGACGGGAGCGGGGCGGCGCTCTCCTCCACGCCCGTCGACGCGATCACGGTGACGCTGCCGGCCGGCTGCCCCACGGGCGGCGCCGCGGCGGTGACCGTGCGCTGGTGCACCGTGGCGAACGGGACGAAGTACGACCTCTACCGGTTCGCGGGCGGCGGCTGCGGGTCCGCCGGCGGCGTGCGCTGGGCGACGTCGCTCGTCTCGGCGACGCCGTTCAGCCTTCCCACCGCGGCGACGAGCGGCGACCACTACCCGCTCGTGCACGTCGACCTGTCAGTCAACACACGCGTCGGCGGCTCGCACGGCACGTACGAGCTCGTGAGCGACATCGCCGCGCTCAACTCCGAAAGGACGGCGACCGGATGAGCACGCGTCTCCTCCGCCGGCTCGAGCCGGCAGCAGAGCACGGGGTCGCGCTCATCGTGGCGATCCTCGTGCTCGCCCTCGTCTCGATCCTCGCGGTCTCGGCGATCGCCTACACGACCGGGAGCCAGCACGACGCCGCGTCGAAGAAGAGCGGCCTGACCGCCTACTCGCTCGCGCAGGCGGCGCTGAGCATGGCGACGACCCAGCTCACCTCCCACTACTACGACTCGAGCGGCCAGCCGTTCGACAACACGACCTCGCTGACCACGATGGCGACCGACTGGGCGCCGGTGGCGCCGAACGGCGGCACCGGCCAGCAGTCGCCGACCTCGTCGGCCGCCTGCACGAGCAGCTCGACCTGCATGACCTGGTCGGGGGTGCTCGACTGTCCCGCCGGCGTGAGCTGCCCCGGCGGCTCCACGATCAGCGTCGACGGGATCACGAAGGCGAAGTGGCACCTCACCGGCACCGGCACCGTGCCGAACCCGAGCGGCTCCGGCCAGATCACGCGGACGATCACGATCGACGTGCCCGTGAACGCGCCGCCCGCGGTGACGGGAGCGCCCGACATCTTCAAGTCGGTCTACACGGGGAGGGTGAGCACCGGCTGCGACCTCACGACCGGCCAGAACGTCGTCTGGGCCTCGCCCGTGTACGTCAAGGGCAACCTCTGCTTCGGCCAGGGCTCGGGCGTCGAGGCGGGCGCGGACAACCTCGGCAAGCTCGTCGTCGGCGGCTGGATCGACATCTCCGGCAACAACGCCCACGTCGGGACGAGCACGACGCCCCTCGCGAGCCTCGACGTCGGCCAGTCGTGCGACAGCTCCCGGAACACGACGCCCGGGTCCTGCGCCCTGACTCCGACCGGAGGCGTCTACCAGGACGCCGCCGGCAAGATCCACGTCTCCGCCTACTCGACCAGCCCCACCTTCCCCGACCCGCCGTCGGTCGACTGGGCTGCGCGGCAGCAGGAGCGCGGCTCGGACTGGACCTGCGACGGCGGGCACTCGCTCACCGCCGCGAGCTTCGACCTGACCGGCACGCCGTACACGTGCACGACCAAGGCGGGCTCCCTCCTCTCCTGGGACGGCACGACGCTCACCGTGCACGGGAACATCTACATCGACGGCGACCTGTACACGAGCAGCAACGCCCAGTTCGTGTACGAGGGTCTCGGCGGCATCTACGTGGGCGGCTCCGCGAGCTTCGGCAACAACACCTCGATCTGCGTCGGGAGCGCCTCCAACCACGACTGCCCGAACGGCAACGACTGGCCGGACATCGCCGACAACTTCCTCCTGATCCTCGTTCAGGACGGCATCACCGGCGGCCAGTCGAACAGCAACTTCAGCCTCGAGGGCGGCCTCTACAGCGACGGCCAGATCAACTTCGGCTCCGGCCACACGAACATCTACGGCCCGATCGTCACCCCCGACCAGATCTTCCCGGGGCAGCAGGCGGCACAGGGCTTCCCCGACATCATCGACCTCTTCACCGGAGCCCCGGGCACTCCGCAGCCCTACTGGACGCTCGGCACCCCCGAGAACGGGACGTACTGAGCGATGCTCCGGCGCCTCGCGACGCACGCCCGCAGGGAGGAGGGCTTCGGGCTGATCGAGCTCCTGATCGCGATGACGATGCTCGCGGTCGGGATCGCCTCGGTCGGGGGCCTCTTCGTCACCGGGCACCTCGCGCTCCGCCGCGCGAGCGAGGCGGACTCCGCCTCGGTGCTCGCGGACAAGCTGCTCGAGCGCTTCCGCGCCGAGAAGTGGGACGTGATCGGCCTGAGCAGCGACCTCTTCGCCGCCGCGGACTCGACCTACACGGGCGACGCGGCCTACTCGGCGGCCACGGCGATCACCGACTCGACCGGGCCCTGCAGCGGGTCGAGCCCGAGCCTGCCGGTGGCATGCTGGCCGACGCGGAGCATCCCGGACGCGACCAACGACGAGGTCGCCCCCGACGGCCGGAGCTACCGGCTCGACACGTACGTCAACTGGGGCTGCTCCGGCGACGCCGACGTGCTCGACACGAGCGTGTCGCCGCCTGTCTGCCGCGTCGGCGACCCGGTGACCGGCTCGGTCGATCCCTACGCCCAGGTCAAGTCCGTCACGATCGTCGTCCGAGACAGCGCCGGCGCCCAGGTCTACCGCGCCTCGTCCACCTTCGACCGGCTGAGCGGCGGCTCGATGCCGGCCGTCACGGTCACGCCGACGGCGCCGGGGACGACGACGGGGACGACGACGGGGACGACGACGACGGCGCCGGGGAGCGCGCCGAGCCCGCCCGACTCGGTGACGCTCGTGAACGGCGGCGGCGCCGGCAGCGCCTACGTCGACATCGGCAACCAGAGCTCGCTCAGCTTCGACGTCTCGCTGCCGGCGAGCTCGGTGGCGACGGACTCGATCGAGCTCACCGTCAGCGACGGGGACCCGGCCCACGACGTCAGCCAGAGCATGGCGGCGACGCAGGGCGCCGGGACGGTGCACTTCACGAGCATCAACGGCTCCGGCTTCAACCAGGGGACGCTGACCGTGACGGTGACGGCGGGCAACGAGAACGGCACCTCGTCGGCCACCTCGACGACGGTGACCAAGGACACGGTTCGACCCGACCCGCCGACGAGCGTCTCGCTCGCCAACGGGCAGGGAAGCGGGAACGCCTACGTGAATTCCGCCAACAAGTCGAGCGTGAGCGTCTCCGTCGGCCTCGACGCCTACTCCGTGAGCACCGACTCGGTCAGCGTGACGCTGACGAGCGGGTCGAGCACGAGCCCCGCGACGGTCGCGGCCACGGCGGGCGCCGGCACGGTGACGCTCACCGGCATCGACGCCTCGTCGCTCGCCGACGGCACGGTCACCGCCTCCGCCACCGTCTCCGACGCCGCGGGAAACACGTCCGCGACCGCGGCCACGACCACCTTCACGAAGGACGCGACCGCGCCGGCGCTCTCGGGCATCGCCTCCGCGAACAAGACGGGGGGCACCTCGAGGAAGGCCGAGGCGGGCGACACCGTGACGCTCACCTTCAGCGAGGCGATCCTCTCCACGTCGGTCGCGCCGAGCTCGAACGTGACGCTCTCGGTCGCGAACGGCTCGAACAAGCCGGTCACGCTCACGATCCCGAACCTCGCCGCGACGGGCTTCACGATCGGCAACTCCGGCTCCTCGGGCTACCTGGCCCAGAACGGCGGCACGGCCACCTTCTCTGGCTCCGCTCTCTCGCAGCCTTCGCCGACCCAGGTGCGCGTCACGCTCGCCTCGTGCGGCGGCAGCTGCTCGAGCCTCCAGGCCGGCGGCTCGGTCAGCGTCACCGTCGGCCCCGCGTCCGGGCTGACCGACCTCGCCGGCAACTCCGTCAGCTCGGCGACGATCTCGCCGGGCGCGATGACGTTCTTCTAAAGGCGAGCTCGTTCCCGGCCGATAGAGGACACGGATGGCGGCGTTCACCTACTCTGCGATCAACGCCCAGGGTCTCGAGCTCAGGGGCGAGCTGCACGCGCCCGACCTCGCCGCGGCGAGGGAGCAGCTCCGCTCGCGCGGGCTGCTGCCGAAGCGGCTGACCGAGGCCAAGGGCGCCGCGTCGGGCGTCGGCCGGGGCTTCAAGAAGGTCTCCGCGAAGTCGCTCCAGGTCTTCTCGCGCCAGTTCGCCACCCTGATCGAGTCGGGCGTCAGCATCGTCAGCGCGCTCGCGATCCTCGAGGAGCAGACGGCCGACAAGAACCTCGTGCCCGTGATCGCCGAGGTCAGGAACGACGTCGAGTCCGGCTCGATCCTGTCGAAGGCGCTCTCGCGCCATCCGAACGTCTTCAGCCGCCTCTACATCGCGATGATCGAGGCCGGCGAGGCGTCGGGGACGCTCGACCGGGTCCTCGACCGCGTCGCCGTCCAGATCGAGAAGGACACGACGATCAAGCGCCGCGTGAAGAGCGCGATGGTGTACCCGGTCGTCGTGCTGACGTTCGCGTCGCTCGTCCTCGCCGGGCTGCTGATGTTCATCGTCCCGGTCTTCACCAAGATCTTCGCCCAGCTGAACGGCGAGCTGCCGACCCTCACGCAGTGGGTCGTGCGCGCCTCGGACCTCCTGCGCCACCGCTGGTTCATCATCTTCCCGCTGCTCATCTTCGGGGTCTGGGGGGTCCTGCGGGCGAAGAAGACCGAGCGCGGCCGCCAGGTCTGGGACCGCGTGAAGCTGCGCATCCCGATGAAGATCGGCGACGTCGTCCTCAAGGTGACGATGGCCCGCTTCTCGCGGACGCTCGCCACGCTCGTCGGCGCCGGCGTCGACATCGTGCGCGCGCTCGAGATCACGGGCGCGACGGCCGGCAACTACGTCGTCGAGGAGGCGCTCGTCGAGGTTCGCAGCCGCGTCCACGAGGGCGTGCCGATCGCGACGCCCCTGATCGAGAACCCGGTGTTCCCGCCGATGGTGAGCCAGATGATCCGGATCGGCGAGGAGACGGGCGAGCTCGAGAAGATGCTCGGCAAGATCGCGGACTTCTACGAGGAGGAGGTGGACGCGTCGATCTCGGCGCTCACCTCCATCATCGAGCCGGTCATGATGATCGGCGTCGGAGCGATGGTCGGCGTGATCGTGATCTCGATGTACATGCCGATGTTCAAGATGCTCCAGCTCGTCCACTAGCGCGCGCCTAAATTCTCACGTTTGTTCTCACGTTCCCGCACGTGGAGAACACCTGCAAAACAGCACTTTCCGTGGGTCCTCCGGAAACTCGCCGTTGCGGTCTCACGTCTCCTCCGGAACCGGTAAATACCGGAATCACAGGGGTCAGGGAGCGGCACGTGGTGGTGGACGCCGGAACGTGAGAACAGGAACCTGACATCAGCGGAAACGGCGCGAATGCTGTACCAGCGGTCGCCCGTGGCATCCTCGGCCGATGGCGTTCGATCGGCTCCGCAGTGGTGCCGCCCCGACTGCAATCACCGGAGTAGCCGACGCCTCCGCCGCCGGCCCTGCGCCGGGGCCGCCCGAGGATGGCGAGGCAGAGGAGACCGACCGGTATGCAGCGCACCGGGAGAAGTGGAAGTTCTGGTCGCGGGCTCTTCTGCGCGGCTCGGAGGATCTGCGCAGGCTGCTACAGATCGACGAAGCGAACTTCCGCTTCGTCGCCGGGACCGCCCACGGGAACTCTCGCGACTACTTCCTCTACGCCGTGCTCGACGAGCTCGAGAAGCTCGGGGTCGCGATCATGGGCTGGGACGAGATCGTCGGACCCGAGGAGATCGAGGTAGACGAACCGACGACGCGCGTGATCCTCGAACGAACGCTCGACGAACAGAGCTTCTGGCTGCGAAAGACGATCGAGGTGCTGATCGATCTCGTCTGCTTCAGCAGCACCAACGAGGAACCGTACTTCCGGCACCTGCTGCTGTTGCGCCAGCTCCGAAGCCACCTGTCCGACCAGCAGGATCTAACCGACTTCTATGGAGCCGGGAGCAGGAACGTCGAATGGTCAATACAGCGGGTGTACGACGAGATTCGCGAGCTAGAGGACGGTGAGATCGATTTCGCCCGCGTTTGGTACGCGCGGCGTCCTCTCGCAGCTCTTCCCACGCGACCGGACGGCCTCCTGACCAGCGTTCGAAGCAGGCTCCGGACGGCGCTGCCCTTGATGGACGCCCACGAGAAGCTGTCTGCCGGACTCAGCTATGCGCGCGCGTACGGCGCGACGAGCGAAGACATCCACTTCCGTCCGCAGGCGACGTTGCGCGACATCAGCACTGACGCTATCGCGGCGGGAATCGATCGCGTTGCCGTCGAGGGCGTCGCTGCGATTCGCCGTGTGCAGATGCTTCTCGACCAGGTTCCGGCCGGGATCAACGAGCAGTTGCGGGATTCCTTCGATAACAACGAGTTCCCGGCCGATGTCCTCGCAACCCGCACCGCGAACCGCGCGAACGTCGGTGATTTCGTGCTTGCCGGCGGCGATCTAGCTGAGGTCGTCGAGACAAGGCAGAGCGAGTTCGGTTACGAGGTGTACCGCGCGCGGTATCTCGCCGAGCGACCGCTTCCCGACATCGACGAGGACTGGTTCCTCGCCGAGCACGTAGAGCGCTTCTACACGTCGGACACGTTCCTCGAGAAGATGCGGGAGGCCGTTGCTGAGGGCCGGGCACCGGCGGATGCCCTAGAGCGGATCGACGAGTTGGCGGCCGATCGGCGCCAGGAGCTGATCCGAGAGTCGCTCTTGTTCGCATGGAATGCTGGGCTCCGCGACTGGGTGCGGAACCGTCAGCGAGAGATTGCCGACGCACCTGATCCATACGCGCCGCAGGACGCAGAAGGCTGATCGGCCGCCTTTCCTCTTTCGCGCGAGGCGAAGTGGTGCTTCTTCCCTTGCCTCTACCCCTAGGTTGGACCGTCACCGAGATGTGCCGACAGTTGCGGCTCATCTCGTCTTCACCTTGTTGGCACCGTAGACGATGTCGGCGGGGATGCGGCCGCGGGTGAGGCGGCCGTTGTGGACGCGGCGGAAGTTGTAGTCGTCGAGGTAGT
>DASRHI010000023.1:0-29805 GCA_035650615.1 Gaiellaceae bacterium | reverse complement strand
ACCGCCAAACGACGGCTATGCGGACAGGTCCGAGCGTTACGGTGCAGCCTCATCCGGATCTCCTCCTTGGAGCTGGTTGCTTGGCAGCTCCAGCCTCCAAGGAGGGCCGGATGGAACAACGCTCTTGGGACCTACAGCTAGACCGGCGCGAAGAGCTCGTCGAGCGAGGGGCGGCGGGTCAGGATGCGCTGCGCGACCGCGTGGTCGACGAGCTGCTCGAGCACCGCCCGGTTCGCCTCGACGCCGTAGGGCAGCGGGTCGCCGCCGAGCACCTCGCGCACGCGGGCGTGGAGCGGCTGCAGCTCGCCGCCCGCCAGGTAGAGCGCCTTCGCGCGCTCGAACGCCTCCACGAGCGCCGGGGCGAGGTCGGGATGCGCCTCGAGCAGCTCGTCGCGGACGACCACGAGGTGGTTGACGGGCCAGAGGCCGCGCTCCTCGAGGGCGCGCAGGGCCGCCTCCTCCGCATCCGGGAGCAGCGGGACGAGCCCGGCGTCCCTCACGTCGCCGACGACCGCCGGCAGGTCGCACAGGTCGGCGCCGTCCGGCAGGTCCTCGACGTTGGGCGGCGGCCGGAACTCCGCGACGTGCTCGTCGTCGGACCTGACCCACGTGATCGAGTCGAGGTCGACGCCGTACTCGGAGGCGAGGATCCCGCGCGCCCACACGCCGGTCGTCACCGTGTAGCCGCGGTTGACGCCGACGCGCTGTCCCTCGAGCGCCTTCGGGTCGCCCGGCCGCCGCGCCTTGACGGCGCTGTGGTGGAGGCCGCGCGTCAGGAACACGGGCAGCGCCCGGAACGGCTTGCCGTGCTCGCGCGCGACGAGGTACGTGGTCGAGGCCATCTCGGCGACGTCGTAGGCGAGCTCCCGGCACATGATCCGGAACGCCCTCGTGATCGGCTGCACCTCCTCGAGCTCGAGCACGGCGCCGCGCGGCCCGACGCGGCCGTCGACGAGCGCCTCGACCCACGGGGACGTGCGGACGACCGTCTTCAGGTGCAGCACGGCGGCGATACGCTGAGCCTAATGGGCGACACGGTGCTCGCCGCTGTGCGAACGGCCCCGCGCACGACCGAGCTGCGCGAGTTCCCCATGCCGGAGATCCCGGACGACGGCGCGCTCCTCCGGATGGAGGTCGCGGGCATCTGCGGCACCGACGTGAAGATGTACGCGGAGCCCGTGATCCGCGAGCCGGTGATCATGGGGCACGAGAACGTCGGCACGATCGCGAAGGCGGGGCGCCGCTTCGTGGAGCTGCACGGGCTCGGCGAGGGCGACCGCGTCTTCGTCGAGCATTACGTCGCGTGTCACCGCTGCGAGTGGTGCCGGCTCGGCGAGTACCGCCACTGCGAGGCGACCGACTGGCGCACGAACCCGGACGCGCGCCGCTACGGCTACACCTCGTGCGAGCGGCCGTACCACCTGTGGGGCGGCTTCGCGCAGTACCTGTACCTGCCCTGGAACTGCGTCGTCCACCGCGTCCCCGACGGCGTCACGGCCGAGCTCGCCGGGCTCGCGACTCCGCTCTCGAACGGGATCGAGTGGGCGCTCTACGACACGCGGGTCGGCTTCATGTCGACCGTGCTCGTGCAGGGGCCCGGCCAGCAGGGCCTCTCGCAGGTCGTGGCGTGCAGGCAGGCGGGCGCCGCGCTCGTGGTCGTCACCGGCACCGCTCGGGACGCGGCGCGGCTCGAGCTCGCGAAGACGCTCGGCGCCGACCACGTCGTCGACGTCGACGAGGGCGGCGCGCTCGAGCACGTGCTCGAGCTGTCGGGCGGCGAGGGCTACGACGTCGTCCTCGACTGCACCGCCGGCGCGGGGACGGCGCCCGTCCTGCTCGGCGTCGACGCGCTCAAGCGGCGGGGCGGCACGCTGCTCGTGCAGGGCGAGCTCGCCGAGTTCCCCGGCTTCCCGCTCGCGAAGGTGACCGAGAAGGCGATCACGATCAAGAGCGCCCGCGGCCACAGCTACCGCGCCGTGGAGCTCGCGCTCGAGCAGCTCGCCTCGCGGCGCTTCCCGCTCGAGCTCCTGACCACGCACGAGTTCGGCCTCGCGGACGCCGACCGCGCGATCCGGACCGTCGGCGGCGAGCTCGGCGACGGCGCCATCCACGTCTCCCTCCTGCCGTGGAAGGAGTAGTCGTCACGCGCGTCGAGCGCGCCGCCAGGGAGGTCGTCGACGGCTTCGCGGCCTTCGGCGTCGCGACGGTGCACGAGGCGCAGGGGCGGACGGGCCTGCTCGCGGCGGCGATCTCGCCGATCTACCCCGGCGCGCGCGTCGCCGGCTCGGCGGTGACCGTCGCGGTGCCCGCCGGCGACAACTGGATGATCCACGTCGCGGTCGAGCAGTGCCGGGAGGGCGACGTGCTCGTCGTCGCGCCGGCGCCCGCGTCCGACCACGGCTACCTCGGCGAGCTGCTCGCGACCGCGCTCCAGGTGCGCGGCGTCCGCGGCTTCGTCGTCGACGGCGGCGTCCGCGACGTCGCCGAGCTGACGGAGATGCGCTTCCCGGTCTGGTCGCGGTACGTCTCGGCGCTCGGCACCGTCAAGGAGGCGCTCGGCAGCGTCAACGTCCCGGTCGAGTGCGCCGGCCGGCGCGTGGAGCCCGGCGACGTCGTCGTCGCCGACGACGACGGCGTCGTCGTCGTGCCCCGCGCCCGGGCGGCCGAGGTGCTCGAGGCGTCGCGCGCGCGCGAGGAGAAGGAGGCGGCCTCGCGCGTCCGCTACCGGGCGGGCGAGCTCAGCCTCGACGTGCAGGGCATGCGCGAGGAGCTCGCGCGCAAGGGCCTGCGCTACGTCGACGGATGATCATCGACTGCCACGGGCACTACACGACTGCGCCGCCCGCGCACCGCGCCTTCCGCGAGGCGCAGCTGGCGCGGCTCGCCGACCCGAGCCTGCCCGAGCCGCGGCCGGCCGAGATCTCCGACGACGAGATCCGCGAGAGCATCGAGTCGAACCAGCTGCGGCTGCTGCGCGAGCGCGGCTGCGACCTGATGATCTTCTCGCCGCAGGCCTCGAGCATGGAGCACCACGTCCCCGACCCGGCGACCGCGCGCGCGTGGGCGCGCGCGTGCAACGACCTCGTCGCGCGCGTCGTCGACCTCTTCCCCGACCGCTTCGCCGGCGCGTGCCAGCTCCCGCAGACGCCCAACGGCCCGCTTGGCGACTCGGTCGCGGAGCTCCGCCGCTGCGTCGAGGAGCTCGGCTTCGTCGGCTGCAACCTGAACCCCGACCCCTCGGGCGGCCACTGGACCTCGAAGCCGCTCACCGACGAGTACTGGTTCCCGCTCTACGAGGCGATGGTCGAGCTCGACGTCCCGGCGATGATCCACGTCTCGTCGTCGTGCAACCCGAGCTTCCACGCGCTCGGCGCCCACTACATCAACGCGGACACGACCGCGTTCATGCAGCTGCTCGAGGGCGACCTCTTCGCCCGCTTCCCGACGCTCCGGTTCGTGATCCCGCACGGCGGCGGCGCCGTCCCCTACCACTGGGGCCGCTACCGCGGGCTCGCCGACCGCCTGGGCCGCCCGCCGCTCGGCGAGCACGTCATGCGCAACGTCTTCTTCGACACCTGCGTCTACCACCAGGCGGGGATCGACCTGCTCCTGCGCGTGATCGACGCCGACAACGTCCTCTTCGCCTCGGAGCTGCTCGGCGCGGTGCGCGGCGTCGACCCGGAGACGGGGCACAGCTGGGACGACACGAGGCGCTACCTCGACGCGGCCGCGCTCGACGACGAGGACCGCCGCAAGGTCTTCGAGCTGAACGCCCGCCGCGTCTACCCGCGCCTCGACGCCCGGCTCGCCGGGCGTGGCTCAATGGTATAACCTTTGACCGCATGCTCGGGGCGGAGGTCAACGAGCTCCTGACGCGCACGGGGCCGGGGACGCCGTGCGGCGACCTCTTCCGGCGCTACTGGCTGCCGGCGCTCCTCGCCGAGGAGCTGCCGGAGGACGGCTGCCCGCCGGTGCGCGTGAAGATCCTCTCCGAGCGCCTCGTCGCCTTCCGCGACAGCGAGGGCCGCTGCGGCCTCGTCGACGAGTTCTGCGCGCACCGGGGCGCGTCCCTCTGGTTCGGCCGCGTCGAGGAGGGCGGCATCCGCTGCGCCTACCACGGCTGGAAGTACGACGTCGCGGGTCGGTGCGTCGAGGTGCCGTCGGAGCCGGAGAACAGCAGCTTCTGCTCGAAGGTGAGGCTGACGGCGTACCCGCTCGTGCAGGTCGGCGACGTCCTCTGGACCCACCTCGGCGACCCGGCCTCGCGGCCCGACCTGCCGGAGTTCGAGTGGCTGCACGTGCCGCCCGAGCAGACGTACACGTCCAAGCGCTGGCAGGAGTCGAACTGGCTGCAGGCGCTCGAGGGCGGGATCGACTCGAGCCACGTCTCGTGGCTCCACTCGGGCGGCCTGAGGAACGACCCGCTCTTCGCCGGCGCGAAGGGGAACGAGTACAACCTGAACGACCTGCGCCCGTTCTTCGAGGTCGTGGAGTCGGCCGGCGGCCTCTTGATCGGCGCACGCCGGAACGCCGAGGAGGGCAGGTACTACTGGCGGATCACGCCCTGGGTGCTGCCCAGCTTCACGATGGTCCCTCCGCGAGGCGACCACCCGGTGCACGGTCACTTCTGGGTGCCGATCGACGACGAGAACTGCTGGGTCTACACCTTCGACTACCACCCGACGCGCGCGCTGACCGAGGCCGAGGTGCAGGCGATGCGGGACGGCCACGGCGTGCACAGCCGCAACATCCCGGGCACGTACCGCCCGCAGGAGAACAGGGACAACGACTACCTGATCGACCGCGAGGCGCAGCGGCGCGGCGAGACGTTCTCGGGCGTGCGCGGGATCGCGCAGCAGGACGCGTCGCTGCAGGAGAGCATGGGCCCGATCGTCGACCGGACGAAGGAGCGGCTCGTCTCCTCCGACACCGGGATCATCAAGGCGCGGCAGAAGCTCCGCCGCGCGATCGAGGCGCTCCGCGACGAGGGCGTGACGCCTCCCGGCGTCGACACCGCCCACCACCGGGTGCGCTCGGCGGCCGTCGTCCTGCCGCGGGACGAGCTCTTCGTCGAGGCCTGCCGCGAGGCGCTCGAGGCCCGCCCCGGGGCGGCCCACGCGTCCGTCTGAGCGCGATGCGCCCGATCCTCGCGTCGAGCTGCGCCCGCGCGGCGACGGCCGCCGAGGCCCGGTTCCGGATCGGCCGCCCGATCGGGGGGCGCTCGGCTCGCGTCGTCGCGCTCGACGGGGGCGCCGCGGGCGTGGTCGAGCGCGTCGCGCGGGAGCGGTGGCAGGGCGCCCGCTTCTTCACGGGCGCCGCCGTGGCCGCGGAGGAGCTGGCCGACGCCGACCTCCTCCTCATGGTCGCGACCGCGGGCGACGGCGCGGACGCCGCCGCCGCGCTCGCGCGGGCCTGCGCCGAGCGCGGGATCATGACCGCCGGGCTGATCGTCGGCGAGGCGGCGGAGGCCGTCACGGCGCTCCGGCCGTATGCTCGCGTGCTGATGGTGACGGAGGACGAGCGCGACGTCGCCGAGGTGCTCACGGCGCTGCGGGCGTGAAGCTCACCGTCGCCGCGCTGCAGGCGATGAAGCGCGACGGGCGCAAGATCGCCGCGGTCGTGTGCTGGGACCCGGCGACGGCGGAGCTCGCCGACGCGGCCGGCGCCGAGATCGTGTCGGTGGGCGACTCCGCCGCCGCGAGCCTCTCCGAGCTGCTCGTCTTCTGCGCGGCGGTGCGGCGCGGGACGCGGCGCGCCCTCGTGAGCTGCGACCTCCCCGAGCCGAGCGTCGAGAACGCGCGCCGGGTCGCCGGCGCCGGCGCCGACCTCGTCAAGGTCGAGGGGGTCGAGCACGTGCGGGCGATCGCGGCCGCCGGGATCCCCGTGTTCGCGCAGATCGCCGCAGCCGGGGAGGCGAAGCCGGCGGAGGACGCGGGCGCGGCGCTGATCGACTTCCGCCACTCGAGCCCGGCGGCGGGCGCGGAGGCCGTCGCGGCCGTCTCGGTCCCCGTGCTCGGCGGCCTCGGCGGCGGCCCCTGGCTCGACGGCCGCGTCCGCGCCGTCCACCGCCTCCTCGGCGAGGCGCTCGCCGACTACGTCGAGGACGTCCGCGCCGGGCGGCCCGTGAGGGGCGACTGATGCCGTTCGCGACCTGCGACGGGATCGCGACCCGCTACGAGGTGACGGGCTCGGGGCCGCCGCTCCTGCTGCTCTCGCCCGGCGGCTTCAACGCGACGGTCGAGAATTGGAGCTCGTTCGGCATCTACGAGCGACTCCGCCTCGTCGAGCGCCTCGCCGAGCGCTTCACGTGCGTCGCGTTCGACCGGCGCGAGTCGGGCCGGTCGGGGGGCCGGGTCGAGCAGATCGGGTGGCCCGACTACGCGGCGCAGGCGCGCGGCCTGCTCGACCACCTCGGGATCGAGCGCGCCCACGTCATGGGCGGCTGCATCGGGTGCTCGTGCGCCGTCGCGCTCGCGGTCGGAAGTCCCGAGCGCGTCGAGAGCCTCGTCCTCTACTCGCCGGCGGGCGGGCCCCGCTACCGCATCACCCAGCACGCGCGCTTCGCGGAGCACCTCGCGTTCGTCGGCGAGCGCGGGCTCGGCGGCGTGGTCGCGCTGGCTCGCGAGAGCGAGCAGACGTTCGCGCAGGACCCCCGGGTCGGGCCCTGGGCGCCGGTGATCCGCTCCGACCCGGCCTTCGCCGAGCGCTACGCGGCCGGGGAGGCCGCCCGCTACCGGGCGACCGTCGACGGGATGCGGCGGACGCTCTTCGACCGCGACACGGTGCCGGGCGCCGAGCCCGAGGAGCTGCTCGCGCTGGGCGTCCGCGCGCTCGTCGTGCCGGGCCGCGACGCGTCGCACGCGACCTCCGCGGCGCGCTACCTCGAGGAGTGCCTGGACGGCTCCGAGTACTGGGACGTCCCGCCCGAGGAGCAGACGGAGGCGACCGCGCCGGCGCGCGTCCTAGCGTTCCTGGAGCAGTGACTCGCCGCGCTCGAGCGCGGCGATCAGCTCGAGCCGGGCGGCGTGCCGTCCGCCCTTGAACGGCGTCGCGAGCCAGGCCGCGAGGATCCGCTCGGCGAGCTCGGGGTCGACGACCTTCGCGCCGAGGACGAGCACGTTCGCGTCGTTGTTGCCGCGGCCGATCTCGGCCGTCCAGACGCTGTGGCAGAGGGCGGCGCGGATGCCGGGGAGCTTGTTGCAGCAGATCGCCTCGCCCGAGCCGCTGCCGCCCACGACCACCGCGAGGCCGGCGCGCCCGGCGAGCACCTCGCGGCACGCGTCCTCGCAGAGCGGCGGGTAGTCGACGACCTCGGAGCCGACGTGCGCGGCGCGGTCGTCGACCTCGTGGCCGCGGTCGCGGAGCCACGCCGAGAGCCGCTCCTTGAGCGCGACGCCGTTGTGGTCGGCCGTGATCGCGACCCGCATCGGCCGCGATCCTAGCCTGAGGGCTAATGGTTAGTCCAACATGCTATCCTCGGCCCCGGCCCGGAAAGGCGAGCGAGGAGGAGCGCATGGGCGAGTGGCCCGAAGACCTGGAGCTGCAAGTCCCCGACCAGGTGCTCGTGAACGACAACCTGGGCGCCTCGGAGATCGCGGCGCGCGACGAGTTCAACCGCAGGCACCCGCCGGTCCGCGGGCTCGTCGTCCCGGGCGACCTGCGCACCATCGAGCTCGTCAAGCGGCCCTGGCGCAACAACAAGGGCCTCTGGTTCGAGCTCGCCGACAACCGCGTCCTCTCCACCCACCTCGCCGAGCTCGCCCCCGGCGGCAACTCCGTCCGCCACCGGCACACGACCGAGGCGATCATCTACATCGTCAAGGGGCGCGGCTACTCGATCGTCAACTACGAGGGCGAGCCGGAGGAGCGGATCGACTGGCAGGAGGGCACCCTCTTCTCGCCGCCGGTCTGGGCGTGGCACCAGCACTTCAACGCCGACCCCGACGAGCCCGCGCGCTACCTCGCGATCCAGGACACGGGGCTCGTCCGGCACCTGCGCTTCCACCAGATCGAGCGCCACCCGACCCAGCTGAGAATCGGCGAGGGCACCGACTACGTCGTCGACGCCGTGCCGGCGGACGGCGACGGCGTGCTCGCCGACCCCGGCGACTAGGCTCCGGGCGTGGCCCAGACGGCCGCGGCACTCCGCCCGCGCCTGTCCGCCGGGAGCGGGCTCGCCCGGAGGTTGCTCTCGGCCCGCAACCTGGTCGTCCTCGTCGTGCTCGCGATCGTCGCGTACCTCGGCGCGGTCCCGCTCGGCTTCCTGCTCTGGCAGACGTTCGTCAGGGGCGGCCACCTGACCGTCGCGAACTTCCGCGGCGCCTACACCTCGGTCGGGATCGGGACGATGGTCGGGAACTCGCTCGCGTTCGCGTTCGGCTCGACCGCCGTCGCGATCGCGATCGGGAGCGTGCTCGCCTACCTGATCGTGCGCACGGACGTCCCGGGCAAGCCGCTCATGTTCGCGGCGTCGCTCGTGCCGCTGATCATCCCCGGGATCCTGCACACGATCGCGTGGATCTTCGTGCTCGACCCGAACATCGGCGTGGCGAACCGCTGGGTGATCGAGCCGCTCGACGGCCACCGCCCGTTCAACGTCTACAGCATCCCCGGGATGATCGTGATCGAGGGCCTGCACCTCGCGCCGCTCGTCTTCCTGCTGATGGTCGCCGCGTTCCGCTCGATGGACCCGGCGCTGGAGGAGTCCGCGATCATGAGCGGCGCGTCGCTGCCGACCGTCTTCCGCAGGGTGACGCTGCCGCTCGTGCGCCCGGCCCTCTACGCCGCCGTGCTGATCATGGTCGTGCGCGGGCTCGAGTCGTTCGAGGTGCCGTCGGTGGTCGGCCTCCGCTACCACATCTGGGTCTTCACCTCGCGCATCTGGCAGGCGCTCAACGACGCCGTCCCGAACTACGGCCAGGCGGGCGCCTACGCGATGTCGCTGCTCGTGCTCACGACGATCGGCGTGCTCTTCCAGTCGCAGCTCGCGAAGCGCGCCCGCGCCTTCCAGACGATCACCGGCAAGGGCTTCCGTCCGCACGCGGTGCGGCTCGGGGCCTGGCGCTGGCCCGCGACGGCGCTGATCGGCCTGTACTTCCTGATCTCGGTGGTGCTGCCGCTCCTGATCCTCCTCTACGCCTCGACGCAGCGGTTCTACGCGCCGCCGTCGCGGGCGACGCTCTCGCACATGTCGCTCGCGAACTACCCGTTCGAGTGGCGCGACCCCGTCATCCGGCACGCGGTCCTGAACTCGCTCTACGTCGGCGTGGGGGCGGCCACCGGGGTGATGGTGCTGGCGGCGGTCGCGTCGTGGGTCGTCGTGCGGACCCGCCTCCCGGGGCGCTACCTCGTCGACAACCTCGCGTTCATGCCGCTCGCGATCCCCGGCCTCGTGCTCGGCGTCGCGCTGCTCACGATCTACCTGCGCGTGCCGATCGGGATCTACGGGACGCTCTGGATCCTGTTCATGGCGTACCTCACGCGCTACATGCCCTACGGGATGCGGTACGCGTCGACGTCGATGTTCCAGATCGGGAGGGAGCTCGAGGAGTCGGCGCAGATGAGCGGCGCCGGCTGGTGGCACACCTTCCGGCGGATCGTGCTGCCGCTGCTCGCGCCGGGGCTCGTGGCGGGCTGGATCTACATCGTGATCGTCTCGTTCCGCGAGCTCGGCTCGTCGGTGCTCCTCTACTCGCCCGGCAAGGAGGTGCTCTCGATCGTGATCTGGGAACAGTGGCGCGACGGCCTGCTGACCGAGCTCTCCGCGCTCGGCGTGATGCTGATCGGCGCGCTCGTCGTGCTCGTCGCGGTCGCGTACAGGCTCGGGGCGCGCATCGGCGTGCGGGAGGCGTAGTGGCGCTCCTCGCCGTCAGCGAGCTCGTCAAGACGTTCCCGGGCGCGCGGCAGGAGAAGCACCGCCGCGTGCTCGCCGTCGACCACGTCTCGCTCAAGGTCGACGAGGGCGAGCTCTTCACGCTGCTCGGCCCGTCCGGCTGCGGCAAGACGACGACGCTGCGCTCGATCGCGGGGCTCGAGACGCCCGACGAGGGGACGATCACGGTCGCGGGCCGCGTGCTCTTCTCCTCGGAGCGGCGGATCCGCGTGCCGGCGAACGAGCGCGGGCTCGGGATGGTGTTCCAGTCGTACGCGATCTGGCCGCACATGAACGTGTTCCAGAACGTCGCGTTCCCGCTCGAGGTGCTGCCGCGCGGGCGGCGGCCGCGCCGCGCCGAGCTGCGCGAGCGCGTCGAGCGCGTGCTCGCGGTCGTGAAGCTCGGGGAGCTCGCGTCGCGGGACGCGACCGCGCTCTCGGGCGGGCAGCAGCAGCGGCTCGCGCTCGCGCGCGCGCTCGTGATGGAGCCGGCCCTGCTCCTCCTCGACGAGCCGCTCTCGAACCTCGACGCGAAGCTGCGCGAGGACATGCGCTTCGAGCTCAAGCGGCTCCAGCGCGAGCTCGGGATCACCTGCGTCTACGTGACGCACGACCAGACGGAGGCGCTCGCGATGTCGAACGAGGTCGCGGTGATGCGCGACGGCAGGGTCGAGCAGATCGGGAAGCCGCGCGAGATCTACGAGTCGCCGCAGACGCGCTTCGTCGCCGACTTCATCGGCACCTCGAACTTCATCGACGGCGTGGTGGAGGAGAAGCGAGCGGACGGCTACCTCGTGCGCACCGAGCAGGGCCGGCTCGAGGTTCCCTCGGACGCGAGCCACGCGCCGGGCGACCCGGTCGTCGTCTCCGCGCGGCCCGAGCACATCACGCTGTCGACGGACCTGAACGGAGCGGGTCCGAACCGCTGGCGCGGCCGGGTCGCCGTGCGCTCGTTCCTCGGGGAAGTGGTCGACCACGTCGTCACGGTCGGCGGCTGCGAGATCCGCGTGCGCTGCAACTCGACCGTCTCGATCCCCGCCGAGACCGACGTGACGCTCGTCTTCAACCGGGAGGCGTGCACCCTCATCCCGGCCGGTGAGTAGCGGGCGGGGACGGCGCCGCCGGGCGTTCGCCGCCCTCCTCCCGACCTACCTCTCGGTCTTCCTCTTCTCGGCGGGCGCGAGCGCGCTCTCGGTGGTGCTGCCGGTCTACCTCGCGCGCGACGCCGGCCTCGGCCCGGCCGCGATCGGCGGGGTCGTCGGCGCGTTCGCCGTCGCCTCGCTCGCGGCGCGGCTGCCCGCGGGGCTCTCGTACTCGGCGCGCCGCGGCGGCGTGTTCCTCGTCCTCGGCGGCGCGTGCTCCGCCGCCGCGTTCGCGACGATCCCGTCCACGACCTCGCCGGCCGCGCTCGGCGCGCTCTCGGCGCTGAACGGCGTCGGGTGGTCGGTGGCGACGACCGCGCAGCTCGCGCTCCTCGTCGCGCGCCGGCCCGGCGGGGTGTCGACCGCCGAGGCGATGGGCTGGTTCTCGGGCGCGACCGCGCTCGGGAACGTCGCCGCGGGCGTGCTCGGCGGCGGCGTCGCCGACCTCGTCGGGCTGCGGACGTCGTTCTGGGTCCTGGCTGCGACGCCGCTCGCCGGCGCGCTCCTGATGGCGCGGCTCGCAGGCCGGCCCGGGAGCGAGCCCGCGGGGGGAGGCCGGCGGGCGCGGACGCCGGCGTGGCGCTCGCTCGCCGGGCTTCCGCTCGCGGTCTGGGTCGGCGTGCTCGTGATGTTCTTCATCAACGGCCTGAACGCCGTCACGAACACCTTCCACCCGGTGCTCGCGCTCGCCGCCGGGCTCTCGCTGACGCAGATCGGCGCGCTCTCGAGCGTCAGGTCGTGGGCCTCGTCGTCGTCGCGGTTCGGCTCGGGGCCGGTCTTCTCGCGGATCGAGCCGGCGAGCCTGACGCTGCCGCTCGTCGTCGCCGGCTCGCTCGCGACGTCGGCGATCCCGAGCGTGATCTCGTCGTTCGCGCTCCAAGTGCCGCTCTTCCTCCTCGCCGGGCTCTCCCGCGGCCTGCTGCGCGTCACGGGCTCGGCGGACGCCTTCGACGGCGCCGGCGACGACGAGCGCCGCCACGGCGTCACCGCGGCCCTCCTCTACGGCGGGCTCGACCTCGGCAAGGTGGCGGGGCCGGTGATCGGCGGCGTCGTCGCGGGCGCGTTCGGGATCGCGACGATGTTCCGCGTCGTCCCCGCGGGATTCCTCGTGCTCTACCTCGCGCTCGCGATCCCGGCGCGGCGCGCCCTCCGCCCGGCGGCCGGCGAGGCGTGAGCCGCCGCACCCGCTCGCGCGGCGGGGCGGCTGCGCAACAACCCGGGGTCTGACCCCGCGCTGTTGCGCCGCCCGCCGCGCCCGCGCGCGTTCGCCCGGCGGCGGGCGCGGCCCGGGAGCTATGGTCCCCGGACGCGAGACACGAAGGCGCGCAGATGTGCGCGCCGGCCGGCGCTCATCGCGGCCTCGGGCCGCCGCTCCTGCGAAGTGGGCGCCGTCGTCGGAGTCGGGGACGCAAGGTCGTGGGACGGATACTGGTCATGCTGCTTCTGCTGTGCGGGCTGGCGGCGCCGCCGTCGCGCGCGGCGGCGGACACCGCCCCGTCCGACGCGCGCGCTCGCGGGCTCGCGGGCTCGCGCACGGCCGCGGAGGCGTCCCGGCTGCGAGCGGCGCGCCGGGCGGCGGAACGCCGCCGGCTGGCGCGGCGAGTCGCCGCAGCCGAGGCGCGGCGCCGCTACTGGCTGCGGCTGATGCACCGCCCGCTCCCGCCGCCCCCGCGCGTGGCTCGGCTCGCCCCTCCCGACCTCGAACGTGCCGCGGAGTGGCGGCGCCGCCGCGCCGCGGCGCTCGCGCGCCTCGCCCGCCATCCGCCGCACCTCTCCGGCTGGCACTGCATCCAGCGGCACGAGACCGGGGCGCCCTACCCCGGCTGGCGGACGAACAGCGGCAACGGCTACTACGGGGGCCTGCAGCTCGACCGGGCCTTCCAGCTCGCCTACGGGCGCTGGCTCTACCGGCACAAGGGCACCGCCGACAACTGGACGCCGCTCGAGCAGATCTGGACGGCGGAGTTCGCGCGCGCGCACGGGCGCGGCTTCGCGCCCTGGCCGCATTCCGCGCAGGCGTGCGGCCTGCTCTGACCCGCACGCTACCGCGGGGCGACCGCCGCGCGGGCGCGCGCCGCCCGGACCGCCCGCGAGAGCGCGGCGACGTCGTAGGCGCCGTAGTGGCGGCGGCCGTTCACGAAGAACGTCGGCGTCCCCGAGACGCCGCTCAGGTCGGCGCCGTCCACGTCCTCGGCGATACGCGCCGCCCCCGCGTGCGCGTCGAGATCCTCCGCGAAGCGCCCGAGGTCGAGGCCGAGCTCGCCCGCGTACCCGAGCAGGTCGGTCCTGTCGAGAGCGCCCTGGTGGGTGAGCAGGAGGTCGTACATCGGCCAGAAGCCGCCCTGGGCTCCGGCGGCCTCGGCCGCCTCGGCGGCGAGCTGGGCGTGCGGGTGGACGTCGTTCAGCGGCAGATGCCGCCACACGTAGCGGAGGTCGCCGAAGTCGCGCAGCAGCTCCCGCACGACGCGCTCCGCCTGCCCGCAGAAGGGGCACTCGAAGTCGCCGTACTCGACGAGCGTCACCGGAGCGTCCTCGGGCCCGCGCACGTGGTCGCGCTCGGGATCGACGGGGACCGCGAGGTCGACGAGCGGCTCGGCCGGGCCGACGAGCGCCCGGAGCCGGGCCTGCCGCGGCAGCAGCGCAGTCCCGCGGAAGAGGAGCCAGGTCGAGAGCGACGCGCAGAGGGCGGCCGCGAGGATGCCGACCTTCGCCTGCGCGAGCTGCTCGTCGTCGAAGGCGAGCTCCGCGATCAGCAGCGAGACGGTGAACCCGATTCCCGCGATCGTGCCGCCCGCCGCGAGCGCCGCCCAGCCGATCGGCGGCCGGACACGCCCGCGGCTCGCCGCGGTCGCGAGCCGCGAGCCGGCGAGGACGCCCGCGGGCTTGCCCGCGACGTAGCCGACGAGGATGCCCAGCGTGACCGGCGAGGAGAACGCCCGCGCCAGGAAGCCCGCGTCGACCTCGACGCCGGCGTTGGCAAGCGCGAAGAGCGGCACGATCGCGTAGCTCGTCCAGGGGTGGTAGAGCTGCTGCAGGCGCTCGTTCGGCGAGATCGCCCCGGTGACGCCGGCGCGCGCCGTGCGTGCGAGCTCCGGGGTCGGCTGCTCGCGGAAGAGCCTGAAGAGGTCGGTCGCGCGCTCGAGGTCGGTGCGGGCGGCGGGCGCCGCGTAGGTGAGCAGACCCATCGCGAGCCCGATCGCGATCGGGTCGACGCCGGACTTCGAGAGGGCGACCCACGCGCCCGCCCCGAGCGCCGTGCAGAGGAGGCCGCGCCGGACGCGCACCCTCGCCGCGAGCACCGCGAGGGCGAAGAACGAGGATGCGACGACGAGCGGCCAGCCGCGGACCCGCGAGGCGTAGACTGTCGCGATCACGACCAGCGCCAGCACGTCGTCGACGACCGAGAAGGTGAGCATGAACGCGCGCAGCCGCAGCGGGAAGCGGCGGCCCACGAGCGCGAGCATGCCGAGGGCGAAGGCGGTGTCGGTCGACATCGCGACGCCCCATCCGTGGGCCGCGCCGCTGCCGGCGTTGAAGGCGACGAAGATCGCGACCGGGACGAGCATTCCCCCGAGGCCGGCGGCGAGCGGCAACGCGAGCCGGCGCCGGTCACGCAGCTCCCCGAGGTCGAACTCGCGCCGGGCCTCGAGCCCGACGACGAGGAAGAACAAGGTCATCAGGCCCGAGTTCAGCCAGTATCGCAGGTCGTGCGACACCTCCCAGCCGCCGAGCCGCAGCGAGAGCGTCGTCCGCCACACCCGCTCGTACGAGGCGTCGCCGGCGTTGGCCCAGACGAGCGCCGACACCGCCGCGGCGAGCAGCACCGCGGCGCTGCCCGTCTCCGTCCGCAGGAAGCTCCGAAGCGGCGACTCGAGGCTGCGCACCCATGCGGTACGGCCCGAGTACGGTCTCGCGGCGAGAGCGTCCTGCGCCTCCGCGGCGCGTTCCACGCCGGCGCTCATAGCAGACCGCGAGGATGAGCGCCCTGCCGGTCCGCCCGGCCGGGCCCGGAGGCCGGCGCCGGGACGACCACCCGTTCTCGCCCCTCGCGAGCGGCCGACGAGGCCACGCCCGCTCACGGACGGAAGCACTAGGATGCGGCGCGATCCGGTGGCGGTGAGCAGCCGAAGCGTGCAGGGACGGGTTCGACTCGCGTACGCCCCGGTCGCGGCGGCGGCCTGGGTGCTCGTCGCGCTGCTCGACGTCGCCGTCCGCGTCGTCTGCTTCCCGAAGCAGCGGACGGAGGGCGCGGCGTCGGCGCTCTGGGGTCTCGGCTTCGGGCTCTTCCTCTGGGCCGGGCTCGTCTCCGTCGGGCTCGAGCAGGCTCGCGCGATCCCGTTCGGGGCGGTCGCCGGCGCCGTGATCGCGGTCTTCGTCTACATGCGCGGGAACGGGCTCGAGGCCCCGCCGGCCGAGCGGCCGTGGGCCTTCCTCCGGCGGCGCCGGGGGCGCCCGCCGCGCCCGCAGCCCCGGCGCTCCCCTCCGGGCGCGCGCGACCTGCTTCGGGCGCGGATCGCGCTCGACGACCGTGAGTTCGACTCGGCTCTCCACTGGCTCCGGGAGGCCGAGCGGGTCGCCGTCGCGCAGCGGAAGCTCGACGAGCTGCTCGAGGTGCGCGGGCTCCTCGCGACGCTCTCCGCGCGCAGCTTCGGCCGCACGAAGGCACGGAGCGACCGTCTCGCACGCCTGGTCGCCGAGCGCCTCGAAGGCTTCCCTCCGGCCGCCCGCGCCGCCGCCGGGCTGCCGGTCGACGACCGCGACCTCGCGAAGCTCGTCCGCGACGTCCGCGCGGCCCGCCCGCCCGGCGCGCGGCCGCACGCGACCGCGTACCAGCTCGCGCAGGCGCGGGCCGCGCTGGACGGCGGCTCGCCCGCGACGGCGCTCGCGCTCCTGGAGGAGGCGCGCCGGGTCGCGGTGGCGCAGGCGAGCGAGGAGGAGCTCGTCGACGTGCTCGAGCTCGTCGAGGCCCTGGCCGCGCGGAGCGCCGGGCGGACGCGGACGGGCTCGGAGCGGCTCGCCGGCGCGGTCGAGCGGGAGCTGCGCGCCTACGCACGGACCCGCGGGGTCTAGCGCAACAGTCCGGGGTCAGACCCCGGAGTGTTGCGCTCCGCCGCCCGGAGCCCGTCAGTCGCCGGTCTCGTACTTGAACGAGATGCCGAGACGCACGCGGTAGCTCGCCACCGCGCCGTCCTCGATCGTGACGTCGAACCGCGTCGCCTCGGCGACCCGCAGGTCGCGGATCGTGCGCGCGGCCGTCTCGACCGCGTTGCGGGCGGCCGCCTCCCACGACTCGGGGCTGACGCCGATCACCTCGGTGACGCGATAGACGCTGTCGCTCATCGTCCGCTCCTCTCGCTCGAACCAGTGCGGGGATCCTACGACCGCACGCGCGCGGCGAGGAGCGCGGTGTAGAGCATCCGCCAGGGGACGTCGACGGCGGCGAACCCGGCCTCGCCGAGCAGGCGGACGTGCTCCGCGACGGGGAGCAGCGGCTCGTCCTCGCGGTGCGGCTCGAGCGCCCGGCGCCGCCGGCCGACGAGCTCGGACCGGATGCGGCGGTAGCGCCGCTCCCAGTCGCCGGAGGCGCCGACGTGGTCGAGGTTGAAGAACCACCCTCCGTCCGGAAGCAGCGCGCGCACGTCGCGGTAGGCCCGCGCCAGCGCGTCCGGCGGGAGGTGGTGGAGCGCGCGGGAGCTGACGACGACGTCGGCGGGCTCGAGCGCCGCAGCGGCGAGCTCCTCGACGGCCGCGACGACGAACCGCACGCGCCCGCCGAGCGCGACGAGCGCGGCCCGGGCGCGCTCGCGCATCGGCTCGGACGAGTCGAGCCAGGTCCCGCGCGCGCCGGGGAAGGCCCCGAGGAGCTCGGCGAGGTACGGGCCCTCGCCCGAGCCGAGGTCGACGACGTGCCGAACAGGCGTCCCGGCGTCCCGGACGAGCGCGGTCGAGATCCGCCGCGGCGTCTCGAGGAGACGCGCGACGACGTCGTCGCCGGCCCACCGGGCGACGTAGTCGGCGGACTGCCAGGATCCCGGTTGTCCGGCCCCCATCGGAGCAGCTATGCTACCTCTCGGTCTAATGGATAGTCCAATAAGCGGGATCGACGGCTTCCTCGCCGGCCACGCCTCGGGGCACGGCGCGCTCGTGGTGCTCTGCCTGGCCTTCGCCCTCGGCCTGCGCCACGCGACCGACCCCGACCACCTCGTGGCGGTCTCGACCCTCGTCGCCGGCTCGCGCGGGCGGGCCGCGCGTGCCGCCGCCCGCCTCGGAGCCGCCTGGGGGATCGGTCACGCGACGACGCTGCTCGCGTTCGGGCTGCCGGTGCTCTTCCTGCGGAGCTTCCTGCCGCACGCCGTCGAGCGGTCGGCGGAGGCGCTGATCGGGCTGATCGTCGTCGCGCTCGCCGTGCGCCTGCTCGTCCGCTGGCGCCGCGGCGCCTACCACGCCCACGTCCACGCCCACGAGGGGCGGCCGCACCTGCACCTCCACTCGCACGCGCGCGGGGCCGGTCACGCGCACGGGCACGCGGGCCGGACTCCGAGGCAGGCGTTCGCGATCGGGCTCGTCCACGGGCTCGCCGGGAGCGCCGGCGTCGCCGTCCTGCTGATCGCGGCCGTCCCCGGCACCGCGCTCGCGTGCGCGGCGCTCGTCCTCCTCGTCGCGGGCTGCGCGCTCTCGATGACGCTGCTCTCGGCGGCCGTCGGCGGCGCGCTCGAGGCTGCCGCGGCGCGCCGGCGCCTGGCCCGCGCCGTTCCCGCGCTCGGCTCGGTCGCCCTCGCCTTCGGGGCCTGGTACCTCGTCGCCGCGCTCCAGGCCCTCTGACGAGACCGCGCGGGGCGTCGCGCGTGGGCGAAGATGCCCGGGCCGACGAGCGAAGGAGCGTGGTCATGGTCGCAACCGGGCAGGAGACGTTCGAGGACCTCGACCCCTACAGCGGCGAGGTGGTCGCCCGCGTGCCGGCGGGCGGCGCGGCGGAGGCGCGGCGCGCGATCGAGGCAGCGGCGGAGGCGTTCCCCGCGTGGTCGGCCTCGACCCCCGCCGAGCGCCAGCGCGTCTTCCTGGACGCGGCCGGCGCCCTGGAGGCCCGCCGCGACGAGATCGTCTCGCTGCTCGCGCGCGAGACGGGCTGCACGTTCGGGTTCGCCCAGTTCCAGCTCGGGTTCGTCCCGGGCCTGCTCCGCCAGGCGGCCGCGCTCGCGTACGCGCCGCTCGGCAGCGTGATCCCCTCCGACCGGCCGGGCACGCTCGCGCTGGGGCTGCGCCGCCCCGCGGGGGTCGTCGGCGCGATCGCGCCGTGGAACGCGGCGCTGATCCTCTCGGCGCGCTCGCTCGCGGCGCCGCTCGCGCTCGGGAACACCGTCGTCCTGAAGCCGTCCGAGTGGTCTCCGGTCGTCGGCGGGCTCGTGTGGAACGAGCTCTTCGCCGAGGCCGGCCTCCCGGAGGGCGTCCTGAACGTCGTCACGCACGCGCCCGGCGCCGCCGGCCCGATCGGCGACGAGCTCGTCTCCCACCCCGCCGTGCGCCGGATCAACTTCACCGGCTCGACGCGCACGGGCCGGCTGCTCGCCGAGGCTGCCGGCCGGAACCTGAAACGCGTCGTGCTCGAGCTCGGCGGCTACAACCCGCTGCTCGTGCTCGCGGACGCCGACCTCGACTACGCGGTCGACGCGACGGCGTTCGGCGCGTTCCTGCACCAGGGGCAGATCTGCATGTCGGCGCGGCGGGTGCTCGTCGAGCGGCCGATCGCCGACGAGTTCGCCGCGCGGCTCGCGGCGAAGACCGCCGGGCTCAAGGCGGGCGACCCCGGCGAGCCCGACACGATCATCGGCCCGCTCATCAACGCCGACGCGCTCGCCACGGTCAAGCGCCGCGTCGACGAGGCCGTCGCGAAGGGGGCGCGCGTGCTCGCGGGCGGCGAGGCCGCCGGCCCGTGCTACCGGGCGACGCTGCTCGCCGGCGTCCCCGACGACGCCGAGCTCGCGCGGGAGGAGACGTTCGGGCCGGTGCTCGCCCTCGAGGTCGTCGAGGGGCCGGACGAGGCGGTCGCGCGGGCGAACGCGACGAGCTACGGCCTGAGCGCCGGGATCATCACGAGCGACCCCGACCGCGGGCTCGCGCTGGCCCGGCGGCTCGAGTCGGGGATCGTGCACGTGAACGACCAGCCCGTCGCCGACGAGCCGCAGATGCCGTTCGGCGGGGTGAAGGACTCGGGCTGGGGCCGCTTCGGCGGACAGGCCGCGATCGAGGAGTTCACCGAGCTCCGCTGGGTCACGGTGCGAAGCGGCACGCACCCGTTTCCGTTCTGAGTGCGCACGCAGGTCGGGATCGTCGGCGCCGGGCCCGCGGGGCTGACGCTGGCGCGCCTGCTCGAGCTCGGCGGGGTCGACAGCGTCGTGCTCGAGGACCGCACGCGCGCGCACGTCGAGAGCCGGGTCCGCGCCGGCGTGCTCGAGCAGGGGACGGTCGACCTGCTGCGCAGCGCGGGGGTCGCGGGCCGGATCGACCGAGAGGGGATCGTCCACAGCGGGATCCGCCTGCAGTTCGCGGGCGAGCGCCACCGCGTGCCGCTCGCGGAGCTCGCGGGCGGCCGCTCGATCGTCGTCTACGGGCAGACCGAGCTCGTCAGGGACCTGGTCGCCGCGAGGGTCGAGAGCGGCGCGCCGCTCCTCTTCGAGGTCGCGGACGTGCGGGTGGAGGCGCTCGAGAGCGACCGGCCGCGGATCCGGTTCGTGCACGACGGAGCGGCGCGGACGCTCGAGTGCGACGTGATCGCCGGCTGCGACGGCTTCCACGGGATCTGCCGCCCGAGCGTTCCGCGCGGCGCGCTGCGCGTGTTCGAGCGCGAGTACCCGTTCGCGTGGCTCGGGATCCTCGCCGCCGTCCCGCCGTCGTCGGACGAGCTCGTCTACGCCCACCACGAGCGCGGCTTCGCGCTCCTCTCGCTGCGCTCGCCGGAGCGCTCGCGCTGCTACGTCCAGTGCGACCCGGACGACGACCCCGCCGAGTGGCCCGACGAGCGGGTCTGGGCCGAGCTGCGAGCGCGCACCGCGCTCGACGGCTGGACGCTCGAGGAGGGGCCCGTGCTCGAGAAGGGCGTCACCGGCATGCGCAGCTTCGTCGCCGAGCCGATGCGGCACGGCCGCCTCTTCCTCGCCGGCGACGCAGCGCACATCGTCCCGCCGACCGGGGCGAAGGGGCTCAACCTCGCCGTCGCGGACGCGCGCACGCTGGCCGAGGCGCTCGTCGAGTGGTACGGCGGCCGCGGCCCGGGCGGCCTCGACCGCTACTCCGAGACGTGCCTGCGCCGCGTCTGGCGCGCGGAGCACTTCTCCTGGTGGATGACGGCGATGCTCCACCGGCTGGGCGACGACCCCTTCGAGGAGCGGCTGCAGCTCTCGCAGCTCCGCTACGTCACGAGCTCCGAGGCGGCGGCCCGCTCGCTGGCGGAGAACTACGTGGGCCTCACTACGATGCACCGATGGCGCACGTGACGACGCTCTCCGAGGCGGTGCGGGAGCTCGTGCACGACGGCGACGTCGTGGCGCTCGAGGGCTTCACGCACCTGATCCCGCACGCCGCGGGCCACGAGCTGATCCGGCAGGGGCGGCGCGACCTGACGCTCGTGCGCATGACGCCCGACGTGGTCTACGACCAGCTGATCGGGATGGGCTGCGCGCGCAAGCTCGTCTTCTCGTGGGGCGGCAACCCCGGCGTCGGCTCGCTGCGGCGGTTCCGCGACGCGGTCGAGAACGGCTGGCCGGCGCCGCTCGAGCTCGAGGAGCACTCGCATGCCGGCATGGCCGCGGCCTACGCCGCCGGCGCCTCGAACCTGCCCTTCGGCGTGCTGCGCGGCTACGACGGCACCGACCTCGCCGCGCGCACCCGCGTCGCCGCGATCGAGTGCCCGTTCACCGGCGAGCGGCTGGCGGCGGTGCCGGCCCTGCGCCCGGACGTCGGCGTCGTCCACGCCCAGCGCGCGGACCGGAAGGGGAACGTGCAGCTCTGGGGGATCCTCGGCGTCCAGCGCGAGGTCGTGCTCGCGTCGCGCCGCTCGCTCGTCACCGTCGAGGAGGTCGTCGACGAGCTCGAGCCGGTGCCGGGCGCCGCCGTGATCCCCGGCTGGGCGGTGACGGCGGTCGCGGAGGCCCCGCGCGGGGCCCACCCCTCGTACGCGCACGGCTACTACGACCGCGACAACGCCTTCTACGCCGAGTGGGACGCGATCGCCTCCGACCGCGACCGCTTCGCGGCGTGGATGGAGGCGAACGTGCTGGCGGTGGCCCGATGAGCCGTGGCGCTTCCAGCCATGTGCGGGGACCGGCCCCGGACACGGCCCGGGCGGCCGCGTTCACGAGGGACGAGGCGATGGCGGTCGCGGCCGCGCGGCGGCTCGCGAACGGGAGCGTCGTCTTCGTCGGGATCGGGCTCCCGAGCACGGCCTGCAACCTCGCGCGCGCGACGCACGCGCCCGACTGCGTGCTCGTCTACGAGAGCGGCACGATCGGCGCGAAGCCGACGCGGCTGCCGCTCTCGATCGGCGACGGCGAGCTCGCCGAGACGGCGGACGCCGTCGTCTCGGTGCCGGAGATCTTCGCCTACTGGCTGCAGGGGGGACGCATCGACGTCGGCTTCCTCGGGGCCGCGCAGATCGACCGCTTCGGCAACCTGAACAGCACCGTGATCGGCGACTACGAGCACCCGAAGGTGCGGCTCCCGGGCGCCGGCGGCGCGCCCGAGATCGCACGCCACTGCCGCGAGATCCTGGTCGTGATCCGGCACAGCCCGCGCGCCTTCGTCGAGCGGCTCGACTTCCGCTCGAGCTCCGGCGAGCGGGTGGCGGCGGTGATCACCGACCTCGGCGTCCTCGAGCCCGACCCGGCGACGCGCGAGCTCGTGCTCACGGAGCTCCAGCCGGGCGTCGAGGCCGGCGCGGTCGTCGAGGCGACCGGCTGGCCGCTGCGCGTGGCCCCGGACGTGGCCGAGTGCGAGCCGCCGGGCGACGCGGAGCTCGCGGCGCTGCGCGCGCTCGAGGAGGCGCGGTGACGCTCACGCCGGCCGAGGACCGGGGCGACCCGCCCTACGACCACCCGGACTACCGCTCGTCCGCGCTGCGGGCGCCCAGGCGGCTCTACCTGCTGCCCGAGGAGTGGCACGACCCGACCGGCCCCGTCTTCGGCGAGTCGGACGTCGACCCGGCCGACGCCGACCTCACGCGCCAGCACGAGGGCGAGCCGCTCGGCGAGCGGATCCTCGTCTCGGGCCGCGTGCTCGACGACGCCGGCCGGCCGATCCCGCGCACGCTCGTGGAGATCTGGCAGGCGAACGCGGCGGGCCGCTACGCCCACCAGGTCGACCGGCACCCGGCCCCGCTCGACCCGAACTTCACCGGCGCCGGCCGCTGCCTCACCGACGCCGACGGCGGCTACCGCTTCGTGACGATCAAGCCCGGCGCCTATCCCTGGCGGAACCATCCGAACGCGTGGCGGCCGGCGCACATCCACTTCTCGGTCTTCGGCCGCGCGTTCGCCGACCGGCTCGTGACGCAGATGTACTTCCCGGGCGACCCGCTCTTCCCCTACGACCCGATCTTCAACTCGATCCGCGACCCGAAGGCCCGCGAGCTGCTCGTCGCGGACTTCGACCTCGAGCGCACCGAGCCTGAGTGGGCGCTCGCCTTTCGCTTCGACATCGTCATGCGCTCGACGCCGTTCGAATGAGGACCCCTTCGCAGACGGTCGGTCCGTTCTTCGCCCTCGGGCTGCGCGACCGCCCGTGCCCGGAGGGGCCGGTGCGGCTCGAGGGGCGCGTGCTCGACGGCGCGGGGGAGGGCGTGCCGGACGCGCTCGTCGAGGTGTGGTCGCCGCAGGCCGGCTGGGGGCGCTGCGGCACGGACGCCGAGGGCCGCTACGCCTTCTCCGTGCGGGAGACGGCGCACCTCGACGTGCAGGTGTTCGCGCGCGGCCTCCTCAAGCAGGTGCGGACGCGCGTCGTGTTCGAGCCGGGCGAGACCGCGAAGACGTTCGACGTGCGCCTGCAGGACGACGCCTTCTACGTTGCTTGAGGGGCTCTTCGTCCCGGAGGAGCTCGCGGCCGCGACCGGCGACGCCGCGTGGGTCGGGGCGATGTGCGAGGCCGAGCGCGCGCTCGCGCGCGCGGAGGCCGCGGCCGGGGTGATCCCGCCGGAGGCGGCCGAGCGGATCGCCGCCGCCGCCGACCCGGCGCGCTTCGACGCGGCCGCGATCGTGCGCGAGGGACATGCGGTCGCGAACCCCGCCGAGCCGCTCGTGCGGCGGCTGCGCGAGGCGGAGGCGCTCGCGCACCACGGCGCGACGAGCCAGGACGTGGTCGACACGGCGATGATGCTCGTGGCGCGCGAGGCGCGCGCGCTCGTGCTCGCGGAGCTCGACGCCGTCGCCGCGCGCTGCGCCGAGCTCGCCGACGAGCACCGCGCCACCGCGATGGCCGCGCGGACGCTCCTGCAGCAGGCGGTGCCGACGACGTTCGGGCTCAAGGCCGCCGGCTGGCTGGTCGAGGTCGTCGAGGCCCGGCGGCTCCTCGCCGGCGTCGAGCTCGCCGCCCAGCTCGGCGGCGCCGCAGGCACGCTCGCGTCGCTCGGCGAGCGGGGGCCGGAGGTGCTCGGCCGCTTCGCGGCCGAGCTCCGCCTCGCCGAGCCGCCGCTCCCGTGGCACGCGAACCGCGTCCGCGTCGCCGCGCTCGGCGCGGCGCTCGAGGTCGCGGCCGGCGCCTGCGCGAAGGTGGCGCGCGACGTGATCCTGCTCGCGCAGACGGAGGTCGCGGAGGTGACCGTCCCGGCCGGCGGCTCGACCGCGATGGCGCACAAGCGCAACCCGGCCTCCGCGGTCGTGGCGGTCGCCGCCGCGCGCCAGGTGCGGCCCGCGATCGGCCTCGTGCACGAGCACGAGCGCGCCGCCGGCGCCTGGCAGGCCGAGTGGCCCGCCCTCTCGGCCGCGCTCGCGTACGCGGGCGGCGCGGCGGCCGCGACGCGGGAGACGCTCGCCGGGCTCCGGGTGGACGCGGCGCGCATGCGCGCGAACCTCGACCCCGCCCTCGCCGCCTACCCCGAGCCGGGCGACGCGTTCGTCGACCGTGCACTAGCGTTCTACCGTGGCTGACGACGCCTACGAGCGCGGGCTCGAGGTCCGGCGCGCCGTCCTCGGCGACGAGCACGTCGACCGCGCGCTCGCCGGCGCGACCGGCCTCTCGGCCGAGTTCCAGGAGCTGGTCACGCGCTACTGCTGGGGCGAGATCTGGACGCGGCCCGGGCTCGACCGCAAGACGCGGAGCTGCATGACGCTCGTCGCGCTCGTCGCGGGCGGCCGGTTCGAGGAGCTCGAGCTCCACCTGCGCGGCGCTCTTCGCAACGGGCTCACGCGCGACGAGATCGAGGAGGTGCTGCTGCACTGCGCCGTCTACTGCGGCGTCCCCTCCGCCAACAGCGCCTTCGCCGTCGCCCGCCGCGTGCTCGGCGAGACCGCCTGAAAGCCGGTTGCGGCGCTCGCGCCCGCGCGGGCGGGCGCCCGAGACGCGCTCAGAGCTCGGTGAGGATGGCGCGAGGACTCTCCCCGGCCCGGTCGCGGGCGCCGCCCGCGGTCTCGGCGGCGAGCGCGGCCGCGAGCTCGCCGAGGCCGCGCTCCTCGACGATCCGCCGCTGCCGCCCGGCGCCGCCGCCCTCGGCGAGCAGGCGCCAGCAGCGGTGCAGCTCCCGCTCGCATCCGAGCGACCTCGCGACCGGCAGCAGCCGCTCCGCGAGCTCCCCCAGGCGCTCGACCGCCGGGACGCGGACGCCGGTCTCGAGGTCGATCAGGTGGCCGCGCAGGCCGTCGCGCGTCGCGAGCCACGCGTTCTCGGCGATGCGCTCGCCGGGGTGGACCGGGAGCCGCTCGCCCGCGTCGTGGCGCCCGGCCAGCTCGACGACGAGGCTCTGGACGAGCGCGGCGACGGTGGCCGCGTCCTCGACCCGCGTCTGCGCGTCGGCGACGCGCACCTCGATCGTGCCGTGCCGCTCGTTGAGGCGGAGGTCCCACCACCGGTAGCTGCCGTCGGGGAACGCCCCTCCGGCGCGCGCCCACGCGTCGAACTCCGCGAGCTCGCGCCAGGAGCCGAAGGCGGGCGGGACGCCGCTCCGGGGCCAGGCCTGGTTCAGCTTCGGCCGGACGGTGGCGAGGCCGGAGTCCGCCGCGCCGTAGAAGGGCGCGTTGGCGCCGAGCGCGAGGAGCTCCGGGAGGTAGCTCCGCAGCGCGTCGTGCACCGCGAGCGCGCGGTCGGCCCCGCTCACCGCGACGTGCACGTGCAGCCCGCAGGCCAGGACGTGGCGCGCGGCCCACGGGTGCTCGGCCGCCAGGCTCCGGTGGCGGAGCGTGTCCGACACCTCGCCCGGGTCGCGGTCGAGCGGGTGCGCCCCGACGCCGAGCACGAGGACGCCGGCGCCCGCGAGCGCGTCCGCGAGCCGCCGGCGCAGGGCGCCGAGCTCGCACGACGCCTCCGCGACGGTGGCGCACACGGGCGTGACGAGCTCGACCTGCGCGGCCCGCAGCTCGCGGGCGAGCCGGGCGTCGCCGGCGGCGGCGAGCGCGTACCCGGCCGCCGGGGCGGCGCGGTAGCTCGTCGCGTCGACGAGGAGCAGCTCCTCCTCGATCCCGAGGGTGAACGGCGCGACCGCGTCGAAGCGGGCCCGGGCGACGGTCTCGCGCGGCTCGCCTCCGTGCGGACGCTCCAGGGGATCGACGGAGTCCATGGCCTGCCCGCCACGCTAGGGCCGCGGGCTGAGGGTCGGGCGGCCGGGGGTCAGCCGAGGATCAGGATCTCGTGAAGATTCGCACACAAGCTCGGGCGGGCTCGCCGGGCGGGTCGATACTTGGCGCGATGGGCAGGATGCACGTGGGCATGCGCTGGTGGCTCGCGAGCGTCTTCGTCGTGATCGCGGCGCTCACGGCGGCGCTGATCGCGGCGGTGTCGTCCCGGCAGGCCGACCGCCGCCTGCGCGCGAACGCGGAGAACATCGCCGTCGGCGCCACCGTGGCGGCCGGCTTCGCCGTCGAGCGGGCGATCCGCGAGGGCGACCTCCAGGAGCAGCTCGTGCCGATCGGGGCCGCGCACGGGCTCGCGCTCTTCGTCTTCGGCCGCGACCGGCGCCTCGTCGGCGAGTCGAACCTGCGCGGGATCGAGTGGCGGGACGTCCCCGGCCGCGGCGCCGCGCTCGCGTCGGCGCTGCGCGGCCACCGCTTCTTCGAGGCGGTCGGGAACGGGCGCGTCGTGATCGGGCTGCCGCTCCGGCGGACGGAGGAGGCGGCGGCGCTCGTCGGCTACCAGCCGCGCCCGCCCGGGTACGGCGCCCCGCTCACGATCTTCCGCAACGAGGTCGTGCGGGCGTCGATCTGGGCGGTGCTGGCCGCGGCGCTGACGGGCCTCGTCGCCGCGACGCTGATCGCGAGGCGCCTGCGCGGGATCGCGTCGGCCGCCGCGGCGATCGAGCAGGGCGACTTCGCGCTCGAGCTCCGGCCGCGCTTCGGAGACGAGATCGGCCGGCTCGCGGCGACGATCGACCGCATGCGGCGCCGCCTCGGCGACGCGTTCGCCCAGCTCAGCGCGGAGCGGGACCAGCTCGGGCTCCTGCTCGAGCAGCTCCACGAGGGGGTGCTGGCGGTCGACCGCCGGCTCCGGATCCGCTACGCGAACGCGAACGCGCGGGCGTTGCTTCCCGGCGTGGTGCTGGAGGCGGACGCGCCGCTCCCCGACACGTACGAGGACCTGCCGCTGCGGCGGGTCGCGCAGGGGCTCTTCGCGCCCGGCGCGGCCGTCGCGGAGGCGCGCGCACGGCGCGACGACGGCGCCACGCTCTCGCTCGTCGGCGTCCCCGCGGCCGCGTCCGACTTCGCGGTGCTCGTGCTCGCCGACATCACCGAGCAGGAACGGCGGCGCCGTGCCGAGCGGGAGTTCGTCACGAACGCCTCCCACGAGCTGCGGACGCCGGTGACGGCGATCGCGAGCGCCGTCGAGGCGCTCAAGGCGGGCGCGCAGGACTCGCCCGAGAGCAGGGAGCGGTTCGTCGACCTGATCGGGCGCCAGGCCGCGCGCCTGACCCGGCTGACGAGCGCGCTGCTGACCCTCGCGCGCGCCGAGACGCGGCAGGAGGAGCTGCAGCTCGAGCCGGTCGAGCTCGAGGAGGTGCTCCGCGAGGTCGCCGCCTCGGCCGACGCCGCCGACGGCGTCGCCGTCCGCGTCGAGTGCCCGCGGCCCGTCGTCGCCGTCGCCCAGCGCGACATCGTCGAGCAGGTGGTCGCGAGCCTGGTCGGCAACGCGCTCAAGCACGCGGCCTCCGACGAGATCGTGCTGCGGGCGCGGCTGGCCGACTCGCGGGCGGTGATCGAGGTGGCCGACAGCGGGCCGGGGATCCCGCCCGCGGTGCAGGAGCGGATGTTCGACCGCTTCTACAGCGGCGGGCCGGGCCGTCGCGACGGCTTCGGCCTCGGGCTCGCCATCGCCCATGCCTCGACCGAGGCGATCGGCGGGCGGCTGACGATCCACTCCGCCGCCGGACGGGGAACGACCGCGACCGTCGTCCTGCCGGCGGGGGAGGCGTCGTGAGAGTGAGGATCCTGCTCGCCGACGACGAGCGGGACATCCTCGATCCGGTCGGGTACGCCCTCGGTCAGCAGGGCTTCGAGGTGACGTGCGTCGAGGACGGGGACGCCGCGCTCGAGCAGGCCCGGAGCGGCGACTACGACCTGCTCATCTGCGACGTGATGATGCCCGGCCGCCTCGGGACCGACGTGTGCCGCATCCTGCGCGCCGAGAGCGACCTGCCGATCATCCTGCTCACGGCGAAGGACGCCGAGGTCGACCGCGTCCTCGGGCTCGAGCTCGGCGCCGACGACTACGTGACGAAGCCGTTCTCGTTCGCGGAGCTCGTCAGCCGCGTCCGCGCGCTCCTGCGCCGGCGCGAGCTCGACCGCACGAGCACCCACGCGCCGACGAAGACCGTCGGGGGCCTGCGCATCGACTTCGCGCGCCACACCGTCGAGGTCGACGGACGGCAGGTGAAGCTGACTCCGTCGGAGTTCAACCTCCTGAGCCTCCTGGCGGAGGAGCCGGAGCGCGTGTACTCGCGGACGCAGATCATGGAGTACCTCTGGCAGACGCCCCACGTCGGCGATCCGCGCGCCGCCGACGTGCACATCTCCAACCTCCGCAGGAAGATCGAGCGCGATCCCGGCCATCCGACGCGGATCGTCACCGTGCGCGAGTTCGGCTACAAGCTCATGCCGGTGTGAGAACCCGAGCGAACGCTCACACGGTGCTCACGCGACATTCAGAGCGCACGAGCCGTTCCTCATGTGCCCGGCGTAGGCTGCGTCGGGTGACGAGAGGCGTCACGGCGGACTCCCCGCTCGCCTGCTGTCACGGGTTCGCCGTGACAGCAGGCGACGCGTTCGTCGGGGTGGTCGAGACGCCGGTCTTCACCGGGACCCGGCTCGAGCCGGAGTCGCTCGTCGTGCGGACGGGCTCCGGGGCCGGCTCCTTCCGCGTCGTCCCGGCCGCGCTCGTCGCCGGGGTCGACGCCGAGCGGCAGACGGTCACCCTCGGCGCGACCGTCGAGGAGCTCGAGCGGCTCGACCCGGCGACGGCCGGGGTTGCGGCGACCGGCGCGCGATCGTGAGCGAATCTTGACGCGCGCCTGACCTCCCCCTGACGCGCGTGCGTCAGGCTGGCCTCGTGGCGGCCCTCCTCATCGCCGGCGGCGTGACGCCGACGAACGTCGCGCTCGAGCGTGCCTGCGCCGCGGTCGGCGTCCGGTCGCGGGTGCTCCCGCCGGAGGTGGCCGCGCGCAGGGTGCGGCCGGACGAGCTCGTACTGGGACGGCTCGACGTCCTCCCGAGCCTCGACGGGGTCGAGAGGGGGCTCGGCGCGCTCGCGCGGCTGGAGGAGCGCGGCCTGTTCGTCCTGAACGGGCCGGCCGCGCTCCGGGCCGCCCACGACAAGCTCACGACTGCGCAGGCGCTCTGGGAGGCCGGCGTTCCGCATCCGCCCACCGTCGGTCTCGCTCCGGGCGAGGACGGCTGCGGGCTCGAGCCGCCCTACGTGGTGAAGCCGCGCTTCGGCGCCTCCGGCGAGGACGTCTTCCGCTGCGAGACGAGGGAGGAGCTGAAGCGGACGCTCGCGGGCCTCGAGGGCCGCGCCTGGTACCGCAGGCACGGCGCCCTCGTCCAGACGTTCGTCCCGAACGGCGGCGTCGACCTCGGCGTCGTCGTCGCCGGCCGGCTCGTCGTGGGCGCGGCCGCACGCGTCGCCGCGCCCGGAGAGTGGCGCACGAGCACGGCGCTCGGGGGCCGGCTGAAGCGCCTCGGGCCCGACCGCGCCGCCGCGGCGCTCGCGCTCGACGCCGTCGCCGCGGTCGGCGGCGACCTCATGGCCGTCGACCTCGTGCCGGCGGGCGACGGCTACGTCGTGCTGGAGGTGGACGGCTGCCTCGAGCTCGCGCGCGAGCACTCGCTCGACTCGGGCGACGTCTACCGCGAGTCGGTGCTCGCGCTCGTGCTCGCGGCTCTCAGCTCCGCGACGCGCCTGGGAGCTCCGCTCGACGCTCCCCGGCTCGCCCCCGACGGGAGCTGAGGCGCGCGCGGGTCGGCGCACTAGACTGGACTGTCACCGAGTGGTCCAGACACTCGGGCCTCTTTTCAGCTTGTAGATGTGGACGGCGCCCGTGAGGGCGCCGTCTGGTCCTCGGCTCACTCTCGCCTTCGACTGCCACGTCGGAAGGAGAGGAGTGAGCCG
>DASRHI010000022.1:0-37494 GCA_035650615.1 Gaiellaceae bacterium | reverse complement strand
CACCGCGGCCGCCTGCTTGATCGCGGTCAGGATCCGCGGATAGGTGCCGCAGCGGCAGAGATGGCCGTTCATCGCGGTGCGGATCTGGTCCTCGGTCGGGTTCTTCGTCGTCGAGAGCAGGTCCGCGGCCTGGATCATCATCCCGTTCTGGCAATAGCCGCAGTGGGGCACCTGCACGTCGATCCACGCCTGCTGCAGCGGATGCAGCGCCGGGCTCGAAGCGGTCGTGCCGCGCTCCTTCGCCCACAGCGCCGGCAGCCCCTCCAGCGTCGTGATCGCCTTCCCGCTCACAGCCGCCACCGGGGTGACGCACGAGCGGATTTCCTTGCCGTCCAGGAGCACCGAGCACGCGCCGCACTGGGCGAGGCCGCAGCCGAAGCGCGGCCCGTGCAGGTGCAGCTCGTTGTGCAGGACGTAGAGAAGCGGCGTATCGAGGCTCGCGGTCACGCTGTGCACGAGACCGTTCACCTTGATCTTGAGCTTGCTCGCCAATTCCCCCTCCTCTAGGAGAAGTGTTACGAGAGGACGCTGCGCGACGAGACCCCTGCCTCGTTCCGCAGCGCTTGCGGGCAATCGTAGCCGCGGCCTCCGCCGGGTGGCAATGCTCCGCCCGTGACTAGTAGAAGACCGAAATCGCCGTTGCTACGCTTGACGGCGTGAGCTCGATCAGCCTTCCGGCGACTGCGATCTGCCCCGGCTGCTCGACGATGGTCGTCCTTCCGGCGGAGCCGCGCGGGCCCGAGGACCCGCTCATCTGCGGGACGTGCGGCGCCGAGGTGCCGGACTACCGCGTCGAGCAGGCCGCCGCCGCGCACTTCGACCCGCCGGAGACCGAGGAGCTGCCCGAGAACCGGGTCTACACCCGGCGGGGCCTGCTCCAGGGCCTCCGGGACGCCGCGGCGGAGAAGGCGATCGCCGCCGCCCGCGGGTTCAGCGAGCGCGCCCGCTTCTAGGCCGCTCGAAACCCGTAAGAAAGCCACACAGAACCCTTACAGCCGGACAGCAAGCTCCGGGCGAGCGCCGCGTCTTCCTAGACGAAGCGGCAGCGACCACCCGCAACCACTGGAGAGCCGATGAGACGCCTCACCTGGATTTCCGCGACCCTCCTCGCCCTCGTCGGAGCGGGGATCGCGGTCGCCCACGGGGGCGGGAGCAAGGCCGTCGCAGCGACGAGCGCGACCTTCTCCGCCACCACGCCCGGCACGGTCAGGACGAGCACCTGCACCGCCGCCGACGGCAAGGTCTACGCGACCACGCACGGCCGGTACACCGGCGCCGCGGCGAGCTCCGACGGCGCCCTGAACGGCCCCGCCACGCTCGACGTCGTCAGCCTGATCAACCAGACCGACAACGTCGGCACCGTCGAGGGCCTGCTCCGCATCGACGGCAGCGGCGGCCGCACCGTCGCGCACGTCGAGGCGGTCTACTCGGGCGGCCACCTCGCGGGCGTCGCCGAAGGGCACGGCTCCGCGCCCTGGAACCGGCTGCTCGCGAACGTCTCCGGCGACTTCAGCGCCGCGGGCGGGCTCGCGAACGGGAAGCTCGGCGGCGGCACCGCCGGCGGCGACGCGGTCGTCGTGACGGCCGGCGCCTGCCGGCCGGCCCCGAGCCCGAAGCCCGAGACGATCCAGGCCCACGGCAACGTCACGGCCGTGAGCGGGACCTCGATCTCGGTCGCGGGCGTCACCTGCAACGTGCCCAATGCCTCGATGGTGAACGGCATCCAGACGGGCGACCGCGTCGAGATCAAGTGCACCGCCTCGGGCGGCGCCAACACGCTCGTTCGGGTCGAGCGCAAGCACGGCGACCACCACTGACCAAGAGGACGACGGCAGGACCGGGCGAGGGGCGCGGAGAGCGCCCCTCGCCGTTTCCGAAAGCCCCAACCGTTTGCTTTCAGACCCCTTACGGAACGGGGATAGGGTGACCTCCGATCGTCGTCGTCTACCAAGGGGGGTTTTCCGCATGGCCCGAATCCGGATCGGTCTGCTCGTGCTCGCCGCCGCCTGCGCCGTCGGCGCGTTCGCGGCCATGGCGGGCGCCGGCAACACCGCCCGGCGCGCGACCACGGTGACCGTGACCGCCGGCAAGCCGTCGGAGTTCCGCTTCACGCTCTCGAAGAAGTCGGCCGTGCACGGCGCCGTCACGTTCAAGGTGACGAACAAGGGCGCGCTGCCGCACGACTTCAAGATCGCGGGGAAGAAGACGAAGCTGCTCTCGCCCGGCCAGTCGCAGTCGCTCAAGATCACGTTCAAGAAGGCCGGGAAGTACCCGTACCTCTGCACCGTGACCGGTCACGCCGCCGCCGGCATGAAGGGCACCTTCAAGGTCACCTAGCGGCTCGTCGCGCGCGGGCCGGCGCCGGGCGCCGGCCCGCGTCACGAGCGGCCGTCAGTAGCCGTAGCCGTAGCCGCCGTCGTCCGAGCCCGGGGTCGTGGCGGTGCCCGAGCTCGTGGTCGACCCGGAGCCCGACCCCGACGAGGGAGCCGGGGCGGGGGCCGCCGCGGGCTTCACGATCCTGGCCGCGGGCGAGACGGCGTACCACGCGTGCTCGACCGCCTCGCCCTTCGCGAGACCCGGCTTCGTGTCGCCGGAGAAGCGGTAGAGCGGGAACCCGCCGTAGGTCACCTGGAAGGTGCCCTCGGGGCGCTTCACGACCCCGAGCTTCGCCCGGGCGACGCCGCGCCCGGCAACCGGCTTGCTGCCGGCGCGGACGAGCAGCGGCGGCCAGAGCTTCGCGCAGGCGCCGGTGCAGTCGATCCGGCCCTTCGCCTCGTCGGTGTAGTGGTAGAGCGTCCGGCCGTTCGAGCTGACGACGACCCGGCCGAGCGAGGCGACCTTCGCCGTCTTCACCGTCGGCGCGACCGCCCCGCCGGCGATGGAGGCCCCGCCGAGGACGGCGAGGCAGGCTGCGAGCAGGGATCTCTTCATGCCAGGGCATACGGCGCCCGGCGGCGCGCGGATTCTCCCGGTCAGTCGAGGAGCGCCCGCAGGTCGCCCCGCTCGAGCGGCCGCGCGGCGGCGATCAGCGCGCGCGCGTCGTCGACCTTGCCCCAGACGTCCCAGAGCAGGAAGCCGCGGGGCCGGCGCTCGCCGTCGAGGTAGCAGACGACGCCCTTGCGGTTCGGCTCGGCCCACTCGGCGGCCGTCTCGAGCCGCGAGTCGAGCTCCCCGACCGCCTCGTAGCCGAGCTCGAAGAGGTCGGAGTAGAAGAAGGGCAGGCGGTCGTAGGGCGCGTCGGCCCCGGCCATGTTGGCGCCGACCGCACGGCCGTGGCCGTTCGCGTGGTCCTCGTGCTCGACGCGGACGAGCGTCCCGAGGTCCTTCGCCGGGAAGCGGGCGACGTCGCCGGCCGCGAAGACGTCGTCCCGGCCGCCCGCGCGGCCGCGGTCGTCGACGACGATCCCGTCCTCGACGGGCAGCCCGGCGGCCTCGGCGAGCTCGACCGCGGGCTCGATCCCGAGACCCGCGACGACGCCGTCGGCCTCGAGCACCCGCCCCCCGCCCAGCCTGACCGTCCCGCCCTCGATCGCGGCCACGAGCTCGCCGGGGAGCACCTCGACCCCCTGCTCGCGGTAGTAGTCCGTGACGAAGCCGGCGAGCTCCGCCGGGAAGAGCCGTCCGCCGATCCCGCTCTCGGGGAACACCATCGTGACCGCGCAGCCGCTCCGCGTGAGAGCGGCCGCGAGCTCCGAGCCGATGAAGCCGCCCCCGACGACGACGACGCGCGCCCCGGCGGAGGCGAGCGCGCGCAGGCGCCGGTAGTCGGCGAGCGTGCGGAAGTAGACGACGCCGTCGCCGCCGTCGCCGGGGAGGCGCCTGGGCCTGCCCCCGGTCGCGAGCAGGAGCCGCTCGTAGCCGTAGGCGTCGCCCCGGTCGTCGACTGCGCGGCGGCCCGCGAGGTCGAGCTCCACGACCCGGCGGCCGAGGCGGAGGTCGACCCCGAGCTCGGCGGTGCCGCGCCAGATCGTCTCCTCGTCCTTGCCCTGCCAGAGCCCCTTCGAGAGCGGCGGGCGGGCGTACGGCGGCTCCGGCTCGGCGCCGACGAGGCCGATCGCGCCGTCCGGGTCGTGGTCGCGGATCCCGCGGCAGGCGGCGTCCGCCGTCATCCCCCCGCCGACGATCAGGTACCGAAAGTCAGGCATGCGGCGACCCTACAGGTTCGCCCCGTCCGTGCCGACAAGGGGAGTCATGCGGCTCAACGAGCGGCTCCTGCCCGTCCTCGCCCTCGGGGCCGCCGGAGCGGGCGCTCCGGCCGTCCTCGAGTGGCTCGTGGGCTCCCACCGGATCGCCGTGGACGGCCGCGTGCACTTCTTCGCGGTCGGCTTCACCGCGCTCGCCGCGGCCGCCGCCTGCGTCGCCCTCTCGCTCTTCGGCGCCCGGTTCGGCGACAGGCGGACGGTGCTCGTCGGCGGCGCGTTCGGCGTCATGGCGGCTCTGCTCGCGTTGCACGGACTCTCGACCCCCGGCTTCATCATCCCAGAGATGAACGGCGTGATCGTGTTCACCGGCGGGGCGACGCTGCCGGCGGGCGCGGCGCTCCTCGCGCTCTCCTCGCTCGGCACGCCGCAACGGCTCCGCCTCGGCGTCAAGCAGCTGCTCGCGGTCGAGGCCGTGCTCCTCGCGGGCGTCCTCGCGCTCGGGATCTCGGCGATCCTCTCGCCGGACCTGCTCCCGTACGCCCCGGCGGCGTCGAGCCCCGAGGCGATCGCCACGCTCGCCGTCGGGCTGCTGCTCTTCCTGCTCCTCGGCGTCCGCGCGCTCCGCACGTTCCTGCTCACCCGGCGGACGGGCGACCTGCTCGTCGCGATCGGCATCGCCTGGCTCTCGACCTCGCTCGTCGCCGCGCTGACGCTCAGCTACACCCAGCTCGGCTGGTGGCTCGGCCACGGCTTCGAGCTCGACGGGATCCTGGCCGTCGCCGTCCCGGTCGCGCTCGACCTCGCCCGCACGGTGCAGTCGCGGCCGCTCGCCGGCGACCTGCAAGCCTCCGACCTCGTCCTCGCCGAGGAGACGTTCCTCGGCTCGCACGTGCGCGCGCTCACGCTCAGCCTCGCGCAGCGGGACGACTACACCGAGCAGCACACGCGCCGCGTCGCGCTCCGGGCGGTGCAGGTGGGCGAGCTGCTCGGCCTCTCGCGCAGCAGCCTCCGCACGCTCGCGACCGGCGGCCTCGTCCACGACATCGGCAAGCTCTCGATCCCCGACTCGATCCTGAAGAAGCCGGGGCCGCTCGACGACGACGAGTACGAGGCGATCAAGCGCCACACCGAGCTCGGCGCGAAGCTCCTCGACGAGCTGGGCGGCTTCTCGCCGGGAGTGCGCCGCCTCGTGCTCGACCACCACGAGCGCCTCGACGGCCGCGGCTACCCGCGCGGGCTCGGCGCCGACGAGATCGACCTCGAGACGCGCATCCTCACCGCCTGCGACGTCTACGACGCGCTCATCTCGGCGCGCGTCTACCGGCCGGCATGGTCGCACGAGGAGGCGATGGCGCTCCTCCGCCGCGAGGCGGGGACGGCGTTCGACCCGCGCTGCGTCGACGCGCTCGAGCGGGTGCTCGCGCGAGAGCGCGGCGCCCGCGAGCCGCGGCCCGAGCTCGTGCTCCGCCCCGCGGTCGCCGCCGCCGGGGCGTGATTCGCGCGGCCGGGCCGTGAGCGCCGGGCCCCTCGTGCTCGCGGGCGCCGCGCTCGCGCTGCTCCGGTTCGGGCGGGGGTTCGTGCGCCTGCGCCGGCGGGGACGCCGCGACCTCGCCGGCTGGGACCGCCCGCTCCTCGCCTGCGCGGGCCTCGCCGCGACGGCCGCGCCGGCCCTGGGCCCGGTCGACGAGGCGGCCGGCCGCCTCCTCGGCGCCCACATGCTCGAGCACCTGCTCGTCGGAGACGCGGGACCGGCGCTGCTCGCGGTCGCGGTGCGAGGCCCGCTGCTCGCGTTCGTGCTCCCCGTCCGGCTCGGGAGGCTCGCCGCACGCGCCGGCGCGCTGCCCGCGTGGGCGCCGGTCGCCCTGTGGGCGGCCGCGCTCGCGGCGTGGCACGTCCCGGCGGCCTACGACGCCGCCCTCGGCAACGAGCTCCTCCACGGCCTCGAGCACCTCTCGTTCCTCGCGGCGGGCCTGCTCGTGTGGACGCAGCTCGTCGACCCGGCCCGCCGGCGCCGCCTCGGGACGGGCGCCCGGCTCGCCGTCGCCGGCGCGATGTTCGCCGCCGGCCAGCTCCTCGCCGACGTCCTCTTCCTCTCCGGGCCGCTCTACCCCGCCTACGCGGGCGCGGAGGCGCGGCCGCTCGGGCTCTCGGCCGCGGCCGACCAGCAGCTCGCGGGGCTCGTGATGATGGTCGAGCAGACCGTCGCGCTCGGGGCGTTCGCGGCGCTGCTCCTGCGGGGCCGGGTGCGGGAGGCGCTCAGGCCTGCGCGGCGGCGAGCGCCGCTTGAAGCGACTGCTTGAACGACACCGTCGTGTCGGTCGCCCCCGAGACGACCTCGATCCTCGCGCTCTGGAGCTCCATCACCTCGCCCTGCAGGAGCGGCAGGGCCTTCTTGTTGATGAAGACGGACTTGACGGTGTGGTCCGGGTAGACCGGCACGTCGACCGCGAGGATCTTGAAGGTCACCTTCGTCTTCGAGCCGACGGTCGTGCGGGTCTGGGCGATCTTGAGGGAGACCTGGAGCGGGCCCCACTTCTTGCACTTCACCGTCGAGCCGAGCACGGTCTTCGTCACCGTCTTGCGCTTCGCGGACTTCTGGTGCACGGCCGCGAGCGCGTTCACGCACGGAAGCGCGAGCGCGAGGACACACGCGCCGAGCGTCAGGACACGTCTCGCCACGGCGAAAACGTAGCGGAAGTCGCGGCCGGCTTCTATGCTCCAGGCGCCGCGAGGGATCAGCTGAACGGCGGGTGGAGCGGCAGGAGCTTCGGCGGCTGCGGGTGCTGCGAGAAGTCGAAGTCGCGCGCGAGGTCGCCGAGGCCGCGGACCTCCTCGCGCACGACCGGGCGCGGGTCCGGCCGCCCGTCGGTGCGCGGGTCGAGCCGGCGCCCGCCCAGGAAGTCGTCCTCGATGAACTTCAGGTAGGCGTCGAACGAGAGCACCTGGTGGTCGACGTAGCCGTGGCGCGCCCAGGGACTGATCAGGAGCGCGGGGACGCGCAGGCCGTACCCCTGCCCGTCGACGTGCGGAGGCGGCACGTGGTCGTAGAAGCCGCCCCAGTCGTCCCAGGTGAGGAAGATCGCGGTCGAGCTCCACTCCGGGCTGCGCATGAGGGCGTCCACGAGGCTCGTCACCCACGCCTGCCCGGCGGTTACGAGCGCGGGCGGATGCTCGCTCACCTTCTGGGCCGGCACGATCCACGACACGGACGGGAGCGTGCCGTTCCGCGCGGCCGCGAAGAATGCGGACACCGGCGCGACGTCGCGGAGCTGGCCGTCGGCCCGGACGGTGTCGAACCAGGGGAGCGGGTTCCAGATGCCCGGCGTGCGCGCACGCTGCGGCACCGCCCGGCAGAACATGTCGCCGTCGGCGCAGTCGGGCTCGGCGCCCGGGAACACGTAGTAGCGCCAGCTCACCCCCGCTCGGTGCAGAAGCCAGGTCAGGTCGGTCCACGCGTAGTCGGGCGCCTCCCCCGTCGCGTTCTGCGGCGAGCCGGGCGGCGAGCCCGGCGCCTGCACCGCGGGCCGGCAGCTCGCCGGGTCGCCCTTCCTGGCGCACCTGGCCGACCAGGCCGAGACGAGGTAGAGGTGCGCCGGGAGGCTCCAGGAGGAGTCCGGCTGGAACATGTGGTCCTGCAGGACGTAGCTCCGCGCCCACGACCAGTAGTTCGGGATCTCGTGCGCGTCGTGGTAGCCCATGACGTCCGGCGAGCGCGGCGCGAGCGAACAGGCGGGCGCGTCGACCTTCGCGCAGGCGAGTCGCCGTCCGCGGCGCGCGCGGCTCAGGAAGCCGTCCATCTTCCCGCCGTCGACGTCGGCGACGGCGTCGCTGTGGTCGTGCGGCCCGCCGGCGTTCCGGTTCGCGCGGTCGTGGTAGGGCCGCACGCACACCCGTCGGACCGGGTCGGGCACGCACACCGTCGGCACGCCGTTCCGCATCGGGATCCCGTCCGCGCCGGGGAAGGTGCCGAAGTAGGAGTCGAACGAACGGTTCTCCTGCACGATCACGACGACGTGCCGGATCGCGTGCAGACCCGGCGGCGCAGCGCCGACCCCCGCCGCGCCGGGCATGGCGACGGTGACGATCCCGGCGAGCACGGCGCCGGCCGGCCGCAGCAGCCTCCCCACGGCGGCGCAAGCTAGAGCCGCGCCCGTTCAGCGCGGGTTAACGCCCGGTTGCGCAGCGATTGCTTGCCCGAGCCTGCCCGCGCAGGCCACAATGCCGCGGTGACGGCGCCCCTTCGCCTGCGAACGGCCTCGACCCGTCCGGCCGCATGACCGCCGCGACGCGCCCGGTGCCGGGCGAGGCCGCCGTGCTCGAGCGGGCCGGCACGGAGAACTTCTCGGTCGCCGCCCTCGTCCTCGGGCGCTCGACCCGCCGGCACCTGCTCGCGATCTACGGCTTCGCGCGCCTCGTCGACCAGCTCGGCGACGACGTCGACGGCGACCGGCTCGCCCACCTCGGCCGGCTCGAGGAGGACCTCGACCGGGTGTACGCGGGCGGCGAGCCGGAGCACGAGCTCATGCGCCGGCTCGCGCCCACCGTGCGGGCGCTGGGCCTGCCGCGCGACCCGTTCCGCCGCCTGATCGACGCGAACCGGCGCGACCAGGAGCAGTCCGCCTACGCCACCTACGAGGAGCTCGCCGACTACTGCGACCTCTCCGCGAACCCCGTCGGCGAGCTCGTGCTCCACGTCTTCGGCGCGGCGACGCCGGAGCGGATCGCGCGCTCGGACGACGTCTGCACCGCGCTCCAGCTCGTCGAGCACTGGCAGGACGTCGAGGAGGACTTCGGCCGCGGCCGGATCTACCTGCCGGCCGAGGACCTCGAGCGGTTCGGCGTCGAGCCCGGCGACGTGCGCTCGGAGGCCTTCCGGCGCCTGCTCGCCTTCGAGATCGAGCGCGCCCGCGCGCTCCTCGACCGCGGCGCGCCGCTCGTCGGGACGCTCCGGGGCCGCGCGCGGCTCGCGGTCGCCGGCTACGTGGGCGGGGGGCGCGCGGCGCTCGACGCGCTCGCGGCCGGCTCCCGGAAGGCGTCGAAGGCCCGCCGCGCGCTCGCGACGCTCGTGACCTTCGCGAGGGGCCGGTGACGCCGGAGCTCGCCTACGAGCACTGCCGCGGGATCGCCCGCGCGTCCGGGTCGAGCTTCTACGCCGGCATCCGGCTCCTTCCGCCGGACCGCCGCTCCGCCCTCTTCGCCGTCTACGCGCTCGCGCGCCGGATCGACGACGTCGCCGACGGCGAGCTCCCGGCCGCCGAGAAGCTCGCCGAGCTCCGGCGAATCCGCGAAGCGCTCGCCCGGATCGGGGAGAGGCACGACGACCCCGTCCTCGTCGCGCTCGCCGACGCCGCGCGGCGGCTGCCGATCCCGCTCGAGGCGTTCGGCGACCTGGTCGACGGCGCCGAGATGGACGCGCGCGGGACCGGGTACGGCACGTTCGCCGACCTCGAGCGCTACTGCCGCCGCGTGGCGGGGTCGATCGGGCGCCTCTCGCTCGGCGTCTTCGACTGCTCCGACCGCGAGCGCGGCGCCGTCCTCGCCGACGACCTCGGGGTCGCGCTCCAGCTCGGGAACATCCTCCGCGACCTCGGCGAGGACCTCGCCGCCGGCCGCCTCTACCTGCCGCGCGAGGACCTCGAGCGCTTCGGCGTCGAGCTCGTGGACGGGCGCCTCGAGGGGCCCGCCGAGCTCGTCGTCGCGTTCGAGGCCCAGCGCGGGCTCGAGTGGCTCGAGCGCGGGCTCGAGCTCGTTCGGCTGCTCGACCGGCGCTCGACCGCGGCCGTGCTCGCGATGGCCGGCAAGTACCGCGTGCTGCTCGAGCGGGCAGCCGAGGACCCCGGGCTCGTCCTCGGCCCGCGGCGCCTCTCGCTGCGCGCCTGGGAGAAGGGGCTCGTGCTCGCGCGCAGCCTCGCCGGGGCGGGCCCGTGACGACGGCCCCGAACCTTCTCGCCACCACGGGACGCGACCGGGGACCGGCCCCGGAGGTGTCCGGCCGGACCGTGGGCGGAAGGGACGAGCGGTGAGGGCCACGGTGGTCGGCGGCGGGCTCGCCGGGCTCGCGGCGGCGCTCGAGCTCGCGGACGCGGGCGCCGAGGTGACGCTGCACGAGGCGCGCTCGCGCCTCGGCGGCGCGACCTTCTCCTTCGAGCGGAACGGGCTCTGGCTCGACAACGGCCAGCACGTCGCGCTCCGCTGCTGCAGCGCCTACCTCGGCTTCCTGCGCCGGATCGGCACCGACGGCCTGCTCCCGCTCCAGCCGCGGCTCCGCGTCCCGGTGCTGCGCGAGGGCCGCCGGCCGGCGACGATCTCGCGGACGCGGCTCCCGGCGCCGCTCCACCTCGCCGCCTCCCTCCTCTCGTACGCGCCCCTCTCCGCGCGCGAGCGCGTCGCCGCGATCCGCGCCGCGACTGCCCTGCGCCGGCTCGACCCCGACGACCCCGCGCTCGACGACGAGAGCTTCGGCGACTGGCTCCGCGCGCGCGGGCAGTCGCCGAACGCCGTCGCCGCGCTCTGGAACCTGATCGCGCTGCCGACGCTCAACCTCCCGAGCGACGAGGCGTCGCTCGCCGCCGCGGTGAAGGTCTTCCGGACGGGGCTCCTCGACGCCGCCGACGCCGCCGACATCGGCGTCCCCCGCGCGCCGTTCCAGCGCCTGCACGCCGACCCGGCGCGGGCCGCGATCGAGGCCGCCGGCGGGCGCGTCCTCCTCTCGAGCCCCGTCCAGGACGTGCGGGAGCTGCTCGAGGAGGGCCCCGTGGTCCTCGCGGTGCCGCACCACGCCGCCGGCGAGCTCGTGCCCGGGCTCGAGGTCGCCGGTCTCGGCGAGAGCCCGATCGTGAACCTCCACGTCCACTACGACCGCCGCGTCCTCGACGAGCCGCTCGCCGCGGCGCTCGGCTCGCCGGTGCAGTTCGTGTTCGACCGCACGGAGGCCTCGGGCGCGCGCGAGGGGCAGCTCCTCGCCGTCTCGCTGTCGCACGCGGTCGACGAGATCGGCAGCTCGGTGGCGGCGCTCCGCGGCCGCTTCCTGCCCGCGCTCGAGCGCCTGCTCCCGGCCGCGCGCGGCGCGCGGGTGCTGGACTTCGCCGTGACGCACGAGCCGCGGGCGACGTTCCGCGCGGCGCCGGGCTCGCGGCGCCTGCGGCCGGGACCGCGGACGGCGACGCCCGGGCTCTACCTCGCCGGCGCGTGGACCGACACCGGCTGGCCCGCGACGATGGAGGGCGCGGTTCGCAGCGGGATCGCCGCGGCGCGGGCCGCGCTCGCCGCCCGGGAGCGGGAGCCCGCGCTCGCGTGACCGTGGCGGCCGCACCGCGCCTGCGCGAGGCCGCGCGGGAGACGCTCCGCCGGGCGTCCGAGCACCTGCTCTCGCTCCAGCAGCCCGACGGGCACTGGAAGGGCGAGCTCGAGACGAACGTGACGATCGACGCGGAGGACGTCTTCCTGCGCCACTACCTGGGCCTGCCCGACCGCGCCGAGACGACGCGCCGCTCGGCCGCGTGGATCCGCTCGCGCCAGCGCCCCGACGGGTCGTGGGCGACGTTCTTCGGCGGGCCCGCCGACCTGTCGACGACCGTCGAGGCGTACGTCGCGCTGCGGATCGCCGGCGACCCGCCGGAGGCGGCGCACATGCGCCGGGCGGCCTCGTTCGTCCGCGACGCCGGCGGCGCCGAGGCGAGCCGGGTCTTCACGCGCATGTGGCTCTCGCTCCTCTCGCTCTGGTCGTGGGACGAGGTGCCGATGCTGCCGCCGGAGCAGATCCTGCTCCCGCCGTCGGCGCCGCTCTCGGTCTACGCGTTCGGCTGCTGGGCCCGCCAGACGATCGTCGCGCTCCAGATCGTGACCGCGCTCCAGCCGCGCACCACGGTCGACTTCGAGATCCCCGAGCTCATGAGCGGGAGGCGGGCGCCGGCGCACCCGCTCGACCGGGCGCTGCGGCTCTACGAGCGCCGGCCGGTGCGCGCGCTCCGCCGCCGCGCGCTCGCCGCGGCCGAGCGCTGGATCCTCGAGCGCCAGGAGCGGGACGGCTCCTGGGGCGGGATCCAGCCGCCCTGGGTCTGGTCGATGATCGCGCTCCACGCCCGCGGCTACGGGCTCGACCACCCCGTCCAGCGGCTCGCGCTCGCGGGGCTCGACAGCTTCACGGTCGACGACGAGGACGGCCGCCGGGTCGAGGCCTGCCAGTCGCCGGTCTGGGACACGGCGCTCGCGGTGATCGCCCTCCTCGACGCCGGGCTCCCGCCGGACCACCCCGCCCTGGCGCGGGCCGCCGAGTGGCTCGTCGGCCGCGAGGTGCGCGTCCGCGGCGACTGGGCGGTGCGCAAGCCCCGCCTCGCCGCCGGGGGGTTCCCCTTCGAGTACGCGAACGACAACTACCCCGACGTCGACGACACCGCCGTCGTCGTGCTCGCGCTGCGCCGCACCGGCGCCGGCGCCGACGCCTGCGACCGCGGGATCGAGTGGATGCTCGGGATGCAGTCGTCGGACGGCGGCTGGGGCGCGTTCGACGTCGACAACACGAGCCGCCTCGTCGCGAAGCTCCCGTTCTGCGACTTCGGGGCGGTGACCGACCCGCCGAGCGCCGACGTGACCGCGCACGTGCTCGAGACGCTCGCGCACGAGGGACGGGAACACGAGCTCCCCGCCCGGCGGGGGCTCGAGTGGCTGCTGCGGGAGCAGGAGCCCGACGGCTCCTGGTTCGGCCGCTGGGGCGCGAACCACGTCTACGGGACCGGGGCCGTCCTCCCCGCGCTCGCCGCGTGCGGCCTCGGCCGCCACCCGAGCGTCGCCCGCGCCGTCGACTGGCTCGCGAGCGTGCAGAATCCCGGCGGTGGCTTCGGCGAGGACCTGCGTTCCTACCGTGACGCCTCGTGGCGCGGTCGCGGCGCCTCGACGGCGTCGCAGACGGCCTGGGCGCTCATCGGGCTCCACGCGGCCCGCGAGGACGGCCCCGTGACCGAGCGCGCGCTGCGGTTCCTCGTCGAGACGCAGCGCCCGGACGGCGGCTGGGACGAGCCGTACTACACCGGCACCGGCTTCCCGGGCGACTTCTACCTCAACTACCACCTCTACCGGGACGTCTTCCCGGTGATGGCGCTCGGGCGGGTGCTCGCGGGTGAGTGAGCTGCTCGTGCTCGCGCCGATGGCCGTCGAGGAGGCGGCGCTCCGCAACGGCAGCCGCGTCCTCCGCACGGGAATGGGGCCCGCGCGGGCGCGCATCGCCGCCGCGCGGGCGCTCGCGGTCGACGCCGCCGGCGTCGCCGTCGCTGGCCTCTGCGGAGGCGTCGACCCGGCCCTGCGCCCGGGAGACGTCGTCTGCGCGACCGAGCTCCGCGCCGCAGACGGCACCGCGGTGCCGGTGCCGGGGAGCGCGCTCCTCGCGGCGGCGCTCCGCCGCCGCGGCCTGCGCGCGCACGTGGGGCCGCTCGTCTCGACCGAACGGGTGCTGCCGCCACGCGAGCGCGCCCGGCTCGACGGCGCCCTCGCCGTCGACATGGAGTCGGCCTGGCTCGCGGACGCGGCCGGCGGCCGGCCGCTCGCGGTGCTGCGGGTCGTCGCCGACGCGGCCGGCCGGCGCCTCGCGGACCCGCGGATCGCCGCCGACGGCGTCCGCGCCCTCCGCGCGCTGCGCCGCGGCGGGTCGGCGCTCTCGGAGTGGGCGAGCGCCCTGCGGCCGAGGCGCGTGCTGCTGGCCGGCCCGCGGTCGTTCTGCGCCGGCGTCGAGCGGGCGATCGATATCGTCGAGCTGGCACTCGAACGTCGCGGGGCCCCGATCTACGTGCGCAAGCAGATCGTCCACAACGAGCACGTCGTCGCCGACCTCGAGCGGCGCGGCGCCGTGTTCGTCGAGGAGCTGGACGAGGTGCCGGCCGGCGCGACCGTCGTCTTCTCCGCGCACGGCGTCTCCCCGGCCGTCCGCGACGAGGCGCGCAGGCGCGGGCTCGACGTGATCGACGCGACGTGCCCGCTCGTGAGCAAGGTGCACGCCGAGGCGCGGCGCTTCGCCGAGGAGGGGCGCACGATCTTCCTGATCGGCCACGCGGGCCACGAGGAGGTCGAGGGGACGACGGGCGAGGCGCCCGGCCGCGTGCGGCTCGTGGAGGACGTGCGCGACGCCGAGCGGGCCGAGGCCCCGGACGGCGACCGCGTCGCCTACCTGACGCAGACGACGCTCGCGGTGGACGAGACCGACGAGATCGTCGACGTGCTCCGGAGGCGCTTCCCCGCGCTGCGCGGGCCCGGCTCCGACGACATCTGCTACGCGACCGCAAACCGCCAGCAGGCGGTCCGGGAAGTAGCCCGTGATGCCGACGTGATCCTGGTGGCCGGCTCGGTGACGTCGTCGAACTCGCGGCGGCTCGTGGAGGTGGCCGAGCGCGAGGGCGCGCGCGCCTACCTCGTCGACGACGAGACCGACGTCGACGTCGCCTGGCTGCGCGACGCCTCGACGGTCGGCGTGACGGCGGGGGCGTCGGCGCCGGAGCGGATCGTGAGGCGCCTGGTCGGCGCGCTCGCCGCGCTCGGCCCGGTCGAGCTCGAGGAGCGCACGACCACGGTCGAGGACGTCCAGTTCCGCCTGCCGAGAGAGCTCGTGTCGTGACGGTCCCGCTCCGCCAGTCGCTGACCGTCGCGAAGTACCTCACGCGGCAGCGACTCCGCCGCAACGGGAAGTTCCCCCTCCTCGTCGAGCTCGAGCCGCTCTTCCAGTGCAACCTCGCGTGCTCGTTCTGCGGGAAGATCCAGTACCCCGAGCACATCCTGAAGAAGCGCATGCCGGTCGAGCAGGCGCTCGCCGCGATCGAGGAGTCGGGGGCGCCGATGGTGTCGATCGCCGGCGGCGAGCCGCTCGTGCACCCCGAGGTGCACGTGATCGCGAAGGAGCTCGTCAGACGCAAGAAGTTCGTCTACCTCTGCACGAACGGCATCCTGATGAAGAAGAAGCTCGACCTCTTCGAGCCGTCGCCGTACTTCGCGTGGGTCGTCCATCTCGACGGGATGCGCGAGCGGCACGACGACTTCGTCGAGCGGGAGGGGACGTTCGACAAGGCGGTGGACGCGATCCGCGAGGCGCAGCGGCGCGGCTTCCGGGTCAACACGAACACGACCTTCCTGACGACCGACACGCCGAAGACCGTGCGCGACGTGCTCGACTTCCTGAACGACGAGCTGAAGGTCGACCAGATGATGCTCTCGCCGGCGTACGCCTACGAGAAGGCGCCGGACCAGGAGCACTTCCCCGGCGTGACGCAGGCGCGGAAGCTCTTCTCGGCCGCGTTCGCGGACGGGCGGCGCAAGCGCTGGCGGCTGAACCACACGCCGCTCTTCCTCGACTTCCTCGAGGGCAAGGTCGACTTCCAGTGCACGCCGTGGGGGATCCCGAGCTACTCGATCTTCGGATGGCAGCGGCCCTGCTACCTGATGTCGGACGGCTACGCGGCCACCTACCGCGAGCTCGTCGAGACGACCGACTGGTCGAGGTACGGGCGCGGCCGCGATCCGCGCTGCGACAACTGCATGGCGCACTGCGGCTACGAGCCGACCGCGGTGCTCGCCGCGACGAAGTCGGTCCGACAGGCGCTCCGCGCCATGGTCGCCAGGTAGGCCTTGCGCGCAGGCCTGCTGGCACTCGCCCTGCTCCTCTCGGCAGGGAGCGCGACCGCGACCCGCTCGGCGGCGACGCCCCTCACCGCCGAGGCCCTCCTCGCCGCGACCGTGCCGCCCGAGACGATGCAGGAGGTCGCCGGCGGGAGCTGGTGGCCGAACCCGCCCGCATTCGACACCGTCGTCTTCCAGAGCGACCCCCAGCCGAAGATCACGACGGGGGTCACGTTCGAGGAGCTCGGCGGCGACTCGACGATCGTGACGACGCTCTACGCGTTCCGCTCGAACGAGCAGAGCCTGCACTTCCTCCTCTACGCGGAGCTCGTCGGCCCGCCGGTCGACGAGCGGAACCCGATGGTGGGCGACCGGCGCGCCTTCTTCCACACGACGCTTCCCGACGGGCGGCCGGCGACACGCCTCTACTTCACCCGCGGCCGGGTCGGCGTCGCGATCGAGGTCAACGGCCAGAGCTGGAGCGCCGGCAAGATCGCCCGCATCGCGGGCCCGATCGACCACGGCGTCGAGGGCCTCCTGGCCGGAAAGCTCGAGCCGCCGCGCATCCCGGCCGGCGACCTGGCGCGCCTGCCGGCGCCGGGCGCGGCGCCCGGGCCGCTGCTCGGGACGGCGACCCTCCCGCTCGAGGCGTGGGCGACGGTCGACCGCGACGGCACGCCGCGGCAGATCCGGGACGGCCTGGCGAGGCGCGGCGCGAAGCTCCTCTTCCGGCGCTACCTCCGCCGGGGCTCGCCCACCGACGTCGTCGAGACGACGCTCTTCGCCTTCCCGAGCGCGGGAGCGGCCTCCGGATGGCTGCGCCCGTTCGTCGCCGGCGTGGAGAGCCGCCCGGGCGCCCTCCCCGCCGGCGACACCGGGCCGCAGGCCGCCTACCGGCACGGCCGCGACAACTACGAGCTGCGCTTCGCCGCCGGCCGTTTCGTCGGCGACGTCTTCTGCTACGCCCCGTTCGTGCAGGAGCCCTCGGCCGCGTGCGAGCAGGCCGTGCGCACGGTCGCCGAGCGCTGGTACGCGCAGCTCTCCCACGCGAAGTAGCCGCAGCGCGAACCCGTGGAAGGCCGCGGCCGGCGCTGCGTGGTTCCGCGGATGGCGGCGGCGCCCCGCTCGCGGACGATTCGGCGGACGGCGACCCGCGAGAGGAGGCGGCGATGAGGACGGTCGAGGTCGAGATCCGGGACGGGGCGGTCGCCTGCCCGTACGCCGGCGGCGGCGCGCCCGTCGACGTCGAGACGTGCTACCGCTGCCCGCGTCTCAGGGCCTTCCACGACGAGGAGACGGAGACCCGGGTCGTGTGCGCGCACCCGGCCGGGCTCTTCCCCGCGCACCCCCTGGGGCGTCTCGCCCGGCTCATCCCCTCGTAGCCCGAGCGTTGACCCCGGACTGTTGCGCGTAGGATCGCAGCGCGATGGGCTGGCGCGTCCGCGGGAGCTACTTCGAGTCGTGCAGCTGCGATCCGATCTGCCCCTGCCGGCGGGTCGACGGCGTCCCGGGCGGGCGGTCGACGCACGGCGAGTGCCTCGGCGTGCTCTCGTGGCTGATCGACGAGGGCGGCGCGGAGGCGACCTCCCTCGACGGGCTCGCGGTCGCGATGGCGATCCGCTACCACGACGACGAGCCGGGCTCGCCGTGGACGTACGTGCTCTACCTCGACGAGCGCGCGGACGCCGGACAGGCGGCGGCGCTGGAGGACATCTACACCGGGCGGCTCGGCGGCGACGCCGTCCGGCACTTTCCCTGGGCCTGGAAGGCGTCCGACCTGGCCGCGGTGCGCCGGGTCGCGATCGAGGTCTCCCACGAGCCGCGGCGCCAGTGGCTCCGGATCCGCGACCGCGTGACCGTGCGCATCCGCGACCGCTACGCCGGGCCCGAGACGGTCACGTGCGTCATCCCGGGCCACGAGCAGCAGGGCGAGGAGCTCGTCGCCGACGAGCTCCGGGTCGACGACGGGCCGCTCCGGTTCGAGCTCGAGGCGACCTGCGGGTTCGCCGCCCCCTTCGACTACTCGGGCTGAGGGCCGGCGGCGGGGCCCCCGGAAGCGGCGCCCGCCGGCGCCGCAAGCCTGATCCGATCCTGAGCCCGAACCCCTCGATCAAGGGATGGCGACCGCTCCGGAGGCGTGAGATGCTGGCCCCCTCAAGGGGGGAAGCTTGCATCTCACGGTCGTCGACGAACCGACGGCTGCGGCACTCGCCGAGTTCCTCGGCGAGCGGGACTACGCGATCTACCGCGCGGGCGCGACCGAGCTCGACGTGAACCCGCTCGGCTCGATCAAGGCCGAGCTCCTCGTGCCGCAGCTCGCCTCGCACCTGAAGGAATGGCTCACGGACCGGCCCGGCATGGCCGTCCTCGTCCAGCCGACCGGGCGGCCGTCTTCACGCGACCGGCTTCTCCATCGCGACGCAGGGGAGCCTGACGCCGTCGGGAAGCTCGACCTGGAGCTCCTCGAGCGCCCGGAACCCGTACGCGAGGTAGAGCGGAAGCCCGGGCAGCGTCGCGACGAGGGTCAGGGTCCCGAACCCTTCCTCGCGCGCCGCCGCCTCGCAGGCCTCCAGGATCCGCCGGCCGAGGCCGCGCCTCGTCCAGTCGGCGCGGACGAACATCGCCCGCACGCGGGCCGGCTCGGTCGCCGGGTCGAGCAGGCGAGCGTCGCCGCCGGCCTCGCCGCTGCCCGTGTAGAGCTTGTCGCGCCTGCTCCAGCCGCCGCAGCCGACGAGCTCGCCCCCGGCCTCGAGCACGAAGTAGGTGCCGTCGGCGAGGAGCAGCGGGTCGACCTGCGCGACGTGGCGGACGGCGCTCGCCGCCTGCGGCCCGTCGTAGTAACGGGGGAAGAGGGCGGCGCCGGACTCCTTCATGAGCGCGTCGACCGCCTCGCGGTCGCCCGGCGTCGCCGTGCGGAGCGCCGGCTCTTCTTTCGCCACGCGTGGCATGCTACGGGCCGCGATCGCGCGTCGTAGCACGCCGCGCCGGCCGCTGGCCCGACCGGCCGCGCCGGCGGCCCCGCGTCACTCGACGCGCGGGAAGCCGGGCGTCGAGAGCGTCGTGCCGTCCGCGAGGATCGTCATCGCCTCGTAGAGCCCGAGGCTCGCGGTCCACTCCGGCCCCGCCGTCCCCATCGCGAACGCCGCGGTCGCGTAGGCGTCGGCGATCGTCAGCTCCGGCCCCGCGATCGTGACCGAGAGGACCCCCTCGGGCGGCCGGCCGGTGTGCGGGTCGAGCACGTGCTGCCCCCGGACGTAGGCCCCCGAGGTCGCGACCGCGAGGTCGTTCGCCTCGAGGACGGCGGCGAGCCTGTCGCGCTTCCCGGGGTGCTCGATCCCGACGCGCCAGCGCGAGTCGGGCAGCGGCGCGCCGCGCAGCCGGACGTCGCCGCCGGCGTTGAGCGAGTAGTTGCGGGCCCCGGCGGCCTCCAGCAGCTCGCCGGCGCGGTCGACCGCCCACCCCTTCACGACCCCCGACGGGTCGACGCCGCGGTCGAGCACGCGGCCGGCGTCGAAGTAGCCGTTCGTGATCACGCGCAGCTCGTCGCAGAGGGCGAGCACCTCGCGCACGTCCGGGTGGGCGTCGGCGAGCTCGAGCTCGCCGCGGTTCAGGCGGCTCACGTCCGAGTCCTCGCGGTAGGTGCTGAAGACGCGATCCGCGTCGCGCAGGACGGCGAGCATCCGGTCGACGACGCCGGGCTCAAGCTCGTCGCGCACGTCGACGACGATCGGCATGCCCATGATCTCGAGCTCGACGCGACGCTCCCCGGGGAGCGCGCCGGCCATCAGATCGCGAAGCGCTCGATGTGCACGTGACGGCCGTGCAGGTTCGAGCGGCGCAGCGTGCGCTCGATCAGCGCGAGCATCGCGGGCGGCCCGCAGGCGTAGATCTCGCGCTCGCCCACGTCGGGCACGAGCTCGTGCAGGTGCTCGGGCGTCAGGAGCCGCCGCCCCTCGGGGGTCGCGTGGTCGCCGACGATGTACTCGACCCTGCCGCCGTGCCGCCGCACGAGCTCGTCGATCTCGCCGGCGAGGACGAGGTCGCGCTCGGTCAGCGCGCGGTAGACGGTGACGACGTCGCCGCGGAGCTCCTCGAGCAGCGCGCGCACCGGAGTGATCCCGATCCCGCCGGCGATCAGCAGCACCTTGTCGCGCGTCGCGGTGTCGGCCGTGAAGACGCCGAACGGCCCCTCGGCGAGCACGCGCGTGCCGGCGCGGATGCGGTCGAACCTCGCGGTGTGGTCGCCGAGCGCCTTCACGGTGATCCGGAACGACCCGTCCCGCGGCGCCTCCGAGAGCGAGAACGGATGCTGCGTGTACCAGAAGCCCGGCGCGAGGAAGCGCCAGAAGAAGAACTGGCCGGGCTTCGCGCCGAGACGCTCGAGCCCGCGCCCGGTGATCCGGAGCGAGGTCACCCCGGGCCCTTCGGCGACGACCTCGGACACGCGGAGCCGGTAGCGCCGGTTCTGCACGACCGGCCAGGCGAGCCGGTACCAGAGCAGCAGCGCGAGGGTGGCGGCGTAGGTGGCGCGCCAGACGTCGGCGGCGACGACCTGCACCTGCGGCGTGAGCTCGTTCCCGACAGGGATCTCGTGGTACCAGGCGAGCGCGATCGCCGCGTAGGCGGTGAAGTGGACGGCGTACCAGAGCTCGTAGTTGAGCTTGCGCCGCGCGATCGCGAGCGAGCTCGCGAGGATGACGATCAGCAGGACGGTCCCGATCGTCGCGATGATGATGCCCGGGAAGTTCCCGTTCGTCATCAGGCGCCAGTACTCGTCGCTCCACGAGGTCGGCGGGAAGTCCTGCCTCGCGAACCCCCACACGCTGAAGACCACGTGCGCGAGCACGAGGTAGAGCACGGCATGGCCGTTCCAGCGGTGCCAGTTCGTGAGCCGGTCGAAGCCGATCAGGCGCTCGAGGAAGGGCAGCCGCGCGAGCAGCAGCACCTCGATCAGCGCCAGGTAGCCGGAGAGGAGCGCCGTGATGCGCCCGAGGTTGAGGAAGACCTGGGTCTCGTCCTGCCACTTGAAGCCGCTGGCGCCGTCGGCTCCCCCCTGCGCCCAGATCACGCACCAGTAGACCCCGACGCCGAGGACGACCGCCCAGAAGACGGCGCCGACGGCGAACTCGCGCGGCCTGCGGATCCGCAGGCGCGCGGAGCGCCGGCGAGGCGCGGCCAGGGCGTCGTCGAGGGTCGTCACGGTCCGGTGCGAGGGGACGGCGGCGGGGGCACGCGCACTCTAGCCGGTGCGGTCGCCGGCGGCCGAACCGAATCGGGCGGGGAAGCGAAGGTCTGCCGTAGAGCCCTCGAGACGAAGGAGGACGTGTTGAAGAAGAAGCTCGCACCGGTCGCGACGCTCGCGGCGGCGGCGCTCGCGCTCTCGGGCGCGGCGGTCGGAGGCAACCAGGCGAAGCCGACGACGTTCACGGCCGCGCTCAACGTGGGTCAGGAGATCCCGCACCCGAAGGGGACGAAGGCCGGCGCCGCCGGCAAGTTCGCCGCGACGCTCACCGGGTCGACGCTGAAGTGGCGGCTGACGTTCACCCACCTGAGCGGCGCCGCCGCGGCCGCGCACATCCACGCCGGCAAGAAGGGCAAAAGCGGCGCGGTGCTCGTGCCCCTCTGCGGCCCCTGCAGCTCGCCGGCCTCCGGCGCGGCCACGCTCACGGCCGCGCAGCGCTCCGCGCTCGCGAGCGGCGCCACGTACGTGAACGTCCACACGGCGAAGAACCCGAACGGCGAGATCCGCGGGCAGATCCGGATGCCGATGTGAGCACGCTTCCGGCGCGCGGGGGCCGCCGCGGCTCCCGCGCGCTCACGGGAGCGAGAGCCGGTACACGTTCGTCTGCGTCGTCGTCGGGCCGAACGTGAGCGTTCCCCGGGCGTGCTCGTAGCGGCCCGTGCCGCCCCTGACGCGGACGACCACCGTCGGCTGCGCGATCGAGACCCGCTTCCCGGCCGCTCGAATCGTGCCGTCGCGGAAGGTCGTCGTCGACTCGAGCCTCGCGGTCGCCGAGCAGCGGGCCGTGAGGCCGCGGCAGCGCGTCAGGATCGTGAAGGAGTAGGCCATCGTCCCGACGCGGGCGCGGGTGCGCGGGTCGAGGAGGACGAGCGTCGAGACGAACTCGTCGCCGACCTCGCCGGCAGGCGGGTGCGGGTGGCGGACGACCTTGCCCGCGACGCTCCGGACGGTGATCGTGATGTCCTTGCCGGCGGGCGGCGCGGCCACGAGCGCCGCCGCCGCGAGCGCGCCGACGACCCCCCTCACGCGCTCGATTGTAGTGTTCGGACCGTGGACGTCTTCGCCGAGGTCGCCGCGCTCGGGCCACAGCGGATCTGGGACGGGATCGTGGGGCGCTCCGTCCACGGCGAGCGGGTGACGCTGAGCCTGCTCGAGCTCGACGCGGGCGCGGTCGTCCCCGAGCACGCCCACGAGAACGAGCAGGTCGGGATCCTGCTCGAGGGCTCGGTGACGTTCACGATCGGCGGCGAGGAACGCGAGCTCCGCCCCGGCGGGACCTGGCGCATCCTCGGCAACGTGCCCCACTCGGTCGTGGTCGGCCCCGAGGGCGCGGTGATCGTCGAGGTGTTCTCGCCGCCACGCGCCGACTGGCACGCGCTCGAGTCGCTCGCGCCGGGCCCCGGCCGCTGGCCGTGACGCCCTGCGGCTGAGAGAATCCGGCGGGATGGCCGGCCGGTTCTCGGACCCGGACTGGTGGCCGGCGCCGCCGCCGCAGAAGGCCCCGCCCGCGTCGAAGCTCGTCGTCGGGACGCTGCTGCCGCTGCTCGCGGTCGCCGGGATCGTGATCGCCGTGACGACGCTCGAGCGCCCGGGCGGCGGGACGGCGACGAAGGCGGCGCCCACCGCCGCGACGGCGACGACCTCCGCCGCCGCCGGCGCGGCGAGCGCGGCGCGGCGGGAGCGCCGGCGTGCGTTCGACGAGTGCGTGCGCAACCTCGGCGGCGGCGCGCCCGTGCGGGGCCGCTTCGGCGGCGGGCCGTCGCAGCGCTTCCGCGACGCCGTCGGCACCTGCCGGAGCCTGCTCGAGGGCGGGACGGAGCCGCTCCGCCCGCCGGCGGCGCGGCCGCCCGCCCCGCCGGTCGCCTGACCGCGGCCCGCGCGCCGGCGTCGGAGCTGTGCGCGGCGCCTCGGCCGGCGAGAGGCCCGCCGCCCGCAGCGCCGGGACGAGCCCCGCGACGGCGCCGACCGCGAGCGCGGCGGCGAAGCCGCCGGCCACGGCGGCCCGAACGAGCAGCGGCCGTCCGCGCCTCGAGCGCGGCCGACGGCCGGCTCACGTTCACCTCGTTCGGCGCCTCCGGGCGGCGCGGCCGGCTGAGCGTCAGATCGCGACGGACTTCGGCGGGCCGCCGAGCTGCTTCGCCCACCAGTCGTCCTCGTTCTCGTACGTGCCCTGGGAGAAGTAGCCGGACCCGACCGCGTGGAGCCGGACGGGGCGGAAGGCGTGGACGTGCGACTCGCCGGACTCGCCGAAGCGCCGGATCTGCTCCTCGATCCGGGCGCGCGAGCGCTCGAGGTGCGCCTCGATCGTCTCGACCAGCCTGCGGCGGTCGGAGAGGCGGCGCTCGCGCTCCATCAGGTCGGTCAGGCGGGTGAGCCGGCTGAGCACGGCCTCGCGGCGCTCGACCTCGGCACGGCGGGCGGCGAGCCTCGCCTCGAGCCGGCCGATCGGGTCCGGCCTGCCGGCGAGTGGGTGCTGGTCTCTGATCACGGGCTCGGCCATGGGCGCGTCGCAGCAACTCCTTGTTGTCGTCGCTGGCGTGGGCCGAACGCCAGAATGATCGAGATGCCGCTGTCATCGGCGCGCGCTGCGGCGGGCGGCATCACTCGGCTCAGTGATTCGCGCCGGGTCAGTACGTCCCGGGGAACTCGACGGGCTGGTAGGCCACGAGCGGGCGGCCGACCTCGAGCTGGATCTGCGCGTGGCTCGCGAGCGGGATCCGGCGCGGGTCGCCCGTCCACACGCCGCCGTTCACGATCGCGACCACCGGGCCGCGCGCCGGGCCGACGCGGGTCCGCGAGAGCGGCTGCCCCCAGACGTCGAAGAGCTCGCCGAGCACGAACGCGCGCCTCACCGGCGCCTCGACGTGGACGATCCCGTCGGCGAAGTGCGTCGTCAGCCACGAGAGGCAGGCCTCGGGCGTGAGCCCGAACGTGCCCGTCCGGACGACCGCCTCCGGGAGCGCCGGCCAGACGCCGATCCCGGCCGGGAGGGCGCGCGGCCTGCCGTTCACGAACACCGCGACGTGCGCGTGGACGTGGAAGGCGAGCCTCTCGTTGCGCTCGCAGCGGATGCCGCCGACGCCGCTCGAGGGGGTCGCCTTCGACGCGGCGGGCGCGAGCGCGGGCGCGTCGGGCACCGGGACGAGCTCGGGCCCGAGCTCGCCGGGCGGCGGCGCCGGGCGCAGGCGCCCGAGGGAGGAGAGCGGCTTCGTCGGCGGCGCGGCGGCGGCTGCGGCGGCGGCGAGCGCGGCCGCGACCGCGAGCGCGGCGGGCGCCAGGCTCCGGGTTCTCGCCATGCCGGGCGAAGCGTAGCCTCGGGGCTCCGCGGCCCGGCGGTCCGGCCGCGCCCCGCCGTTCAGGCGGGCCGCGACCGGTGCAGCTCGAGCACGCGCCGGTAGGCGGCGAGGTAGTCGTCGACCATGCGGCCGACGCCGAAGCGCGCCTCGACCGACGCGCGCACGGCGCGCCGGTCGAGCAGGGCCGCCGCGCGCACCGCCTCGACCGCCTCGTCGAGCGAGCCGACCAGGAAGCCGTTCTCGCCGTCGCGGACGATCTCCGGCATCGAGCCGCGCCGCGCGGCCACCACCGGCGTCCCGCACGCCATCGCCTCGACCACGCTGAAGCCGAACGGCTCCTCGAAGTTGACGAGGTGCAGCAGCGCGCCGGCCCCGCCGAGGAGTGCGCCGCGGCGGTCGCGCTCGACCGGGCCCACGTACCGCACCCGCTCGCCGTCGAGCCGGGGCTGCACGAGGCGCTCGAAGTACTCGCGGTCCTGGACGATCCCGGCGATCACGAGCGGCGTCTGCGCCCGCTCGGCGACGTCGATCGCCTCGACCGCCCCCTTGTCGTGGTGGATCCGGCCGAAGAACAGCAGGTACCCGCCGTCGCCGGCGCCCGGCTCGAACGCGCCCAGGTCGATCCCGTGGTGGATCGTCGCGACGTAGTCGAGCCGCTCGTGGCGGTCGGCCTCGCTGACCGCGACGTAGTACGCCCGCCCGTTGTACCGCTCGAACACGGGCACGATCCGCTCGGACGAGAAGCCGTGGATCGTGGTCACGACGGGCGTGTCGACGAGGCCGCTGTAGGTGAGCGGCAGGAAGTCGAAGTTGTTGTGGATCAGGTCGAACTCGGCCGCGCGCTCGAAGGCCGTGGCGACGTGCAGGCACTCCCAGACCTTCGCGTCGAGCGCCGGGTCCTCCGAGTAGCCGGTCGGAGCGGTTCCCACGAGGCGGGCCCTCGTCTCCGAGTCGGCCGTGGCGAAGAGCGTCACGTCCACCCCCCGCTCGACCAGCCCCTCGGTCAGCAGCGACACGAACTGCTCCCACGGCCCGTAGTGGCGCGGCGGCACCCGCCACGAGATCGGGGCGAGCATCCCCACCCGAAGGGGGCGGCCGGCGGCGGCTGCAGGCGCCACGGGCCGGAACGCTACGCCTACGCGGCCTGCCGCTCCAGGCGGATGTCGACGATCCGCAGGTGCCTCACCCGGCGCGGGGCGTGCGCTTCCACCACGTCCCCGCGGCAGTGCCCTTCGATCGCGCGCCCGACGGGCGACTCGTTCGAGAGCCGCCCTCGCGCCGGATCCGACTCGGCCGACGAGACGAGCAGGTACTCCTCGCGCGTCCCGTCGTCCAGGTCGTCGAGGACGACGCGGGAGCCCAGCGACACGACCCGGGTCGAGGGCTCCTCCGGGCCGAGCAGGCGGGCGGCGTCGAGCAGCCGCTCGAGCAGCGCGATCCGCCGCTCGACGAGGTCCAGCTCGGCGCGCGCGTCGAGGTACTCCGGGTTGTCCGCGAGGTCGCCGGCGACCTGGAGCGCCTGGCTGAGCCGCGCCGCCGCCTCCGGCCGCCTCACCGCCGTCAGGTGCGCGAGCTCCTGCCGCAGCTTCGCGTGGCCCTCGGGGGTGAGCACGACCCCGTCGGCTCGGTTCACCGGCCGAGCCGCCTTCCGTGCGTGCAACGCGGTCCTGCTCACGCCGTCCCTCGTCGAGTGTCCACCTTCACTCTCCGCGCGGCCGGGCGCGCCGGCATCGGGGGCGGGCCGGTGCGCGGCACGGCTTTCCCGCAGCATCGGGGCCGCGGCTCCCGGCGGGGCTCACCGTCCGGGACGGCCCGAGCGCCACCGGAGGGCGCGGCGGCCGGGTGCGGTCAGCCCGAAGCCGGCGTCGATCGGCCCGTCCTCCCTCAGCTCGCGGCGAAGGCCCACGGCGGCTTCGGCGCCTCGATCCGCCGCCTCAGGACCCGCCCGGTCGTGGGCGCCTTCCGTCCGGGTGCGGCGCGGGCACGCCCGGCACGTGGAGCAGGTTCACGACCTCCCTCACGCCGGGGATCGTCCGTACCGCCGCCGCGAGCTCGTCGATCAGCTCGGCGCTCTCGACCTCGCCGCGCAGGAAGACGGCGCCCCTCTCCGCGTTGATGCTGAGCCGCCCCTTCGGCACGTGCGGGTCGCGGAAGAGCATGCTCTCGACCTTGTGCGCGAGGCCGGCGTCGTCGAGCGGCGCCCGGCGGCGAGGCCGCACGCGGTGGAGGGCCCCGTCCACCCGGCCCCGGGCCCTGAGCGCGCCGGCGCGGCAGGCCCGCCCGACCCGGCGGGCCGAGTGCCTCACGGCGCCGGCGCTTCGCTCGCGGAGGAGGCGCCGGCGGTGCCGGCCCCGCGCCGGGTCCAGGAAGAACGCGAGCACCGCTCCGGCGACGAGCCCGGCCGCGAGCCGGCCGCCCGCCTCCCGACGATCGCCACTCGCGCTCGTCACGGCCTCGCGGCCGCCTCCCGCGACGACGCGGCCCGCACCCCCCGGCCTCCGGCGGGGATCGAGCCGCTTCCGGCTGCGGCGAGCCACCGAGCGACGCGACGTGGGCGGATGCGCGCGCATGGGCGACGTCCCTCAGGAGCTCCCGTCCGCGCTCGGCGGGCCCTCGCCGAGGTGCCGCAGGAACCACCGGCGCGCGAGGCTCGCGACCTCCTCGAGCGCGCCGGGCTCCTCGAAGAGGTGGGTGGCGCCCTCGACGACCCGCAGCTCCGCCTCGCAACCGAGCAGGGCGAGCGCCTCTCGATTCAGCTCGAGCACGACGTCGTCGTTCCCGCCGACGACGAGCAGGGTCGGCGCGCGCACGGCGGGCAGGCGCGCCGCGGCGAGATCGGGACGGCCGCCGCGGCAGACGACCGCCCCGACGCCGCCGTCCTGCGCCGCCGCCCACAGGGCGGCCGCCGCGCCGGTGCTGGCGCCGAAGTAGCCGATCGGCAGGTGGCAGACCTCCGGCGCCGCCTCGACCCACGCCGTCGCCGCCGACAGCCGCTCGGCGAGCAGCGGCACGTCGAAGACCTTGCCGTGGACGCGTGCCTCCTGCTCGCTCAGCAGGTCGAGGAGCAGCGTTCCCAGGCGCGCGTCGTTCAGCGACGCCGCGACCTGAACGTTGCGCGGGCTGAACCGGCTGCTGCCGCTGCCGTGCGCGAAGACGACGACCCCGACCGCCCCGGCCGGAAGCGCGAGCGAGCCCGGCAGCGACGTCGAGTCGGCGGGAATCGCGACCGGACGCACCCGGGCGGCCCGTGGTTCGGCGGGTGCGGTCTGCCACGCCATCTCGCGTAGATCGTCGCGCCCGGGCGGCGAGGCGGCATCGGCGAGCACGCGTATCCCGCTCCGGCGAAATCGCTGACGCAGGGATCGCACCCCGGGTCGCGGATCCCCACCGCGAGCGGGGACGAGCGCCGGCGGACGGCCCGCTTCGGCGGCGCGAGGCCCGGTCGCGAGCTTCGTGGTTTCCGCGCACGCCGATCGGGGCGCATGCCGATGCGGGCCGCCGGCTCGCGCAGGCACGCTGGCGTCGATCCCCGAGGAGGTGGAAGGAATGAATGTTCGCGAGATCATGAGCGCGGACGTGACGTGCATCTCGCCCACGGACACCGTCCTCTCGGCGGCGAAGCTGATGCGCGAGCGGGACGTCGGCGCGCTCCCCGTCTGCACGGAGGGCGAGCTCGTCGGGATCGTCACCGACCGCGACATCGCCGTCCGCTACGTCGCGACCGGTCTCGGCGACGACCGGGTCGCCGCGGTCATGACGCCCCAGGTGTTCACGATCGCGCCCGACGACCCCCTGGAGCGGGCCGAGGCGCTGATGGCGCAGCACCAGGTGCGCCGGCTGCCCGTGTGCGAGGACGGGAGGCTGCTCGGCATCCTCTGCCAGGCGGACCTCGCCCGGCACGCCTCGCACGAGGAGGTCGGCACGCTCGTCGAGGCGATCAGCAGGACGTAGGCCGGGAGGAGCGATGGACCCCGAGCGTGCGCGCGTGCTGCTCGCGCGCGAGCGGAAGCGCATAGAGCGCGCGCTCGCGGGACGGCGGTGGGCGGACGTCGGCGAGCTCTCCGACCAGGACGAGCCGGCCGATCGTGCTTCCGAGCTCTTCCAGGACGAGCTCGACGAGAGCCTGACGACGGCGCTCCTCGCGGAGCTCGCCGCCGTCGAGCGCGCGGAGGCTCGACTCGCGGAGGGAAGCTACGGGCGCTCGGTCGCAAGCGGCGAGCCGATTCCGGACGAGCGGCTCGAGGCCTTCCCGACGGCTGAGCTCACGCTCGAGGAGGAGCGGGTCGAGCGGACGCAGCGGCCGACGGGATGAGGACGGCGCGGCCGCGGGCCCGCCGGCGCCGCCGCCTACGATCCCGCGCGTGGGCGACGATTCGACCGCGACCCGACCGCGCCGGGCCGAGGCGCCGTGGTGGCAGTCGGCCGTCGTCTACCAGATCTACCCGCGCTCCTTCGCCGACTCCGACGGCGACGGCGTCGGCGACCTGGCGGGCATCGCCTCGCGGCTCGACCACGTCGCGCGCCTCGGCGTCGACGCCGTCTGGCTCTCCCCCTTCTACCGGTCGCCGATGGCCGACTTCGGCTACGACGTCAGCGACCACACCGACGTCGACCCCGTCTTCGGCGACCTGCGCGCCTTCGACCGGCTGCTGGCGGCGGCGCACCGGCGCGGGCTCCGTGTCCTGCTCGACTGGGTCCCGAACCACACGAGCTCGCAGCATCCGTGGTTCCTCGACTCGAGGTCGTCGCGCAGCTCGCCCAGGCGCGACTGGTACATCTGGCGGGACGGCCGGGACGGCGGGCCGCCGAACAACTGGCTCTCGGCCTTCGGCGGGCCCGCCTGGACGCTGGACGACGCGACGGGGCAGTGGTACCTCCACCTCTTCCTCCCGGAGCAGCCGGACCTCAACTGGGCGAACCCGGAGGTCGTCGAGGCGATGCACGGCGTCCTCCGCTTCTGGCTCGACCGCGGCGTCGACGGCTTCCGCGCGGACGTCGTCCACCTGATCGGCAAGGACGAGGCGCTGGCCGACCGGCCCGCCGGGCTCGCCGAGCGCGACCTCGTCGGCAGCTACCACGAGCCGCGCACGCACGAGCTGCTGCGCGGGATCCGCCGGGTGCTCGACGAGTACGGCGGCGACCGGGTGATGGTCGGCGAGATCCCGCTCCTCTCGCCGGCGCTGCTCGTCCCGTACTACGGGCGCGGCGACGAGCTGCACGTCGTCTTCAACTTCACGCTCATGCACCTTCCCTGGGCCGCCGAGGCGTTCCGCGCCGCCGTCGCGGAGGCGGACGGGCTGCTGTCGGCGGCCGGGGCGTGGCCGTCGTGGGTGCTCTCGAATCACGACCAGCCCCGCCACCGCACGCGCTTCGGGGGATCGGAGGAGCGGGCGCGCGCGGCCGCGGTGCTGCTGCTCACGCTGCGCGGGACGCCGTTCCTCTACGCGGGCGAGGAGCTCGGCCTGCTCGACGCGGAGGTCCCCGCGGAGGCCCGGGTCGACCCGGGCGGCCGCGACGGCTCGCGCGCGCCGATCCCGTGGGACTCGGCGCCCGGGCACGGCTGGCCCGCGCGGCCCTGGCTCCCGTGGCCGCCCGACCCGGCGCGGAGGAACGCCGCGGCGGAGGACGCCGATCCCGACTCCGTCCTCTCGCTCTACCGCCGCCTGCTCCGGGCGCGGCGGCGCTCCGCCGCGCTTCGGCTCGGGAGCTGGCGCCTGCTCGGCTCCCCCGCGGGCACCCTCGCCTACGAGCGCCGGCGCGGCGGCGACGTGCGCCGGGTGGCGATCGGCTTCGGCGAGGAGCCGGTCGAGGGCGTCCTGGCCGTCTCGGGCTGGCGGGTCGAGGTCGCCTCGCACGAGGAGCGCGAGGGCGGCCGCTGGGACGGCCGGCTCCGGCCCTCCGAGGCGGTCGTCCTCGAGGCGGACCGGCGGTGACCGGCGGGCTCTTCCCGCCGCTCGCCGCCGGCGGCGCGCGCGAGGCGGTCACGATCGGCGGGCGCACGCTCGCTCGGCGCGAGCTCGCCGCGCTCGCGGGCGGGCTCGCCGCCGAGCTCGCCGGCGTCCGGCGGGCGGCGGTCGTGGCGACGCCGAGCCTCGACACCGTGGTCGCCGTGGTCGGCGCGCTCGCCGCGGGGGTCGAGGTCGTGCCGCTCGACCCCGCCGCCGCCGCGCGCGAGCTCGAGCACGTCGCCGCCGACGCCCGGCCCGACGCGGTGCTCGCGGGCGCCGGGGTCGTGCCGCCGGAGCCGCTGGCGGGCCTCCCGGTCGTGCGCCCCTCGTCGCGGCGCGGCGCGTACCGAGACGCCGGCGACGACGGCGACGGCGCCCGCACCGCGCTCGTCGTCTACACCTCGGGGACGACCGGGCCGCCGAAGGGCGTCCGGATCCCGAGGCGCGCGCTCGCCGCCAACCTGGACGCGCTGGCGGAGGCCTGGCGGTGGACCGAGGCCGACGTGCTCGCCCACGCGCTCCCGCTCTTCCACGTGCACGGGCTCGTGCTCGGCGTGCTCGGCCCGCTCCGGCTCGGCTCGCCGGTCGTGCACGCGGGGCGCTTCACGCCGGCGGCGCTCGCGGACGCGCTCGAGCGCGGGGCGACGATGCTGTTCGGCGTGCCCACGATGTACCGGCGCCTGGCCGACGCGGCGGAGGCGGACGCCGGGGTCGCCGCGGCGCTGGCCCGCGCTCGTCTGCTCGTGTCGGGCTCGGCCGCGCTGCCGGCCGCCGAGCACCGGCGGGTCGAGCGGCTGACGGGGCGGCGGATCGTCGAGCGCTACGGCATGACCGAGACGCTCATGATCGCCTCGGCGCGCGCCGACGGCGACCGGACGCCGGGCTCGGTGGGTCGCCCGCTCGCCGGCGTCGAGGTGCGGCTCGCCGACGAGGAGGGCCGCGTGCTCGACGCCGCCGACGGCGAGACCGTCGGCGAGGTCCAGGTCCGCAGCCCGAGCCTCTTCACCGGCTACCTCAACCGGCCCGAGGCGACGGCCGCGGCGTTCGCGGACGACTGGTTCCTGACCGGCGACCTCGCGACGCGCGGCCCCGGCGGCGAGCTCAGGCTCGTCGGCCGCCGCTCGACCGACCTGATCAAGAGCGGCGGCTTCAAGATCGGCGCCGGCGAGGTCGAGAGCGCGCTGCTCGAGCATCCCGCGGTCGCGGAGGCCGCCGTCCGGGGCCGGCCCGACGCCGACCTCGGGGAGCGCGTCGTCGCGTGGGTCGTCCTGCGCGAGGGCCCCGCGGCGGGCGAGGCGGAGCTCGTCGCCCACGCCGGCCGCCTGCTCGCGCCGCACAAGCGGCCGCGCGAGGTCGTGTTCGTCGACGAGCTGCCGCGGAACGCCATGGGGAAGGTGGTGAAGGCGAGCCTCGCCTGACGGGTGCCGCTCGGCAGCCCCCGCGCCGCACGACGCCGGGCTTGCGCGGGCCGGAGGACGCGCTCTCCTAGCGCGCGTCGACGCCGATGGAGGCGGAGACGCGGTCCTGCAGCCGGTCGGCGGAGGGCAGCGTCGCGGTCGCGAGGACCCCGCCGGCGACGACCGCGCCCGCGACCGCGGCGGCACGGAGCCCCAGGCCCGGGGCGCGCGCCCGGAGGAGCCGCGGCAGCTTCGGGAGGTGCGCGAGGACGTGGAGCCCGGCCGCGCCCAGCCAGACGGCGAAGCTCGCCTCGTGCAGGCCGACGACGGCCCCCCTTGTCCGGCCGAGCGCGAGCAGCGCGACCCCGGTCCCGAGCAGCGTGACGGTCGAGAGCACGATCGCGGGCGCCACGAGCACGCGCAGGACGGCGTGCGGCGGGCCGAGCCGGACGTACTCCCCGCCGCCCAGGTAGTACCGCAGCATCCGCCAGCCGGTGCTCGCGAGCTTCAGCGCCACGAGGGGGATCAGCAGCATCCCGACGAACGCGTGCACCGTCAGCAGCGAGCCGAGCCGGAGCAGCGTCGCTCCCTCGATCGCGAGGAGCAGCAGCAGGAGCGCCGCCGCCACCGCGGTCAGCTGCCCGTTCCCGAGGCTCCCGCCTGCGAGCAGCCGTCTGATCCAGGTCACCGGCACATGAGAGCAGATCGGCCTGAGAGGAGCTTAAGAGCCCGTACCGGAGCGGGACGGGCGGCGCCCTTGGCGGGACGGCCCGGACGGCGTAGGGTGGGCCGAATCGACAAGGAGGCCAGGATGGCGCTCGCACGGGTCGTGTCCTTCTCGGGGGTGAGCAGGGACCGCATCGGGGAGATGGAGCGGGAGATGGAGGGGCAGGAGCCGCCCGAGGGTCTGGACGTGAGCGAGATGATCGTGCTCCACCGGCCCGAGGCCGACGAGGCGCTCGTGCTCCTCTTCTTCGAGAACGAGGACGAACTACCGGCGGGGCGACGAGCTGCTGAACGCGATGCCGGAGAGCGACACGCCGGGGAAGCGCGTGTCCGTCGCGAAGTACGAGGTCGCCTTCCGTACGACGCCGTGACGGGCGGGGGATGCCGATCCGGGTCGTGAGGCTCGGGTCTCCGCGGCGGCCGGACGAGGGCCTGCGCCTCGGCACGGTCCGCCGGCCGCCGCGCGGCGTGCCGAGAGCCGACTACGCGAAGCGCGACTACTACGACGTGTGGCTGCCGACCCTCGCCCCGAGCCCGGAGCTGATGGCCGTCGCCCGGCGCGCCGGGGACGAGCGGGCGTGGAGGAGCTTCGAGCGCGCGTTCCGCGCGGAGCTGCGGAGACCGGACGCCGCGAGGACGCTCGACCTGCTCGCGGCGCTGTCGCACCGGACGAGCCTCTCGATCGGCTGCTACTGCGAGAGCGAGGAGCGGTGCCACCGCTCGGTCCTGCGGCGGCTGCTGGCCGAGCGCGGCGCCGACCTCGCCTGAGCCGCCTACCCGCCGTAGAGCCGGTGGACCTCCGCCCGGGCGCGAGCTCGTCGGGGACCCGACTCTACTCCGCGCCCTCTCGCGGCTCGAAGGCGAACGCGCGCGCCGGGTTCGCCACGAGCAGCCGGTGCGCGAGCTCGGCGCCGAGCTCCCGCTCGAGCCGCGGGCGGAAGCGCGCGAACAGGTAGTCGAGGCCGGGGCCGCCGCCGTAGGCGCGCAGCGACGTGCGCCGCGCGGCGTCGCCTCCGAGCAGGATGCGGTCGTCGCAGCCGCGCGCGGCGAGGTCGGCGATCAGCTGCAGGATCGTCGAGTCCGGCCAGTACTTCGTGCGGCCGGCGCCGTCGAGCTCGAGCCACGCGCCGGTCGCCGCCGTCTCCGCGTGCTCGGCCGCGTCGGGGTTCCGGTCGAGGTGGGCGATCACGACCGACGAAGGGGCGACGCCGAGGTCGCGCAGCCGCTCCGCGATCGCGAGGCCCATCGTGCCGTGCTCGCTGTGCACGCACACGGGCGCGCCCGTCCGCGCGTGCGCCGCGGCGGCCGCCTCGAACGCCTGACGCTCGAACGGCGTCAGCCGGTGGTAGCCGGCCCCGACCTTGATCACGCCCGACCGGATCCCGGCCCCGGCGACGTCGGCGACGAAGCGCTCGGCGAGCTCGTCGGCGCCCGCGCGCCGCAGCGGGTCGTCGGGCCGGTAGTGGGCCTCGCGATGGACGCCGGTCGCGGCGACGACGTGCAGGCCGGTGGCCTCCGACACCGCGAGCAGGCCGCCGGGGTCGCGGCCGAGGCCGAGCGGCGTCCAGTCGACGAGGGCGGCCGCGCCGGCCGCGGCCAGCGTCCGCGCCTCCTCGATCGCCGGGGCCAGCTCGAGGAACTCCTCGCCCGGCTCGAGCGGCGTCGCGAAGAACAGGTGGTCGTGCGCGTCGGTCGGCCCGAGCGCCTCCGGATCGATGTCGCCCCGAACGGTGCGCACGACGCGCATGCCCGCAGCCTGACACAGGGCCTGGCCGGCGCGGCCGGGGCCCGGGGCCGCGCGCCCTCGACGACCGCTCCGCGAGGTCCTCGACGACGTCTACGACTCGCTCGACGGCGCCTCGGCCTTCGGCCGGCTCGCCGCGCTCGACGCGGCGTAGAGCTCCTCGGGCAGCGCGTCGGCCGCCGGGAAGCTCGTCTGGGTGCCCGGCCTCTGGACGCTGATCGCGGCGATGCGGTTCGCGCGCGCCGCCGCCTCGAGGAGCGGCTCGCCGCGCGCGAGGAAGTAGGCGAGGCTGCCGACGAAGGCGTCGCCCGCGCCGGTCGTGTCGACCGCGTCGACGGCGTCGGCCGGCAGCCGCGTCGGCTCGCCCCCGGCGTGGACGAGGCAGCCGCGCTCGCCGAGCGTGAGGATGACCGAGCCGGCGCCGCGCGCGACGAGCTCGGCCGCCGCGTCCGCCTCGCGCCCCGGCTCGAGCGGCCGGCCGAGCAGGAGCTCGGTCTCGAGCTCGTTGGGGCAGAGGACGTCCGCGAGGCCGTAGAGCCGCCCGGGCAGGTCCTCGACCGCCGGGGCCGGGTTGAGGATCGTGCGCGCCGACTCCTCCCGCGCGACGCGCAGCGCCGCCTCGGTGACCTCGAGCGGGATCTCGAGCTGGCAGACGACGACGTCGGCCGCGGCGATCGCGCCGCGCGCACGCTCGACGTCGTCCGGCGTCAGCCGCTCGTTCGCCCCGGTGACGATGACGATCGCGTTGTCGCCGTTCGGGTCGACGGCGATCGGCGCCACTCCCGAGGGCGCGTCCTCGGTCACGAGCACGTGGGTCGTGTCGACCCCGCGGGCCCGGAAGTTCTCGAGCATGCCCTCGCCGAAGACGTCGCGGCCGACGCGAGTCAGCATGCTCACCCGCGCGCCCAGGAGCGCGGCCATCACCGCCTGGTTCGCGCCCTTGCCGCCGTGGCCGATGCGGAAGCCGGTTCCGTGCAGCGTCTCCCCCACGCGCGGCAGCCGCGGGACGTAGGCGATCAGGTCGACGAGAGCGGCGCCGACGACGCAGACCGCCGGCTGCGGGAGCGCGGCCATCCCCTACCGGGCCCGGAGGACGCGCTCGCGGGCGCAGACGCGCGCGAGGCCGCGCGCGAGCTCCCGCGCGCCGGCGACGGCCGCGGCGGCCCCCGCCGAGGCGCGGTCGGCCCGCCTCCCCTCGAGCGAGCCCCACCGGCGCCCGGCGGTACCGTCGCGGCGCAGCTCGCCCTCGAGCTCCTCCTCGGAGTCGAGCGCCGCGCCGATCCGGCGGCCAGTCAGGTTCGGGAGCCCCGGCGTGAACGGCGCGCGCTCCTCGACCCGGCCCCGTGCGAGCTCCTCGCGGGTCATGCTCTCGCGCGCCTCGAGCGGCGAGATCGCCGTCGCAGGCCCGGCCATCCTCCTCCTTTCGCGTGCCCGGCCGGCCCCCGACGCGACCCCGGGCGCCGCCGAGGGGGTTGCCGAGCCCCGGATTATCCCGCGCGCCGCGCCTCCGCGCCGGCGGGCCGGTCCTGGCCGGCCGGGCCTCCTCGGGCGCTGCGGCCCCAGCGGCCCGCCGTCCTCCAGCGCGACGAAGATCGCGCGGTCGAGCGGGCGCACGATCGCCCACGTGTCGGTCGGCACCGCGCCGTCGCCCCTCCTGGGCGATCGGCATGGGGCCGGTGCGGGGCCCGCGCCGGTGACCCCGGCCCGTCGATTCACGGGCGGCCGTTCGAATCCGTTCGCGCTTGTTCGGCTAACCCGCGTCATCGAGCCGAATCTCGAAGTCGAGCGAACGCTGGAGGAAGCCACAGCGACTGCTCCTCCTTGCGATCCTTCCTCCCCCAGCGGTTCCTGAACCCGCGGCGCCAACGCGAGCTCACCGACCGAGCCTTCGGCAGCGACCAGTCAATGAGCCATCCCGGGTTTGACGGAGACCTGACTGCCAGGCGCTGTCCTGGCGGAAGGGGATGCTCCGGTGATGGCGAGAGCGAGGAAGTACCCGGTGGAGTTGTTGGAGCGCGCGACGCGGCTGGTGTTCGAGTCGGGCCGGCCGATCGCGCACGTGGCGGCTGACCTCGGGCTGCCGTCGGAGACGCTGCGGAAGTACGTGCGGCAGGTGGAGGCGAACGAGGGTCGGCGCAGCGATCTGCTGACGAGCGAGGAGCGGGAGGAGATCCGCAAGCTGCGGCGCGAGAACTTCGAGCTGCGGCGGGCGAACGAGATCTTGAAGGCGGCGAGCGTGTTTTTCGCCAAGGAGCTCGACCCGGACCGGCCGAGGTGAGCGCGTTCATCGACGAAGAGCGCGGGCGCTTCGGGGTCGAGCCGATCTGCCAGGCCCTGGACGTGTCGGCGTCCGCCTACTACCAGCGCCGCAGCGGCGAGCGCTCTGCTCGTGCGGTCGAGGACGAGCGGCTGCTCGAGCTGATCCGGGAGATCCACGCGCGCAACTACTTCGCCTACGGCTCCTGGCGGATGTGGCGGGCGCTGCGGCGCGCGGGCGAGGAGGTCGGCCGCGGCCGGGTGGAGCGGCTGATGCGCAGCAACGGCATCCGGGGCGCGAAGCGGCGCGGGAAGCCATGGCGCACGACTGTCGCTGACCCGCAGGCGGTCCGGCGGCCCGACCTGGTGCAGCGCGACTTCACCGCCTCCGGGCCGAACGAGCTCTGGTGTGCCGACTTCACCTACCTGCGCTGCTGGGAGGGGCCGGTCTTCTTCGCTTTCGTGATCGACGTCTACAGCCGGATGATCGTCGGCTGGCAGGAGCCTGCGCGATTTTCTGTGTATCGGGGTGGTGGTTGTCAGTCCAGGATACGGTCTCCGAAGTGGATGCGGAGGACGGCCATCGCGGTCGTCCAGTTGTAGCAGCTTCTCCAGTTCGTCTTTGCGCGTTGGATCGCGAGCCAGATCAACCGCAGGGCGGCCTCGTCGTTGGGGAAGTGGCCGCGCGTCTTGATCGTCTTGCGGATCTGCATGTGCAGGCTCTCGACCGTGTTGGTCGTGTAGATGATCCGGCGGATCTCCGGCGGGAAGGCGAGGAAGGGGATCACCCGCTCCCAGGCGCGCTCCCAGACCTGTAACGCTGCCGTCCGAGTCTTGCTGTCTGACCAGGCAACCACAAGCTCATCAAGGACGGTGCGGGCCGCCTCGGCGTTGGGGGCGGTGTAGATCCGCTTCAGCTCGCCGGCGCAGGTCTTCCGTTCCTTGTAGGAGAGGTAGCGCAGGCTCTGGCGGACGAGGTGCCGGTTATGCCGACGTCGGCATAAGCTGCATTACGCCGACCTCCTGGTTATGCCGACATCGAGCGGCGAGCCCGCTTCGGAGGTGGGGATCGTGGTGATGAGGGCGGCATAATCAGAGCGCCTCGAGGAAGGCGAGCAGGGTGTCGGGTGGCCGGTAGCGGCCGGGTG
>DASRHI010000021.1:0-45727 GCA_035650615.1 Gaiellaceae bacterium | reverse complement strand
GTGGTCCAGACACTCGGGCCTCTTTTCAGCTTGTAGATGTGGACGGCGCCCGTGAGGGCGCCGTCTGGTCCTCGGCTCACTCTCGCCTTCGACTGCCACGTCGGAAGGAGAGGAGTGAGCCGCATGTCAGAGGATGACGTGTTGTTCGGCTACCGGCTGCGCGTGCTCGATTACGCCGGCCGCACGAGTGTGAGCGAGGCCTGTCGGGTGTTCGGGATTCATCGCTCGACCTTCTATGTCTGGAAGCGGCGGGTTGAGCGGCATGGGTTGGAGATCCTGCGGCCGCGGGAGCGGCGGCGGCCGCGGATGCCGCAGCAGCTGTCGCCGTTCCTCGAGGAGCGGATCGTCGCGTTCGCGCTCGGGCATCCCGGCTACGGGCCGGCGCGGATCGCGAGCGAGCTGCGCCAGCGGCGCTGGGGAGGGATCCTCGTCTCGCACAACGGCGTCTGGCGCTGTTTGCGCCGGCACGGCCTCAACACCCGTTCGAAGCGGCTCTCGCTGGTCGCCAGCTATCGGGCGCCCTACCAGCCCCCGCGCGAGGCGCAGCCGGAGCGCCACGTCGAGGCACAGCGGCCTGGCGAGCTGGTCGGGATCGACTGCTTCTTCGTCGGCCGCCTCTCCGGCACGAAGGGATCGGTCTGGCAGCTGACCGCGATCGACGTCGCCTCCTCCTACGCCTGGGCCGAGCTGGTCAGCTGTCCGCAGGGCAACCCGACCGGCGCCCAGACCTCGAAGCTCGCCCGCCGGGTCGCCGCCGAGTTGCAAGCGGCTGGCTGGCGGCTCGAGCGGATGCTCACAGACAACGGCGGCGAGTTCCGCTCCCACGACTTCCGCGACACCCTCAGCGAGCTCGGTGTCCGCCACACACTGATCCGCGCCGGCAGACCGCAGACCAACGGCGCGGTCGAAGCACTGCACCGCCTGATCCTCGAAGAGTGCTGGCGGCCCGCCTTCGCCCGCTACCTGCACGTCCGCTTCACCGGCCTGAAGCGCGATCTCGCCGACTACCTCGACGACTACAACTTCCGCCGCGTCCACAACGGCCGCCTCACCCGCGGCCGCATCCCCGCCGACATCGTCTACGGCGCCAACAAGGTGAAGACGAGATGAGCCGCAACTGTCGGCACATCTCGGTGACGGTCCAGGCTAGAGAAGGGTGCTAGAGGCCGAGCCGGTCCGCCGCGAGCCGCGTGCCCTCGACGCGGGCGCGGATCTTCGCGAACGCCGTCTCCCGGGCGGTCGACGCGTCGTCGGCGAACGGCGCGAACCCGCAGTCGTCGGTCGTCCCGAGCTGGTCCGGCGGGATGTGGCGCGCCGCGAGCAGCACGCGGTCGCGAACCTCCTCGGGCGACTCGACGCGCGGGTCGATCGGGTCGGTGACGCCGACGAACGCGCGCCGCTCGGGGCCGAGCAGCCGGGCGACCGTCTCGAGCACCGGCTCCGGGTCGCGCTCCCCCGCGAGCTCGAGGTAGAACGCGCCCGCCTGGAGCTCGAACAGCGCCGGCAGGAGGCCGGCGTAGCCGACGTCGGCGCTGTGCGTCGAGTCGCGGTCGCCGCCGGGGCAGCTGTGGACGCCGATCCGCCGCCGCTCGCCGGCGTCGAAGCGCTCGAGGACGCGGTTGTTGAGGTCGACGAACGCGCGCAGGAGCCCGCCAGACGGATCGAGCTTGAGCGCCAGCCGCCCCTCGGTGAAGTCGATCTGCACGCAGTGGGCGCCCGCGTCGAGGCAGCCGCGGATGTCGGCCTCGACCTCGTCGACGAGGTCGGCGAGGAAGGCCTCCCGCGGGTAGCCGTCGATCCCGTCCTCCGGGTAGAGCAGGCTCAGCGCCGAGGCGGAGATGACCGCCTGCTTGACCGGACGGGTGGCCACCTCCTGCGCGGCGCGCAGGTACGCGTCGGCGTGGGTCGCGTAGCGGAACGGGCCCGCGGTCAGCACCGGCAGGCGCCGGGTGTGCCCGTCCGCGAACGGGATCACGACCCCGTCCGGCGCGAGCGAGTCGAGGCCGTGCACCGGGTAGGTCGCGAAGCTCGGCTTCCGCTGCTCGCCGTCCGTCACGACCGGCGAGCCGGTCGCCTCGAGCGCGGCGATCGTGTCGCGGACGGCCTCGTCGAGCAGGGCCTCGAGCTCGGTCGCCCCGATCGTGCCCGCGGCGGCCGCTTCCAGGGCGGCGACGAGCTCCGGCGGCCTGGGGACGCTCCCGACCGGCTCCGTGGGGATCGGCACGAGGACGAAGGCTGACGGACCGGGCCGCGCCCGTCAAACCCGGTACGGTCGCCGGGAGACGAGCCTCGCCGCGCTGGACGGCGTTCCCGAGCGGGCTCGAGACGACCCGGGTCCGCCGCAGCCGCCGCAGCGGAGCCGGGCGGAGGATTAAAATAGGAGTCCTAATGAGTGCCCGCGCCCCGCTCCCCGACGGCGACTCGACCGCCGCCCTCGTCGCCACCGGCCTCGCCAAGATCGGGCTCGTGCTCCGGCACGAGGCCTGGCGCGGCCGGGAGGAGACGGGCCTCACCCCGACGCAGAGCCAGATCCTCGCGCTGCTCCGTGCGCGCGGCGGCGCCGCCGGCCTCGGCGACCTCGCCCGCGAGCTCGCGGTGAGCGCGCCCACGGCGAGCGACTCGGTGGCGGCGCTCGCGGCGAAGGGGCTCGTCGCGAAGGCGCGGGGGCGGACGCTGTCGGTCGCCCTCACGCCGGCCGGGCGGCGCGAGGCGGTGCGCGCCGCACGCTGGCCCGACGTCCTGCTCGAGGCGGTGGACGCGCTCGAGCCCGCCGACCAGGGCGCCTTCCTGCGCGGCCTCTGCGCGATCATCCGCTCCCTCCAGGAGCGGGGCCGGATCCCGCCCGCGCGCATGTGCGCGACCTGCCGCTTCTTCCAGCCGAACGTCCACGCCGACCCCGAGAAGCCGCACCACTGCGGCTTCGTCGACGCGCCGTTCGGCGACCGCCAGCTGCGGCTCGACTGCGCCGACTGGCGCCAACCCGACACCGAGGAGGAGCCATGAGCACGACGATTCCCGGCTACACCTACGGCACCGACGCCGTCCCCCGCTCGCCGCTCACGCTCGAGCAGCTCGACCTGCTCAAGCGGACGGTGACGCTCGGCGACGACGACGTCGCCGCCCTGCGCCGCTCGCGCGCGCTGCTCGAGCCGCGCGTCGACGAGGTGCTCGACGTCTGGTACGGCTTCGTCGCCTCGCAGCCGCACCTGCTGCGTTTCTTCGCCGGCCGGGAGACCGGCGAGCCGATCGGCGAGTACCTCGAGCGCGTGCGCGCCCGCTTCGGGCGGTGGATCCTCGACACCGCCGCGGCGGAGTACGACCAGGCCTGGCTCGACTACCAGCACGAGATCGGCCGCCGCCACCACCGGGGCAAGAACGAGACCGACGGCGTCGACTCCGTGCCGACGATCGACCTCCGCTACGTGATCGCGCTCGTCCACCCGATCACCGCGACCCTGCGACCCTTCCTCGCCGCCCCCGGCGTCGCGCCCGACGAGCTCGAGCGGATGCACGACGCGTGGCGCAAGGCGGTCGTGCTCCAGGTGGCGCTCTGGAGCGAGGCGTACGCCGGCTGACCCGACGGCGGAGGTCGCTCTCGAAGGTGCTCGGCCCGGACCTGCGCGTCGCGACCGTCGCCGGCGACGCGCTCACGATCGGCCGGGTCGAGGGGCGGTCGCCGTGCAGCGGCTGCTCGAGCGCGGCTCCCGCCCGGGCTCCGGGTCACCACCACCGCGCCCGAGCCGCGCGACGCGCGGGTGCTGGCCGCGGCGATCGCGGAGGCGCTCCGTCCGGAGGACGCGACGTACGCCGGGTAGCGCGCGCGGGCCGGCGAATCCACGGGGCGGCGCTCGCCCGAATCGCCGGTCGTCACCCAGCGAAGGAGGAAATCGGATGAAGCGACTGCTCGTGACCGCGGCGGCCGCGGCCGCCCTGGGCATCCCCGCGTCGGCCTCTGCCTTCCACCACGTCGCCGTCCCCGCCGACGAATGCGCGCCCGCGCAGGCGGGCACGCCGGGGGACAACCCGACGGCACACGCGGCGATCGCCGACCACAACCCGGCGCAGACCCTGCCGCTGCCGCCCTTCGGCACGCCCGGCGACGCGGCGACCCCCGAGGCGTGCCCGGCGCCGGGGCGCTGATCCCGGGCGCGCTCCCGTAGGGCGGGCGGACCGCCCCGCGCGACGGCCGGTGCGCGCGCCGGCCGCGCGCCGGGCGGCCCGGCGCTATACGTGGGCGCGTGACCGTCTGGACGATCTCGGCGCAGGAGGGGACCGGCGGGGCCGCGGTCGCGGCCGGCCTCGCCGAGCGGGCGGGGGTGCCGCTCGTCGACCGCGCCGCGCTCGAGCTGCTCGCGCGAGACCTCCACCCCGACGTGCCGGACCTGGACCACATCGAGGAGCGCGTCGGCGGCCGCTTCGACGCGTTCGCGCTCAGCCTCGCGCTGACGGGCGGCGCGGCGGCGGCATTTCGCGAGCTGCAGCTGCGCGAGACGCTCCCGCACCTCGCCCGCGAGGTCGCCGCGGCGGTGGCCCGCTCGCCGTGCGTCGTCTTCGCGTCTGGAGCGTTCGCGGCCATGCGCGACTGCACCGGCGCCGTTCACGCCCGGCTCTGGGCGCCGTTTCCGTGGCGGGTCGAGCGCTACGCCGCCGAGCGCGTCGTCGCCCGGCGCGAGGCGGAGGCCGCCGTCAAGCACGACGACCACGTGAAGCGGAGCTGGGTGCACGCGCTCTTCCGCCTCGACCTCGACGACGCGCGCTGCTACACGGTCGTCGTCGACGCGAGCCGGCTGAGCCGCGACGCGATCGTCGAGCTGCTCGCGGCCGCCGGGTCGTGCCGCGCCTAGCCGGCCCGCTGCGCGGCGGCGGGCGCGAGCGGGGCGGGCTCGTCGCGCCGGCCGCGCGCCCGGCCGGCCGCCGTGCCCGGCGAAGGCGTCCGGGCGGACTTGTGGGCGTACATGCGGCTGTCGGCGAGACGCAGCGCGCCGGCGAGGTCGCGGGCCTCTCCCGGGATCGTCGCCGCCCCGTACGAGGGGCTGATCGCGAAGCCCGGCCCCGCCGCGGTGAGCGCCTGGGCGGTCTCCAGGAGGAGCGCGTCCGCGTCGCCGCGCGCGGCGAAGACGAGGCAGAACTCGTCCCCGCCGAGCCGGTACACCCGGCCCCGGGCCGCGACCGCCGCCGCGGCCCGCTGGCCGAGCTTCGCGAGCATCCTGTCGCCCGCCTCGTGGCCGAAGGTGTCGTTGTAGTGCTTGAAGCCGTCGAGGTCGTAGATCGCGAGCACGTGCGGCTCGGGCGCGGGCGCGAACAGCATCGCCGCCGAGTCGGCGACGAGCGCGCGGCGGTTCGCGAGCCCGGTCAGCACGTCGGAGGCGGCGTCCCTGAGGCTGTTCGCGAGCATCCGCTGCGTCGCGACGAAGCTGACGAACACCCGCACGAAGCCGCCGAGGACGGCGAGCCGCGCGAGGGCCATCGGCGTCTCGCCGAAGTGGTGCACGAAGCGGCCGTCGACGAGCAGGAGGACGTCGCCGAAGGCGAGCGCCGCGGGCGCGACGGCCGCGACCCAGCGCTGGTGGGCCTCGCGCCCGGCCGGGCCGGCGCGCGCCACGCACGCGGCTGCCCCGATCAGCAACGCGCCGGCCAGCAGACCGGCGTCGGAGGCGTGGCCGGCCGCGTGGGCCGAGGAGGGCACGCCCGACGAGGCGAACGCGTCCGTGAGCGCGAGCACGCTCACCCCCGCCGACGCGAGCGCGCTCTCGCGAGCGAGGCGGAAGCCCTGCCAGACGGCGACGACCGCGACGAGCGCGAGCAGGAGCAGGTCGAGGAGCGGGTAGCCGGTCCGGCCGGCGCCGCTCGCGTGGATCACGCTGTCGAGCCCGAGGGCGGTCACGAGCGCGGCGACCGTCAGCGCCGCGACGACGGCGTCCAGGAGGAGCGGCCACGACCGCCGCCTGGCCCGCGGCCGGGCGAGCAGCACGAGCGCGGCCGCCGCGAGCGCGTAGCAGCCGAGGTAGCCGGCGGCGCCGGTCGAGACGAAGCCGGCGCCGGCCTCCCGGTGGCCGGTCAGCGTGCTGGCGACCGCCCCGGCGCCGAGCGAGGCCGCGGCCAGCGCGAGGGCGAGCCAGCCGGCGCGCGGGCGGGGGCCGCGGGCGGCGCGCAGGGCGCACGGCGCCGCGGCCGAGAGGATCGCCGCGTCGGCGAGGTAGCTCGCGCCGCCGGTGGGGAGGAAGGCGTGCACGGCCACCGCGGCGCAGGCGAGAGTCGCCGCCGACGCGAAGAGCGACCGTGCGAGCGCCGGCGGGTCGCCCGCACGCCGTTCGAGGCCGTGAGCGAGCCGCAGCTTCGTGTGCATCGGGCTTCCTCATCGGCTCGGACGGCCCGAACCTGAACCCCGGGAACGGGGCTACGAGCCCGCGCCGACCCCTCCCCCCGGCCCACGCCCCGTCGGGACTCGTCCGTCCGGGGCGGCCCTGCGGCCGGCGTCGTCGCCGGCGGCGCGGCTGGGCGGGACGTTCTGGTTGCGCCGGAAGAGGTTGTCGGGGTCGTACCTGTCCTTGAGCGCGACGAGCCGGCGGTACTTCTCCGGGCCGTACGCGGCGCGGACGCGGTCCGCCTCCGGCGTGAAGTTCAGGTAGGCGGCGCCGGTGGCGAACGGTCGCATCGCGTCGGCGAAGGCGCGGTTGGCGCCGATCAGCCCCGCGTCGTCGGCGGGGTCGGCCCAGACCGAGATCGGGTGGAAGAGGTAGTTCGCGTCGCGGTGCGAGAACGCGGTCGCCTCCTCGGGCACCGCTGCGACGCCCTGGCCGATGCGGAAGACGACCGTCTGCGTGAACGGGGCGCCCTCCGCCACCAGGGTCGGGGCGTGCCGGAGGAAGGTGTCGATCGCCTCGTCGGGCAGGCTGCGCATGTACTCGCCCCGCCAGTAGCTGCGCAGCCCCTTCGGGGCGAGCGGGTCGAGGGCGGCCTGGAAGGCGGTGTACGGCATCGGCTGGACGTGGTCGACCGCCGGGCGCAGGTCCCTGAGCGGCTGCACGGCCGCGGCGCCCTCGTCCGGGTCGCCGACGTACAGCACGGCCATGCCGAGCGCCGGCCGGCCCCTCATCTCGTCCGGCACGAACTCCTCGGGCGGCGCGGTCACGACCACGCAGGCGGACGACACCTCGTCGGGCGCCCCGTCGACGTAGTCGCGCCAGGCGCGCATGACCTCGGGGGCGCGGTCGAGCGGCCAGAGCGCGAGCCCCGCGAGCACCGTCGGCCCGAGCTCGTGCAGGCGGAGCTCGAACTCGGTCACGATCCCGAAGTTGCCGCCCCCGCCGCGGATCGCCCAGAAGAGGTCCTCGTTTGCCCGCTCGCTCGCCCTGACGACGCTGCCGTCCGCGAGCACCACCTCGGCCGAGAGCAGGTTGTCGCAGGCGAGGCCGTGCTTCGACGAGGTCCAGCCGTAGCCGCCGCCGAGGGTGAAGCCGCCGATCCCGGTCGTCGTGACGCGGCCGCCCGGCGCGTGCAGCCCGTGCGCCTGCGTCGCGGCGTCGAGCTCGCCCCAGAGGACGCCGCCCCCGGCCCTCGCCGTCCGCGCGGCCGGGTCGACGTCGATCGCCCTGAGCCCGCCGAGGTCGATCACGATCCCGTCGTCGCAGACGCCGAGCCCCGCGACGCTGTGCCCGCCCGAGCGGACGGCGACCTCGAGGCCGCTCTCGCGCGCGAACCCGACCGCGGCGGCGACGTCGGCCGTCGTCGCGCAGCGGGCGATCACGGCGGGGCGGCGGTCGATCATGGCGTTGAAGACGGCGCGGCTCTCGTCGTAGGCGGGATCGCCGGGCAGGATCAGCTCCCCCGAGAAGATGTCGCGCAGGACGTCGACTGGGCCGGTACGGTGCATCTCGCTCCTCCTCGTGCCGCGGGTTCTCTCGTCGCGTGAGGATCCGGCAGCCGCCGCGCGCCGGCTTCGGCCGTTCGGGCCAACTTCGCCGCTGGCCCGAACGGGCCAGGCCTCACTCGGCCAGGCCGTGCTTCGCCGCGAACGCGGCCGCGGAGGCACGCGAGGAGAGCCCGAGCTTGCGGAGGATGTTCGCCACGTGCCGGTGGACCGTGTGCTCGCTGAGGACGAGCCGCTCCGCGATCTGCCGGTTGCTGAGGCCCTGGGCGACGAGCCCCAGGATCTCGGCCTCGCGCCGGGAGAGCGGCGGGCGGCCCTTGCGGCCACGGCCCGCCCGCAGCTCCCCGGCGCGGCGCTCCTCCGCCGCGGCGCCGAGCGCCGCGAAGCGCTCGCGCGCGAGCTCGAGCTCCCGTCGCGCGCCGTCCTCGCGGCCGAGCGCGCGCAGGGCCGTCGCGAGCGCCACGCGCGCCCGCGCCGCCTCGAACGGGAGCCCGGCGCGGCCGAGGAGCTCGACGGCGTCCTCGAGCGCCTCGCGCGCCTGCTCGAGCCGACCGCCGGCGGCGTGCGCGAGGCCCTCGGCCTGCGAGGCGGCGCCGAGCAGGGGGTCGGTTCCCGCCGCCGCGGCGATCGAGCGCAGCTCGCGCGCCGCGGCCTCCGCCTCGGCGGCCCTGCCCGCCGCGGCGTGCGCCTCGGCCGCGACCTCGAGGCCGGGCGCGCGCTCGGTCCTCGCCCGGTCGACCAGCCGGAGGTAGCGCAGGGCGCCGTCGGCCGCGGCGGCCGGATCGCCGCGCTCGAGCGCGATCGCCGCCTCCGTCAGCACGGCGATCGGGTGGTGCTCCGCCTGCGCGAGCAGCGCGAGCGCCTTCTCCGTCTCGCCCTGCCGCCGCCGCAGCTCGGCCAGCCGCGCGAGCGCGTCCCTGGCCTCGGCCGGGCGCGCCGCGAGCGCGGCGGCGGCCTCGCTCAGCACCACCTCCGCCGTCGACCACTCGCCCCGCAGCATGAGCACGGTGCCGTAGTGGGAGCGGCAGACCGACCGGAGCGCGCGGATGTTCCAGCCCGAGGCCATCCGCGCGACCCGCTCGCACCACTGGCCGGCGCGCTCGAAGTCGCGCACGCGCTCGCAGGCGAAGATCAGGTAGCAGCAGGAGAAGCCGATCGCGAGCGGGTCGCGCATCTCGCCGGCGGTCGCCGCCGTCGTCGCCTCGTCGAGCCGCGCCATCCCCTCGGCGACCTCCCCCTGGCTGACGCGCGCGAGCCCGTCGAGCGCGACGGCCGTCATCTCGAGGTCGACGTCCCCGAGCTCGCGGGCGAGCGCCTCGGCCTCGGCGCAGCGCTCGCGCGCGAGCGCGGCGTCGCCCGGCAGGGCGAACGACGCCTCGCGCAGAGCCACCCAGCCTTGCTCGCGCGTCGGCCCGCGGCCCTCGAGCAGCCGCCGGGCGCGCGCCAGCCAGCCGCCGGCGACCGCCCGCTCGCCGCGGAAGGCGCGGTAGTCCCAGGCGAGCGCGGTCGCGACCCGCGCGGCGTCGACGACCCGGCCGGCCGCCCGGTAGCCGGAGAAGGCGCGCTCGCGGACGGCGAGGGCCAGCTCCGCCTCGTCGAGGAAGAAGGCGGCGGTCCCGAGGCCCTCGAGCGCCTCGGGGGTCTCCTCCCGGTCGAGCGCCTCGGCGAAGAGCGCCTTCGCGGCGCGCCACTCGGCGCGGCCGAGCGCCTCGCCCGCCTGCGCCAGCAGCTGCTCCGTCGTCGGCTCCGGCGGCATCGACAGGCCCTAGCCCGGCGCGGCGGCCGGTGGGAGCACGCGGCCCGGGTTGAGGATGCCGAGCGGGTCGAGCGCGTCCTTGATCGCGCGCATCGCCTCGAGCTCCGCGGGCGAGCGGGTCAGCGCGAGCCACTGCGGCTTCAGGCGGCCGACGCCGTGCTCCGCGCCGATCGAGCCGCCGAGCCGCGCGACGAGCTCGTAGACGGCCCGGTCGACCCGGGTGTCCTCCGGCGGCGGGCCGACGACGTTCACGTGCACGTTCCCGTCGCCGAGGTGCCCGAACAGGATCGTCTCGGCGTCCGGGTCGAGCTCCCGCACGGCGGCCCGGACCTCCTCCGCGAAGCGGGGGAGCGACCCGACCGGAACGGCGACGTCGAGCTTGTGGGGCACCCCGAGCGCGGCGATCGTCTCGTTGTGGCCCTCCCGGTAGAGCCAGAGCCGGCGGCGGCCCTCGCCGTCGGCGGCCGCGACGGCGTCGTCCACCGCCTCGACGACCGCCTCGAGCTCGCCGGCCGGGTCGGCGGTGCCGGCGCATTCGAGGATCACGTAGGCCTCGGCGTCGCGCGCGAAGGGAGGCGGCACGCGCAGGTGCTCGCACACCCGGCGCAGCCCGGCGCGCTCGAAGAAGTCGACCGCCTGCAGCGAGGGGACGGTGCGCCGGAGCAGGTCGAGGAGCGCGACGGCGCGCTCGAGGCTCTCGACCGCGGCCAGGGCGGTCACGCGCTTCGGGAGCAGCGGGACGAGCCGGACACGCACGCGCGTGATCACGCCGAGCGTGCCCTCGCTCCCGACCAGCAGGCCCGGGAGGTCGTACCCCGCGTTGTCCTTGAGCAGCCCGCCGAGCCGCGTGACCACGCGGCCGTCGGCGAGCACCGCCTCGAGGCCCGCGACCTGGGCCCGCATCGTGCCGTGGCGCGCCGCGAGCGCGCCCCCGGCGTTGGTGGCGGCCATGCCGCCGATCGTCGCCGCCGACCGGGCGCCGTGGTCGACGGCGACGTCGAGGCCGGACCGCCGGACGTGGCGCTGGAGCCGCTCGAGCGTGACGCCGGCGCCGGCGGTCACCTGCCCCGCGGCGCGGTCGAGCTCCTCGATCCCGTCCAGGCGCCGCAGGCTGAGCACGACCTCCCCGTCCCGCGGCGTCCCGCCCCCGACCATGCCCGAGTGGCCGCCCTGCGGCACGACCGGCGCCCGCGCGCGGGCGCACGCGCCGAGGACGGCGGAGACCTCGGCCGTGTCCGCCGGGCTGACGACGAGGAGCGGCCGGCCGGCGAAGTGCCCGGTCAGGTCGCGGCCGAACGACGCCGCGACCTCGGGGTCGGTGACGACGTGCCCGCGGCCCACGATCCCCGCGAGCTCGTCCGCGAGCGGCCCCGAGGTCGACACGCAGCGAAGCCTGCCACCTCGTCGGCGGCGGCGTCGGCGGCTGGACCGGGCGGCGCGCACGCGGCTCCTGTGGACGTGGCTCGTCCGGGCGGTGGGTCGGGGCAGGCGGGCGAGCTACGGGCGCCTCCGCCGGAGCGGGAGCTCGGCCGTGAGCTCGCGGCGGCCGCCGCGCAGCTCCTCCCGCCAGGACGAGAGCCGGTCCACGATCAGCATCCCGCGCCCCGATTCGCGCGTGGGGCTCGGGGTGAGCCGGGCCGGTCTCGCCCGCGAGCGGGCGGGGTCGCCGATCCGGATCAGGAGCGAGCGGGGGCCGAGCGCGATCGCGATCTCGACCTCGTCGCTCTCGGCGCTGCCGTGCTCGATCGCGTTCGCCGCCAGCTCGTGGACGACGAGCAGCGCGTCCCGGCGCTCGTCCTCGTCGAGCCGGTGCCGGGCGAGGAAGCGGTCGAGGCGCGCCCGTACGTGCCCGAGGGAGACCGGCCGCGCCGGCACCCGGAGCCGGAGGGCGGGGCGAGGGCGTCGCGCCACGCCCGGGGAGCGGTGGCGAGAAGCGTGCGGCATTTCCCTCGTTGAAACGCGGACCGGCGCCGGCCCGGTACGGGGCCGGCGCCCTCGAAGCCGGCCGCGGCTCTCGGAGGGCGTCCGGGCCCGGCGCCTGAGGCCGCCCGGCGAAGCGGAGCGCCTGTTCCGCTTCTGTTACGGTGGCCGGATGGCGACGCCCCGAGCAGCCGCGGCGGGCCGTGTCGACGCGAGGCGGAACCGGGAGCGGCTCGTCGCCGCCGCCCGCGAGCTCTTCGCCTCCGAGGGCGTCGACGTGTCGGTGCGCGAGATCGCCCGCCGCGCCGGCGTCGGCGTGGGCACGCTCTACCGCCACTTCCCCGCCCGCGAGGAGCTCGTGGACGCGGTGCTCGAGGAGGCGTTCGAGGAGGTGGTCGCGAGCGCGGAGGCGGCGCTCGCGGAGCCGGATCCGTGGCTCGGCTTCCGGCGCTTCGTCGAGGAGGCGCTCGCCCTGCGCGCTCGCAACCGCGGGCTCAAGGACGTCGCCGAGGCGCACATGCGCGGCCGCCGGCGCGCCGCCGCGATGCGGCGGCGGCTGCGGCCGCCGCTCGAGCGGCTCGTCGCGCGCGCCCGGGACGCGGGCGCCCTGCGCGCCGACTTCACCCCCGAGGACGTCCCGCTCCTCTTCTGGGGGAGCGACCGCGTGCTCGAGCTGACGGCCGGCGTCTCGCCCGAGCTGTGGCGCCGCCACCTCGGCTTCCTCCTCGACGGCCTGCGCGCGGGCGCCGCGACCCCGCTCGGGCAGGGCCCGCTCACGCCGGCCGAGCTCCGTCGCGTCGGACGCGAGCGGCGGAGGCGGGCATGAGCGGGGCTTCCGCGCCGCCGCCGCTCGATCGGAGGCGCGTGCGCCTGATCTTCGCCGCGCTGATGCTCGTGCTGCTGCTCGCGTCGCTCGACCAGACGATCGTGTCGACCGCGCTCCCGACGATCGTCGGCGACCTCGGCGGCATCGAGCACCTCTCGTGGGTCGTGACCGCCTACCTGCTCTCCTCGACGGTCTCCGGCCCGCTCTACGGCAAGCTCGGCGACCTCTACGGGCGCCGGGCGATGCTGCAGCTCGCGATCGTGCTCTTCCTGATCGGCTCGGCGCTCTGCGGGACGAGCGAGGGGATGCTCGAGCTGATCGCGTTCCGGGCGCTGCAGGGGCTCGGCGCCGGCGGGCTGCTGGTCACCACGATCGCCGTCGTCGGCGACATCATCCCGCCGCGGGAGCGGGGCCGCTACCAGGGCTTCTTCGGCGGCGTGTTCGGCATCTCCACCGTCGTCGGCCCGCTGCTCGGCGGCTTCCTCGTCGACAACCTCTCCTGGCGCTGGATCTTCTACGTCAACCTGCCGATCGGGGCGCTCGCGCTCGCCGTGATCGGCACCGCCTTCCACGCGCGCGAGACGCACGTGCGCCACCGGATCGACTACGCGGGCGCGACCCTGCTCGCGGGCGGCCTGTCGGCGGTGGTGCTGTTCACGAGCCTCGGCGGCACGACGTACGCGTGGTCGTCGACGCCGATCGTGGCGATGATCGCGCTCGGGACAGGCCTGCTCGCCGTCTTCCCGTTCGTGGAGGCGCGCGCCACGGAGCCGATCGTGCCGCTCGTCCTCTTCCGCAACCGGACGTTCGTGGTCACGAGCGCGATCGGCTTCGTCGTCGGGCTGGCGCTGTTCGGCTCGGTCACCTACCTGCCGCTCTACCTGCAGGTGGTGAAGGGCCACAGCCCGACCTCGTCGGGCCTGCAGCTCACGCCGATGATGGCGGGGCTGCTGATCACCTCGATCGCGAGCGGGCAGCTGATCACGCGCTTCGGCCGCTACACCCCGTTCCCCGTCGCCGGCACCCTCGTGATGACGGTGGCCGTCTTCCTGCTCTCGCGGCTCGCGGTCGGCACCCCCACCTGGGTCGCGGCGGCGTACATGCTGATCCTCGGCCTCGGCCTCGGGATGGTGATGCAGGTGCTCGTGCTCGCCGTCCAGAACGCCGTCGAGCACCGCTTCCTCGGCGTCGCCACCTCGGGCTCGACGCTCTTCCGGCAGGTGGGCGGCTCGATCGGCGTCTCCGTCTTCGGCGCGATCTTCGCCAACCGGCTCGGCGCCGAGCTCGCCGCACGGCTCCCGGCCGGCGCGCGCGTCCCGTCCGCGGCCGACCCGGCGCGCGTGAGGCAGCTCCCGCCGGCCGTGCACGCGCCCTACGTCGCGAGCTTCGCCGCCTCGCTGCGGCCCGTCTTCCTGGTCGCCACGGGGATCGCCCTCTTCGCCTTCGTCCTGACGCTGCTGCTGCGCGAGCAGCCGCTGCGCCGGTCCTCGCCCGGCGAGGCGGCCGCCGGGAGCATCCGGCCGCCCCGCGACGGCGACGAGCCCGAGCCGGAGGGACCGCCGGCTCGGTCGACCGCGCCGGCGCCCGCGCGCCGCCCCTGACGGGCCCGCCCGCGCCGGCGGCGAGGAGGACGGCGAGGGCGAGCCGCGGCGCCCGGGCCGCGGCGGCGCTCACGAGCCCGCCCTCCCGCGCAGGCGCTCCTCCTCGCGCGCGATCTCCGCGGCGGTGAACGTCTTGCGGCCGTAGGTGTCCCAGGCGTGGAAGACGAGGCCGATGCCCCAGCCCGCGAGCGGGAAGAGCGGCCACGGGAACGAGGGCCCGTCGGCCGCCGTGAGCACGACGGCCCAGATCAGCCAGAGGAAGCCGTTGACGAGGACGTAGGCGAGCAGGTGCGCGCGGAAGTCGCGCTGCTTCCGCAGCCGCTCGAGCGCCTGCTCCCGCAGCGGCGGCTCGGCCTCGGGGCGCCCGTCGCGGAGGCGCCGGGCCCGGTCTCGGTGGGTGTGAGAGAGCTCGGGCATCGTTTCCTCCGTTTCGGTTCACGAGGTGGCGAGGTCCCGCCGTTCGAAGGCGGCGACCGCGCACGCGAGCGCGGCGGCCGCGAGCGCGACCAGGAAGGCGACGTGCTCGGGCGCGAGGCCCGCCCGGAGGGCGTCGTTGGCGGCGTAGTGGTAGTAGGGCGAGGCGAGGCGGACCGGCTCGAGGAAGCCGACGAGCTCAGCGAGCGAGCTGACGAGGTAGGCGGCGACGGCGCCGGCGGCGGCGACGCCGATCGCGGCGCCGCGGCGTCCGAGCGCGGCGCCGGCGAAGAGCGCGATCGCGCCGAAGGCGAGCGCGAGCAGGGCCGCCGCGAGCGTCGCCGCCGCGAGGTGCGCGGCCGAGACGTCCATCCCGATCGCCTCGACGCCGGCGACGAGCGCGAGCCAGAGGACGAGCCCGAGGGCGAAGAGCTCCGCCGCGAGCGCGCCGAGCTTCTCGAGCACGAGCCGCCGGCGCGAGATCGGGTTCGCGAGCAGGAGGTCGAGCGTGCCCGCCTCCTCCTCGCCGGCGGTGGCGCGCGCGCCGGCGCCGATCGCGGCGACGAGCAGCAGCAGCGGCACCATGAACGAGAAGAGCTCGCTCTTCAGGTAGCCGACCGCGGAGGTGTAGTCGACGTCCTCGCCCAGGCCGAAGAAGGCCTTGAAGGCGTCGGGGTAGTCCTCGACCAGCTCGTTCAGGCCGGGGTTGTCGCGCACCGACGGGTAGACGGCGATCATCAGCGCCGCCATCGCGACGAGGCCGAGGCTCCACCAGGCGAACCCGCGGCGCGCGTCGCGCAGCGTCTTCAGGAACGCGTTACGCAGCATCGCGCGCCTCCGCGCCGCGGTAGAGGTCGAGGAAGATGTCCTCGAGGTCGGCCTCGTGGCTGTCGAGAGCGACGACCCGGAAGCGGGCGAGCGCCTTGATCAGCGGGTCGGCCTCGCCCTGGAGCGCGAAGAGCACGGTCTGGCCGTGGCGCTCGAGCTCGCGCGCACCGGCGACCCGGGCGAACGCCGCGGCCGGCGGCGCGGCGGCGAACGTCACCTCGACGCGGGAGAAGGCGCGGGCGCGCAGCTCGTCGACCGCCGCGGTCAGCACGAGCCGCCCCTCGCGGATCAGCGCGACCCGGTCGGCGACGTGCTGCACCTCGGGCAGGACGTGCGACGAGAGGAAGACGGTCGCGCCGGCGCGGCGAGCCTCCGCGACGAGCTCGTAGAAGGTCTGCTGGACGAGCGGGTCGAGTCCGGCGGTCGGCTCGTCGAGGACGAGCAGGTCGGGCTCGTGCATGAACGCCTGCACGAGCCCGGCCTTCTGGCGGTTGCCCTTGGAGAGCGACGCGATCGGCCGGTCGAACGGGAGCTCGAGGCGGGCCGCGAGCGCCTCGGCCCGCCCGGGGCCCCGGAGGCCGCGGAGGCGGGCGAAGTAGGCGCAGAGCTCGCGCGCGGTCAGGCGCTCGTAGAGGCGGAGGTCGCCCGGCAGGTAGCCGATGCGCCGCCTCACCGTCACGTCGCGCCGCGGGTCGCGGCCGAAGACCTCGACGCGCCCGCGGGTGGGGCGGATCAGGTCGAGGAGCAGCCGGATCGTCGTCGTCTTGCCGGCGCCGTTCGGGCCGAGGAAGCCGAACACCTCGCCCGCGGCCACGGCGAAGTCGAGCTCGAGCACGCCCCGCTCCGCGCCGTACAGCTTCGTCAGCCCGAGGGCGCGAATCGCGGTTCCGGCCTCCGGCATCGTCCGCCCCTACCGGCCGAGCTCCTCGGCGACGCGCTGCCAGACCGGCTCGCGCACGACGAGCGCCGAGCAGGCGGCACGGTGCGCGACGCGCTCGGAGACCGAGCCGAGCGCCCGCACGCCGTGGAGCCCGCGGCTGCCGACGACGACGAGGTCGGCCTCCTCGGCCGCCTTCGCGAGCGCGTCGGCGGGCGCGTCGCGGCGGTCGTCGTGGTCGCCGCCGGTGATCGCCGCCACGAGCCGCTCGTCGACGGCCTTGCCGCCCCAGGCGACGAGGGCGCGCAGCTCCGCGCCGAAGCGGTCGGCGACGTAGCGGGCGGCCGCGAACGCGGCGGCCGACTCGACGGAGCCGTCGACCCCGGCGACGACGCGGCGCGGGAAGTCGGGCCCGGCCGGGCGGGCGACGAGCACCGAGCACGGGGCGCGGTGGATGATCTCGGTCGCGACCGCGCCCTCGACGATGCCGAGCAGCCGTCCGGTGCCGCTGCTGCCGACGGCGACGAGCGTGACCTCGGCGCGTTCGACCTCCTCGAGCAGCCGGGTCACGGGCGCGCCGCGGGCGAGCTTCGCCGCGGCGGCCGTGTACGGCGCCACGTAGGCGCCCGCGGCACGCAGCGCCGCCTCCGCGGTCGTGCGCTGGAGCGCCTCGTCGAGGTAGTGGGGGATCCCGCTGCCGGAGCCGCCGAACACCGGGGCGAGGTCCCAGACGGAGAGCAGCGTCAGCTCCCCGTCCACGTCCTGCAGCAGCGCCGCCTGCCGCGCCGCCTCGAGCGCCTGCTGGGAGCCGTCGACCCCGACCAGGACGCGTCCGAACACCGGCCGGCCGGCTTCGCGGCGCGACACCTGCGTGGTCGTCTCCATCGCGAACCTCCTTGTCGCCTCGGTCCTCCACCGCGGCCCGGGCCCCCGGCTCGGCGATTTGCCGCAGGGCGAGCGGCGGAACTACGGAGACCAGGCGGACCCGGCGCCGACGACCGGCTCGAGCTCGGCGGCCAGCTCGCGGAGCGCCTCGTCCTTGAGCGCCCGCGTCCGCTCGGGGCTCAGGTGGAGGTCCTCGGCGATCTCGGTCAGGGGCTCCGGGTCGCCGGCGAGGCCGAAGTGGCGGCTCACGATCGCCTGCTTGCGGCCCCGCAGGCGCCGGACGGCGCCGCGCAGGGCCCGCGCCTCCTCGCCGCCGACGAGCTGCGCCTCGGGCGATGCGGCCGCGTCGAGGGCGACGAGGTCGCGCGGACCCGGCCCGTCGCCGGCAGGCCGGTCGAGCGACGCCACGCCCGCCGGCGCGAGGGCCTCCGCGACCTCGGCCGGCGGCAGCGTCGTCGACCGCGCGAGCTCGGTCACGGTCGGCTCGCGGCCGGCCGCGGCCAGGAGGTCGCGCGCCCGCGCCACCCGGCGGCGGCGCTCGAGCACGGGGCGCGGCAGCCTCACCAGCTGTCCCTGCGCGGTCAGCGCGTGCGTGACGGCGGCGCGCACGCGCCAGAAGGCATGGGTGGAGAAGCTCGCGCCGCGGGTCGGGTCGTAGTCGTCGATCGCCGCCAGCAGCCCGATCGCTCCTTCCTGGACGAGATCCTCGAAGGGAAGGCCGAGGTCGCGGTAGCGGGCGGCGATCGCCCGGACGAGGCCCATGTGCTCCTCGACGAGCGTCGTGCGGGCGGCGCGGTCGCCGCGGCGCGCCCGGGCCGCGAGCCGCTCGGAGTGGCCGGCGACGCGCGCGCCCGCCGGCGCCGCTCCCGGGTGGAGGGCCGGAGCCCTCCGTCCTGACCTCGATCCGCGCATCCGGTCTCCCTTCGGCTCGTGTCGCGCCGAAGGTCTCTCCCGGCCGGGCGGGCCGCGCGAGTCCGGGCCGGAGCCGTGCTGACGGAGACGCGCCGCGGGGATACTCCCCTTCGTACCCGTCCTCATAGCGCGGCCCGCGGCGCCCGCGCGTCGGTGTCAGCGCGCCATCTCGTGCGGGGAACTACGGACGCCGCGCTTCAGGAGCTCCACCACGAGCGCCGGGATCGCCGCGAGCGCGGTCGCCGTCAGCGCGGGCCACAGGCCGAGCGAGACCGTCGCGAAGGGCTCGTGCGCGAAGGGGAGGTAGACGGCTGCGGCGAGGAACGCGGCCGACGCGACGACGCCGGCGCGCAGCCAGCCGTTCGGAGGGAGCCGCCACGCGGGGAGCGTGGTCGAGCGGAGGCTGAAGACGACGAGCAGCTCGGCCAGCCCGAGCGTCGCGAAGGTCATCGTCTGCGCGCTGGAGCCGCCGAAGCCGCGTCCGGCGGCGTACGAGGCTGTCGCGGCGGCGCCGACGAGGCCGCCGACGAGGCCGAGCGCGGCCCAGAGGCGGCGGTCGAACAGGCGGTCACCCCGGCGGGGCGGCGTCGCCATCGTCTGCGGGCTCGCCGGGTCGCGCGCCAGGGCGAGCGCGGGCAGGCCGTCGGTGAGCAGGTTGATCAGCAGCACCTGGATCACCGCGAGCGGGGGGTCGAGGCCGGCGGCGACGGCGACGGCGAAGACGACGATCTCGCCGAGGTTGGCGGAGAGGAGGAAGGCGACGAACTTGCGGATGTTGTCGCCGATGCGCCTGCCCTCGGCGACCGCGGCGATGATGGTGGCGAAGTCGTCGTCGGTGAGCACGACCGCGGCGGCCTCGCGCGCGGCCTCGGCCCCGTCGCGGCCCATCGCGACGCCCACGTCCGCCCTGCGCAGGGCCGGCGCGTCGTTGACGCCGTCGCCGGTGACCGCGACCACCTCCCCGCGCTCCTGGAGCTCGGCGACGAGCGCGAGCTTGTCCGCCGGCGTCACGCGCGCGACCACCGCCGCCTCCGGGAGGCCGAGCTGCCTGCCGATCGTCCGTGCCGTCGCGGGATGGTCGCCGGTCAGCATCCGCACCCCGATCCCGGCGGTCCGCGCCGCCGCGACCGACGCCGCGGCGCCCGGCCGGAGCGGGTCCTGCAGGGCGACGAGGCCGACCACCTCGAGCCCGTCCTCGAGCCGCTCGCCGAGCGGCGCCTCCGGAGGGGCCTCGCCGGCCGCGACCGCCAGCACCCGGAGGCCCTCGCCCGCCCACTCCGAGGCGGCGGCCATGATGCCGGGATCCCGGCGGTCCCCGGCCAGGAGCTCCGGCGCCCCCTTCGAGAACACGCGCCGGCGCCCGTCCTCGGCGTACACGGACGTCATGCGCTTCCGGTCGGAGTCGAAGGGGATCTCGTGCAGCAGCTCGCGCCCGGCGAGCAGGCTCGCGCGCGAGAGCCCGCGGTCGGCCGCCGCCCGCAGGAGGGCGACCTCGATCGGGTCGCCCCTGAAGCCGCCCTCGGTCTCGCGCGCCGCGGAGGCCAGCACGGCGGCCGCGAGCAGGTCGCGCTCGTCGAAGCCGGGCGCGGGCGCGAGCGCCGCGACGTGGATGCGGTTCTGCGTCAGCGTCCCGGTCTTGTCGCTGCAGATCACGGTCGTCTCCCCGAGCGTCTCGATCGCCTCGAGGCGGCGCACGATCGCGCCCCGCCTCGCCATCGCGTGCCCGCCGAGCGCGAGAGCGGCCGTCACCGTCGCCGCGAGGCCCTCGGGGACGGCGGCGACGGCGACCGCGACGCCGAGCAGGAACGCCTCGTGGGCCGGCTCGCCGCGCAGCAGCAGGAGCCCGGCCAGCGTCAGCGTCAGCGCCACCCCGAGGACTGCCATCTGCCGGGCGAGGCGCCGGAGCCGACGCTCGAGCGGGGTCGCCGGGGGGCGGGCCGCGGAGGTCAGCAGCTCGATCTCGCCGAGCTCCGTCAGCGGCCCCGTCGCGCAGACGAGCGCCTGCGCGCGGCCGCGGGTGACGGCGGTGCCGGCGTGGAGCATCGAGGTGCGCTCGGCGAGCGGCGTCTCGGGCGCGACCGCGCGCGGGTGCTTGTCGACCGGGAGCGACTCGCCGGTCAGCGCCGACTCGTCGACCTCGAGCGCGGACGCGCTCACGAGCCGCGCGTCGGCGGCGACGCGGTCGCCCTCGCCGACGACGAGCAGGTCGCCCGGGACGACCGCGTCGGCCGCGACCTCGAGCTCGCGGCCGGAGCGCACGACGTGCGCCGTCTGCGTGAACGCGCGGGAGAGCGAGCGCACCGCCCGTTCGGCCTGGACCTCCTGCCAGTAGCCGAGGAGCCCGTTGAGGACGAGGATGGCGGCGATGGCGGCGCCCTCGACCGTGTCGCCGATCGCGACCGAGACGGCGGCGGCGGCGAGGAGCAGCGCCACCAGCGGGTCGAGGAGCTGGTCGAGCGCGAGCCTGAGGTACGGGACCGGGGCGGGCTCGCGCGGGCGGTTCGGCCCGTACCGGGCCAGCCGGCGCGCGGCCTCTCCGTCGTCGAGGCCGCGGCCGAGGTCGCTCCCGAGCGCGGCGGCGAGCTCGCCGGGGGCGCGTGCGTGGGGACGATCGGGGACGGCCATCGTCGCGCTCGGTCGTCCCTCGGGGCGGCGCCCGGGCGCTCGGCGAGATGCCGCACCTCCGTTGCGGGTTCCTGCGGAGCGTCCGCCCGCCGCCGGGGGGAGGACACCCGCGATGAGCCGGCGCCGCCTCGTCTACGGCGACTGGTGGTGGGCCCTGCGAGACCCGCTCGACGTGCTGCGGCTCGCGTTCGTCGGCGGCACGGTCGCGTTCGCGCTCATGGGGCGCTCGACCGCGGTCGGGCTGACGGCGGCGTCGGCGCTGCTGCTCGTCTGCCGCATCGTCGACCTGCCGCGGCGCTTCGACCTCGCGGTGATCGTCGCGATGACCCTGATCGCCTGGGGGACGGCGCTCGGGCTGTACGGGGACTACCCCTTCTACGACGACGTCGTCCACGGGGCGGCCCCGTTCTTCTACGCGCCGGTGCTCTACCTCGTCCTCGTGCGCCTCGAGGTGCTCGTCGACCCGGCGCGGACGTCGGTACCGCGCCACCACGCCGGCGTCTTCGTGTCGACGCTGGCCCTCGGCATGGCCGTCGGCGCGGGGTACGAGGTGATCGAGTGGGTGTCGGACTCGCTGCTCGGCACCCACCTCGTCAAGAGCGCCGACGACACCGGCAGCGACCTGCTCGAGGGCGCGCTCGGCTCCTGCGCCGGCGCCGGCCTCGCGGCCCTCTGGAGCGTGCGCGGCTGGAGCACGCGACGGACGCCGGACGCCGAGCGCGTCCCCGGCCGCGGGGTCGCGTCCGGGCTCGCCCGCCGCGGCCGCAGCGCCCTGCGCCGGTGGGAGGCGGGCCCCGTCTTCGGCGTGGCCGCGCGCCTGCGTGGGCTGCCGCTGGCGCTCAGCGGCGTGGCGGCGCTCGCCGCCGGAGCCGCGCTCCTCCTCTGGCGCTCGCCGGCGCTGCGGACGGTCGAGATCCTCTTCGGCCTCGCGATGCTCGCCCAGGCGCTCCTCGACCTCCCGGCGGCGCTGCGCGGCCGGCGCGGCCCCAGCCCGCCGGACGGGCTCCCGACCGTGCTCGGCGAGGCCGCCCTCGGGACGGCGGTGATCGCCTCCCCCGGCATCTCGCGGCTCGGGCTCGCCTACCTCGTCGGGGCCTCCGCCGTCGTCCTCGCGCTCCTCGAGGCCGCGTCCCTGTCGACGCGGGCGGGCGGCGAGCGCGCGCGATGGCTGGCGGGGGTCGGCGCGGTCTCGGCCTTCGTCTTCGGCGTCGCGATGCTCGCGCTGCCGGACCACAGCCTCGACGCGACCGTCGTCGCCTTCTCGCTCTACCTCGTCAGCGTCGGCGCGTTCCGGCTCGTCCGGGCCGCCGAGGCCCGGCTCGCGCGTCGCGAGTCAGCCGTCGAGGTCGGTGAGCGCGAGGTCGACGACGAGCGGGAAGTGGTCGGAGCCGCCGCTCGGGCCGAAGGCGTGGCGGCGGACGGAGACGCCGTCGCCGACCAGGCAGTGGTCGAGCGGGACGCGCAGCAGCGGGCTCCACGAGGGCCAGCTGTACGCCGGCCATGACCCCGAGTGGGAGTCCCTCAGGCCCGCCGCGTCGGCGAAGGCGCGGAGCTGGGCCGACCACGGGACGGTGTTGAAGTCGCCGCAGACGACGAGCCGCCGGCCGAGCCGCGGGCGGGTGTCGGCGAGCGCCCGCAGCTCGCGCTCGTGCACCGAGCCGGCGAACGGCGTGTGGACGTGGACGAGCACGAACGTGAGCGCGCGCCCGGCGACGTCGAAGCGGGCGACGAGCGCGATCGGCCCGCCCGCCGGGAAGCGCCTGACCTCCACGCTCGCCGGCGGGTCGATGCTCAGGAGGCCCATCCCGTAGACGTCCCGCTGCGGGACGAGCCGCCGCGGGCGCACCGTCGGAGACGCCGCCGCCGCGGCCCGCGCCCACGGGGGCGTCAGCTCGGTCAGGCCGAGGATGTCGGGCCGGAGCCGCTCGATCAGCGGCGCGAGCTCGCCGTACCGGCGGTTGCCGCCGTCGACGTTGAAGGCGACGATGCGCACCGTGGGCGCGCCGGGCGGCGCGACCGGGTTGCGAGGCGCGTGCCACTGGGCGATCGCCGCGAGGTCGACGGCGGCGAGGGCGACCGCGACGGCGGCGAGGCCGGCACGCCGGAGCGCGAGCGCCGCGACGCCGGCGGCGCCGAGCAGGACGGCGTACTGCAGGCGGAAGAAGGAGGCCGGCTCGAACAGCCAGCTCAGCCGGTCGAGGAAGCCGGCGAGCGTCGGGACGGCGAGGAGGGCGACGAGCCCCGTCGCCGCCCTGCGCGCGGCCGGCGCCGCCCGGCTCACGTCCGGCCCGGCGACGCGGCGGGCGCCTCGCGCTGCAGCCACTCGTAGAACGCGCGGGGCGAGCCGCCGAACGAGTAGACGGTGCGCCTGACCGTCGGGAACTGCTTCGCGGTGCGGTCGAGCTGGGCGAGCAGGAGCGCGCTCCCGCACGACGACGACGCGTTCGGGAGCTTCCGCCTGAAGTCGCGGAAGTCGATGTAGGCGACGCCGCGCACGAGCCTGACGCCGCGCAGGTGCCCCGCCGTCGCGGCTGAGAACCACCCGCCGTAGCCGCGTGCCCGCTCCGCCTTCGTCGGCCCGGCGAGCAGCGCCCGCATCGCGCCCGTCAGCACCGCCCGCCCCTCGACGACGCGCCGCAGCGGCAGCACGCGGGTGCAGTCGCCGCCGGCGCCGCGCGGTGCGTAGATCGAGACGACGTGCGCGCTCGCGCCCGCCGCGTGCGACGCGCCGGCCGCGAGCGCGAGCGTGGCGACGGCGAGCGCGGCGAGCGCGGGCGCGCGCTTCGCGGCGGGCGAACGGGCGGGGAGAGGAAGCGCCGGCACGAGACGTTCTCCTGCGGGCGTCCTCCCCCGGCGGGGCCGGCGCGGGTCGGGAGGATCCCACGCCCGGCGTGCGGGTTACTGCGGAGCGCGGCCGGCGCGCCGCGGGGGATCACGGAGCGGTGGAGGCGATCCGTGACCGGCCCGCCGCGCAGCGTGCGCTGCTGACCCGGCTGCTCCTGCTCTCGCTCGGCGCGGCGCTCGCGACGATCGCGCTGAAGACGGCCGCCTGGCGGCTGACGGGCTCGGTCGGGCTGCTCTCCGACGCCGTCGAGTCGGTGATCAACCTCCTGGCCGCCGCGGGGGCCCTCGTCGCGGTGCGCTGGGCGACCCGGCCGCCCGACCGAGAGCACATGTACGGCCACGAGAAGGCGGAGTACTTCGCGGCCGCCGCCGAAGGGCTCCTGATCGTCGCAGCCGCCGGGTCGATCGCCTGGGTCGCCGTCGAGCGTCTCGTCCACCCCGCGGCGATCGAGGACGTCGGGGCCGGGCTGGCCGTCTCGACGGCGGCCTCGCTCGTCAACCTCGGGGTCGGGGCGGTCCTGGTCCGCTCCGGCCGGCGCCACCGCTCGATCGCGCTCGAGGCCGACGGGAAGCACCTGCTCGCCGACGTCGCCACCTCGGCGGGCGTGATCGCGGGCGTCGCCGCCGTCGCGCTGACCGGCTGGCGCGTCCTCGACCCGGTCGTGGCGCTCGCCGTGGCGGCGAACATCCTGCTCACGGGGATCTCGCTCGTCCGGCGCTCCGGCGGCGGGCTGATGGACCGTGTGCTGCCCGACGCCGAGCGGGCCGCGGTCGACGAGGCGCTCGCCCCCTTCGCCGCCGAGGGCGTGGGCTTCCACGCGCTCCGCACGCGCCGTTCCGGCCGCCGCTCCTTCGTCTCGGTGCACGTCCTCGTGCCCGGCGCCTGGAGCGTCCGCGAGGGGCACGAGCTGCTCGAGCGGGTGGAGCGAGACGTGCGGGAGGCGGTGCCCGGCGCGGCCGTGTTCACGCACCTCGAGCCGGCCGAGGACCCGAGCTCGCTCGACGACGCCGAGCTCGACCCCGCCCCGACGGAGGGCCCCTCCGCGCGGGGGACGCGTAGTGGCGCCCGCAGGGCTGCGGGAAATCGCCGAGCCTGGAAGGGTGATCCGGGCGGAGGACCGGGACCGACCACCGACCACCCGGCGCCCGAGAGGGAGTGAGGCCTGATGCAAGCCTTCGCCCCAGCCGCGACCGCGCCCCACCCGCACAGCGCCGACCCGGTGCTCGTCGGCATCGGGCCCGCCGCCGCGGCCTACGCCTACCTCGCCGGCGTGCGCCACGAGGTCGCGAGCCGGTTCGACGCCAGGGAGACCGACTTCCGCCTGCGGCCGGGCGGAGCCCACGCGGCCCTCCGCAGGAGAGCGTGAGGGGCGATCGCGACGGCGTCGCCACCCGCGGCCACGGACGGGCTCGAGCTCCGGCACGTCGGCAAGCGCTTCGGGCCGGTGCAGGCGCTCGACGACTGCTCGTTCTCGGTCGCGCGCGGGCGGACGCTCGGCTTCCTCGGCCCGAACGGCGCGGGCAAGACGACGGCGATGCGGGCGATCTTCGGCCTCGTCGAGCCGGAGGCCGGCGAGCTCTCCTGGGACGGCCGCCCGATCGGCCCGGAGGAGCGGCTGCGCTTCGGCTACATGCCGGAGGAGCGCGGCCTCTACCCGCGCATGCCCGTGGCCGACCAGCTCGAGTACTTCGGCCGGCTCCACGGGATGCGCGCCGGCGCGGCGCGCGCGGCGGCGTCGGCCTGGCTCGAGCGGCTCGGGCTCGGCGGCCGCGCCCGCGCCAGGGTGGAGGAGCTCTCTCACGGCAACCAGCAGCGGGTGCAGCTCGCGGCGGCGCTCTTGCACGAGCCCGAGCTGCTCGTCCTCGACGAGCCCTTCGCGGGGCTCGACCCGATCGCCGTGCGGACGCTCGCCGAGGTGCTGAGAGCCGAGGCCGCCCGCGGCGCGGCGGTCGTATTCTCCAGCCACCAGCTCGACCTCGTCGAGGACATCTGCGAGGAGGTCGCGATCGTCGACCACGGCCGGATCGTGGCGACCGGCGACGTCGGCGCCCTGCGCCGCCGCTCGCGGCGGCGGCGGATCGAGCTGGAGCTCGACGGCGCCCCGGCCGCCTGGCTGCCGGGCGTCCCGGGCGTCGAGCTCGTCGAGCGCCGCGACGGCGACCTGCGCCTGGTGGCCGACCGGGACGTCGACCCGGAGCGCGTGCTCCAGGAGGCGGAGCGGGCCGCCCGCGTGGTCGCGTTCAGCTACGCGCCGCCGTCGCTCGCCGAGCTCTTCCTGGAGCTGGTGGACCGGTGAGCGGGAGGCAGGCGATCGCCCTCGTCGCCCGGCGCGAGCTCCGCGAGCGCCTCCGCAGCCGTGCCTTCCTCCTCTCGACCGTCCTCATGCTCGCGCTCGTGGGCGGCTCCGTCGCGCTCGGACGGATGGTCGAGACCGAGCGGACCTACGGCGTCGCGGTGGTCGCGCCGGCGCCCTCCGGGCTCGGGTCCGCGCTCCAGCGCGCCGCCGCGCCGTTCGACGCGAGGGTGCGGCTGCGGCCGGTCGCCTCGGCGGCCGCCGGGCGGGAGGAGCTCGCGGCGAAGAGGGTCGACGCGCTCCTGCTCCTGCGCGACGACCGGCTCGTCTTCCGGTCGAACGTCGAGGCCAGGCTCGCAGCGATCGCGGACACGGCCGTGCGGGCGCTGCGCCGCCACCTGCCGCCGACCGCCGAGCTCGCCACGGCGACCCTCGAGCCGCCGGACGCGGAGGCGACGGACGCCGCGACCGCCGTCGCGTATGCCGGCTCCCTGCTCCTCTTCATGTCGCTCGCCGTCTACGGGCAATGGGTGCTGACCGGCGTCGTCGAGGAGAAGAACAACCGGGTCGTCGAGCTCGTGCTCTCGGCGGTGCGGCCGCGCCACCTGCTCGCCGGCAAGGTGATCGGGATCGGGCTGCTCGGGCTCGGGCAGCTCGCGCTCGTCGCGGGGCTCGCCGCGTCCCTGCTCGCCGCCGGGGCGTTCGACGCCCCGGCGTCGCTCGGCGGCAACCTCGTGCTCGTCGTGCCCTGGTTCGCGCTCGGCTTCGCCCTCTACGCGGTTGCGTACGCGGCGGCGGGAGCGCTCGCCGGGACGCAGCAGGACGCGAGCTCGGTGGGACAGCAGGTGACCTACACCATGCTCGCGGCCTACTTCCTGGGCTACGTCGCGGTGGCGGCCGACGCCGAGGGCACGCTCGCGCACGTCCTCACGGTCGTCCCGCTGAGCGCGCCGCTCGTCCTGCCGGCGCGGAGCGCGCTCGTCGGCGTCCCGCTCTGGGAGCACGCGCTGGCGGTCGTGCTCGTACTCGCCTCCATCCACGCGCTCGTCCGGCTCGCCGGCCGCGTCTACGCCCGCGGGCTCCTCCACACGGGCCCGCGCCTCGGCGTCCGCGCCGCCTGGCGCACCGGCCAGAAGACGTGAACCGCACCGTCGACAAAGGAGACACCATGGCTCTCTCACAGCGGGCGTCGATCGCGGACGCCGCGTCGGAGTTCCTTCGCCACAGGCGCGTGGCCGTCACCGGCGTGTCACGGACGCCGGGAAGCCACGGCAGCAACGTCGTCTACCGGCGCCTGCGCGAGCGCGGCTACGAGGTCTTTGCCGTCAACCCCAACGCCGACCAGGTCGAGGGCGACCGCGCCTTCCACGACCTCCGGTCGATCCCCGGCGGCGTCGAGGCGGTCGTGATCGGGACGCGCCCCGAGCTCGCCGAGGAGACGATGCGGGAATGCGCCGAGCTCGGGATCGAGCACGTCTGGATGCACCGCGGCCCCGGCGCGGGCAGCGTGTCCGAGGCCGCGGCGGCGTACGGCCGCGAGCGCGGCATCGCGGTGATCGACGGCGGCTGCCCGTGCATGTTCGGGCCGACCGCCGACCTCGGGCACAGGACGATGCGCTTCGTGCTCACGCTGACCGGCAACGTCCCCAGACGCGTCTGACCCGAACCTGCGCCGGCCGCGCTCCTCGCCGCCGGCGGGCTCACTCGGCGAGCGCGGCGGCCCGTAGTAAGCGGCAGGCGGATGCGGGCGCTCTCGGATGCGCTCCCGCGGCGGCCCTGGGATCGTGTCGCCGAGACGAGCGAAAGGGGGTGGCGAGATGAAGCGGCTGCTCGTGGGAGGCGCCGCTGCGCTCGCTGCTGCCGCGTGCGCCGGACGTGCGGCGCGCGGCTGCGGCGGCCTGGACTTCGAGAAGCTGATCGAGCGGATGCCCGAGAACGCCCCGCCGAGGTGGTTGTTCCGGAACATCGGCGCGATCCGGGAGAACACCGAGCGGATCCTCGAGCTGCTCGAGACCGGGCGCGGGCCGGCCGAGGAGGCGCACGTGCGCCCCGCGGCGTAGGCATCCGCGCGGACGGAGAAGAAGGGAGGTGAGGACCGTGTTGACGCGGAAGGACCTCGCCGGCGCCCTCGTGGCGGCTCTCGTCGTGGTCGTCTACGCGGGCAACGTCGAGGCGTGGTGGTACCTCGGCAGCAACCGCTGGGCGGCCGTGACGATGACCGCCGTGGCCGCGGTCGGCTGCTCGGTCGGGGCGAGGATCGAGGGGGAGAAGCCCTCCGCCCCGATCGTCCTGCTCGGGCTGCTCGGCGTCGCCGCGCTCGTCCTGGCGGTGCTCGCGATCGCCACGGCCGAGCAGTGGGCGCTGCTGGCCCTCGCGATCGTGGTGGTCGCTCTCTGGGCGGGCGCGACCGTGAGGCACGCGGCGACGCCGCCCGGGCGGCTCGCGGTGCGCTGACGACGGCGGGAGCGCGGCCGCGGAGGCGCGGCCGCGTATAGGTTGGCCCCGTGGCGGAGGAGTGCGTGCTCGACGTCGCGGGGCGCGGTGTCACGATCACGAGCCCGCGCAAGGTGCTCTTTCCGGAGCGGGGGGAGACGAAGCTCGACCTCGTGCGGTACTACCTCGCCGTGGCCGAGCCGCTGCTGCGCGCCGCCGGCGGGCGGCCCACCCTGATGCAGCGCTTCCCGCACGGCGCGGCCGGTCCGTCCTTCTTCCAGAAGCGTGTTCCCGAGACGGCGCCCGAGTGGCTGCAGACGACGATCGTGAGCACGCCGAACGGGACGACCGCCCGCGCGCTCGTGCTCGCCGACATGGCGCACGTCGTCTGGGCGGTGAACCTGGCCTGCCTCGGCTTCCATCTCTGGCCGTACCGCCACGACCGCCCGGACGTCGCCGACGAGCTGCGTCTCGACCTCGACCCGCAGCCCGGCGTCGGGCTCGACGAGGTCCGGGACGCCGCCGGCGAGCTCCGGCGCCTGCTCGGCGAGCTCGGGATCGCCGGTCGTCCGAAGACGACCGGGAACCGCGGCCTGCACGTGTACGTCCGGCTGGAGCCGCGCTGGGACTCCCGCCAGGTGCGGGCCGCTGCGGTCGCCGCCGCGCGCGAGCTCGAGCGCCGCCGCCCCGAGCTCGTCACCTCCGCCTGGTGGAAGGAGGAGCGCGGCCGCCGCGTCTTTCTCGACTACAACCAGAACGCGCCGCACAAGACCGTCTTCGGCGCGTGGTCCGTGCGCGCCCGCCCCGGCGGCCAGGTGTCGGCGCCCTTCGCCTGGGACGAGCTCGGCACGCTCCACCCCGACGAGCTGACGATCGCGACCGTGCCCGGGCGGCTGGCGGCGCTCGGCGACCCGTGGGAGGGGATGGACGAGAGGCCGCAGTCCCTCGAGCCGCTGCTCGAGCTCCACGAGCGGGACCGGGCCGCCGGCCTCATGGACGCGCCCTGGCCGCCCGTCTATCCGAAGCAGCCGGACGAGCCGCCGCGGGTCGCTCCGAGCCGGGCCCGCAGGGAGGCCCGGTAGGCCGCGCCGGGAGCGCTACGCGCCCGGGCCCGCCCGCCCCGCGCGACGCCGCCTGCGGTAGGCGCGGGTCTTCGTGCGGTTGCCGCAGAGCCGCATCGAGCACCACGTCGCCGACCGGTTCGGCGAGTAGTCGTAGAACGACCACCGGCAGTTGCGGCAGGCCTTCAGCCGCCCCCAGCTCCCGTCGACGATCGCCTCGAGGACGACGGCCACGATCCGGTCGAGCGCGTCGCCGTCGGCGCGGAAGCGCAGGCGCCGCTCGCCGTCGAGCGCGGGGCGCACGCGCGCGGCCGCGCGGTTGACCGCCTCGAGGGCGCCCGGGTCGGGGGGGACGCCGTTGTTCGCGAGGACGAGCGCGCGCACCGCCTCCCGCAGCTCGCGCGCGCGCTCCTCCGCGCCCGCCAGTCCGTGCGCCTCCAGCCAGTCCGGCAGCCACTCGACGCCGTTGTGGACGTCGATGCTGTTCACGAACAGCTGCACCCGGCGCAGCGGCTCGGGCGCGGCCTTCGGCACGTCGTAGCGCGGGGGCACGGTTGCCGGTGAGTCTACGACACCACTAGAGTGTCCGCACCGGTGTCGTCGTCCGTGCATCGCATCCGCGCCTCGCTCGCGGTGACGGCCGCGAGGCTGCGCGCGCAGCCGCTGCGGCCGGTGCTCGTGGTGGGCGGGACGCTGCTCGCGTTCGCGACGCTCGTCACCGTGCTCGGCGGCAGCCTGGTCGCCCGCCAGCAGGCGCTCGCGCGCTCGCTCGCGGCGGTGCCGGAGAGCGAGCGCGTCTTCCGGCTCGACCGCTTCGGCCTCCCGCTCGACGCGCGGTCGTACCGCCGCACGGACCGCCGCGCGCGGCGCGCCCTCGCCGCGCTCGGCGGCGGCGAGACGCGCCGCGAGATCGTCTTCCGCGAGCTGCGCGTGGGCGGCGAGCTCGTCCAGCTCGCGGCCGTCGACGGCCTCGCCTCGGCCGTGCGCCTGCGCTCGGGACGGCTGCCGCGGCGCTGCGCGAGCTCCGGCTGCGAGCTGCTCCAGGTCGGCGCGGACGGGGCGGCGGCCCTCGACGAGGGCGACCTGCACCTGCGCCGGGTCGGGACCGCGGAGCTGCGCGACCCGGCGCTCCTCGGCGACCTCGCCGCCGCGACCGGCTCGCGGAGGCGCCCCACGCTGCTGCTCGCGGCGAGCGTCGCGGCGCTGCAGCGGCTGCCCGCCGCCGCGCCCTACTACCGCGTCTACTCCTGGGTCTCGCCCCTGCGCGTCGACGGGCTGCGCACGTGGGAGATCGGCCGCGTCCTGCACGACGAGTCGCGCGCGCAGGCGGCGCTCGAGGTGGATTCGGCCTTCCGGCTGAGCGGTCCCGACCAGCCGCTGCTCGACGCGAGGAGCCGCGGGCGGATCGCCGCCGACCGCCTCGTGCTCGTCGGGGGCGAGACGAGCGCGCTCCTGCTCGGGTTCGCGGTGGTCGCGGCGATCGGCCTGCGGCGCGGGCTCGCGGGCGAGCGGCGGCGGCTGCTCGTGCGCGGCGCGCGCCGGTGGCAGGTGGCGCTCCTCTCGGGCGCCGAGGTGGGAGCGATGACGCTCGCCGGCGCCGTCGCCGGGCTCCTCGCGGGCGCCGCGGCGGTCGCGGCGATCGCCGGCGCGGCCGGCGTCGGAGCGTGGGCGATCGTCGCGCACACGCTGCTCGCGGCGAGGACGGTCGCCGCGCTCGCCGGCGCGTGGCTCGCGACCACGGCGGTGCTCGCGCTCGCGACCCACGCGCGCGAGCACGGCGACGGCGGCCGGCGGATCCGCGTCGCCGACGTCGCCGCGCTCGGCGCCGCGGCGACCGTCGCCGTCGGCGTCGGCCGCGGCGCGCTCGACCCGTCGACCGTCTCCTCCGGCGACGCGGTGCTCTTCCTGATCCTGCCCGCGCTCGTCTGCTTCGTCGTCGCGCTCGTGCTCGCCCGGCTGCTCGCGCCGGCGATGCGGCTCGCGGAGCGGCTGACGCGCCGCAGCGCGTTCGGGCTGCGGCTCGCGGTGCTCGCGCTCGCGCGCGCGCCGTCGCGGACCGTCGTCAGCTGCGCGTTCGTGGCGGTCGCCCTCGGTCTCGCCCTCTTCGCGGCGACGTACCGCGCGACGCTCGCGCGCGGGGCGGCCGACCAGGCCTCCTTCCAGGTGCCCCTCGACTTCACCGTCGCCGAGAGCCCGCGGCTCGTCGCCCCGCTCGACGCGGCGCCGCTCTCCCGGTACGCCCAGGTCGGCGGCGCCGCCGCCGCGTACCCCGTCCTCCGGCTCGGCGCGACCGTGCCCGGCGCCGGCTCGGCCGTCCTCTCGCCCACCGTGCTCGGCCTCCCGGCCGCGGCCGTGCGGCGGCTGCGCTGGCGGGGCGACTTCTCGTCGCTCTCGCCGGGCGAGCTGGCGCGCCGGCTGGCGGCGTCGGGCGAGCCGCGGCTCGCGGGCGTCCGGCTGCCGGCCGGCACCGCGCGCGTCACGCTGCCGGTCCGCGTGAGCGGGCCCGGCCTCTCGCTCGCGCTCGTCGTGCGCGACGGGCGCGGCCGCACGCAGCTCGTCCAGCTCGGCCGCGCCGGCACGGGAGCGAGCGTCGTCGGGGCGGGGCTGCCGGCGGGCGGCCCGCTCGACGTCGTCGGCCTCCAGCTCACCCTCCCGCTCGACGAGCAGTTCTTCTTCGCGCACGTCGAGGCGGAGGGCAGCGTCTCGTCCGCGCCCGCCGGCGCCGTCGAGCTCGGCCCCCTCCGCGCGAGCGGCGGCCGCGCGGTGACGGCCTGGAAAGGCTGGTCGCTCCGCGCGGGCGGCGCGGCGACCCGGAGCCGGAACGGCGTCCGCTTCCCGTTCGCCTTCCCCGACACCGGGGCGCGGCTCGTGCTCCGGCCGCGGGAGCCGACGGACGGGCGGGCGCTGCCGGTCGTCGTCTCCCCGGACGTCGCCGACGCGGCCGGCGGCGTCGGGAGCCGGACGCGGCTCGACTTCCAGGACGTCGAGGTCCCGGTGCGGATCGCCGGCGTCGCCTCGCGGCTGCCGACGGTGCCGGCGTCGTCCGGGCCGTTCGTCCTCGCGGACGAGGCGTGGCTCGAGACGGCCGTCGGCGCCGACGCGCCCGGCGAGGGCGATCCGAACGAGGTGTGGCTCTCGACCCCCGACGAGGCCGCCGCCGCGGCGGCGCTGCGGCGCCCGCCCTTCGCCGCGCTCGCCGTCACGTCGCGCACCGCGATCGAGCGGCAGCTCACGAGCGACCCGCTCGCGCGCGCGACCGGGCGCGCGCTCGGCGCGGCGGCGCTCGTGGCGCTCGTGCTCGCCGTGCTCGGCTTCTGGGTCGGCGTGCTGAGCGAGGTGCGCGACGAGCGCAGCGACTTCTTCGACCTCGAGGCGCAGGGCGTCGCGCCGGCGCGGCTGCGGGCGCAGCTCCGCACCCGCTCGGCGATCCTCGTCGCCGCCGGGCTCGCCGGCGGGGCGGCGCTCGGCGCGCTGCTCTCGACGCTCGTCGTCTCGCTCGTCCGCATCTCGGCGACGACGGCGCTGCCCGAGCCGCCGCTCTCCTTCGACCCGGCGTGGCTCGAGTCGGGCCTCGCGGTCGCCGTCCTCGCGGTCGCCGCGCTCGCGGTCGCCGAGGGGACGTCGCTCGCGGCGTTCCGCGGCGCCCGCCCCGAGCGCGCCTCTTGGAGCCTCGAATGACGCCGGCGGTCGATGTCCGCGACGCGTTCCGGATCCACCGCTCCGCGGGTGGCACGGCCGTCGCGCTGCAGGGGCTCTCGCTGCGCGTCGAGGCGGGCGAGACGGTCGTCGTGCTCGGCCCGAGCGGCTCCGGCAAGACGACGCTGCTCCGCGCGGTCGCGGGGTTCGACTCGCTCTCGGCCGGCAGCGTGCAGGTCCTCGGGCGCGACCTCGGCGGCCTCGGGCCGGCCGCGCTCGCGCGCTTCCGCGCCAGCCACCTCGGGCTGCTCGACCAGCACTACGCCCGCGCGCTCTCGCCCGACCTGACGTGCGTGCACAGCGTCGCGCTCGGCCTCGAGCTCCTCGGCACGCCCCGCCGCGAGGCGCGCGCCGCCGCCGCCTCGCTGCTCGAGCGCGTCGGGCTCGGCGACCGTCTCGGCGACCGGCCGGGCACGCTGTCCGGCGGCGAGCAGCAGCGGGTCGCCCTCTGCGCCGCGCTCGTGCACCGCCCGCCGCTCCTGCTCGCCGACGAGCCCGCCGGCGAGCTCGACCGGGAGAACGCGCGGACGGTCTACGCGCTCGTCGCCGAGCTCGTGCGCGAGCACGGCGCCGCGGCGCTCGTCGTCAGCCACGACGAGGCGGCGGCCGCGATCGCCGACCGGCTCGTGCACGTGCGCGACGGCCGCGTCGTCGAGGAGAGCCGGCCGGGCGAGCCGCGGGCGCTCGTCGTCACCGAGCCCGGCTGGATCAGGATCCCCGACCCGCTCCTCGAGGCGATCGGCGAGCCTCGCCGTCTCTACGCCGAGCTGCGCGGACGCGAGCTGGCGCTCGGCGCACTGGCCGGGCCGGCGCGGCTCGGCGAGCAGCGGCGCGGGCCGGCCCAGCCGAGGCCGTCGCAGCCGGCGGCCGCGGCGGCGGAGGTGCGCGGCCTCACCAAGCGGTTCCCGGCGGCGGCGCGTCCCGTCCTCGACCGGCTCTCGCGGAGGTTCGCGGCGGGCACCTTCACCGCCGTCGTCGGCCGGTCGGGGAGCGGCAAGACGACGCTGCTCCACCTGCTCGCCGGCCTCGACCGCCCGGATGCCGGCGAGGTGATCGTGCAGGGCCGGGAGATCGGACGCCTCGGCCGCGCGGACGTCGCCGCGGTCCGCCGCGACCATGTCGCGCTCGTGACGCAGGAGCCCGGCCTCGTCCCGCACCTGAGCGCGCGCGAGAACGTCGAGCTCGGCCTGCAGGTGCGCGGGGCCGGCGGCGACGCGGCGGCGGCGCTCCGAGAGGTCGGGCTCGGCGCCCGGCTCGACCACCGTGCCGACCGGCTCTCTGCGGGCGAGCGCCAGCGGGTCGCGATCGCGCGGGCGCTCGCGGTGCGGCCGGCGCTCCTGCTCGCGGACGAGCCGACCGCGCGGCTCGACAACGCGAGCGCGCGCGAGGTCGGCGACCTGCTCGCCCGCTTCGCCCGCGAGACCGGCGCGGCCGTGATCTGCGCGACGCACGACGAGGCGCTCATCGAGCGCGCCGGCGACGCCTTCGTGCTCCAGCGTGAGCCGCCGGAGCCGGCGGCGGCGCCGGCCTCACACACGGCGAGCGCGTGACGCGCCCCGGTTCGGGGAGGGAGCCATAATCGCCGCGGGGTGACCGCCGTCGCCGAGCTCGAGCGAGGCCGTGACGCCTTCGCGGCGCAGGCCTGGGGCCGGGCGTACGCCTCGCTCTCGGCGGCTGACCTGGCCGAGCCGCTCGAGGCGCGCGACCTCGAGCTGCTCGCGACCTCCGCCTACATGCTCGGCCGCGAGTCGGAGCACCGGGACCTCCTCGAGCGGGCCCACCGCGCCCACCTCGACCGCGGCGAGCCGCTCGCCGCCGTCCGGTGCGCGTTCTGGATCGGCGTCGGGCTCGCGAGCCGGGGCGAGGTCGGACGGTCGGGCGGCTGGCTCGCCCGCGCCCGGCGGATGCTCGAGGAGCACGGAGACGACCTCGTCGAGCGCGGCTACCTCCTCCTCCCGGTCGTGTTCGAGCGCGAGGCGGCCGGCGACCTCGAGGGCGCCGCGCAGGCCGCCGCCGAGGCCGCCGCGGTCGGCCGGCGGCACGGAGACCAGGACCTGTTCGCGCTCGCCGCCCACGAGCAGGGGCACGTCCTGATCCGGCTCGGACGCAGCGGCGAGGGCCTGCCGCTGCTGGACGAGGCGATGGTGGCGGTCACCGCCGGCGAGCTCTCCCCGATCGTCTCCGGGATCGTCTACTGCGGCGTGATCCTCGCCTGCCGCGACGCCTTCGAGGTTCGCCGCGCGCAGGAGTGGACGGAGGCCCTCTCGGGCTTCTGCGAGCGCCAGCCCGACCTGGTCGCCTTCACCGGCCGGTGCCTGACCCACAGGGCCGAGCTGATGCAACTCCGCGGGGCGTGGCCCGAGGCGCTCGAGGAGGCGCGCAGGGCGGAGCGGCGCTGCGCCGAGGGCGAGAACCCGGCGGCGGCCGGCGAGGCGTGCTACCGCCAGGGCGAGCTCCATCGCCTGCGCGGCGACGCCGTCGCCGCCGAGGCGGCCTACCGCGAGGCCGCCCGGCGCGGCCGCGAGCCCCAGCCGGGACTGGCCCTGCTGCGGCTGGCGCAGGGCAGGCGCGACGCCGCGGGCGCCGCCGTCCGGAGGGCGCTCGCCGAGGCCGCCGAGCCCGGCCTGCGCGCGAGGCTCCTGCCGGCGTGGGTCGAGATCGTGCTCGCCGCGGGCGACCTCGGGGCCGCGCGCGAGGCGAGCGACGAGCTGGCGTCGCTCGCCCGGGGCCACGAGGAGGAGGCGCTCGGAGCGGCGGCCGCGCAGGCCCGGGGGGCGGTCGAGCTGGCCGAGGGCGATCCCGGAGCCGCCCTGGCCTCGCTCCGCCACGCCGGCGAGGTCTGGCGGCGGCTCGAGGCGGCCCACGAGGTCGCCCGGGTCCGGGAGCTCGTCGCGCTCGCCTGCCGTGCTCTCGGCGACGAGGAGACCGCCGGGCTCGAGCTCGAGGCGGCGCGCGCCGCCTACGCCGGCCTGGGAGCGGGGCCGGACCTCGCCCGGATCGGCTCGCTCGGCCGCGCCGCGGCGCGCGGCGCCCACGGCCTCACCGAGCGCGAGCTGCAGGTGCTGCTCCTCGTCGCCGCCGGCAGGACGAACCGGCAGATCGCGGCCGCGCTCGTGCTCAGCGAGCGCACCGTGGACCGGCACGTCGGCAACATCTTCGCCAAGCTGCGCGTCTCCTCGCGCGCCGCGGCCACGTCGTACGCCTACGAGCACGGGCTGCTCCGAACGGCGGCTGGGTGAGATCACCCAGCCGGCGGCCTGCGCGCGGTTGGGTGGTTCGGCCGATGCGAGCGCCGCGCGGCGGGTCTAGCGTCCCGGCGAGAGTCCACGAGTCGAGGAGGCGAGAGATGCCCAGCGTGTCCAGGGAGACGGCGTCGGAGCGCATCGCGCTCGACGGGGTCGACGTCCGGCTCGAGAACCTCGAGGGAGGCTACTCGGTCTGCTTCGAGTCGCACACCGCCGACGCCGACCTCGCGGGCCTGTTCCGCGGCCTGCCCGACGACCGCGCCCAGGTTCCCCGCTGGGGCTACGTGATCGAGGGAAAGGTCGGCTTCCGGTTCCCCGACCGCGAGGAGACCTACCGGGCGGGCGACGCCTACTACGTCCCGCCGGGTCACACGCCGGTGCACTACGCGGGCGCCGAGCTCGTCGAGTTCAGCCCCACGGAGGTCCTCGCCGAGACGATCCCGGTGGTGATGGCGAACCTCCGTCGGTAGTTCGGAGCACGACGATCAGCGGCCGTCCCGATTCGCTCCGGGAGCGGGCCTGGGACAGTGGGGAGCGAGCGAAGGAGGTGATCCTCGTGCCCGTCGAGACGCCGGCGGGCGGACGCGCGGCCCCCGAGCACGTCGCGGAGACCGCTCCGGTCTCCGAGGACGACGCGCTGCGCGCGCTCGCGCTGCGCCACCTGGAGCACGTGCGGAAGCTCAGGCTCTACCTGTTCGTCTACGTGGTCTCGATGGTGGTGCTGACGCCCGTCTGGATCGTCACGCAGTACGAGACGTCGCCGGGCTGGCCCGACCACCTGAGCTCGAGGTCGCGCTACCCGGGCGACTGGGACCCCTGGCTGATCTGGGCCGCGCTCGTCGGCGCCGCCGTGGTCGCGATCGCCGGCTACCGCGTGTACGCCGACCGGGCCGACAGCCCGGCCGAGCTCGAGCGGGAGCTCGAGCGGCTGAAGGCACGCCGCTGACGGGCCGCGGCCGGCGCCGTCCGCCCTCACGAGGGCGACGGCACCGGCGCCGGAGCCGGGCTCCGGAGGACGTCTCACGCCGCCGGCAGCGTGTCCCTGCGCGGCGGCGCCGTCGTCCCGGCCGGGCTCGCGTCGTAGCCCGCCTCCGCGAGGGCGCGGCACCAGCGCTCGGGATCGGCGCGTGCCCCCTCCCAGAGCACGGCGACCGTGTCGGGCTCGAGGGCCGGCAGGACGTCGCGGATCTCGGCGAAGACGAAGAGCTCCCAGCGGATGCGCGCGCAGGCGGCGGCTCCGGCTGCGCCGCGCACCCTCAGCTTGGAGACGTTCACGGCACGCTCCCAGGGACGGCTGGGCCCCGTGCGACCGATCGACTCACCTCGCGAACCTCCTCGTTTCCGTGCGGCATCGTCTCGAACGACGCCCGCGGGGGCCCGTTCCTTCCCGAGCGGCCGCCGCGGCGGGCCGCGGCCGAGTACTTCGCATTCCCAGCGCGAGCGGACCCCCAAGCCGCAGCCGTCCGAGCCCCGCGCCCGGCGCGACGTTCAGCCCGTTCCAGGCGGCGATCGACGGGGCGCGTGCACGGCCCGGAGCGCTTCGGGCACCGTTCCGGCGATGGACGGAATCCGCGCCTCGATCGTCCCGGCGGCCCGCATCGGTCACACCTCCGCCGGTTGTCGGGTCATCTCCTCGAGACGACGCGAAGGGAGGGTGTGACCGATGAGGGATCAGGAGTGGCTGGCGGAACGCTTCGAGGAGCAGCGGCCCCGCCTGCGCCAGGTCGCCTACCGGATGCTCGGCTCGCTCGCCGAGGCCGAGGACGCGGTCCAGGACGCCTGGCTGCGGGCGAGCCGCGCAGGCGCCGACGGCGTCGAGAACCTCGACGGCTGGCTGACGACGGTCGTCGCCCGCGTCTGCCTCAACCTCCTGCGCTCGCGGCAGACCCGCCGGGAGGAGCCGCTCGACGTGCACGTCCCGGACCCGGTCGTGAGCTTCGAGGCCGACCCCGAGCAGGCCGCGCTGCTCGGCGACGCGGTCGGGCTCGCCCTCCTCGTCGTGCTCGACACGCTCAGCCCGGCCGAGCGAGTCGCCTTCGTGCTGCACGACATGTTCGCCGTCCCGTTCGGCGAGATCGCGCGCCTGCTCGAGACCAGCGCGCCGGCGGCGCGGCAGCTCGCGAGCCGGGGTCGACGCCGCATCCGCGCGGCGGCGAAGCCGGAGGGCGCGCTCGAGTCGCAGCGGGAGGTCGTGGACGCGTTCTTCGCGGCCGCGCGGAACGGCGACTTCGAGACGCTCGTCTCCCTCCTCGACCCCGACATCGTGCTGCGCTCCGACGGCGGGGCGGCGCGTCCGCGCCTCACCGCGCACGTGGAGGGGGCGGCCGCCGTCGCCGGACGGGCGTTGCAGTACGCCAACCCGGCCGCGCGTCTCCACCCGCTCGTGGTCAACGGCGGCGCGGGCGTGCTCGTCACCCTCGAGGGCCGCCCGTTCTCGCTCCTCGCGTTCACGGTCTCCGGCGGCCGCATCGTCGAGATCGACGCCATCGCCGACCCGGAGCGCGTCCGCAGGATCCTCGACGCGCCTTCGGCCCGGCGGTCCTAGGCGAGCGCCGCCATCCGCACGCTCTTCCGCGGCACGCCGCGTCGCGTTTGCCCTGCCGATACGGCCGGAGGCCGCCGTCCCGCGGGGCGTCTCCCGCACACGAGATCGAGCGGGGTCGGGCCCCGAACCCGGCTTCGCAGCTCGAGGCGGGCTCCGTCCTTCCGGCGGACCCGGGGCGAGGCGCCCCTCGCGACTCCCGGAAGGCGAGCGATCGGCCGGGGCTCTCGGCGCGGCCTCGCTCGCGCGGCGACGCGGCGGAGCTTGCGCCCCGGCGCGGACGTGGCTATAGTGAACTTATTGGTTCAGTATTCACCGACCGTCGACCGGGCCTTCACAGCCCTCGCAGACCCGACCCGCCGCGCCGTCCTCGAACGGCTCGGCTCCGGCAGCGCGACGATCAGCGAGCTCGCCGAGCCCTTCGGCATGTCGCTGACCGGGATGAAGAAGCACGTCCGGCTGCTCGAGGAGGCGCGGCTCGTGACCACCGAGAAGGTCGGTCGCGTCCGCAGGTGCAGGCTCGCTCCCTCCGCCTTCGAGGGCATCAGCGCGTGGCTGCAGCGGCTCGACCGCTTCGCGCAGGTCGTCGAACGCACGAAAGGAGCACGATGAACGAGACCCTGGTCACGACGCCGAAGGCGGTCCGGAACCGGTAGGCGCCGCCGGGTCGAACGTCCATCTCCTCGACGACCGTGCCGTCGCCCCACCATTGGGGGATCAGCTCGGGATCCGTCCAGACCGAGAAGACGTGCGCCCGCGGCGCGTCGAAGATCCGCTCGACGCGGATCTCGACCTCGCTCGGCGTGGTGACGGTGGTCTCGTTCATCGTGCTCCTTTCGTGCGCTCGACGACCTGCGCGAAGCGGTCGAGCCGCTGCAGCCACGTGCTGATGCCCTCGAACGCGTAGGGCGCGAGCATGCACCGGCGGACACGGCCGACCTTCTCGGTCGTGACGAGCTGCGCCTCCTCGAGCAGCCGGATGTGCTTCTTCATCCCGGTCAGCGACATGCCGAACGGCTGGGCGAGCTCGCTGATCGTCGCGCTCCCGGTGCCGAGGCGCTCTAGCACGGCGCGCCGGGTCGGGTCGGCGAGGGCCGCGAACACACGGTCGACGCGAGGGGAATACTGAACCATTCGGTTCAGTATTGCAGATCCGACCGGCTCGCGGTCTACGAGCTGCGCACGCGCAGCGGGGCGAGGTCGGCGAACGTGCACAGCTGCACCTCCAGTTGCTCGACGGCCTCGCGCACGCGAGGGTCGCAGAGCGCGCGGACCTCCAGCGGCCGCTCGGCCCGGTACGGCTCCCGGCGGAACGGCGGCGCCAGGTCGTCGGCGTAGCCCGGGTGGCAGCAGAGCTCGGTCACTCCCTCGGGAAGCGTCTCGAGCAGCCCGATCAGCGCGTCGGCAGAGACCGCGTCGGGGTTCGATCTCGTCGAGTAGATCCGGCCGTAGGTTTGGCCGTAGAACTCGCCGCAGTGGGTGACGAGCGGGTCGACGTCGCGGGCGGCGACGCCCAGCTCGCGCGCCAGGGCGGCGACAACGGAGCGCGCGGGGTCGCGCCGGTGGACGTGGCGATGCGAGTCGAGGTGCGTCGGCTCGCGCGCGACGAGCCGGCGAAATCGGTCGAGCTGGCGTCGCACCTCTGTCTCGATCTGCTCTCGGCTCGGCTCCCGGCGCAGCGGACGCGGCCCGCGGAGCTCGAGATGGAGGCCGACGCCGAGCTCGGGATGCGCTCGGGCATAGGCGGCGGCCTCGGCGGCGCCGGGCCGATCGACCATCAGGCTCGAGCTCGTGACGATCCCGTGCTCGTGGCACTCGGCGATGCCGCGGTTGATCCCTCGGCTGAAGCCGAGGTCGTCCGCGTTGACGATCAGCCAGCGCGTCATCGCGGCTTCTCGGCCCTCACCGTGAGGATCAGCGGGAAGGAGTCGTCGTCGCGGTCGAGCTGCCGCCGCGGCAGCTCCTCGGCCGCGATCCCGGCGAGGAACGAGGTCGCCGCGAGAACGTTGCCGTGCGAGCGAACGACAACGTCGCACCCGGGGAAGGCGTCCTCGAAGAGCCGGCTGCACGACGCGCGGGTGAACCGCCAGTACTCGTTCTCGAGCGACCCCGGGTCGATTCCCGACACCGACGGCACGGTGCAGAGGAGCACGCCGCCCGGCCGCAGCATCCGGTGGCTGTGCCGCAGCGCCGCCTGCACGTCGTAGACGTACTGGAGCGTCTGGGTGAGAATGAAGCAGTCGAAGGCGGCGGTCGGGGCCGCGTCGGCGGCGGCGAGGTCGGCGACGATCGTGGCGCGTGCGTTGCTCGCGTCGATGTCGAGCACGGCCCGCTCGCGGACGCCGACACCGAAGCGGTCCGTGTACATCGAGTGCTTGATCTCGAGCACGCTGCCGCGGATGACCTGCCGGTGCTCGTCGAGGAACCGTTCGATGTAGTAGCGGTCGATCGGCGTCCCCCGGTCGGCACCCCAGATCGAGCTGAGCGGCCTCGTCCGGTAGAGCGCGAGCGGCCGCGGGCGGACGATCCGGTTCTTCCGCTTGCCGAGCGCGTCCCAGTACCTCACCACCTCGGCCCTCACGCCGCCCTCCGCTTCTCGGCGCGCACCGTCAGCAGAAGCGGGAAGTACTCGTCGCTCTCGTCGAGCTGCCGCCTCCTCAGCTCCTCGGCCGCGATCCCGGCGAGGAACGCGATCGACGCGAGGGCGTTGCCGCACGCGGCCACGGAGACGTTGCCCTCGCCGAACGACTCCTCGAACAGGCGCCTGCACGAGGCGCGCGTGAACCGCCAGAACTCGCCGTCGAGCCATCCAGGCTCGATCCGCGACACCGACGGGACGGTGCAGAGCAGGACCCCGCCCGGCCGGAGGATCCGGTGCGCGTGGCGGACGGCGGCGCGGACGTCATACACGTACTGCAGCGTCTGCGTGAGGATGAAGCAGTCGAACGAGTCGTCGGGAATCGCGTCGGCTCGTGTGAGGTCGGCGACGATCGTCGCGCGCTCGTTCGCCGGGTCGACGTCGAGAACGCCCCGCTCTCGCACCTCGACGCCGAGGCGGTCGGTGTACAGCGACTGCTTGATCTCGAGCACGCTGCCGCGGATCGCGCCGCGGTTCGCATCGAGGAAGCGCTCGATGTAGTAGCGGTCGACCGGAAGCCCGCGGTCGGCGCCCCAGCGCGCGCTGAGCGGCGCCGTCCGGAAGAGCGCGAGCCAGCGCGGCCGCAGGATCCTGCGCGCCCGCCGCGCGACGAGGTCGCTCCGAGCGAGCGGGCGGCCGACGTAGTCGCGCCGCGGCGCTTCAGCCCTCACGATCCTCGACCGCGACGAGCTCACGCGCGCATCAAAGACGCCGAGTTCCCAGCTCGAGCCGGGCCGGCGGCTAATCCTCGCCCCCGCGGTCGAACAGGAACGAGCGCAGCCGGCGGCCGATGCTGACGGCGCCGTAGTCCTCGGCACGCGCCCGGGCGCGCACTCCGAGCGCCTCGCGGAGGGCGGCATCGTCGAGCAGCCGCCCGAGCTCGCGGGCGAACCGCTCCGGCTGGTCGGGCGGGACGACGACGCCACCCGACTCCTCGCCGTCCGCCAGGACGTCGCGGATCCCGCTGACGTCGGTCGCGACGACCGGCAGGCCGCAGGCCATCGCCTCGACCGGCGCCAGCGGGAAACCCTCGTGGCGCGACGTGAACGCGTAGACGTCGGCCGCGGCGAGGTGCCGCGCGAGCTCGGCCGGGTCGTGGAGATGGCGGTCGATCCAGACGAGGTTCCGTAGCCCGTGCCCCTCCGCACGCGCGCGGACCTGCTGCGCGTCCGCTCCCGTGCCCACCAGGAGAAGCAGGCGGTCCCTCGGGCCGTCGGCGCAGACGAGCGCCCAGGCGTCGAGGAGCGTGTCGAGGCCCTTCTTCCACACGTCGACGCGCCCGTGCCACGCCGCGACGCGCGCCTCCTCCGGAAAGCCGAGCGCGCGTCGGGCGGCCGCGCGATCCTGTGGTCGCCAGAGCTCGAGGTCGACCGGGTTCGGGATCCGCGCGACGCGCCGCGGCCGGTACCGCTCGCGGACGCGCTCGACCTCGGCCCGCGGCGCGACGACGAGCCCTGCCGCGGCGCGGACGGACAGCGGCCGCAAAAGCCGCTCGAGGCGCCACCGCTGGTAGTCGCCGCCCTGGAACGAGGCGTAGACGGGCAACCCCAAGAGCCGCCCGAGGGCGACGCAGACGTCGAAGCGCGGGAACTCGTACTCCTGGCAGAGCACCGCGTCGCAGCCGTAGCGCCGCAGCTCGCGGGCGAGCGCGGCGACGGGTGTCGCGAGGAAGGGAGCGGTCTCCTTGGCCGCGACAAGCAGCGGGTAGAGCGCGCGCCGGAGCGGCGGCGGCCCGCCGAACACGCCCGCGACGGCGCGCGCGTACGGGAACTGCATCCGCGAGCGCAGGAGGCGGTACGGGCGCGGCACCGGGAGGACGCAGACCGGCGTGCCGGTCGGGCCGTGGATGCGGTGCGCGACGGCGTCGACGCCGGCCGACACGCAAACGATGACGGTGTCGACGCCGGCGGTGCGCAGCGCGGTCGCGTAGCCGAACATCCAGCTGCCGGTGAAGTCGTTGCAGAAGTCGTCCAGCGACAGCCGGTTCGGGACGAGGAAGTCCTCGAGCACGAGCCCCCAGGGCAGGAGCGCGAGCACGGGGCGACGGCCGTCAGGAACCACGCGACGGGGTCCCTCGAGCCGCCGCCCCCGCTCTCGCCGCCGGGCCGCGGGCGAGCAGGCGGCCTCCCATGCCGGGCAGCAGCGCCGCGGCGAGCCCGAGCATCCTCGTCCCGACGGCGACGCCCGGCGCCGTGCTCAGGTCGAGCGCCCGCCGGCGCGCGTCGCTGCGGCGCTCGAGCAGCGCCTCCCGCGCCTCGGCCAGCAGCGCGCGCGTGTTCGCGCGGGCGCGCGCCGCGCCGAGCGCCTGGCGCTCGTGCGGGCGCAGCTCGAGCGTCACGGCGGCCTTGTCGAGCACGACGACGCGCTCGCGCAGCGACCGCGTCCGCGCGGCGGTCAAGCTGCCGGCACGCAGCCGGTACCGCAGCAGCGGCTCGCGGACGAGCCCCGCCCTCGAGCCGGCGAAGACGAGGCGCAGCCACGCGTCCCAGTCGTGGGCGATCGCGAGCGACTCGTCGAAGCCGCCCGACGCGAGCAGGCGCTCGCGACGGGCCGCGGGCCAGCCGACGAAGCAGCCGGCGAGGATCGCCGAGCGCTGATCCTCGACCGCGAACGGGTTCGCGTCGTAGAAGCGGCCGACGAGCCTCCCGTCGCTCTCGTAGTAGACGTCGGGCGACAGCAGGTCGAGGTCCGGCCGCCGGCGCGCGAGCTCGCCGAGCGCCTCGAGCCCGTGCCCGAGCAGGACGTCGTCGCTGTCGAGCGAGAGGACGAAGTCGCCGCTTGCGGCGCGGAGAGCGGTGTTGCGGGCCGCCGCGGCGCCGCGGTTCTCCTGCCGCAGGAGGATGATCCGCTCGCGGTACGGCGTCAGCGCTCGCTCGAGGTCGTCGGTCGAGCCGTCGTCGCAGACGATCACCTCGTGCGCCGGCGTCGTCTGGCCGAGGGCGGAAGCGACGGCCTCGCCGATCGTCGCCGCGGCCTGGTAGGCAGGGATGATCACCGAGAAGGTCGGCGCGTGCGCGAGCGCCTCGACCGGCGCCGTCGGGGGAGGCGCGACGAGCTCCCACGCCGTCTCAGGCATCGCGGTGCGTGCACCCGCGCCGCCACCGCTGGATGATACTGCGGTGCTCGCGGGCCTCCTCGACCTCGACTGGCGGTTCCTGCTGCCGGCTCCGCCGGACGGGCGCTTCGAGCGCCTGCTCCTGCTCGGCGGGCCCCCGGCGGTCGCGGAGCTGGCGGCGCGGGTCGGGCTGGCGCGGGCGGTGACGCTCGACCCGTCCGAACGCGGCGACGCCGTCGTCTGCCTGCACGGGGCGCCGCTCTCGCTCGAGCAGGCCGCCGCGCGCGTCGAGCCCGGCGGCGTCCTCTACTACGAGGCTCTGCGGCGCGGCGTGCCGCGGCTCAGCAGGGCGGCGGCGTCGCTGAGCGGCCTCGGCCTCGTCCCGTGCGGCATCTACTGGGTGCATCCCGCGTTCACCGGTGCGCGGACGTACTTCCCGGTCGAGGCCCGTGGCGCCGCCGAGTGGTACCTGGGCAGCCGAGCGCGCCGGTGGGTCGAGCGCCGCGTGCTGCGGCTGCGTCCCGACCTGCCGGCGCGGGTGGCGCGGCGCTTCGCGCTCGTCGCCGTCGCCGATCCGACGAACCGTGGCGCGCTCCCGTTCCGGGCCGACGCGCTTCCGCGGCCGCTTGGCCGGGACGACCTCCACCCGCTCGTGCTCGTCCACGGCGACGAGCGCAGCCGCGTGGTGATGCTGCCGTTCGCCGCCGACTCGCGCGAGCCGGTCGCTGTCCTGAAGCTCCACCGGCGCGACGTGCCCGCCGGCGAGTCGACGCACGAGCAGGCGGCCCTCACCAAGCTCCGCGCCCGGCTCGGCCCGGAGCTCCGGACGACGGTCCCCGAGCCGCTCGGGGTCGTCCGCAGCGGAGCCGCCGTCGCCTCGGTCGAGAGCTTCCTCCGCGGCGAGTGGTTGTACGCGCGCTGGGGGCGCCGCCTCTCGCGGGCGGAGCTGATCGAGGACCTCGAGCTGACGGCGGCCTGGCTCGTCGCGTTCCAGCGCGAGTCCCGCCTCGAGCTTCGGCGCTGGGACTCGGACGAGATCGCGCGCTCGCTCGAGGCGCCGCTCGCGGCGTACGAGCAGGCATTCGGCGCGACCGCCGCCGAGGCTCTGCTCTTCGCGCGTCTGCGCGCACAGGCGCGCGAGCTGCTCGGCCTGCCGGTCCCGATCGTCTGGCAGCACGGCGACTTCTCGAGCTACAACGTGCTGCGGAGCGGCCGCGCGATCCACGTGGTCGACTGGGAAGCCGCGGCGCCCGCACTCCCGCTCGACGACCTCCTCTACTTCGTCACGCGCTGGCTCTACCGGGCGCACGGCGTCACGCCGGAGCGCGTCGGCGACACGCTGGCCGAGCTGCGTGCGAGCGGCGGCGCCGACTCGTTCCGGTCCTTTCGTCGCCTCTTCCTCGAG
>DASRHI010000020.1:0-42669 GCA_035650615.1 Gaiellaceae bacterium | reverse complement strand
CGAGGAGGTCGAGCTGATCGCGGCCGAGGTCGGCCGCGAGGTCGTGATCAAGCACGCGGCCGAGGAGGAGCTCGAGCCGGAGGCGTTCGAGGACGCGCCCGAGGATCTGGCCGACCGGCCGCCGGTCGTGACGATCATGGGCCATGTCGACCACGGCAAGACGACGCTGCTCGACGCGATCCGCGAGTCGGCCGTCGTCGAGACCGAGGCCGGCGGGATCACGCAGCACATCGGCGCCTACCAGGTCGAGCACGGCGGTCGCAAGATCACCTTCCTCGACACGCCGGGCCACGAGGCGTTCACGGCCATGCGCGCCCGCGGCGCGAAGGTGACCGACATCGCCGTCCTCGTCGTCGCCGCCGACGACGGCGTGATGCCGCAGACGAGGGAGTCGATCTCGCACGCGCGCGCGGCCGACGTGCCGATCGTCGTCGCCGTCAACAAGATCGACCTCCCCGACGCGAACCCGGACCGCGTGCTCGGCGAGCTCGCGACCGAGGGGCTGCAGCCGGAGGAGTGGGGCGGGACGACGCAGGTGGCGCGCGTCTCGGCGAAGCAGAAGCTGAACCTCGACGACCTGCTCGAGCGCATCCTGCTCGTCGCCGACGCCGAGCTCGTGCTGAAGGCGAACCCGAGCGCCGACGCCTCCGGGCCGATCATCGAGTCGCGGCTCGACGTCGGGCGCGGACCCGTCGCGACGATGCTCGTCCACCGCGGCACGCTCGAGGTCGGCGACGCGATCGTCGCCGGCGACGCGTGGGGGCGCGTGCGCGCGCTCTACGACTACCGCGGCGACAAGATCGACCGCGCCCGGCCGGGCGACCCGGTCGAGATCCTCGGCTTCGACAAGCCGCCGCCCGCGGGCGAGCTCGCCCGCGTCGTCGAGAACGACCGCCGCGCGCGAGAGCTGGCGCAGCAGCGGGGCGGGCGCCTGCGCCGGGAGGCGCTCGCGAAGCAGTCGGCGAGCCGGGGCGTCTCGCTCGAGAAGCTGTTCGAGCGGCTCCAGGCCGGCGGCGTCTCCGACCTCAACATCGTCCTCAAGGGCGACGTGCAGGGCTCGGTCGAGGCGATCGTCGGCGAGCTCGACAAGATCGAGCATCCGGAGGTGCGCGTCAACGTCATCCACACGGGCGTCGGGGCGATCACCGAGAACGACGTCAACCTCGCCGCCGCGTCCGGCGCGATGGTGGTCGGCTTCAACGTCCGCCCGTCCACCGAGGCGCGCCAGCTCGCGGAACGGCAGGGGATCGAGATCCGCCAGTACCGCGTCATCTACCAGCTCACCGAGGACATCCAGCAGGCGCTCGTCGGGATGCTCTCTCCGGTCGAGACCGAGGCCGTCATCGGCGAGGCGGAGGTGCGCGCGCTCTTCCGGGTCTCGCGCCTCGGGACGATCGCCGGCTGCATGGTCACGAGCGGCGTCGTCCGCCGCGGCGCGAACGTCCGCATCTTCCGCGACGGCACACGGGTGCACGAGACGACGATCGCCCAGCTCAAGCGCTTCAAGGACGACGCGCGCGAGGTCGCCGAGGGATTCGAGTGCGGCATCCTGCTCGACGGCTTCAACGACCTGCGCGAGGGCGACGTCTTCGAGGTCTACGAGACGCGCGAGGTCGAGCGCACCTCCCTCGACGAGCCCAGCCCCGGCGCCGAGCCGTCCCGCGCCGACGCGGCGTAACGGGTGCCGTCGGGCTACGTCGCGATCCTCGCCGTCGAGCTCCACTTCCCGGAGGCGGGGTCGCTGAAGGGGAAGCGCAGGTACGTCGCCTCCGCGAAGGCGCAGCTCGCGAACCGGTTCGGCGCCTCCGTCGCCGAGGTCGGCCACCACGAGCTCTGGCAGCGCTGCGCGCTCACGGCCGCGTTCGTCGCCCGCGACGCGCGCGGCGCGCAGGAGCTCGCCGAGCGCGCCGAGTCGTGGCTCGCGGGCCAGGGATGGGAGCTCGTGTCCGCCGAGCGGACGCTCGTCTCGCCGGAGGACTCGTAGGCGCGCCGTGTCCGCCCGCATGCGTCGCGTCAACGAGTCCGTCCGGGCCGTCGTCGCCGAGGCGATCCGCGACCTCAAGGACCCGCGCATCGGCCTCGTCACCGTCACCGGCGTCTCCGTCTCCCCCGACCTGCGCGAGGGCCGGGTCTACGTGTCGGTGCTCGGGGGCGAGAAGCGCCGGCGGGCGAGCCTCGAGGGGCTCGCGTCGGCCCACGCGGTCGTCCAGGCGCGGATCGCGCGGGAGCTCCACCTCAAGAGGACCCCGCATCTGACCTTCGAATACGATCCTGCGGTCGAGCGCGGCGTCCGCATGACGCAGCTGATCGACGAACTGGCCCCCGCGCCGAGAGACGATGGTGACGACGACGGTGACTGAGCTCACGGCCGCGGCGGACACGCTCGGCCGGAACGACCGGTTCCTCGTGGCCACGCACGAGAACCCGGACGGCGACGCTCTCGGCTCGATGCTCGGCGCGGCGCTCGGTCTCCGCGAGCTCGGCAAGGACGCCCTCATGTACCTCGCGGGCGACGCGCCGCTCCCGCGCGAGTACGACTTCCTCCCGCTCGAGGAGCTCCTGCGCGAGCCGCCCGGCGACCTCGACCGGCGCGTGCTGCTCGCCGTCGACTGCGCGAACGAGCGGCGGCTGGGCCCGGACCGGGGCGTGGTCGAGCGCGCGCGGCTCGTCGTCGACGTCGACCACCACCACGACAACAGCCGCTTCGGGGACGTGAACCTGATCGTCGCCGACGCCTCGTCGACGGCGGAGATCGTCCGCGACCTGCTCGCCGAGCTCGGCGTGGCGCTCACCCCGCAGATCGCCGAGGCGCTCTACGTCGGGCTCGTGACCGACACGGGCCGGTTCCAGTACACGAACACCTCGCCGAAGGCGTTCCGGCTCGCGGCGGAGCTCGTCGAGGCGGGCGCCGACGTGCACGGGATCTTCCGCCGCGTCTACGAGACGGTCGAGTTCGCGAAGCTGAAGCTGAAGGGGCGCGCGCTCGAGCGGGCGCGGGTCTTCGAGGGCGGGCGGCTCGTCGTCTCCGACCTGCGCCGGAGCGACTTCACGGAGGTCGCCGCGGGGGAGGCGTACTCGGAGGGGATCATCGACGACCTCCGCCAGGCCGAGGGGGTCGAGCTGGTCGCGCTGATCCGCGAGCCGCCGACCGACGGCGGCCCGACCCACCGCGTCTCGCTGCGCTCGAGCAGGGACGAGGTCGACGTCTCCGCGATCGCGCGGCAGATGGGCGGGGGCGGCCACCGCCAGGCGGCCGGCTTCTCGAGCGAGCTGCCGGTCGAGGAGATCGTCGAGTTCATCCGCCGGGCGTTCGCGGCGGAGGCGGGCGGCGAGCGGGCGGATGCCGTCGCGGGCGGCTAGGCCGGTCGGCGTCGTCCTCGTCGACAAGCCGGCGGGGCCCTCGTCGTTCGCGCTCGTCGCCGAGCTGCGCCGCCGGACCGGCGCGCGCACCGGCCACACGGGCACGCTCGACCCGTTCGCAACCGGCCTCCTGGTACTGTTGTCCGGTGCGGCAACCAAGCTGGCCCCGTGCTTCGTGGGCCTGGACAAGCGCTACCTCGCCGACGTCGACCTGACCGCGACGACCTCGACGGGCGATCCCGAGGGCGAGCTCCTCGAGCGCCACGAGGCGCCGCGGGAGCCGGAGCTCGAGGCACGGCTCGCGGCCCTCCGCGGCGAGGTCGAGCTGCCGGTCCCGGCCGCCTCCGCGGTCAGGGTCGGGGGCGAGCGCGCCTACCGGCTCGCGCGCCGCGGGATCGCCGTGGAGATGCCGCTGCGGCGCTCGCGGGTGCACGCGCTCGAGGCGGTCGCGTATACGGAGGGCACCGTGCGGCTCGCGCTCCACGTCGGCTCCGGCACGTACGTCCGCTCGCTCGCGGCCGCGCTCGGCGGGCACTGCGTGACGCTCCGTCGGACGGCGGTCGGTCCGTTCGGGGTCGAGGAGGCCGACCCCGAGCGCTGGCTCACCGTCGCCGAGGCGCTCGCCCGGCTGCCGGCGGAGGCGGCCGAGCGGGTCCCGGCGCCCGTCCGCGAGCGCGTGCTCGCGCTGGAGGCCGGAAGGTGAACGTCGCCCGTCGCCCCGAGGAGCTCGAGCGCCGGCCGCGCGCCGTCGCGATCGGGACGTTCGACGGCGTGCACGTCGGCCACCGCGCCGTGGTGGCCGCGGCGGTGACGGCGGGGCCGGCGCCGACCGCGGTGACCTTCCACCCGCACCCGCGCGAGGTGCTCGGCTACCAGGTCTCGCTGCTCGCCACGCTCGAGCGGCGCCTGGAGCTGCTCGCCGAGCTCGGGGTCGAGGAGGCGCTCGTGGTCGAGTTCACGCCGGAGGTCGCCGCGCTCGCGCCGGAGGAGTTCGTGCGCTCGTACCTCGCCGCGATCGGCGCGGAGCTCGTCGTGGCCGGCGAGTCGTTCCGCTTCGGCCGCAACCGGAGCGGCGACCTCGCCCTGCTCGAGCGGCTGGGGCTCGCCACGCGCGTCGTCCCGCTCGTCTCGGGCGTCTCGTCGACCGAGATCCGGCGGCTCGTGGCCGCGGGCGACGTCCGGGGAGCCGCGCCCCTGCTCGGGCGGCCGGTCGAGGTCGAGGGCACCGTCGTCTCGGGGGACGCGCGCGGAGGGACGCTCGGCTTCCCGACGGCCAACCTCCGGACGGACGCGAGCCTGCTCGTGCCCGCGTTCGGGATCTACGCCGGGGCCGCCGGCGGGCACCGGGCCGCCGTCTCGATCGGCGTCAACCCGCACTACGGCGGGGCCGAGCGCCGGATCGAGGCCTTCCTGCTGGACTTCGGCGGCGACCTCTACGGGCGGCGGCTCGTCGTCGAGCTCTGGGAGCGGCTCCGCGACGAGCGCGCGTTCGGAAGCGAGGAGGAGCTCGTCGCCCAGATCGCGCGCGACGTCGAGGCGACCCGCGAGGCGACCCGGCCCGTCTAGCCGGAGGAGCGGAGGCCGCGCCCCTGCTACCCTAACGGCGACCGTGCCCCGGTCCTGTGCGTCCTTCCTTCGCGCGGCCGACTGAGGCACAGGCGGCCCGAGTTGCGAGGAGGTTCGATGGCCCTCACGAAGGAAGCGAAACAGAAGGCGACCCGGACGTTCGGCAAGCACGAGCGGGACACGGGCTCCCCCGAGGTCCAGATCGCGATGCTGACCGAGCGGATCAACGGCCTCACCGAGCACCTGCGGACGCACGCGAAGGACCACTACTCGCGGCGCGGGCTGCTCAAGCTCGTCGGGCGGCGCCGCCGCTTCCTGAACTACCTGCAGCGGACAGACCTGGAGGGCTACCGCGCCCTCATCAAGGAGCTCGGCCTCAGGCGGTAGCTCCGACGACAACCCCGGAGGGTGGAGGTTTGAGCGAGTCCCGCCGGATCCGGGGCTGACTCAAACCGCCGCCCTCCACGAAGCAGAGTGGAGGAGAGAGACGATGAGCATTGTCGAGGCCGAGCAGCACACGGCGCCGGTGACGGTCGCCGTCACCGTGGGCAACCGCGAGGTGACGTTCGAGACCGGCAAGCTGGCGAAGCAGGCGGACGGGGCGGTCGTGGTCCGCTCAGGCGACACGATGGTCCTCGCGACGGCGCAGGGACGGACCGAGGGCCGCGAGGGAGCGGACTTCTTCCCGCTCACGGTCGACGTCGAGGAGCGCATGTACGCCGCCGGGAAGATCCCCGGCGGCTTCTTCAAGCGCGAAGGGAGGCCGACCGAGAAGGCGATCCTGACCGCGCGCATGATCGACCGCCCGATCCGGCCGCTGTGGCCGAAGGGCTACCGCAACGAGGTGCAGTGCATCGCGACCGTGCTCTCGGCCGACATGGTCGTGCCGCACGACATCCTCGCGATCAACGGCGTCTCGGCGGCGCTGATGCTCTCGCCGATGCCCTTCCTGGGGCCGATCGGGGCGGTCCGCGTCGGCCTCGTCGAGGGCCAGCTCGTGATCGACCCGACCCTGAAGGAGAGCGAGGAGGAGTCCGAGCTCGACCTGATCGTCGTCGGCACGAAGGAGGGCCTGACGATGGTCGAGGCCGGCGCCAGGGAGGTGCCGGAGGCGCGGCTCCTCGAGGCGCTCGACCTCGCCCAGCGGGAGATCGTGAAGCTGTGCGAGGCGCAGGAGGAGCTGCGCGCGAAGGCGGGCAAGCCGAAGTGGCTCGACACGGCCCTGACCCGCGAGCTCGACGCGCGCTACGGGGCCGAGATCGACGCGCGCATCCGCGAGCAGGGGATCCGCGAGAGCGCCGCGATCCTCGAGGAGATCGTCGCCCGCGAGTGCGGGGCGCTCTCGATGACCTCGACGCAGGCGGACGTGATGCGCGAGCTGCAGACGCGGATGTCGGCGAACATGCTCCTCGAGCAGCACCGCGCCGCGCTCGTCGAGCGGCACGTCCGCGAGCAGTTCGAGGCCGACCTGCGGGGCCTGACCGACGCCGAGCAGGACTCCAAGGAGCTGAAGAGCGCGAAGCAGCACCTGCTCTACGAGCGGATCGTGGAGACGGTCGAGCTGCCCTTCCCGGTCGGCCCGGCCACCGCCGACGGGGAGCCGGTCGTGAAGGACGCGCTCACGAAGGGCTACGTGAAGAAGGCCGCCGAGGCGATCTACAAGGACCTCGTCCGGAAGAAGATCGCGGTCGAGAAGCGGCGGCCGGACGGCCGCAGCGAGGAGCAGATCCGCCCCGTCTCCTGCGAGGTCTCCGTCAGCCCGCGCACGCACGGCTCCGGGCTCTTCACGCGCGGCCAGACCCAGATCATGACGCTGCTCACGCTCGGCACGGCGAAGGAGGGTCAGCGCATCGACGACCTCTCGCTCGAGGCGGAGCGGCGCTACATGCACCACTACAACTTCCCGCCCTTCTCGGTCGGCGAGACCGGGATGATGCGCGGGCCCAAGCGTCGCGACATCGGCCACGGCGCGCTCGCGCAGCGTGCGCTCGAGGCGGTGATCCCGCCGGCGTCGGAGTTCCCGTACACGATCCGCCTCGTCTCCGAGACGCTCGAGTCGAACGGCTCGTCGTCGATGGGCTCCGTCTGCGGCTCGACGCTCGCGCTGATGGACGCCGGGGTCCCGATCAAGGCGCCGGTCTCCGGCATCGCGATGGGCCTCGTCAAGGAGGGCGACGACTACGTCATCCTCACGGACATCCAGGGGGCGGAGGACCACCTCGGCGACAAGGACTTCAAGGTCGCCGGCACGCGCGACGGGATCACCGCGCTCCAGATGGACATCAAGATCACGGGGGTCTCGCGCGAGATCATGGAGCGCGCGCTCGCGCAGGCGCGCCGGGCCCGCGAGGCGATCCTCGAGCGGATGCTCCAGGCGATCTCCGCGCCGCGCGCCGAGCTCGCCGGCCACGCGCCGCGCATCTCGTCGATCCAGATCAACCCCGAGTACATCGGGATGGTGATCGGGAAGGGCGGCGAGACGATCCGCTCGCTCGAGGCCGACTTCGATGTCCAGATCGACATCGAGGAGGACGGCACCATCCTCATCTACGCCACCGAGGGCGACAAGGCGGACGCCGCGATCTCCGCGATCCAGGCGCTCACGAAGGACCCCGAGGTCGGCGACCGGTACACCGGCAAGGTGGTGAAGACGACCGACTTCGGCGCCTTCGTCGAGCTGAAGAAGGGGACGGACGGCCTGCTCCACGTCTCGAACGTCGGCCCCGGCCGGGTCAACCACATCGAGGACGTGATCCAGCGCGGCGACGTGCTCGACGTGCTCGTGCAGGAGGTGGACAAGGCCCGGGGCCGGATCGGCCTCAAGCTCGTGCAGAAGCACGAGAACGGGCAGCTCGTGTCGCCGGAGGAGCTCGTCGAGCGCGCGAAGCACGCGCCGCCGCGCGAGCCGCGCGAGGAGCGCCCCCGCGGCGGCGACCGCCGCGGCGGCCGCGGCGGCCGGGGCGGCCCGCGCCGCGACCGCGAGGAGGCGCGGAGCGACTGAGGACGCCGGGCGGGGCGCCGTGCAGACGTGGGTCCTGAGCGAGCTCGACTCGGGCGAGCGGGTCGTGTCGGAACGGCTCGACCACGTCCGCTCGGCGGCGATCGGCTACTGGATCGGCGCCGGCTCGCGGGACGAGACCGAAGCGAAGGCCGGGATCTCGCACTTCATCGAGCACCTGCTCTTCAAGGGCTCGAGCGAGCACACCGCGCTCGAGATCGCCGAGCTCTTCGACGAGTTCGGCGGCGAGCTGAACGCGGCCACCTCGCGCGAGCACACGGTCGTCTACTCGCGGGTGCCCGACGTGCACGTCGAGAAGGCGCTCGACGTGATGAGCGACATGGTCTTCTCGCCGCTCTTCGACGACCTCGACGCCGAGCGCGACGTCGTGCTCGAGGAGATCGCGATGTACGAGGACACCCCGCAGGAGCTCGTGCACGACCTGATCGCACAGGCGATCTTCGGCTCGCACGCGCTCGGCCGGCCGGTGATCGGGACGGCGGAGGTGATCTCGAGCGTCTCGAGGCGGACGCTGCAGAGCTACCACCGCGCCCTCTACACGCCGGCGAACATCGTCGTCGCCGCCGCGGGGGCGGTCGACCACGCGCAGCTCGTCGCCCTCGTCGAGCGCGCGGTCGAGCGGCGCTCGTCGGTGGAGCCCGGCAGGCCGCGCGTGCGGCCCATGCTCGCGAAGCTGCCGAAGCCCGGCCTGCGCTTCCAGCGGAAGGACACCGAGCAGTACCACGTCTGCCTCGGCGCGCCCGGCGTCTCGCGCTCCGACCGCCGGCGCTTCGCGGCCTCGATCCTCGACGCGATCCTCGGCGGCTCGGCCTCGTCGCGGCTCTTCCAGGAGATCCGGGAGAAGCGCGGGATGGCCTACTCCGTCTACAGCTTCCTCTCGCAGTACGCGGACACCGGCCAGCTCGGCGTCTACGTCGGGACGCGCGAGGAGAACCTCGCGGACACGCTCGCGATCGCGGTCGAGCAGATCGGCGACATCGCGTCCGGCAACCTGCGCGCGCGCGAGCTGGAGCGGGCGAAGGAGAACCTCAAGGGCCGGATCGTGCTCTCGATGGAGTCGACGTCGACGCGGATGCACCGCCTCGGCAAGGCGCTCGTCACCGACTCGGAGCTCCTCACGCTCGACCGAGTCGTGGCCGAGATCGAGGCCGTCGAGGGCGAGCTCGTCTGCGAGCTCGCGGCCACGCTGCTCGCCCCGGAGCGCCTCTCGGCCGCCGGGATCGGCCCGAGCGAGGAGCGGTTCGTCGCGGCGCTCGAGCCGATCGCGCCCGCCCTCGCCCGCGCCGCGTAGTGAAGATCCTGCTCAACGGGCACAGGCCGCCGTCGCCCGAGACCGGCAAGGTCGGCGCCGTCCTCGGGCCCGCGCTCGAGGAGGCGGGGCACGTCCTCGTCGCGACCGAGGCGGAGGCCGAGGCGATGGTCGACTTCACCGCGCCCGCCGCCGCCGTCCCGAACGTGCTCCGAGCGCTCGAGGCCGGGCTGCCCTGCGTCGTCGGGACGACCGGCTGGGACCCGGCCGCCGTCGACGGCCCGGCCCGCGCGGCCGGGCTGCCGGTCTTCGTCGCGCCGAACTTCGCGATCGGCGCGGTGCTGATGATGCGCTTCGCGGCCGAGGCGTCGCGGCACCTCGAGCGCGCCGAGATCGTCGAGCTCCACCACGAGACGAAGCTCGACGCGCCGTCGGGCACCGCGAAGGCGACGGCGGCGGCGATGGCGGGCGACGTCCCGATCCACTCGGTCCGGCTGCCCGGGCTCGTCGCCCACCAGGAGGTGATCCTGGGAGGCCGGGGCCAGACGCTCACGATTCGCCACGACACCACCTCGCGCGAGGCGTTCGTCCCCGGCGTGCTGCTCGCGCTCGCGAGGCTCGGCGAGCTTCCGCCCGGCGTGACGGTCGGCCTCGACCGGCTGCTCTGATCGCCGACCGGCTCCGGATCGGCGGCGTCGAGCTCGAGCTCCGGCGGCCGGCGGAGCCGGAGGCGCTCCTCGACGAGCAGGCGTTCGCCGAGGACGAGTTCCTGCCGTACTGGGCCGAGCTCTGGCCCGCCGGCCTCGCGCTCGCGCGCGCCCTGCCCGAGCGGCTCGACGGGGTGCGCGTGGTCGAGCTCGGCTGCGGCCTCGGCGTCCCGTCGCTCGTCGCCGCCGCGCGCGGCGCCCGGGTGACGGCGGTCGACTGGGCGGCGGACGCGATCCGCCTCCTGCGCGAGAACGCGAGGAGGAACGGTCTCGCCGTCGAGGCGGTCCACGCCGACTGGCGCGAGCTCGGCGGGACGTTCGACCTCGCGCTCGCGGCGGACGTGCTCTACGAGCGCCGCAACGTCGGGCCGCTCGCCGAGCTGCTGCCCCGGCTCGCGCCCGAGGCGCTCGTCGCGCTGGCCGGCCGCCCGCACGAGCCGGCCTTCCTCGACCGGGTTGCCTGGAGCGAGCTCGAGCCGCGGATCGTCCGGGTGACCCGTGGCGCGCCGGCGGCTCGCGAGGGCGCGTGACCCCGCACCGGGCGGGCACGGAGCGCGCCCGCGTACAATCTCCCGGATGCTGGGGTCCGTCCTCACCGCGATCGTCACGCCGTTCCACGAGGACGCCGGAATCGACTTCGACGCGTTCCAGCGGCTCGCGAGCCACCTCGTCGACAACGGCTCGGACGGGATCGTCGTGTGCGGCACCACCGGGGAGAGCCCGACGCTCTCCGACGGCGAGCGGAACGACCTCGTCCGCGCCGCGGTCGAGGCGGTCGGCGACCGCGCCACGGTGGTCGCGGGCACGGGCACGTACTCGACGCGCCACTCGATCTGCCTCACCCGCGACGCGCACGAGCTCGGCGCCGACGCGTTCCTCGTCGTGACGCCGTACTACAGCAAGCCGCCGCAGCGCGGCATCGTCGCCCACTTCGAGGCGATCGCGCAGGTGAGCGACCGGCCGATCGTGGTCTACAACATCCCGGGTCGCGTGGTCGTCAACATCGAGCCCGACACGATCTCGCGGCTCGCCGAGATCGAGACGGTGCGCGCCGTCAAGCAGGCGAACGACGACCTCGCGCAGGCCCGCCACATCGTCGCGGAGGGCCTCGACCTCTACGCCGGGGACGACAACCTCCTGCTGCCGTTCCTCGAGCTCGGCGGCGCGGGCGGCATCTGCGTGCACACGCACGTCGTCGGGCCGCAGGTGGCCGAGCAGGCCCGCGCCGTCCGCGAGGGCGACGTCGAGCGCGCCCGCGAGCTCGACCGCGAGCTCGCCCCGGCCTACGACCTGCTCAGGGTCGCCACGAACCCGATCCCGATCAAGGCCGCGCTCAACCTGCTCGGCCACGAGGTGGGCGGACACCGCCTGCCGCTCGTCCCGCCGACGGCCGAGGAGCTCGAGCAGGTCCGGAGCTGCCTCGCCCGGCTCGGGCTGCTCGTCCCGGCATGAGCGACGTCCTGCGGGTGATCCCGCTCGGCGGACTCGGCGAGGTCGGCAAGAACATGACCGTGTACGAGACGGCGGGAGAGACGCTCGTCGTCGACGCCGGGCTGGCGTTCCCGCGCGACGAGCACCTCGGCGTCGACCTGATCCTGCCCGACTTCGGCTACCTCCGCGACCGCGAGCTCCGCGCCGTGATCCTCACGCACGCGCACGAGGACCACGTCGGCGCGCTCCCGTACCTGCTCCGCGAGGTGCGCGTGCGGGAGGTCTGGGCGACCCGCCTCACGCTCGCGCTCGTCCAGTCGAAGCTCGACGAGCACGGGCTGCAGCGCGCGGCCGAGCTGCGCGAGGCCGACCCGTCCGCGCCCCCCGTCGAGCTCGGCCCCTTCCGCGTCGAGTTCGTCCGGATGGCGCACTCGGTCCCGGACGCGGTCGGGCTCGCGATCGAGACCGCCGCCGGCCTCGTGTTCCACACCGGCGACTGGAAGCTCGACCACACTCCGATCGACGGCCTGCGCACCGACGTCGGCCGGCTGGCCGAGCTCGGAAACCGGGGCGTCGACCTGTTCCTCGGCGACTCGACGAACGCCGAGCGGCCCGGCTTCACCCGCTCGGAGCGCGTCGTCGGCGAGGCGTTCCGCCAGATCATCCCGGCCAAGCGCGGCCGCGTCCTCGTCTCGTCGTTCGCGTCGAACATCCACCGGATGCAGCAGGCCATCGACGTCGCCGTCGACGTCGGCCGCGTCGTGTCGATCGTCGGCCGCTCGATGCGCAAGAACATGAACATCGGCCGCAACCTCGGGTACGTCGAGGCGCCGGACGACGTCCTCGTCCGGCCGGCCGACCTCGAGGAGATCCCGCCCGAGAGGCAGCTCATCCTCTGCACGGGGTCGCAGGGGGAGCCGCTCTCGGCGCTGACGCGGATCGCCTACAACGACCACCCGACGGTCAGGGTCGAGCGCGGCGACACCGTCATCATCTCGGCGCGGCCCGTGCCGGGCAACGAGCTCCGCGTCCACGACGCGATCAACCGGCTGACCCGCAACGGCGCGGAGGTGCTGCACGAGGAGAACGCGCCGGTGCACGTCTCCGGCCACGCGCGGGCGGAGGAGCTCAGGACGCTGCTCGGGCTCGTCCGGCCGAAGGCGGTGATGCCGATCCACGGCGAGTTCCGGATGCTCGCCGCCCACGCCCGGCTCGCGCAGGACGCCGGCGTGCCCGCGTCCTCGGTGATCGTGGCCGAGAACGGCGACGTGGTCGAGCTGACGCCCGAGGGGGTGCGGATCGTCGACCGCGTCGAGGCCGGCATGACGTTCGTCGACGGGCTCGGCGTGGGAGACATCTCCGACGTCGCGCTGCGCGACCGGCGGCACCTCTCCGAGGACGGGGTGCTGATCGTCGTGACGACGCTCTCGAACGGCTCGGTCGCGGCGCCCGAGCTGATCGCGCGCGGGTTCGCGGAGTCCGAGGAGCTCTTCTCGGAGATGCGCGACGAGGCCTACGAGATCGTCCGCGGCCTGCTCGACGAGGACATTCGCGAGATCAAGCTCCTCCAGGAGCACCTGCACGACGGCATCGGCCAGCTCGTCTACGACCGCACCAGGCGCCGGCCGATGATCCTCCCGGTCGTGGTCGAGGTCTGAGGGAGCCGCGCTGCCCGGCGGGGCCGGAGGCCCGGTGGAGCTGGTCCTCGACTGCGACCCCGGCCACGACGACGCGGTCGCGCTCCTGCTCGCGCTCGCCTCGCCCGAGGCGGAGCTCGCGGCCGTCACCACCGTCGCCGGCAACCAGACGCTCGACAAGACGACGGCGAACGCGCTGCGGGTGCTCGAGCTCGCGGGCCGCACGGACGTCCCCGTCGCGGCCGGGGCGGACCGGCCGCTCGTGCGCGAGCGCCACGTCGCCTCGCACGTCCACGGCGAGACGGGCCTCGACGGGCCGGCGCTCGCGCCGCCGTCGGGCTCGCCGCTCCCGGCCCACGCGGTCGACGTGCTCGCCGAGCGGGTCGCCGGCCGCACGCTGGTCGCGACCGGGCCGCTCACGAACGTCGCCCTCCTGCTCGCCCTCCGCCCGGAGGCCCGCCCCGACCGGATCGTCCTGATGGGGGGCGCGATCGGCGAGGGGAACTCGACGCCGGCGGCCGAGTTCAACGTCTGGGCCGACCCGGAGGCGGCGCGGCGGGTGTTCGAGAGCGGCCTCGACGTGACGATGGTCGGCCTCGACGTGACCCACCGCGCGATCGTGACGCCGGCGCTCGCCGAGGAGCTCCGGGCCGCCGGCCGGGCCGGCCGCTTCGTCGCCGAGCTCGTCGACTTCTACTCGCGCTTCCACGCCCTCCGCTACCCGGAGCTCGGCGGCTCGCCGATGCACGACCCGGTCGCGCTCGCCTACGCGCTCCGTCCGGAGCTCCTCGACGTGCGCGAGGCGCGGATCGAGGTCGACTGCGACTGGGGGCTCGGGCGCGGGCGGACGAACGTCGACACCCGGGGGCGGTCGGGGGAGCCGAACGCGAAGGTGGCGGTCGGGATCGACGCGGACGCCTTCCTCGGCCTGCTCGTCGAGCGGATCCGCGCGCTCGGGTAGCGGGCAGGAGCCGCGGCCCGCGGCGCGAAGTGGCCCCCATGGCGCAGCGTAAGCGCTCCGCTCGGCCGCGCGCGCGGGGAAGGAAGCGCCGCGGGGCCCTGCACGCCCACCACGACGCCGAGCTCGCCGGGCTCGGCCTGATCGGCCTCGGCACCTTCGCCGCCTGCGTCCTCTGGTTCGGGCTCTCCGGCGGCCCGGTCGCGCACGCCGCCACCGCGAGCGTGGGGTGGGCGGCCTACCTCGTGCCGCTCGTCGCGGTGCCGCTCGGCGCGCTCATGGTCGGGCGCAGCGCGCTCGTCGCCGTCGGGCCGTTCCGGGTGGGGCTCGCGGTCGGGCCGGCCGGCCTGCTGACGGCGCTCGGCCGCGCCCACGGCGGCTACGCCGGCCGGGGCCTCGAGTGGCTGCTCGCGCTCGGGATCGGGACGGCCGGGGCGACGATCGCTGGCGTGCTGCTCGCGGTCGTGGGGGCGCTCTTCCTCACCGGCGCGTCGCTCGGGGCGATCGTGCGCCGCTCCGGCCACGCCGTCCGCCGCTCGGGCCGCGCGGTGGGCCGGGTGCGCGGGCGCGTCCGGCGCCGCCGTGCCCGTCCGGCCTCCGCCGCCCGCGGCGTGCCGCCGCCCGCGGACGTGGTCGCGCCGCGGCAGGCGGCTCCGGTCGACGCCGTGCACGACTACCCTGACGTGGTCGCCGCCCCGCCGCCGGTGCTCGTCTACGACGGCGCGCACGCGGACGACGAGGGGGAGGTGACCGAGGACACCCAGACGTCGCTCTTCGAGGCGCTCGAGACGCCGCCGCCCGAGTACCGCCTGCCCGACGTCTCGCTGCTGCGCCGGTCGAGCCCGGGAGGCGGCCCCGCCGGCGAGGCGATGGAGCGCACCGCGCAGGCGCTCCTCCAGTGCCTCGCGAACTTCGGCGTCGAGGCGACCGTCGTCGGCCAGATCTCGGGCCCGCGCGTGACCCGCTACGAGCTCCAGCTCGCGCCGGGCACGAAGGTCGGCAAGGTCGCGCAGCTCAAGGACGACCTCTCCTACGCGCTCGCGACGACCGAGATCCGCATCCTCGCGCCCATCCCGGGCAAGCAGGCGGTCGGCGTCGAGGTGCCGAACCTCTCGCCGAACCTCGTCACGCTCGGCGACATCTTCGCCGAGCTCCCGGGGTCGGCGAGCCCGCTCGCCGTCTGGCTCGGCAAGGACATCTCCGGCGCCGCCGTCTGGACCGACCTCGCGCGGATGCCGCACATCCTGATCGCCGGGACGACCGGTTCCGGCAAGTCGGGCTGCATCAACACGATCCTGACCTCGATCCTGCTCCGAGCGACGCCCGACGCGGTGCGCCTGATCCTGATCGACCCGAAGCGGATCGAGCTGAACTACTACGAGTCGATCCCGCACCTGCTGACGCCGGTCGTGTCGAGCCCGAAGGAGGCGTCGGCGGTGCTGCTCAACGTCGTGACCGAGATGGAGCGGCGCTACGAGCGCCTCTCCCACCTCCGGGCGCGCAGCCTGCCGGAGGCGAACCGGGCGCTGCGCCGGCGCGGCGAGGCCGAGCTCCCGTACCTCTTGGTCGTGATCGACGAGCTCGCCGACCTGATGATGGTGAGCCCGCAGGACGTCGAGGACGCGATCATCAGGCTCGCGCAGAAGAGCCGCGCCGTCGGGATCCACCTCGTGCTCGCGACGCAGCGGCCGTCCGTCGACGTGATCACGGGGATGATCAAGGCGAACGTGCCGTCGCGGATCGCGTTCGCGGTCAGCTCGCAGACCGACAGCCGGGTGATCCTCGACGCGAACGGCGCCGAGAGCCTCCTCGGCCAGGGCGACATGCTCTTCAAGCCGCTCGGCACCTCGCGGCTCCAGCGGGTGCAGGGCGCGTTCGTGACCGAGGAGGAGGTCGCGCTCGTCGTCGAGGCCTGCCGCGTCCAGCGCGAGCCGGAGATCGACGAGAGCTTCCTGGAGGCGCCCGTCGTGTTCGCCGACGACGGCGACGCCGACGAGGAGGGCTTCGACCCGGACGAGGACCCGCTGCTCGACCGCGCGGTCGAGGTGGTGGTCGCCGCGCAGACGGCGTCCGTGAGCCTCCTCCAGCGCCGCCTGCGGGTCGGCTACACGCGGGCCGGGCGGCTGATCGACATGCTGGAGCGGCGCGGGATCATCTCGCCCTACGAGGGCTCCAAGCCGCGCCGGGTGCTCCTTGGCGAGCACGAGCTCGCCCAGCCGGCCGACAGGTAGCGGCGCGGCCGGAAGCGGGCTAGCATCGCGGCAACACCTTCTAGAGGAGGACCAGTGAGGAAACCACTACTGGCGGCTGCGGCTCTGGGCGCGGTCGCGCTGTCGATGGTCGCGGGCCTCGCGAACGCGGCGCCGAAGGCCGACGTGACCGTGGCGCTCATCAGCGACATCGGCAAGTTCAACGATCGCTCGTTCAACCAGAACCAGCTCCTGGGCCTGAACCGGGCGAAGAAGCAGCTCGGGATCAAGGCCCTGCCGCTGCAGTCGAACTCGGTCAGCGACTACATCCCGAACCTGACCTCGGCCGTCCGGCAGCACGCGGACCTCGTGATCGCCGCCGGGTTCCTGCTCGCGAACGCGACCGCGACGATCGCGAAGAAGTTCCCGGACACGCACTTCGCGATCACGGACTACCCGGTCGAGGCGGCGCCGTTCGCCGACAAGAAGGGCAAGCCGCTCTACCAGAACGTCGAGGGGCTGACCTACGCGGCGAACGAGTCCGGGTGCCTCGTCGGCGTGCTCGCCGCGAAGATGGCGGCGCGGATGGGCAAGAAGATCATCGGCGCGGTCGGAGGCGTGAAGATCCCGCCGGTCGACATCTGGATCGCCGGCTACCGCTTCTGCGCGCAGAAGGCGGTGCCCGGGACGAAGGTCCTGATCGGCTACTCGCAGGACTTCGTCGCGACCGACAAGTGCAAGACCGTCGCAGAGAACCAGATCTCCCAGGGCGCGCAGGTGCTGTTCCAGGTCGCGGGCGGCTGCGGGCTGGGCACCCTGAAGGCGGCCGACGAGGCGGACATCTGGGGGATCGGCGTCGACGTGGACCAGTACCGCCTCGCGAAGAAGGTGCTCACGAGCGGCGTCAAGCGCGTCGACAACGGCGTCTACCAGGCGATCAAGCAGGTCGCCGACGGGAAGTTCGCCGGCGGCACCGACCTCCTCTTCAACCTGAAGAACGGCGGCATGGGCGTCGGCAAGATCAACCCCGCGGTGCCGAAGGCCGACATCGCCCTGATGAACAGCTACAAGCAGAAGATCATCGCGGGCACGCTCAAGGTGCCGGCGGCGCTCTCGTAGGGCGACCGGATCCCGCCGGGGGCGGCCTACCGCCCCCGGCGGCCACCCCGCTAGGATCGCGTACCACGTGAACTCCCAGGCACCCGTCCTGGAGATGCGCGGGATCACCAAGGAGTTCCCGGGCATCCTCGCCAACGACCACGTCGACTTCGAGCTCCTCCGCGGGGAGGTGCACGCGCTCCTCGGCGAGAACGGCGCCGGCAAGTCGACGCTGATGAACATCCTCTACGGCCTCTACCGGGCCGACGCGGGCGAGGTCGTGCTGCGCGGCGCCCCGGCCGTCTTCGGCTCCGCCAAGGACGCGATCGCGGCGGGGATCGGGATGGTGCACCAGCACTTCATGCTGATCCCGGTGATGACGGTGGCCGAGAACATCGTGCTCGGGCACGAGCCGACGCGGGAGGGGATCGTCCTCGACGAGGCCGGGGCCGAGGAACGCGTCCGCGACCTCTCGCGGCGGTTCGGGCTCGCCGTCGACCCGTCGGCCCTCGTCTCGCAGATCTCGGTTGGCCAGCAGCAGCGGGTCGAGATCCTGAAGGCGCTCTACCGGGGCGCGGACGTCCTGATCCTCGACGAGCCGACGGCCGTGCTGACGCCGCAGGAGGCGACCGAGCTCTTCGGGATCATCCGCAGCCTCCAGGCCGACGGCAAGTCGATCATCTTCATCACCCACAAGCTGAACGAGGTGCTCGAGATCGCCGACCGCATCACCGTCCTGCGCCGCGGCAAGAAGATCGAGACCGTGCCGCGGGAGGGGGCGACGCAGGAGTCGCTCGCACGGGCGATGGTCGGGCGCGAGGTGCTGCTGCGGGTGGAGAAGCCGCCCGCGCAGCCGGGCGAGACGCTGCTCGAGGTCGAGGACCTCCACGTCGTCGACGACCGCGGGATCGAGAAGGTGCGCGGGATCTCCTTCTCGGTGCGGGCGGGCGAGATCGTCGGGATCGCGGGTGTCGACGGCAACGGCCAGACCGAGCTGATCGACGCGATCACCGGGCTCCGGCGCATCCAGCGCGGCTCGGTCCGGGTCGCGGGCCGGGAGCTGCGGCACGCGACCCCGCGCGAGATGCTCGACGCGGGCGTCGGCCACATCCCCGAGGACCGGCAGCGCCGCGGGCTCGTGCTCGAGTTCTCGATCGCGGAGAACATCGCCCTCCACGACTACGCGAAGCCGCCCTCGGCGAGGTGGGGATGGCTCTTCCCCGGCCGGCTCGTGGAGCGCGCCCAGACGCTGATCAGGCAGTTCGACGTCCGCGGGGGCGGGCCGCTGACGCGGGCCGGCGGTCTCTCCGGCGGCAACCAGCAGAAGGTGGTCGTCGCGCGGGAGATCGCGCGCGACCCGAGGGTGCTCGTCGCGGCGCAGCCGACCCGCGGCCTCGACGTCGGCGCGATCGAGTACCTCCACCGCCGCCTCGTCGAGGAGCGCAGCGAGGGCCGCGCGATCCTCCTGATCTCGCTCGAGCTCGACGAGATCCTCTCGCTCTCCGACCGGATCCTCGTGCTCTACGAGGGCCGGATCGTCGGCGAGCACGAGGGCGAGGTCTCGGAGGAGCAGATCGGGCTCGAGATGCTCGGCGGGCGGAGAGAAGCCGCATGACCCCGCCACCGCGGGCCCGGAGCGGACGTGGCTGAGCCGGCGCGGGAGGGCCGCGTCCCCGAGTCGCCCGAGCAGGCGGCGAGCACCGGCACGCTCGCGGCGCGGATCTCGCTGCGGCAGCGGAGCGGCGGCATCGTCGTCCCCGTCCTCACCGCCGTCGTCGCGTTCCTGATCGGCGGCGCCGTCGTGGCCGCGACCGGGCACAACCCGCTCGTCGCCTACCGGGACATCTTCAACGGCGCGGGCCTGAACTGGTTCGGCCACCCGACCACCGACACCGCGCTGACCGCGTCGTACAACCTGTCCCAGACGCTCCTGCAGACGACCACGCTGATCCTGACCGGGCTCGCGGTCGCCTTCGCGTTCCGCTGCGGCATGTTCAACATCGGCGGGCAGGGCCAGTACTTCGTCGGCCTCTTCGTGGCGAACTGGATCGGCGCCTCGTGGGCGACGATGGCGGCGGGGCCCCACATCCTGCTCGGGATCGCGGCCGCGACGGCCGCCGGCGCGGTCTGGGCCGGGATCGCGGGCTTCCTCAAGGCGACCGTGGGGGCGCACGAGGTGATCTCGACGATCATGCTGAACTGGATCGCGATCTGGGGCGGGACGTACCTGTTCGGCGACGGGGGCCTGCTCCAGAACAGCCAGAACAAGGCGCTCCCGATCTCCAACGACGTCGCCCCGGGCGCGCAGCTCCCGGTCGTCTGGGGCGACCAGCAGCTCCAGGGCCTCCACGTCGGCTTCTTCGTCGCGCTCGCCGCGCTCGTGGTCTTCTGGCTGATCCTGAACCGGACGACGCTCGGCTACGAGGTCCGCGCGGTCGGCTTCAACCCGGACGCCGCCGCGTACGGCGGGATCAGCGTCCGCAAGAACCTGATCAGCGCGATGGCGATCTCCGGCGCCTTCGCGGGCCTCGCGGGCGGCCTCGACATGCTCGGGTACCTGTACCGCTACGGCGTCTCCGACATCCCCGTCTCGGCCGTCGGCTTCCTCGGTATCGCGGTCGCCCTGCTCGGCCGCAACACCGCCCTCGGCGTCGGCCTCTCGGCCTTCCTCTTCGGCGCGCTGCTCTTCGGCACGACGCACGGGCTGCAGTCGGGCGCGATCGACCCGCAGCTCGCGAGCAACCTCACCTACATCATCCAGGGGCTGATCGTCCTCTTCGTCGGGGCGGACGTGCTCATCCTCTACCTCTGGAACTCGCGCCGGCGGCTCCGGCGCAGGGCGGCGACCGCGTGACCGCCGCGACCTGGCTCGCGGACGGCGTCCGCCGCCGTCTGCGCGACCCGCGCACGTTCGGGACCTGCGGGGTCGTGCTGGGCGCGTTCGCCGCGTTCCTCGCGATCCCGCCGATCGAGGCGCGGGAGGTCGTCTGGCCGATCCTGGTCGGCATCGCCGCCGCCGCGCTCGGCGTGTGGACGGCGACGCGCGGCGAGCGGCGCCTCGGTCTCGGCGCGATCGCGGGCGGCGCGATCGGGATCGGGCTCGGCATCCTCGCGACGCGCTCCGGGACGGACAACCTCAACACCGTCTTCCGGCCCGACCTGATCGCCTCGACGTTCGTCTTCTCGACCCCGCTCATCTTCGCCGGGATCGGCGGCATGTTCTCCGAGCGCAGCGGCGTCGTGAACATCGGCCTCGAGGGGATGATGCTGATGGGCGCCTTCTGGGGCGTGTACGGCGCCGACAAGACCGGGAGCTGGGCGGGCGGCCTCGCGATCGCGATGCTGGCCGGCGCCCTGACCGCCCTCGTCCACGCTTTCTTCGCGATCCACCTGCGCGCCGACCAGATCGTCGGCGGGACGGCGGTGAACTTCCTCGCGCTCGGGATCACCGGCTACTTCTTCTTCCAGCTCTACCACGGCCAGGACGTCCCGGTGGGCGTGCCGACGATCCCGCGCGTCAACATCCCCTGGGTCGAGGACCTGCACTTCCTCGGCCCGGCGTTCGGGCACCTGAACCTGATGATCTGGCTCTCGTTCGCCCTCGTCGCCGTCTCGTACTTCGTCGTGTTCAAGACCCCGATCGGCCTGAGGATCCGCGCCTGCGGGGAGCACCCGCGGGCCGCCGACACCGTCGGCATCAGCGTCTACGCCGTCCGCTACGGCTCGGTCGTGCTCTCGGGGATCCTCGCCGCGCTCGGCGGCGCGTACCTCTCGATCGGCTTCGGCGGGGGCTCGTTCACCGACAACATGACCGCCGGCCGCGGCTTCATCGCCCTCGCGGCGATGATCTTCGGCAACTGGCGCCCGTTCGGGACCTTCTACGCCGCGCTCCTGTTCGGGTTCTCGACCGCGCTCGCCTACCGCCTGCCCGTCTACTCGGGAAGCGCCGCCACGCTCTTCCAGACGCTGCCGTACGTCCTGACCCTGATCGCCGTCGCCGGGGTGATCGGGCGCACGGTCCCGCCCGCCGCCGATGGGAAGCCGTACGTCAAGCAGTAGGCCCGCCGGGCTCGCGCTCCTCCTCGGGGCCGTGGCGCTGCTCGCGATCCCCGCGGCGGGGGCGGCGGCGGCGCTCAGCTCCCGCGCGACCCTGCTCCAGTCCGTCTACGTGGCCGTTCCGGCCTCGTTCGTCGCGGGCGTCTGCTCCCTGGCCGCCTCCCGCCGCGCCCGGGCACGGCTCGAGCGCAGCGTCTTCCGCGCCGGCGAGCGCCTCGTCCGCACCGCCCGCGTCACCGGCTTCGCGGGCCTCTACGCGGCGGTCACGGGCGGGCTCGCGCTCGGCTTCTACGGGCTGCTTCACCTCACCTCGTAGGGCGATTACGCTTCGGGCCGGTGTTCGAGATCGGCAACAGCCTGCGCGAGGCCCGCACCCGCCGGAAGATCGAGCTCGCGCAGGCGGAGCAGGCGACGAAGATCCGCGGGAAGTACCTGCGCGCGCTCGAGGACGAGCAGTTCGACCTGCTGCCGGCGCAGACGTACGTCAAGGGCTTCCTCCGCACCTACGCCGACTACCTGGGGCTCGATGGCCAGCTCTACGTCGACGAGTACAACTCGCGCTTCGTCGTCGGCGAGGACTGGGACCGCAGGCGGCCCCGCGGCTCGGCGGCGCAGCGGCAGGACCGGCGGCTGCAGGGGCGCGTCGTGCTCGCGGCGCTGGCTGTCGTCACGGTGCTGACGGTCGTCGTGATCAGCGCGTGGAAGGTGTCCGGCGGCAGCCGCAGCGTGCCGCCACCCGCGAACGCGCGCGCCGCGAAGCACCGCGCCGCGGCGCCCGCGTCCTACCTCGAGCTGACGGCGGTGCGGGGCCCGTCGAAGGTGATCGTGAACCGCGCCTCGGCCGGGGGGCGGATCCTCTTCGAGGGGACGCTCGAGCGCGGCGAGACGCAGGCCTTCGCCGGCAAGCGCTTCTGGCTCAACGTCGGCGCGCCCGAGAACCTCGAGATCAGGGTCGGAGGCAAGCGGGTGCACGTCACGGGCTACCGGCCGTGGGTGCTGACCGTGACGCCGAGCGGGTGGCACGGGCACCCGGCGTAGGCGCGGGCGGCCCGCGCGGCGCGATCGTCGTCACCGGCTCGGAGCTCGTCCGCGGCGACCGGAGCGACCGCAACGGGCCGTTCCTCGCGCGCTCGCTGCTCTCGCTCGGGATCGAGCCGGCGCAGATCCGCGTCGTCGGCGACGCGCCGCCGGAGCTCGAGGCGGCGCTCCGGGACGGGCTCGCGCACGACCTCCTCTGCGTCTCCGGCGGGCTCGGCCCGACGCACGACGACCGCACGGTCGAGCTGCTCGCCCGGGCGGCCGGACGCGGGCTCCGGCTCGACGAGGAGCTCGCCGCCGAGATCGAGCGCCGCTCGCGCGCGGTCGCCGAGCGGCTGCGCCGGCCGTACGCGGACTTCGCGGCCGGCGTCCGCAAGCAGGCGACGATCCCGGAGGGGGCGCTCGTGGTCGGGCTCGCCGGCACGGCGCCGGCGCTCGTGCTCGACGCGGACGGCCGCGTCGCGGTCGTCCTCCCGGGCCCGCCGCGCGAGCTCCAGGAGCTCTGGCCGCGCACGCTCGCGACGCCGCCCCTCGCGCGCCTGCTCGAACGCGCCTCCCCGCCCGCCCGGCGCGTGCTGCGCTTCTACGGCGTCGGGGAGTCGTCGGTCGCGGCCGCGCTCGAGGCCGCCGGGGGCGACGGCGGCGGGGTGGAGGCGACGATCTGCGCCCGCGACTTCGAGATCCACGTCGACCTGCTCGTCGCGCCGGGGGCCGAGGCGCGGGCGGACGAGCTCGAGCGACGGCTCGTGGCCCCGATCGAGCGGTACCTGTTCGGCCGCACGGAGGCGCGGGTGGAGGAGCTCGTCCTCGAGCGCTGCCGCGCGCTCGGGCTCACGCTCGCGACCGCCGAGTCGTGCACCGGCGGGCTCGTCGCGGCGCGGCTCACCTCCGTGCCCGGCTCGAGCGACGTGTTCCTCGGCGGGGTCGTCTCCTACGCGGACCGGGTGAAGACGGCCGAGCTCGAGGTGCCCGAGGAGCTCCTGCGGGCGCACGGCGCGGTCTCGCCCGAGGTCGCCGCCGCGATGGCGCAGGGCGCGCGCCGCCGCCTCGGCGCGGACGTCGCGGTCGCCGCGACCGGCGTCGCGGGCCCGGGCGGCGGCACCCCCGCGAAGCCCGTCGGGCTCGTCCACCTGCACGCCGCCGGGCCCGCCGGCGGGTCGGCGGCGGAGCTGAGCCTGCCCGGCGACCGCGAGACCGTGCGGGCGCGCGCGACGGTGGCGGCGCTGCACCTCGTCCGCTCGCTGCTCGCGGCGGGATGACAGACTCCCGGCGAATGAGCACGGTCTTCGAGCTGCTCGCGGGAGGCGAGGGCGACGTCGCCCTCGTCGAGCCGGACGCCGGCCGCCGGGTCAGCTTCGCCGAGCTCCGCGGCGAGGTCGGCGAGCTCGCCGGGAGGCTCGCGGCCGCCGGGGTGCGCCGCGGCGACCGCGTGGCGCTCGTGCTCCCGGACGGCCCGACCTTCGTCCGTCACCTGCTCGCGACGGCCGCGCTCGGCGCCGCGGCGGCGCCGCTCAACCCCGCCTACACCGCCGAGGAGTTCCGCTTCTACCTCGAGGACCTCGCGCCGCGGCTCGTCCTCGCCGCCTCGGGCGAGGCCGGGGCCGCGCGCCGGGCGGTCGAGGGGCTGCGCTTCCTCGACGTCGACGGCGGCGAGCTCGCCGCCGGGGCGCCGGCCGGGTTCGAGCCGGCCGATCCCGGCGACGTCGCGCTCGTCCTCCATACGAGCGGGACGACGAGCCGCCCGAAGCAGGTGCCGCTCCTCCAGCGCAACCTCGCGGCGAGCGCGCGCGCGATCGCCGCCTTCTACCGGCTCGCCCCGGACGACGTGTCCTTCTGCGCGATGCCGCTCTTCCACGTCCACGGCCTCGTCGCCTCGGTGCTCGCCGCGCTCGCCGCCGGGGGCGCCGTGGTCGTGCCCTCGCGCTTCGCCCCCGGGCGCCTCGCCCGCCACGCGAACGAGCACGGCGTGACCTGGCTCTCCGCCGGGCCGACCCTCCACGGGATGATCCTCGACCGCCTCGACGGCGAGCGCATCCCGACGCTCCGCTTCGCGCGCTCGTGCTCCTCGGCGCTCTCGCCGGAGCTCTTCGAGCGCTGCGAGGCCGTCTACGGCGCCCCGATGGTCGAGGCGTACGGGATGACCGAGGGGAGCCACCAGATCGCCTCGAACCCGCTCCCGCCCGGCGAGCGCAAGGTCGGCTCGGTCGGCGTGCCCAGCCCGGGCGTCGAGATCCGGATCGTCGACGGCGCGGGCGAGGAGGCGGAGGCGGGCGAGGTCGCGATCAGGGGCCCCGGGCTCACGCCCGGCTACGTCGCCAACCCGGAGGCGAACGCGCAGTCGTTCTTCGGCGACGGCTGGTTCCGGACGGGCGACCGCGGCCGCTTCGACGGCGACGGCTACCTCGTGCTCGAGGGACGGATCAAGGAGCTGATCATCCGCGGAGGCGAGAACATCTCGCCGTTCGAGATCGAGGCCGCGCTCGCCGCCCACCCGAACGTGGCCGACGCCGTGGCGTTCGCGATCCCCGACCCGCGCTACGGGGAGGAGGTCGGCGCGGCGGTCGTGCTCGACGGCGGCGGCGACGAGGCGGCGCTGCGCGCCTGGTGCGCCGAGCGGCTCGCGCCCTTCAAGGTGCCGAGGCGGATCTTCCTGCTCGACGAGATCCCGCGCACGCCGACCGGGAAGCTCCAGCGCGCGAGGATCGGCGCGCGGCTGACCGGCGCCGGCCCGTGAAGGTCGTCGTCCTCGGCGCCGGGGCGATCGGCGCCTACGTCGGGGCGGCGCTCGCCCGGGGCGGGACGGAGGTGACCCTCGTCGCGCGGGGCGAGCACCTGCGGGCGCTGCGCGAGCGGGGGGTGCGCGTGCTCTCGCCGCGCGGCGACTTCGAGGCGCACCCGCCGGCCACCGACGACTGGGAGGCGGTCGCCGACGCGGACGCCGTCTTCCTGGGCCTCAAGGCGTACTCGCTCCCGGAGGCGGCGCCGCGCCTCGGCGCGCTGCTCCGTCCGGGGACGGCGCTCGTCGCCGCGCAGAACGGGATCCCCTGGTGGTACTTCGAGTCGCACGGCGGGCCGCTCGACGGCCTCGTGCTCGAGTCGGTCGACCCAGGGGGGGTGATCGCGCGCTCGCTGCCGCGCGGCTGCGCGGTCGGGTGCGTCGTCTACTGCTCGACCGAGCTCGTCGAGCCCGGCGTCGTCCGCCACCTCGAGGGCACGCGCTTCTCGCTCGGGGAGCCCGACCGGAGCGAGAGCGAGCGCTGCCGCGCGCTCTCGGAGGCCTTCCGCGCCGGCGGCCTCAAGGCTCCGGTCGAGCGCGACCTGCGCAACGAGATCTGGCTCAAGCTGCTCGGCAACGCGACCTTCAACCCGGTGTCCGCGCTCACGGGCGCGACCCTCGCGCAGCTCGGCTCGACCGCCGAGATGCGCGCGACCCTCCGGGCCGCGTTCGGCGAGATCGCCGCGGTCGCCGAGAGGCTCGGCGTCACCTTCCCCGTCTCGCTCGACCGGCGCCTCGAGGCGGGCTTCGCGGTCGGGGAGCACCGCACGTCGATGCTGCAGGACCTCGAGCGCGGAAAGCCGCTCGAGCACCGCTGCCTGAGCGGCGCCGTGCTCGAGCTCGCGGAGCGGGTCGGGGTCGAGGCGCCGTGCCTCGCCACGATCCACGCCTGCGTCGCGCTCCTCGACGAGCTGTCGCAGAATCGTCACGAAGCTGTCGCAGACACGGTACGAGTCTCGCGCTAGCGTGGCCGGAGATGGACGGCTCCGCCTCTTCTGCGCCCTCCGCCTGCCGGACGAGACGGTCGCCGCCGTCGAGCGCTGGCAGGCCCGCGAGCTGCACGGCGGCCGCATCGTCTCGCCGGACCGGCTGCACCTCACGCTCGCCTTCCTCGGGAGCCGGCCCCCCGGCGACGTGCCGGCGGTCGCGGGAGCGCTGCGGGCGGCCGCCCGCGAGGCCGCCGGGATCCGCCTCCGCGTGCGCGGCTACCGCGAGGGAAGGAGCGTCGGGATGCTGACCTTCGACGACGACGAGGGCCGCGCGGCGGCGCTCGCCGGGCGGCTCCACGACCGGCTCGAGGCGCTCGGCGTCTACCGCCGGGAGCGGCGGCCGTGGCTCCCGCACCTGACCGTGCTCCGCTTCCGCGAGCGGCCGCGGCTGCGGCCGGCGCTCCCGGAGCTCGGCGCCGTCGCTCCGTCCGACGCCGCTGTTTTCATGTCGAGGCTTCGCCCCGGCGGGGCGGAGTACGAGGTACTCGAGACCGCTGCGCTAGGAGGCTGATCAGGTTGGACCGCGAGCAAGCACTGGAGGTCGCCCTCGGGCAGATCGAGCGGAGCTTCGGCAAGGGCGCCGTCATGCGCATGAGCGACCAGGCGCAGGTGTCGGTGGGAGCGATCTCCACCGGCTCGCTCTCGCTCGACCTGGCGCTCGGGATCGGCGGGCTGCCGCGCGGACGCATCGTCGAGATCTTCGGGCCGGAGTCGTCGGGCAAGACGACGCTCGTCTACCACGTGATCGCGGAGGCGCAGCGGCGGGGCGGGATCTGCGCGTTCGTCGACGCCGAGCACGCGATGGACCCGACCTACGCGAAGCGCATCGGCGTGAACATCGACGAGCTGCTCGTCTCGCAGCCGGACACCGGCGAGCAGGCGCTCGAGATCACGGAGCTCCTCGTCCGCTCCGGCGCGCTCGCGGTCGTGGCGATCGACTCGGTCGCGGCGCTCACCCCGAAGGCGGAGATCGAGGGCGAGATGGGCGACTCGCACGTCGGCCTCCAGGCGCGCCTCATGTCGCAGGCGCTGCGCAAGCTCGCGGGCACGCTCAACCGCACCGACACGATCTGCATCTTCACGAACCAGCTCCGCGAGAAGATCGGGGTCATGTTCGGCTCGCCCGAGACCACCCCGGGCGGGCGCGCGCTCAAGTTCTACGCGTCCGTGCGGCTCGACATCCGGCGGATCGAGACGCTCAAGGACGGCGTCGAGGCGATCGGCAACCGCGTCCGCGTGAAGGTGGCGAAGAACAAGGTCGCGCCGCCCTTCAAGCAGGCGGAGTTCGACGTCATCTACGGCGAGGGGATCTCGTGGGAGGGCACGGTGCTCGACGCCGCGCTCGAGCGCAAGCTCGTGCAGAAGTCCGGCTCGTACTTCAGCTTCGGCGACGAGCGGCTCGGCCAGGGCCGCCAGAACGCGACCGCGTTCCTGAAGGAGCACCCGGACGTGGTGCAGGCGATCCTCCAGCAGATCCAGGCGCAGGCGGCCGAAGGGCAGGTCGTGTCGGCGCGCCTGCTCGCGCAGCTCGAGCCCCCGGAGGCCTCGCCCGTGGAGGCGGAGGAGGAGACGGCCGCGCGGGCCTGAGATGCCCTCTCGAAGCGCCCTCGAGGTCGCCGTCGAGGCGCTCGCGCGCCGCGACCGCTCCGCCGCCGAGCTCGCCGCCTACCTCGCACGGCGCGGCGCCCGGCCCGAGGACGCCGCCGCCGCGCTCGACCGCCTGGCCGAGGCCGGCTACCTCGACGACGCCCGCTTCGCGGCGAGCCGCGCGGAGGCGCTCGCGCGCCGCGGCTACGGCGACGAGGCGATCCGCGCCGACCTGGAGCGGCGCTCGCTCGACCGGGAGCTGGTCGAGGAGGCGCTCGCCGGGCTCGAGCCCGAGGCCGAGCGGGCGCTCGCGCTCGCGGGCCGGCTCGGCGCCGGCGCGGCGACGGCGCGGCGGCTCACGGCGAAGGGCTTCTCGCCCGACGCCGTCGCCTCCGCGCTCGCCCGGGACGCCGGGTAGCCCCGGCTACGCTGTCCGCACCGTGCGCCGCTACCACGTGACCACCTTCGGGTGCCAGATGAACGCCCACGACTCCGAGCGGATCAAGGGGCTGCTCGAGGAGCTGGGGCTCGGGGAGGCGCCGACCCCGGACGAGGCGGACGTGGTCGTCTTCAACACCTGCACGATCCGGGAGAGGCCCGACACGAAGCTCGCCGCGCACCTGGGCGAGGCGCTCGCGCGCAAGCGCGAGCGGCCGGACCGGGTGATCGCGGTCGGCGGCTGTTACGCGGAGGCGCAGCGGGAGCGGATCTTCGAGCTCTACCCGGGCGTCGACGTCGCGTTCGGGCCGGGCTCGATCGCGCACCTCGGCGAGTGGCTCGGCGCCGGGGGCGAGGGCGTCCCGCGCGGCCGCTTCGGGCTCGAAGAGCGCGCGTTCGCCGCGGCGCTCCCGCACCGCCGCGAGCGCCGCTTCCAGGCCTGGGTGCAGGTGTCGATGGGCTGCAATTCGGTGTGCTCGTACTGCATCGTCCCCGCCGTCCGCGGCCGCGAGCGGAGCCGCCGGCCCGGCGAGATCCTCGCCGAGGTGACGCGGCTCGCCGGGGAGGGCGTGAAGGAGATCACGCTGCTCGGCCAGAACGTGAACTCGTGGGGCCGCGACCTCGCGCCGTCGCTCCGCACCGACTTCGGCGAGCTGCTGCGCGCCTGCGACGCCGTGCCCGGGATCGAGCGGATCAGGTTCACGAGCCCCCACCCGAAGGACTTCCGCGAGCCGGTGATCGCGGCGATCGCCGAGTGCCCGGCGGTCTGCGAGCACGTGCACCTGCCGCTCCAGTCGGGCTCCACGCGGATCCTCAGGGCGATGCGGCGCACCTACACGCGCGAGCGGTACCTCGCGCTCGTCGAGCGCATGCGCGCCGCGATCCCCGACCTCGCGCTCGGCACCGACGTGATCGTCGGCTTCCCGGGCGAGACCGAGGCCGACTTCGAGCAGACGCTCGAGGTGGTCGAGGAGGTGGGCTTCGACAGCGCCTTCACCTTCGTCTACTCGCCCCGGCAGGGGACCGAGGCGGCCGCGCTGCCGGAGCAGGTGCCGCACGAGACGAAGATCGAGCGGATGGAGCGGCTCGTCGAGCTCACGCAGCGGCTCGCCCGCGAGCGGAACCGCGCGCGGATCGGGCGCGTCGAGGAGGTGCTCGTGGAGGGGCCGTCGCGCACCGACCCGAGCCTGCTTCGAGGCCGCACCCGCCGCAACACGACCGTCAACTTCGCCGGCGACGCGGCGCCCGGCGAGCTCGTGCCCGTGCTGGTCGAGAGCGCGACGTCGACGACCCTGCGCGGCGTGCAGGAGGCCCGCCGGCCGGCCGCTCTGGCAGGCTTGTCGCGATGAGGGTCCTGATCACCGGCTCGTCCGGGCAGATCGGCACGAACCTCGCCCTCCGGCTCCGGGCCGCCGGCCACGCGGTCTTCGGGGTGGACAAGCGGCCGAACACCTGGACGGACGAGTTCCGCTACCTGCTCCAGGACCTCGCGATCCACTACCCGGCGTTCCGCGGCGGGATCGGCGGCGTCGAGTACCCGGAGGTCGACGTGGTCGTCCACCTGGCCGCGCACGCGAAGGTGCACCAGCTCGTGCGCCAGCCGCACCGGGCGCTCGAGAACGCGATCATGACGTTCAACGTGCTCGAGTACGCGCGGCAGCTCGAGCTGCCGGTCGTGTTCTCGTCGACGCGCGAGGTCTACGGCGACGTGCACCGCTTCGACGAGTACGGCGAGGCGGCCGCCGACTTCGCCTACACGGAGAGCCCGTACTCCGCCTCGAAGATCGCCTCGGAGGCCCTGATCTACTCGTACGCCCGCTGCTACGGGCTCCGCTACCTGGTCTTCCGCTTCTCCAACGTGTACGGCCGCTACGACTGCGACCTCGCGCGGATGGAGCGCGTGATCCCGCTCTTCATCCACCAGATCGGGCGCGGCGAGCCGATCACGGTCTACGGCGGCGACGAGAAGGTGCTCGACTTCACCTACGTCGACGACTGCATCGACGGGATCGCGCGCGGGATCGAGCGGCTCGCGGCGGGCGAGGTCGCGAACGAGACGATCAACCTCGCGTACGGGCAGGGCAACACGCTCGTCCGCGCCGCCGAGCTGATCGGAGCGGAGCTCGGCCTGGAGCCGCAGGTCGAGCGCGCGCCCGCGCTGCTCGGCGAGGTGACGCGGTACGTGGCCGACATCCGCAAGGCGCGCGAGCTGCTCGGCTGGGAGCCGCGCACCCCGCTCGACCGCGGGATCCCGAAGGCGGTGGCGTGGTTCCGGCAGTGGCGTGCCGCCCATCCCGCCGAGGCGGACGTCGTCCTCGCGCACGACCGTGCCGAGGGGATCGAGCACGGCTTCAAGCAGCCCGCCGCCGCGAGCTAGCGTCCTCGCGCTCTACGGCCCGACGGCGAGCGGCAAGACCGCGGTCGCGGGCGTCCTGCGCGAGCGGCTCGGAGGCGAGGTCGTCTCGGCGGACTCGGCCGCGCTCTACGCGGGGCTGCCGGTCCTGACCGCCGCGCCGCCGTACCCGGCGCGGCTCGTCGGGATCGTGCCGCTCGCGGAGGAGGTGTCGGTGGGCGCCTACCAGCGGCTCGCCCACGCCGCGATCGACGAGATCCTCGCCGCGGGCCGCACCGCGATCGTCGTCGGCGGCACCGGCCTCTACCTGCGCGCGGCGCTGTCGGCGCTCGAGCTGCCCCCGCCCCCGGCGCCGGGCGAGCGCGAGCGCTGGGGCCGGGCCTACGACCGCCTCGGCCCGGAGCGCGCGCACCGGCTCCTCGCGGGCCGCGACCCGGCCGCGGCCGCGCGCGTCCACCCGAACGACCGCCGCCGCGTCGTGCGCGCGCTCGAGCTCGCGGCGGCGGGCGCGTCGCTCGCGCCGGCGGGCGACCGCCTCTTCGGCGCGGACGCCCGCCGCCCGACCGCGCTCTTCGGGCTCCTCGGGGGCGCCGGGGCCGAGGAGCGGGTCCGCCGGCGCGTCGCCGAGCAGCTGGCGGCCGGGGTCGTGGACGAGGCGCGGCGCGCCTGGGCGGGGCCGCTCTCGGCGACGGCGCGCAAGGTGCTCGGCCTCGAGGAGTTCGCCACCCTGCCCGAGGACGAGGCGGCCGAGGCGGTGGTGGCGGCGACCCTCCGGCTCGCGCGCTACCAGCGCAAGTGGCTCCGCCGCCTGCCCGGCGCGGTTACCCTCGCTTCCGACCGGAGCCCCGAGGAGGTCGCCGATGAGATCCTCGCGCTGGCAGGCGCAGGGGAACGTCTACCTGGTCGCCACTGAGCCGCTGACGGCGGAGGCCGTGCGCGCGCAGGTGGGCGACGCCGACGGGATCCTCGAGGTGCGCGGCCGGGGGCGCGACTGGGTCGACGTCGCGATCTGGAACCCCGACGGGTCGCTCGCCGAGATGTCCGGCAACGGGACGCGGATCGCGGCGCGCTGGCTCGCCGAGCTGACCGGCGCCGACGTCGTGACGGTGCGGGTGGGGCCGCGGGAGGTGGTCGCGCGGATGCTCGGCGGCGGCTTCGTCGAGCAGCGACTCGCCTACTCGGTCGGGCGGCCGGACACGGCGGCGGGGATCCGCTTCACGCCCGTCGACGTCGGCAACCCGCACGCGGTCGTCGAGGGCGACCCGGCCGACCTCCCGCGGATCGGGCCGCTGCTCGAGACGCACGAGCGCTTCCCCGGACGCACGAACGTGCAGGTCGCGCGGCGGATGTCCGCCGACACGATCGAGGCGCGTGTCTGGGAGCGCGGGGTGGGGGAGACGGAGTCGTCGGGCACGAGCGCCGTCGCCGTCGCCGCGGCGCTCGGCGCGGACGACGTCCGGGTCCGCTTCCCCGGAGGCGACCTCCACGTCCGCCTCGACGGCGGCGCCGCCTACTTGACCGGAACGGCCGAGCCGAGCCCCGGCGCGGCGCCGTAGCGGCGCACCTCGAGGCCGGTCACGTGCCGATGCCGTACTCGCGCAGCGCCTCGTTGAGCGAGGTCTTCAGGTCGGTCGACTCGGTCCGCCTGCCGACGATGAGGGCGCACGCGAGCTGGTACGTGCCCGCCGGGAACTCCTTCGGCCTGGTCCCGGGGACGACGACCGAGCGCGGGGGCACGTAGCCGCGGTGCTCGACGGGCTCGGGCCCGGTGACGTCGATGATCGGGACGGACGCCGTGAGCGTCACGTTCGGGGCGAGGACGGCCTCGCGGCCGATCCTGACGCCCTCGACGACGATGCAGCGGGAGCCCAGGAACGCGCCGTCCTCGACGACCACCGGCCGCGCCCCGGGCGGCTCGAGCACGCCGCCGATCCCGACGCCGCCCGCGAGGTGGACGTCGGCGCCGACCTGCGCCCCCGAGCCGACGGTGGCCCACGTGTCGACCAGCGTGTTCGGGCCGACCCAGGCGCCGATGTTCACGTACGACGGCATCAGCACGACGCCCGGCGAGAGGTAGGAGCCGTAGCGGGCGACCGCCGGCGGGACGACGCGGACGCCGAGCTCGGCGTAGCCGGTCTTGAGCGGGATCTTGTCGTGGTACTCGAACGGCCCGACCTCGCGCGGCTCCATCCGCCGCTGCCGGAAGTAGTCGAGGATCGCCGCCTGCACCTCCTCGTGCACCAGCCAGTCGTCGCCGGCGGGCTCGGCGACGCGCACCTCGCCGCGGTCGAGCGCGGCGATCGTCTCCTCGGTCGTCACAGGACGCGCTCCAGGATCTCGGCTGCGCGCTCGCACTCCGCCTGCGTCGGCACGAGCGCGAGCCGCACGTAGCCCTCCGCGCCCGGCCCGAAGAAGGAGCCGGGGGCGACCAGGAGCCCGTGCTCGAGCAGCGCGAGCGCGAACGCCTCCGAGGAGCCCCCGACCGCGAGCCAGAGGAAGAAGGTGGCGTCGCCGCCCGCCGGGCGCAGGCCCTTGCGCTCGAGCACCGGCAGCAGCGTCTCGCGCTTGCGGCGGTAGACCTCGCGCACCGCCTCGACGTGCTCCTCGTCGTTCCAGGCCGCGACGGAGGCGCGCTGGACGAACTCCTGCGGCGCCGTGCCGGTCGTCGGGCGGAACCGCCGCAGCGCGCCCGCCACGGCCGGCGAGGCGCAGACGAAGCCGGAGCGGTAGCCGGTCATCGACGAGCGCTTCGAGAGCGTGTTGAAGACGACGACGTGCTCCCGCTCGGAGACCTGGAGCGCCGAGGCCGGCGGCTCGCCGAACCAGAGCTCCGAGTACGCCTCGTCCGAGCAGAGCAGGAAGCCGTGCTCGCGCGCGCGTCCCGCGAGCTCCTCGTAGAAGGAGAGCGGCGCGGTCGCCCCGGTCGGGTTCGACGGGTAGCAGGTCCAGAAGAGCGCGAGCTCGTCCCAGGCGTCGAACGCGTCGAGGTCGGGCAGCCAGCCGGTCTCCTCGCGCAGCGGCACGGCCGCGACCGTCCCGCCGGCGAAGAGCGCGCCGCGCTCGTAGACCGGGTACGCCGGCTCGGGGACGGCGACGAGGCGCCGCTCGCCGAGGACGGCCTGCGCGAACGAGAAGATCGCCTCCTTCGAGCCGAGCGTCGGCACGATCTCGGCGTCCGGGTCGACGGCGACGCCGAAGCGCCGGCCGATCCAGCCCGCGATCGCCTCTCGCAGCTCCGGCAGCCCCGCGGCGCGCGGGTAGGACGAGCGCTCCCCGACCGCCGCCTTGAGCGCCTCGCGGATGAAGCGCGGCGTCGCCTCCCTGGGGTCGCCGACGCCGAAGTCGATCACGTCGCGCCCGGCGCGCCACTCGTCGAGGCGGGTGAAGGGGTACTGCTCGAGCTCGGCGAGCACGGGCGAGAGGAGCACCGCTACACGCTACCGGCGAGCAGTCGCCGCAGCGCCTCGAAGGTCCGGACGAGCTCGGCGACCTCGACCCGCTCGTCGGCGGCGTGCGCGTAGCGGGTCCCGCCCGGCCCGAGGTTGACGGCGTCGAGGCCGCGCGCGGCGAAGTCGGCGACGTTCGTCCACGCCTGCTTCGGCTGCAGCTCGAACCCGCCGGCGTCCCGCAGCGCCCGCACGAGCGGCGAGCCGGAGGCGACGTGGGCCGCGGGCGAGTGCTGCCGGATCTCGACGTCCCGCCCGGCGAGCTCCCGCAGGCGCGCCTCCGCCTCGGCGGGCGTGCGCCCGGGGGCGTAGCGGAAGTTGAGCGTCGCCTCGCAGCGGGCGGGGACGACGTTCGTCGCGATGCCGCCGTGGATCTGCGTCACGGTCAGCACCTCGCGGAAGACGAGCCCGCCGACCTCGACGTCGTTCGGCTCGAGCGCGAGCACGCCGCTCAGCCCCTCGAGCGCGAGCGCGATCGCGTTCACGCCGGTCCACGGGCGGGCGCTGTGCGCGGCGCGGCCCTCGAAGACCGCGGTCGCGACCACGTTGCCGAGGCAGCCGAGCTGGAGCGTGTTGTCGGTCGGCTCGAGGCAGACGACGAGCGCCGCCTCGTCGACGATCGGCGCCGCCTCGAACAGCGCCGGGAGCGGGTTCTCCTCGGGCCCGACCTCCTCGCGCGGGAAGAAGAGGAGCGCGAGGTCGTACGCGAGCTCCGCGTCGCGCGCCCAGCGGCCGAGCTCGATCATCACCGCGAGCCCGCCCTTCATGTCCGACGCGCCGAGCCCGTGGACGGCGCCGTCCTCGAGCCGGCCGGGGAGATTGCCCTGCGCCGGCACCGTGTCGGTGTGGCCGGCGAGCAGGACGAGCGGCCTGCCCTCGCGCCGGACGTAGAGCAGGGACTCGCCGTCGTCGTGCGCGAGCGGGAGCTCGAGCGCGCCCCGCACGTAGTCGTAGACGAGTCCCTCGTCCCGCGAGGGGGAGGGGAGGTCGACCAGGGCGAGCGTCCTGGCCGCGAGGGCGTCCGCCGGCGGGGGAAGGGGCATACTTCGCCCGATGATCTCACGTTCCCCGGAGCCGGAACGCGGACTCGTCCTCGCGGTTCTGGCCTCCGGGACGGATCCCGACGAGGAGCTGGCCGAGGTCGAGGAGCTCGCGCGCACGGCCGGCGTCGAGCCGGTCGCCCGCGTCGTGCAGCACCGCCCGCGGCCGGCGCGGCGCACCTACGTCGGGAGCGGCAAGCTCGGGGAGCTGAAGGAACGCTTCGCCGCCTCCGGCGCCGAGAGCCTGCTCGTCGACGACGAGCTCGACCCGGTGCAGCAGCGGTTCCTCGAGGACGCGCTCGCGGCCCGGGTGGTCGACCGGACGCAGCTGATCCTCGACATCTTCGCCCAGCACGCGGTCACCGCCGAGGGGAAGCTCCAGGTCGAGCTCGCGCAGCTCGAGTACAACCTCCCGCGCATGCGCGGGCTCTGGCAGCACCTCGAACGGCTCGGCGGCGGCGTCGGGACGCGCGGCCCCGGCGAGTCGCAGCTCGAGACCGACCGGCGCCTCGCGCGGCGGCGGATCTCGGTGCTGCGGCGGCGGCTGCGCGAGCTCGAGCGCCAGCGCGCGACCCGGCGGAAGGAGCGGCGGCGCGGCGAGACGCCGCAGGTCGCGCTCGCCGGCTACACGAACGTCGGCAAGTCGACCCTCCTGAACGCGCTCACGGGGGCGGCGGTCTCCGTCGAGGACCGCCTGTTCGAGACGCTCGACCCGACCACCCGCGCGTTCGAGCACGAGGGCCGCCGCTACCTCGTGACCGACACGGTCGGCTTCATCCGCCGGCTCCCGCACCAGCTCGTCGAGGGCTTCGCGGCGACGCTCGAGGAGACGCTCGTCGCCGACATGGTGCTGCACGTCGTCGACGCGTCCGCCGACGAGCACGAGCTCGACCGCCAGGTGCGGGCGGTCGAGGAGGTGCTCGCGGAGATCGGCGCGTCGGAGCTCCCGCGCGAGCTCGTGCTGAACAAGATCGACCTCGTCGACGAGGTCGGGCGGCGGCGCCTCGCGAACCGCTTCCCCGGCGCGCCGCAGGTCTCGGCGGCGAGCGGGGAGGGGCTCGACCGCCTCCGCGCCCGGGTCGCGGAGCACTTCGGCGCGCGCTGGGAGCCGGTCCGCCTGCTCCTGCCGTACGGGGAGGGGGCACGGCTCTCGGAGCTGTACCGGCTCGGCGCGCCGATCGAGCGGCGGGAGGACACGGAGGAGGGCGTCCTCGTCGTCGCGCGCCTGCCGCGGCGCGACCTGCACCGCTTCGCGCCGTACCTCGTCGCCGAGGCGCGCCGGGAGAGCGCCTGATCGAGCTCCCCGTCCGCCGGCTGCACCCGGCCGCGACCCTGCCCGCGCGCGCCTACGCGGGCGACGCGGGCTTCGACCTCGCCTCCTGCGTGCGGGTCGAGCTCGCGCCCGGGGAGCGCGCGCTCGTCCCGACCGGGCTCGCCGTCGCGATCCCCGAGGGCTACGCCGGCTTCGTCCAGCCGCGCTCGGGGCTCGCCGCGCGGCACGGGATCTCGATCGTGAACACGCCCGGGCTCGTGGACGCAGGCTACCGGGGCGAGCTCAAGGTCGCGCTCCTCAACACCGACCCGCGCGAGCCGTTCGTGGTCGAGCCCGGCATGCGGATCGCCCAGCTCGTCGTCCTGCCCGTCCCGGAGGTGGAGCTCGTCGAGGTCGACGAGCTGCCCGCGTCCGAGCGGGGCGTCCGCGGCTTCGGGTCGAGCGCGCACTGATGGCGGAGCCGCGCGTCCGCGTCGCCCTGCTGGCGCTCTGGCACGACCGGGTGCTGCTCTGCCGGCAGGAGAAGGGGGGCCGCGAGTACTGGATGCTGCCAGGCGGCGGCGTCGACGGCGGCGAGACGCTCACGGAGGCGCTCCGGCGCGAGCTCGGCGAGGAGCTCGGGCTCTGGGAGCGCTTCCCGCTCGAGGGCCCGATCGCGGTGGCCGAGTCGATCGCGCCCGGCTGGCGGCCGGGCGACCGCCACGTCATCCACGTCGTCTTCGGCGTCGACCTCTCGAGCCGCTCGCTCCAGGACGTCGAGACCCGCGACGTGGCCGTCCGCGGCGCGCGCCTCTTCGCCCTCGACGAGCTCGGGGACGTCGTCCTCCACCCTCCGATCACGCGCTTCGTGGAGCGCTGGCGCCCGGGCGACCCGGCGGTCTACCTCGGCTCGCTCTGGAGCCGCTGACTACCGCCGGCGGCCGCCGCGGGCGCGGGCACGCCCGGCGGCGACGGCGTGGGCCGCCTCCTCGAGCGCGTCGTCGAGCGGCGCGAGCTCGACCTCGCCGCCGGCCCGGCGGGCGAGGGCGTCGGCGAGCAGGCGGTCGGCGAACCACGGGTTCCGCGGCAGGAGCGGGCCGTGCAGGTAGGTGCCGTACACCCGGCCGAGCCGGCAGCCCTCGGCGCCCGAGCCGCCGTCGTTCCCGAAGCCCGCGAGCACGCGCCCGAGCGGCTCGGCGCCGGCGTCGAGGATCGTGCGGCCGGCGTGGTTCTCGAAGCCCGCGAGCGTCCGCCCGGCCCAGGCGCAGTCGAGCAGCACGTCGCCGATCATCCGGCGCTCGCCCGCGACCGTGTGGAGCGGCAGCAGGCCGGCGCCGGGCAGCTCGGCCCCGGTGCGGTCGCGGTAGGAGCGGCCGAGGAGCTGGTAGCCGCCGCAGACGGCGAGGACGGCGGCGCCGCCCGCGACCGCCTCGCGGAGGGCGTCGCCCTTCGCGGCGAGGTCGGGCGCGACGAGCGCCTGCTCCCGGTCCTGGCCCCCGCCGACGTAGAAGAGGTCGACGCCGTCCGGGACGGCGTCGCCGAGGCCGAGCGGCAGCACCTCGAGCTCGTGCCCGCGCGCGCGGGCGCGCGCCGCGAGCACGGCCATGTTCCCGCGGTCGGCGTAGATGTTGAGGTAGTCGGGGTAGAGGTGGCCGACGACGACCTTCACGCCGCCCGCTCCCGCCAGTAGTCGCGGACGTGGCCGCGGCGGGCCACGATCGCCCGGAGCCCGAGCATCGCGGTGTAGGTGGGGAGGACGGTCAGCTCGGCGCCCGCGGGGGTGAGGGCGAGGGCCCGGTCGAGCGCGGCGGCCAGCTCCGGCACGACCTCGATCCGCCGGCGCTCGAGGCCGCCGTAGGCGAAGCGGAGCGCGAGCTCGGCGGCGCGCGAGCCCGAGACGACCGCCCGTTCGAGCCCGGCGAGGAGCGGCTCGAAGTCGACGTCCCAGATCCACGAGACGTCGCGGCCGTCGGCGAGCTCGTCGTTCAGCGCCGCGAGGACGAGCGCGGGCGGCGTCCCCTGCAGGAGCGTCTGGACGGCCTCGTTCGCGCCGGCCGGGTTCTTGACGAGCAGGAGCAGGAGGCGCCGGTCGCCGACGGCGATCCGCTCGAAGCGCCCGAAGGCCGCCGTGAAGCGGCCGAGCCCAACGGCGATCTCCTCCGCCGAGGCGCCGAGCGCCCGGGCGAGCGCGGCGGCGCCGGCCGCGTTGTAGACGTTGTAGAGGCCGGGCAGGGCGAGCTCGACGCGCACGGCGCCCTCCGCCGTCTCGAGCGAGAACGCGGAGCCGGCGAGGCCCCGGAGCTCGATCGCGCGGGCGGCCACGTCGAGCGCGGGCCGCGAGCGGTGCCCGGCCGGGCAGGCGTACTCGCCGAGGTGGCCCACGTACGCGGCCGCGTACACGAGCGGCCGGCCGCACGCCGGGCAGAACTTCGAGTCGGCGGCGTGCTGGAGGGAGGGCCGCGCGTGCGAGCGGTCGTCGACGCCGAAGCTCGTCGCGGCGCCGCCGCGGGCGAGCTCGGCGAGCAGCGGGTCGTCGCCGTTCACGACGAGGGCGCCCGGCGGGAGCCCGGCCGCCGCCGCGCGCCAGCGCTCGGCGACGTGCTCGAGCTCGCCGTAGCGGTCGAGCTGGTCGCGGAAGAGGTTGCCGAGCAGGACGGCGCGGGGGCGCACGCGCCGGACCACCTCCGGGAGCGCGCCCTCGTCGACCTCGAAGAGCCCGAGCTCGGCCTCCGAGGCCGTCACGAGCACGGAGGCGATCCCGGAGACGAGGTTCGCGCCCGAGGCGTTGTGCGCGAGGCGGAAGCGGGGCCGGAGGATCTCCGCCGCCATCGCGGCGGTCGTCGTCTTGCCGTTCGTGGCCGAGACGAGCGCCGAGCCGGCCGGGAGGCGCGCGGCCAGCCGGTCGACCGCGCCCGGGTGCGCCTTCCAGAGCAGCTTGCCGGGCAGGGTGGTGCCGCCGCCCCGGCCCGCGAGGCGCGACGCGGCGCCGACGGCGCGGGCGAGGGCCACCTCGAGCGCGAGCACGCGCCCGAGCGTACACGTCCCGTCCGCCGCGCTCGGGCCTACTTGCGGATTCTCCAGGATGATCTACCATTGTTGGCGTGTCCCGCAGGCGTCGCTACCGTGCCGAGGCGCGCATCGACCCCGACGAGCTCGCCTCGTTCCAGAAGGCGCTGCGCAAGCGCTACTCCGACGAGCAGATCCTCGAGGAGCTGCGCGCGTCGGCCGACCGGCTCGGACGCTCGCCGACGATGAAGGAGTTCGCCGCCGACGCGGGCGCGCGCGTGCACCCGCAGACGGTGATCGAGCACTTCGGCACCTGGAACGCCGCCAAGCGGGCGGCCGGGCTCGTGCCGCGGCGCTTCGTCACGCGCGAGGAGCTCCTCGCGGTGCTGCGCCGGCTCGGCGACGAGCTCGGCCGGGCCCCGACGGCGCGCGACCTCGACGAGCGGCGCGGGCGGCTGCCGTCGAAGTCGCTCTACTGGCACACGTTCGGCTCGCTCTCGAACGCGCTCCGCGAGGCCGGCTTCGACGTCGCGGTGGGGGAGGAGCGGCTCGAGCGGGCGATCGCGCAGGGCGCGGCGCTCGCCCGCCGCCTGCGCCGGCTGCCGAGGTTCGCCGACTGGGCCGAGGCCCGCGCGGCGGCCGCGGAGCCGATGCTGACCGAGTGGCAGGTCTACCGCCTCTTCGACTCCCGGCGCGGCGCCTGGGCGTCGTTCCAGTTCCTCGTCCGCCGGCGGCTGCTCGAGGAGGGCGCCTCGGTGCGCCCGGACGGCTCGGTCTCCGGGTGAGCCGGGCTCGGACGCCTACGCGGCGGCGAGCACGGCCAGCCGGCTGAGGCAGGACTCGCGCTCCTCCGGCGCCCGCACGGCGGGGACCGGGTCGTCCTCGACGAAGCGCTGCGGCCGGAAGCGGGCCCGCACCGAGACGCGACCGTCGCGGAGGCCGAGCAGCGTCCCCTCGCGGAGCTGGCGCTTGCGCAGCCTCACCCGGCAGTAGCGCTCGACCACCTCGAGCGCGAGCTCGGTCGAGGCGAAGAACGTGCCCTCGCGGCCCTCGCCGAGCCAGAGCGGCCGCCCGACCCCGCGCGCGAGCCGGAGCAGCTCGGGCTCGCGCTCGTCGAGCCACGCCGCCGCCATCGAGCCGTACAGCGTCTCGAGCGCGGCCGGGTCGCTGCGGGAGTGGGCGGCGAGCGCGAAGATCGCCTCGGAGTCGACCGTCATCCGCGGCTCGGCCCGGGCGCAGCCGTGGCCGGCGAGGAGCTCGTCGTCGTTCACGATCGTGCCGTTGTGGATCCCGACGACCGGCCCGTGGCGGACGGGGTGGTTGTTGGCCGCGATCGACGGGTGGCCCTTCGTGTAGGCCCGCACGTGGACGAGCAGCTGGTGCGCCCCGCCCGGCACCGAGATCCGGTCGAGGAGCAGCGAGGCGGGCGTCCGCTGCTTGACGACGGTCGGGTAGCTCTCGCCGAGCGAGCGGTAGGCGTAGCCGACGGCGTCGGCGCCGCGCTCGGCGATGCCCGCCAGCAGCGCCTGGGCGGCGAGGGTGCGCTCGAGGCCCGAGCCGGGAGGGAGGGCGAAGCCGGCGATGCCGCACATCTCAGAGGCTGAGACGGCCGCGGCGGGCACTGGTTTGCGGGCTCAAGGTGGCCAGGGTAGCCGCCGATACGGAGGGAGAAGCCCGTGGGACTGCCCGAACCCCATCCCGACGAGAGTTCCGAGCCGCAGGTCGGACTCCTGCCGCTCCTCGACGAGGTCGACCGCGTCGACGCCGACGAGCCCGACAACGCGGAGCTGAGCGAGGCCGAGCGCCTCCAGACCGCCGACCCGCTCAAGCTCTACGTCCGCCAGCTCGGCGACGGGCGGCTGCTGACGCCGGCCGAGGAGCGCGAGCTCGCGCGCCGCAAGGACCTCGGCGACGAGGCCGCCAAGCGCCGGCTGATCGAGGCGAACCTCCGCCTCGTGATGTCGATCGCGCGCCACTACACCCGGGCCGAGGTGCCCCTCCTCGACCTGATCCAGGAGGGGAACCTCGGCCTGATCCGCGCGGTCGAGAAGTTCGACTACCGGCTCGGCTTCAAGCTCTCGACCTACGCGACGTGGTGGATCCGCCAGTCGATCACCCGCGCGCTCGCCGACCAGGGCCGCACGATCCGCCTGCCGGTGCACGTCGCCGAGCAGGTTCGCCGGGCGCAGCGGGCCCGCCGCCAGCTCGCCCAGCGCCTGAACCGCGACCCCTCGCCGGACGAGATCGCGAAGGAGTCGGGCTTCACCCCCGAGCGCGTCAAGGAGCTCTTCGAGCTCGTCACCGACCCTGTCTCGCTCGAGACGCCGGTGGGGGACGGGGAGAGCATGTACGCCGACCTGATCGAGGACGAGCGGTCGGAGTCGCCCGACGCGCTCACCGCCGACCACGCGCGCGCGGTGGAGCTCGCCCGGGCGCTGAAGGCGCTCGACCCGCGCATGCGCCACGTGCTCTCGCGCCGGTTCGGCCTCGACGGCGAGGCGCCGCAGACCCTCGAGGAGATCGGCGCCGACCTCGGCATCACCCGCGAGCGGGTGCGGCAGATCGAGACGCGCGCCCTGCGCCAGCTCCGCAACCTCGCTCCCGGCCTCCAAGCGTACCTCCGGACCTGACCGAGCGGCGCCGGGCCCGCCCGGCGCCGTCCGCGTCACCCGTCTACGAGTGGACGGCCGCGCTCATCTCGTGCAGGCGCGCGAGCCGGTTCAGCGCCTCCACCTCGATCTGGCGGACGCGCTCGCGGGTGATCCCGAGGTGCCGCCCGATCTGCTCGAGCGTGCGCGGGTCGGTGTCGTCGAGGCCGTAGCGGAGCACGATCACGCTCCGGTGGCGCTCCGGCAGCGAGCGGAGCGCGTCCGCGAGCGTCTGCGAGCGGAGCGCGTCCTCGACCACCTCGTCCGGCAGGGGGCCGTCGCCGGAGACGAAGTCGGCGAGCACGGCGTCGTCCTCGTCCCCGATCGGCGCGTCGAGCGAGGTCGCCCGCGGGACGGCGCGCACCTCCTTCGCCTGCTCGAGCGGCAGGTTCGCCTCGGCGGCGATCTCCTCGAGGGTCGGCTCGCGGCCGAGCTGGGTCCACAGGTGCCGCTCGGCGCGGTTCATCTTGTGCATCCGCTCGACGATGTGGACCGGCATCCGGATCATCCGGGCCTTGTCGGCGAGCGCCCGGGCGACGGCCTGCCGGATCCACCAGGTGGCGTAGGTGGAGAACTTGTAGCCGCGGCGCCAGTCGAACTTCTCGACCGCGCGGATCAGCCCGAGCGTGCCCTCCTGGATCAGGTCGAGGAAGGGCAAGCCCTGGTTGCGGTAGTTCTTCGCGATCGACACGACGAGACGCAGGTTCGACTGGATCATCCGCTGCTTCGCGGCCAGGTCGCCCCGCTCGATCGCCTTCGCGAGCTCGACCTGCTCCTCGGGCAGCGGGCCCTCGCCGGCGACGAAGTCGCCGAGGACCGCGTCCTC
>DASRHI010000019.1:0-6622 GCA_035650615.1 Gaiellaceae bacterium | reverse complement strand
ATGATGATCCAGGCCGCGGACCTGCTCTCGACGACGAAGAACCCGACCGAGGACCAGATCCGCACCGCGATGAACGGCCATCTCTGCCGCTGCGGCACCTATCCGCGGATCCTGACCGCGATCAAGCAGGCGGCCGCGGTGATGGCGAAGGGAGGCAAGTGATGACCGGTCTCCTGCACGAGCGCGAGCTCTCCCGCAGGCAGTTCCTCAAGGGCTCAGGCGCCCTCGTCGTCGGCTTCAGTGTGCTCGGGGCGGGCGTCGCCGGGAAGGCCTCTGCCGCGACCGGCTACAACCCGCCGGTCAACCAGCTCGACTCGTGGCTGACGATCAACCCGGACAACACGTGCACCTTCAAGACGAGCCAGATCGAGTGCGGCAACGGCGCGACCACGGGTCTCGTCATGCTCGTCGCCGAGGAGCTCGACCTCTCGCCGTCGCAGGTCCACCACAGCCGCTGGGACACCTACGACCTCGTGAACTCGGGGTCGACGGGCGGCAGCACCTCGCTCCAGTCGAGCGCGGGGCCCCCGCTCCGCGCGGCCGCGGCGACGGCGAAGCAGGCGCTCCTCGCGCTGGCGTCCGCCCAGCTCGGCGTGCCCGCGGCGAGCCTCACGGTGAAGGAGGGGGTCGTCTCGGGCGGCGGCAGGACCGTGACCTACGGGGAGCTCGTCGGCGGGAAGCTCTTCAACAAGACGATCAGCCCCGCGACGCTCAACCCCGGCCAGGGCATCGCCAAGCCGGTGAGCCAGTACAGGATCATCGGGACGCGGGTGCCTCGCGTCGACATCCCGGACAAGATCAGCGGCAGGTACACCTACGTCCACAACGTCCGCATCCCCGGGATGCTCCACGGGCGCGTCGTGCGGCCGCGCGGCCAGGGGCCGTTCGGCACGGGCGCGCAGATCGTGTCGGTGGACGAGGGCTCGATCGGAAACATCCCGGGCGCGCGCGTCGTCCGTCGCGGGGACTTCCTCGGCGTCGTCGCTCCGCACGAGTACGACGCGATCCAGGCGGCCGCGCAGCTCAAGGTCACCTGGAAGGCCTACCCGCCGCTCTTCCCCGGCACCGGGAACATCTGGGGGAAGATGCGGGCCGACGACAGCGCCGGCTCCGCGAAGGCCGCCTTCCGGGCGAACACGGGCAACGTCGACGCCGCGCTCAAGACCGCGGCGAAGACGATCTCCCAGACCTACCGCTTCCACAACGGGCAGCGGGCCGTGATCGGCCCGTCGTGCGCCGTGGCCGACGTGCGGCCGGGCTCGGCGGTGATCTACTCGAGCTCGCAGCAGATCCTCGGCGTCGTGACGGAGGTGGCGTCGCTGCTCGGCCTGCAGCCGCAGCAGGTCCGCGCCTACTTCTACGAGGGCGCGAGCTCCTTCGGCAACGCGCTCAGCCGGACCGAGGTCGCCAAGGCCGCGGCCCTCATGTCGCAGATCGTCGCGGCCCCGGTGCGGGTGCAGTTCATGCGCTGGGACGAGAACGGCTGGGACAACTACCAGGCCGCCCAGCTCATCGACGTGCGGGCCGGCGTGGACGCGAGCGGGAAGCTCGTCGCCTACGACTACACGCTCATGTCGGAGCCGTACTCGACGATCATCGACGTCACGGACGAGCTCACCGGCAGGCCGTACCCGACGAACATGAGCGCGGCCCGCATCGACGACCCGAGCGTGGGCGACGCCTACACCTCGCCGAACACGCGGCTGCTCGGCAAGACGCTGGACGTCTACAAGGGCTACTTCCGCACGTCGTCGCACCGGAGCGGCGGCGAGGGACAGCTCTCCGCGTTCGCGACCGAGCAGGCGATCGACGAGCTGGCGTACGCGGCCGGGATCGACCCGGTCGAGTTCCGCCGGCGCAACATCAGCGACGAGGTCTGGCTGGGCGCGCTGAACGCGGCCGCCCAGGCGGCGAACTGGCAGCCGCGCGTCGCGAACTCGGTCAAGCAGACGGGGAACGTCCGCAAGGGCCGCGGCGTCGCGCTCGGCAGCCACGGCACCGCCGCCCGCTCGGCGACCGTGGCGGACGTGCTCGTCGACATGAAGACCGGGAAGATCACCGTGACCACGCTCTACAACGGGATCGACGCCGGCTTCACGTTCAACCCGGCGCTCGTCGAGAACCAGATGACGGGCGGCTCGATCATGGGCGTCAGCCGCGCGATCCGCGAGGAGCTCGCCTTCTCGAAGACGCAGGTGACGAGCCTCGACTGGGTCACCTACCCGATCCTGCGCTTCAAGGACGCGCCGCGGGTGGTGAACGCGATCGCGCAGCACACCGACCGGCTGCCGCTCGGCGCGGGCGAGCCGCCGATCTGCCCGGTTCCCGGAGCGATCGCGAACGCGTTCTTCGACGCGACGGGCGTGCGCATGCGGGAGGGGCCGATGACGCCCGCGCGCGTGCGGGCGACCCTGAAGGCGGCGGGGGTCGCGTAGGACGCGACGAACGGAGGCGGGAGGGCGCAGTCCCCTCCCGCCTCCCTCCCGGCTGATGCGATCCCGCTCTCGCCTCGGAACGATCGCCGCCGCGCTCGCGGCCCTGCTCGGAGGGACCGCGGCGCACGGTGCGACCGCGCCGGTGCTGACGTTCGCGCTGACGTCGAGCGGCGTGCTCGAGGTGGTGCTCCCGAGCGGCGTGCACGTGCGCTCGACGACGGCCGGCGCGGTGCTGCCGCCGGGTGCCTACCAGGCGGTGCTCGACGACGACGTGCCCTACGCGGAGGACACCTACCACGTCTTCCACGTCGCGGGCCCCGGGGTCGACCTCACCTTCGACCTCGTCTGCTTCCGGACCCTGACCGACTACGTGACGCTCCAGCCCAACGCGACGTACGTCTTCCGTGACGACCGCCAGCCCGGCCTCGGGAGCGTGACGTTCGCCACGTCGTCGTCGGCGGTGCCGCCGGCCGCGGGCGGCTCCTCCGGCGGCCCGCAGCCGAAGCCGCCGACCGGCGGCGCCGGCGGGATCTCGAACACGTCCCTGGTCGGGTCCGACGTGACCGCCTACCGCGGCGCGCTCTCGGCCAACGTGGGCGCCTCCGGCCGTGTCACGCTCGTGCGGGGCGGAAGGAGCGTGACGGCGCGCTCGCTCGCGGCGGGGCGCTACACGATCGCGGTGCACGACTCGAGCCGCACCCGCGGCTTCGCGCTGCAGCGAGGCGGGCTGCGCCCGGTGGTGCTGACGAGCGCCGCCTTCGTGGGGACGCGGTCGCGGATCGTCGAGCTCGAGGCGGGCAGATGGACGTTCGCCGCTCCCGGCGGCGCGAAGACCGCGTTCGTCGTCTCGCCGGCGCCGTGAGCCGCCGGCGCGCAGCCCGGGCGGCGGGAGTCGCCGCGGCCGCCGCCGCGCTCCTCGCCGCGGCGGCCCGCCCGGCCGCGGCTCCTGCGCTGAGCCTGAACCTGACCGTGAACGGGGTGCTCGAGGTCGTCCTGCCCGGCGGCGCGCACCTGCGCTCCCCCACGCCCGGCGGGGTCGTGGCGCCCGGTCCCTACCAGGTCGTCGTGAACGACGAGGTGGCGGACGCGGAGGACGGCTACCACCTCTTCCACCTGAGCGGCCCCGGCGTCAACCTGACCACGGACATGCTCGCCGGCGACAACCGTTCCGAGGCCTACAGCGTCACGCTCGAGCCGAGCTCGACGTACGTCTTCCGTGACGACCGCCAGCCCGCGCTCGGCTCGGTCGCCTTCAGCACCTCCGCCTCCGGGGCCGCGGCGGGCGGGAGCACCGCCGCCGGAAGCGCGGCGTCCGGGGGCGGCGGCGCGGAGGGCGGCGGGCTCTCGAACACGCAGGTCGTCGGATCGGACGTGCTCGCGTACCGGGGCGTCCTCACCGGCGCCGTGACGCGCTCGGGCAGGCTGACCCTCGCGCGCGGGGGCAGGAACGTCGTCGTGGGCTCGCTCCCGGCGGGCCGCTACACCGTCGTGGTGCGCGACTCGAGCGCGTCGCGCGGGTTCGCCCTGCAGCGCGGGGCGCGGCGGCCGGTCGTGCTGACGACGGGCGCCTTCGTCGGGAAGCGGTCGCGGATCGTCGAGCTGCGGGCGGGGAAGTGGTCGTTCTCCTCGCCCGGCGGCGAGAAGAGCGCCTTCCTGGTCGTGGCCTGACGGGGCTCAGCGCGGCGGCGCCGCGGCGCGGCAGGACGCGGCGTCGTAGCGGAGCAGCGAGCCGGAGCGGGAGAAGCGCACCGACGCACCGAGGCGCAGGCCCGACGCCGCGGGCACGAGTGCGCGCAGCATGATCGACGAGCGCGCGCGCTCGTAGTCGAACCGGACCGGCGCGCGGAAGGCGCACACGAGCGCCACGGCGGTCGCCGCCGTGCGCGTGACGCGCTCCGCGTCGACCCTGTCCGCGACCGCCGCCGGCGTGCACGAGCGCGCGAACCCGGCGCCGGTCGCCCCGAGGGCCTCGAACTGCGCGAACGCGACCTGGTGCGAGCGCGGGTAGCGCCCGGCCGCCGTGCGGTAGACCTCGACGTGCGCGAACGACGCCGGCGGAAACCCGGCGGCTGCGACCGCGCCGTGCCCGTGGGGCCAGAAGAGGAACGTCAGCGCGGCGGCGTGGCAGTCGACGCCGGCGGCGCGGCCACCGGAGGCCGCCGCGGCGAGCGACGCCGCGGCCACGGATACGAGCGCGAGCGCGCGGCGCACGACCGGCTCAGGCCGCGGCTCCGGGCGGCTGCGAGGCGACGGCCGCCCAGCGCGCGGGCGTGAGCCCGTAGGCGCGCTTGAACTGGCGCGTCAGGTGGCTCTGGTCGGCGAAGCCGGTCTCGGCGGCGACCCGCGCGAGCGGCTCGCCCCGCTCGATCAGGCGGCGTGCGAGCTCGACGCGCCGCAGGGCCCGGTAGCGGTCCGGGCTCGTGCCGAACGCGCGCCGGAAGTGGCGCGCGAGCGTGAAGCGGTCGGCGCCGGTGACGCGCTCGAGCGTCGTCGCGGGCGTCTGCTCGGTCGCGTGCGCGGCCAGGTAGTCGCGGGCGAGCGCGACCGCGCGCGCGTCGACCGGCCCGCGCTCCGCGCGCGTGCGGCGGCCGGCGAGCGAGCGGAGCGCGTCCGCCACCGCCGCCGCGGCGCCGGCGCGGGCGAGCTCGTCGACCGGCTCGTCGAGGTCGGCGAGCAGCGAGGCGACGAGGCGGCTCGCCGCGCCCGGCCTCTGCACCGGGTCGGCGACGAACGGGAGCGGCCCCCCGCCGAGCGCCTCGCGGACGAGCTCGGGCGCGAGGTAGAGGATGCGGTAGCCGAAGCCCTCGTCGGTCCCGGCCGCGCCGTCGTGCGTCTCGTCGGGGTGGAGGACGTGCAGGTCGCCGGGCAGGGCGACGCGGCGCGCGCCGCGGTAGCGGAACGTCTGCACGCCGGCGGTCGTGACGCCGACCGCGTACGTGTCGTGCCTGTGCGGCTCGAACGCGCAGGCGGTCAGGTGCACCTCGGCCCGCTCGAGGCCGGGCGCGCCCGCGCCGAAGCGGATCGAGTCGCCCCCCGGGCCGCAGGATCGTTCAAGACGATCCGGGTCGACGCCCCGTAGCGTCTCCGCCATGGGTCGAGCGTACCGCGGCGGCGCCGCATGATCCCGCGCCCGCCGCCGCGGCCGCGCCGGCCGTCGTCCGCCGACGGGGAGGTCGCGTTCCTCGGCCTCGGCGTGATGGGCGGGCCGATGGCGCTCAGGCTCGCGCGCGCCGGGACGCCGCTCGTCGTCTGGAACCGGACGCCGGAGCGCGCCGAGCCGCTCCGCGCCGCCGGCGCGGGCGTGGCCTCGAGCCCGGCCGAGGCGCTCGCCCGGGCCGAGGTCGCGATCCTCATGCTGGCCGACGGGCCGGCGGTCGACGCGGTGCTCGCGCGCGGCACGCCCGCCTTCGCGGAGCGCGTCGCCGGGACCACGGTCGTGCACATGGGGACGACGTCGCCGGCGTACTCGCGCGGGCTCGAGGCCGACGTCCTCGCGGCGGGCGGGAGCTACGTCGAGGCGCCCGTCTCCGGCTCGCGCGGGCCGGCCGAGGAGGGCAGCCTGGTCGCGCTGCTCGCCGGCGAGGCCGCCGCGGTCGAGCGCGTCCGGCCGCTCCTCGCTCCCGTGTGCGGCGATGCCTTCGTCTGCGGCGCCGTCCCGGCGGGCCTGCTCACCAAGCTCGCAGTCAACGTCTTCCTGATCGCGCTCGTGAGCGGGCTCGCGGAGGCGTTCCACTTCGCCGACCGCCACGGCCTCGACCCGGGGCGCCTCCGGGCCGTGCTCGACGCGGGCCCGACCGCGAGCCGGGTGTCGCGCGAGAAGGCGCGCAAGCTCGCCGAGCGCGACTTCGAGGTGCAGGCGTCGGTCTCGAACGTGCTCGAGAACAACCGCCTCGTCGCCGAGGCGGCGCGCGCCGCGGGCGCCGCGTCGCCGCTCCTCGACGCCTGCCACGCGCTCTACGCCGAGGCGCTCGCGCTCGGCGCCGGCGGGGAGGACATGGCCGCGGTCGTGCGGGCGCTGGAGGCGCGGGCGGCGTCCGACGGCTAGAGTGGACTGTCACCGAGTGGTCCAGACACTCGGGCCTCTTTTCAGCTTGTAGATGTGGACGGCGCCCGTGAGGGCGCCGTCTGGTCCTCGGCTCACTCTCGCCTTCGACTGCCACGTCGGAAGGAGAGGAGTGAGCCGCATG
>DASRHI010000018.1:0-110589 GCA_035650615.1 Gaiellaceae bacterium | reverse complement strand
CAGGTGTTCTTCAACATGGGCGTCCAGTGGGCCGGCGCGAGCTCGATCCTGACCGCGCTCAACTTCCTCGTCACGATCATCACCATGCGCGCCCCCGGCATGACCTTCTGGCGCATGCCGCTGCTCGTCTGGGCGAACTTCTCGACCTCGCTCCTCGTGGTGCTCGCGACGCCGTTCATCGCCGGCTCGCAGTTCTTCGTCATGTTCGACCGCGTCCTGCACACGAACTTCTTCGAGACCGGCCACGGCGGCTACGTGATCGGCTACCAGCACATCTTCTGGTTCTACTCTCACCCGGCCGTCTACATCATGATGCTGCCCGGCTTCGGGATCATCAGCGAGGTGATCGCGGTGATGAGCCGCAAGCCGATCTTCGGCTACCGCCTGATGGCGCTCTCGCTGCTCGCGATCCTGATCCTCGGCTTCTCGGTCTGGGCCCACCACATGTTCGTCGCCGGCATGGCGAGCTGGCTGCGCGTGCCGATGATGGTGACGACGCTCCTGATCGCCGTCCCGACCGGGATCAAGGTCTTCTCCTGGCTCGCGACGATGTGGGAGGGGCGAATCCACTTCACCACGCCGATGCTCTTCTCGATCGGCTTCATCGCCATGTTCGTGATCGGCGGCCTCTCGGGCATCTACCTCGGCTCCGTGCCGATCGACGTCCACGCGAGCGACAGCTACTTCGTGGTCGCGCACATCCACTACGTGCTCTTCGGCGGGTCGATGATGACCGTCTTCGCGGGGATCTACTACTGGTACCCGAAGATGACCGGCCGGATGTACAACGAGAAGCTCGGCCAGCTCCACTTCTGGCTCACGTTCGTCGCTGCGAACCTGACGTTCTTCCCGATGCACTACGTCGGCCTGCAGGGGATGCCGCGCCGCGTGGCCGACTACGCCGACCGCTTCGCCGACTTCAACCTCTTCATCTCGATCGCCTCCTTCGGCCTGGGTGCGTCGACGATCGTGTTCCTCTGCAACATGATCTGGTCGTGGGCGCACGGCCCGGTCGCCGACGCGAACCCGTGGCGGGCGATGACGCTCGAGTGGCAGGTCTCCTCGCCCCCGCCGTTCTTCAACTTCCACGAGATCCCGCAGGTCGTGGGGAGCCCCTACGAGTACGGCGTCCCGGGCGCGCGCCACGTCATCTTCGGCGCCGCCAAACCCGAGCCCGTCCCGGCCGACTAGGGTGACGGCCGCGTGCCCCACGTGCTCGTGATCGCGAACGAGACCGCAGCCTCGCCCGCGCTGCTCGACGTGCTGCGCGAGCGCGCCGCCGCCGGCGACGTCCAGGTGACGGTGATCGCTCCCGTGAGCGAGCCGCGCCACGGCTACGTCGTCTACGACGACACGAGGCGCGCCTCGGCGGGCCGGCGGCTCGACCGGACGCTCCAGCTCCTGCGGGCGTCGGCGATCCCGGCCCAGGGCTTCGTGGTCGAGTCGAGCCCCGTGCAGGCCGCGAAGGACGCGCTCGCCCAGCTCGAGCCGCCGCCGGACGAGATCGTGGTCTCGACGCACGCGCCGCAGCGCTCGGGATGGCTGCGCCGCGACGTCGTCCGCGACGTCGAGCGGGCCTGCGGCGGCCTGCCCGTCCGGCACGTCGTCGCGGGGGGCGAGGCGGAGGTCGAGGAGCGGAACGTGCTCGTCCTCGCCAACCAGACCGTGCTCTCGCCGGAGCTCCTCGACCGGATCCGCGAGCGGGCGAAGCGCGGGCCCGCGAGCTTCCTGATCGTCGCGCCCCAGAGCGACAGCGTCGCGAGCCACGAGGCCGCGCAGCGGCTCCGCCGCGCGCTCTCCGTGCTCCGGGTGGAGGGGATCGACGCGCACGGGCAGGTGGTGGACCCGGACCCGTTCACGGCGGCGCTGAACGCGACCCACGACGAGCGCGTGGACGAGATCGTCGTCTCGACGCTCCCGAAGGCGCGCTCCGGCTGGCTGCGCCGCGACCTCGTCGAGCGCCTGAAGGCCGAGACCGGCCTCCCCGTCGACCACGTGGTGTCGGAGCCGTGATCGCGCCGCGCGTTCGGTCCGGCTCGAGCGCTCGCCGGGCGGGCGGGCCCGCCTCGGCGCCCAGGCCGAGGAGGTGGTGGTCGTGACCGCGGCCGCAGAGGCCCACGGGCACGGGCACGGCGACGCGAACCTCCATCCGCCGCCGATCCACTACAGCTCGCGCATCGCCCCGCCGATCGTGGGCATCTTCCTCTTCATCGGGTCGGAGATCATGCTCTTCGGCTCGTTCTTCACGGTCTACTTCTTCGACCGGGTCGTGAACAACACGCACCCGTGGCCGCCCGTCGGCCCGGACGGCGTGCAGTTCGAGCGGCCGTGGTTCGTGGCCCTCGTGAACACCTGCATCCTCGTGACCTCGAGCTTCACGATGCACTGGGCGACCACCTCGATCAAGCGCGGGAACCGCGCCGGCCTCCAGTCGGGCATGGTCCTCACCATCCTGCTCGGGCTGACGTTCCTGCTGACGCAGGTGATCGAGTACCACCGCCTCGGCTTCAACACGGCGGACACCTCGTTCGCGGCGACGTTCTTCGGCCTCACCGGCCTGCACGGGTGTCACGTCCTCGTCGGCCTCGTGATCCTGACGGTGATGGGGATCCGGGCCTTCCGCGGCCACTTCAGCCCCGAGCACCACCACGGGATCGAGGTCGGGGGAATCTACTGGCACTTCGTCGACGTCATGTGGATCGTGGTCTACGTGACGGTGTACATCCTGTAGGACGAGACCGTGTAGGCAGGGGGACGAGCCGGCGTGCGCAATCCGTTCCGCACCGAGGAAGAGGCGTTCCGGTTCGTCTGGCTGACGATTCTCTACTCGGCGCTGATCGTCGCCGGCTCCTTCATCGACGTGTGGGTCGGGCTCGGCGTCTTCCTCGTCGAGACGGCCCTGATCCTCTGGTGGATCTTCGCCCGGGGCCGGCAGGAGCGGCCCATCCCGCAGGCGCCGCCGCCGCACCCCGAGGGCGAGCGCCGCATCCTCGTCGTCGCGAACGAGACGGTGGGCGGCGAGCCGCTGCTGCACGAGCTCCGGCGCCGCTCGGAGGGCGTCCGGGAGGAGGTGCTCGTGGTCTGCCCGGCGCTGAACTCGCCGCTCAGGCACTGGACGTCCGACGAGGACGGGGCGCGGGAGGCGGCCCAGAAGCGGCTCGAGGCGTCGCTGCAGGCGATGCGGGCGGCGGGCATCGACGCCAGGGGCGAGGTCGGCGACGCCGACCCGATCCAGGCGATCGAGGACGCGCTCCGCACCTTCGCCCCCGACGAGCTGATCATCTCGACCCATCCGCCGGAGCGGTCGCACTGGCTCGAGCGCGGCGTCGTCGAGGGGGCCCGCGAGCGCTTCGCTCTGCCGGTCACGCACGTCGTCGTCGACCTCGCCGAAAAGGGGTAGGCGACCGAACCCGATGCGGCGATTGCCGCGCCGGGCCGGGGCCGCGATGATCGGCGCATGATGTGGGGCGGAGAGAGCCTGACGGAGCAGCGCCCGGCGCGGCACCTGCGCGAGCTGGCGCGCTTCCTCGTCTTCCTGCTGACGGGCAGGCTCGGGTAGCGCGGAGGCGGGGGGAGCCCCGCCGGCCGGCTACTCGACCGAGCAGCGCGGCACCGCCGCGCACTTCGCGACGTAGACCGCCACGTCGCGCGCCTGCTGGCCGCGGAGGAGGTTCGGGGGCATCCCCGGCGTCCCGGTGCCCGGGTCGGCCTCGGCGTAGGCGATCTGGCCGCGCACGATGTCGCGGATCGTCTGCTCGGTGTCGGCGGACGCGAACGGCTTGTCCTTGTCGGCCGCGAACGCCCAGTCGAGGTTCGGGCCCGCCGTGCCCTTCGTGCCAGCGTCGGCGAGGACGTGGCAGGCGCCGCAGGTCGAGACGAAGAGCTTCTTGCCCGCGGCGGCGTCGCCGTCGCCGGCGGTGACGCGGCCGACCGCGCCGCAGCCGGCCGCGGCGAGCGCGGCGGCCGCGAGGGCGAGCGCGAGCAGGGTGCGGCGACGGCTACGCAGGGGTGTGGAGCTCCTTGCCTGCGGCCGCAACGGCCTCCTCCCTCGTCGCGTGGATCGGGAAGACGCGGTCGAGCCCGGTGATCTCGAAGATCTTCGTGATGTTCCGGTCGCTGCAGACGAGGCTGAGGCGGCCGTCGTGCTCGCGCAGGCGCTTCACGCCCCCGACGAGCACGCCGAGCGTGGTCGAGTCGATGAAGGTCGTGCTGGTCAGGTCGACGATCACCTGGCCCGCGCCCTGGGCGATCACCTCGAGCAGCTGCTGCTTGAACTCCGGCGCCGTGTAGAGGTCCACCTCTCCCGCGAGCGAGATCACGTACGTGCTTCCCGAGAGCTGTTCGGTCTTGATGTCGAAGTTCATGAGCCGATCCCCCCTTGGAGCCGAGTCTACTTGGGTTCCCGACGCGGTGTCGCAGTCCCGCTCTACTTGGACGGCTTGAGCTGCTCGAGCGCCTTCTTCGCGGTGGCTGCGAGCGGGTCGTCGGGCGCCAGGGCGATGAACCGGCGGTACGCGGCGACCGCGGTCTCGACGTCTCCGGCGCCCTGGGCGACCTGGGCCAGCCGGAACTGCGTCGTCGCGTCCTTCGGGTTCAGCCTGGCGAGCTGCTCGTATACCCCGACCGCCTCGCGCTGGAACCCCACGATCTTCGCGTAGGCCTCGCTCGACCCGCCGCCGGCGACCGCGCCGACCGCGGTCGCGATCGGGTCGGGAAGCGAGGAGAGCGCCTTGCCGAGCGGGCTCGTCGCGGACGGCTGCGGCCGCGACGGCGCGAGCACGGCGATCCGCGTCTGGTTCGCGAGGTAGACCTGCTGCTCCTCGGTCGCCCGTCGGAGGTAGACGCTCGCGAGCTCCTGGAGCGCGCTCTCGTCCTTCGGCCGGAGGGCGGTGTACCGCTTCAGGGCCTCGGTCGCCTCGTCCAGCTCGTCCTCCGCCTCGAGCTTCGTCGCCAGGTCGCGCCAGGCCTTCGCCTGCTTCGGGTGCTCCCGGGCCTGCTTGCGCAGCGACGAGAGCGACCGACCGCCCGACGACGAGCCCGTGAAGAAGTTCTGGAGGACGTCGCTGATCCCGGTCGAGCCGGAGCCGACGCCGAAGATGACGAACCCGAGCCCGAACACGAGCGCGAGGAACAGGAACATCCACTTGGCGTGGACGCGCAGGCGCGCGAAGAAGAGCTGGTCCTCCCAGCGCTCGTGCTTCGGCCGCCTCGGCTTGGCCGCCTTGGCCGGCGTCGCCGCTACGCGAGCATTCGCCGGCGTGCGGCGCTTGCGATGCTGCGTACCTCGTGCCACGCGGTCTCTCCTTGTCGGTAGCGGGTCTCGCCGTCCACGATCGTCTCGACGACCCGGGCGGGCGAGCCGCCGAAGACGGCCGCGACCGCCGGGTCCTCCACGGGATCGTACGGGCTCCCGGCCAGGTCGAGGACGGTCAGGTCGGCCCGCTTGCCGGGCGTGAGCGAGCCGACCTCGCGCTCGAGGCGAAGCGCGCGGGCGCTCCCCAGGGTGGCGAGCTCGAGCGCCTCGGCCGCCCCGAGGGCGTCGCCGCGGCGCTCGCGCGCGCGGGCGGCGGCCACCGCGGCCCGCATCTCGTCGAACATGTCGAACGAGGGCGTCGACGCCGGCGAGTCCGTCCCGAGCCCGACGCGGACGCCGGCGGCCCTGAGCTCGGCGAGCGGCGCCGTCCCGCACCCGAGGAGCGCGTTCGAGCGCGGGCAGTGCGCCACCGCGACGTCGTGGCGGGCGAGGAGCCCGACCTCCTCGTCGTCGACGACGACGCAGTGGGCCGCGAGCAGCTCGGGCCGGAGGAGGCCGGCGGCGGCGAGGGCACGGATCCCGCTCCGCCCGAGGGGCGGCGGCAGCTCGGACGCGAGGGGCTCCCAGGGCCCGGTGCCGTCCGCGAGCCAGTCGAGCTCGTCGCGGCTCTCGTTCAGGTGCGTCGCGACCGGGAGCCCGAGCCCGAACGCCTCCTCGTAGAGGCCGAGGCCGCAGGTGTAGGGCGCGTGCGGCGAGATCCCGAGGCGGACGCGGTCCGAGAGGGCCGGCGCGATCCGGTCGCGGTTGCGCTCGAAGCGGGCGGTGCGGCCGTCGCTCTCGAAGACCTCGAGGTACACGATCGCGCGCAGGCCGAGCTCCGCGCAGGCGGGCGCCGAGACGCCCGTGAAGCTGCAGTCGCCGACGGTCGTGACCCCCGAGGCGAGGCAGTCGGCGGCGCCGGCGCGGGCGATCGCCTCCATCTCCGGGAGCCCGAGCCGCCGCTTCCGCTCCATGTGGACGAGGATCCAGCGCGCGAACGGGAGCCCGTCGCCGAAGCCGGCGTAGACGGCGTACTCGAGGTGGGAGTGGGCGTTGACCAGGCCGGGCAGGACGACGCCGTCCTCGAGGTGGCGTGCGGCGCGGCCGGGCTCGACCGCGGCGATGACGCCGTCCTCCCAGGTCACTCGCGCGTCGCGGAGCGGCGGGCCGTCGACCGGGAGCACCCAGCCGGCGGAGACCGCGCCGCTCCTGCTCACGTCTGGGCGGCGGCGGTGCGCAGGCGCTGCGAGCGGCGGTCGAGCGCCACCGACAGCCAGATCGACGTCTCGAAGAGGACCATCAGCGGGATCGTCTCGAGGATCACCGTCACCGGGTCGACGCCGGGCAGGGCGACCGCGAGGCAGGCGACCGCGAAGTAGCCGATGCGGCGGTTCCGGCGGAGAGAGCTCGTCTTCAGGATCCCCATCCGCGTCAGGCCCACGACGAACAGCGGCAGCTCGAAGATCAGCGCCATCGCGACCTCGACGTGCGTGCAGAAGGTCAGGAAGGGGCGCGCCTGGATCTGGCCGGTGTACGTGTCGTTGTCGTAGCCGAGCAGGAAGTGCTCCGCGGCCGGGAGGACGACGTAGTAGCCGAACACGAGCCCGATGCCTGCGAGCGTCAGCGCGAGGATCGAGAAGTACTTGATCAGCTTCGCGTGGGCGCGGTCGAACGCCGGGACGAAGAACGCCCACACCTGCCAGAAGATCACCGGCAGCGCGAGCACGATCCCGAAGTAGATCGACACCCAGAGCGAGGTCATGAACGGCTCGCCGGGCGTCAGCGTGATCAGCTTGCCCCCCTGCTTGTCGAGCGACTTCTGGGGAGCCGTCTCGATCAGCCAGTGGATGATCCGCTTGTGGAGGATGAAGCCGACGACGACCGCGACCACGACCGCGCCGATGACCACGAAGAGCCGCTGGCGCAGCTCGTCGAGGTGCTCGACGAGCGACGCCTCCTCGCCGTGGTCCAGGCGACGCGGAAGTCTCGGCCGCGGCACCCTCGGCATCGCCGCGCGCTAGGAGACGGTCTCGGTTTCGCGCTCGGGCTGCTGTGCGGGAGCCGCCGCGCCCTCCGCCGGCGCCGCAGGGGCCGCGGGTGCGGCCGGCGCGGGCGGCGGGAGCTCCGAGCGAGCCTCGGCCGCCTTCTTGTCACCGCTGACGGAGTCCTTGAACTCACGCATCCCGGTACCGAGCGAGCGACCGATCTCGGGGAGCCGCTTGGCGCCGAAGAGCAGCAGGGCGAGCAGGAGCAGACCGACGATCTCCATGGGGCCGATGTTTGGCATGGCGCCATCGTAGCAGGGTCCTTTCCGGGCCGGGCACCGCCCGCCGGACCGCGCGGCGGAGCCCTACGGCTACCATGTGCGGTCGTGGCGCTGCTCGAGCTGGAAGACCTGCGCGTGGCCCTGGACGACGGGACGGAGATCGTCCGGGGAGTCGACCTCGCCGTCGGGACGGACGAGGTGCACGCGATCATGGGGCCGAACGGCTCCGGCAAGTCCACGCTCGCCTACGCGATCGCCGGTCACCCCGGCTACCGGATCACGGGCGGGCGGATCCTGCTCGACGGCGAGGACGTGACGCAGGCCGCCGCCGACGAGCGGGCCCAGAGGGGGCTCTTCCTCGCGTTCCAGTATCCGCACGCGATCCCGGGGGTGACCGTCACGAACTTCCTCCGCACGGCCATCAACGCCGTGCGGAAGGCGCGGGCTGGCGGCGTCGAGGACCCGATCCCGGTGAAGGAGTTCCGGACCGCGCTCTTCGCCGAGATGGACCGGCTCAAGGTGTCGCGCGAGCTCGCCTCCCGCTACCTGAACGACGGGTTCTCGGGGGGCGAGAAGAAGCGCGTCGAGATCCTGCAGATGGCGATGCTGAAGCCGCGGATCGCGGTGCTCGACGAGACCGACTCGGGCCTCGACATCGACGCGCTCAAGGTGGTCGCGGCGGGGGTGAAGGACCTCGTCGGCCCTGAGATGGGCGCGCTCGTGATCACGCACTACCAGCGGATCCTCAACCACATCGAGCCGGACCACGTGCACGTATTCGTCGACGGCCGCATCGTAGAGGAGGGCGGGCCGGAGCTCGCGCACGAGCTCGAGCGCAGCGGGTACGCGAAGTGGGAGCGGAAGGAGGCAGCCTGATGGCGCAGACGGAAACCGAGATCGTCCAGGGGATCGGCTCCGACTACGCGATCAAGTACGGATTCCACGTCCCCGAGGACTACTTCTTCAAGTCGGGGCGCGGTCTCTCGCACGAGCTGATCGACGCGATCTCCTCGCACAAGAGCGAGCCCGACTGGATGCGGAAGTTCCGCCACGCCTCGCTCGACTACTTCCTCGCCCGGCCGCTGCCGACGTGGGGCGGCGACCTCGGCGGGATCGACTTCGACAACATCTACTACTACATCAAGCCGACCGAGAAGAAGGCCGAGTCGTGGGAGGAGCTCCCGCCCGACATCAAGGACACCTGGGACAAGCTCGGCATCCCGGAGGCGGAGAAGAAGTACCTCGCGGGCGTCGGCGCTCAGTACGAGTCGGAGGTCGTCTACCACAAGCTCCAGGCCGACCTCGAGTCGAAGGGCGTGATCTTCCTCGACATGGACTCCGGCCTGCGCGAGCACGAGGAGCTCGTGAAGCAGTACTTCGGGACGATCATCCCGCAGAACGACAACAAGTTCGCGGCGCTGAACAGCGCCGTCTGGTCGGGCGGCTCGTTCATCTACGTGCCCCCGGGCGTCCGCGTCGAGCTGCCGCTCCAGGCCTACTTCCGCATCAACGCGGAGAACATGGGCCAGTTCGAGCGCACCCTCATCATCGTCGACGAGGACGCGTACGTGCACTACGTCGAGGGCTGCACCGCGCCGATCTACTCGAGCGACTCGCTGCACTCCGCGGTGGTGGAGATCGTCGTCAAGGACCGCGGCCGCTGCCGCTACACGACGATCCAGAACTGGTCGAACAACGTCTACAACCTCGTGACGAAGCGGGCGGTGGCGTACGCCGGCGCCACGATGGAGTGGGTCGACGGGAACCTCGGCTCCAAGCTGACGATGAAGTACCCGAGCGTCTGGCTCCTCGGCGAGCAGGCGCACGGCGAGGTGCTCTCGATCGCGTTCGCCGGCGCCGGCCAGCACCAGGACGCGGGCGGCAAGGCCGTCCACCTGGCGCCCAACACCTCGTCGGTGATCACGTCGAAGTCGATCTCGAAGAACGGCGGCCGCGCCGGGTACCGCGGCGAGCTGCGGGTCGCCAAGGGCGCGCGCAACTCGAAGTCGAAGGTGGTCTGCGACGCGCTCATCCTCGACGAGAGCTCGCGCTCGGACACCTACCCGTACATCCTCGTGGACGAGAACGAGGTCGACCTCGGCCACGAGGCGACCGTCTCGAAGATCGGCGAGGAGCAGCTCTTCTACCTGATGTCGCGCGGGCTCTCCGAGGCGGAGGCCTCCGCGATGGTCGTCTCCGGCTTCGTCGAGCCGATCACGAAGGAGCTCCCGCTCGAGTACGCGGTCGAGATGAACCGCCTGATCCAGCTCCAGATGGAAGGGTCGGTGGGCTAGGCGCCCCGATGGAGGTCGAGAGGGTCGACTTCGTGTCGGTGCCCGTCACCGACATGGCGCGCGCGCGTCGCTTCTACGAGCAGGCGCTGGGCTTCGAGAACCTCTCCGAGGAGGGTCGCTGGCCGGAGTACCGGCTCGGCGAGAACGGGTTCCTGTACCTGGTCGACCCGACCGCGATCGGCCGGCGGTTCGAGGGGCCGCACAACGCCTACATCGCCCTGCGCGTCGCCGACGTCGACGCCGCCCGGGCCGACCTCGAGGCCCGCGGCGTCGAGTTCGAGGGGGAGACGATCGACTCGGGCGTCTGCCGCATGGCGCTCTTCCGCGACCCGGACGGGAACGCGCTGATGCTGCACCGGAGGTACGCGCCTCGTGAGCCGTAGCGCCGCCCTCGCGGCCTACCGCTCGCTGCCCGTCCCGGACACGAGCGAGGAGTCCTGGCGCTTCACCGACCTGCGCGGCTTCGACCCCGCGCTCTTCGAGGCACGCCCGACCGGGACACGTCCGGCGGGCCTCGCGGGAACGGACGTCCCACAGATGCTCGAGCTGGACGTGGCCGGCGTCGCGACCGTGAGCGAGCACGGGGTCGTCGTCGACCGCCCCGCCGAGGGCGTCGTCTTCGCGCCGCTCGCCGAGGACGAGCCGCTCCTCCACTCGCTCGTCGGCTGGGAGGAGAAGTTCGCCGCGCACAACGCCGCCCTCTGGGAGCACGGCCTGCTCGTCCGCGTCCCGAAGGGCGTCGTCCTGCAACAGCCGCTGTACGTGCGCATCCACAACGCGGTCCCGAACGGGTCGCTCTTCTGGCGGCTGCTCGTCGTCGCCGAGGAGGGCTCCGAGTTCACGCTGGTCGAGGAGTACGCCTCCGCGACGCCCGACCTGCCGGGGTACTCGAACGCCGTCGCCGAGCTCTTCGTCGAGCAGGGGGCGAAGCTCCAGTACGTCTCGGTGCAGAACCTCTCGCGCGAGACGTGGCACTTCGCCACCCACCACGCGCGCGTGGGGCGGGACGCCGAGCTCGACTGGGTCGCGGGCGGCTTCGGCTCGAAGAAGGGCAAGATCCGGATCCAGAACGACCTCACCGGCCAGGGCGCGACCTCGCGCGTCACCGGCGCGTACTTCGCCGACGGCTCGCAGCACCTCGACTACGACACCTTCCAGGAGCACGTCGCGCCCTCGACCGAGTCGGACTTCGCCTTCAAGGGGGCGCTCCGCGAGACCGCGCGGGCGGTGTGGCGCGGGATGATCCGGGTCGAGCCCGACGCGCAGAAGACGAACGCCTACCAGGAGAACCGCAACCTCCTGCTCTCGCCCGACGCGCACGCGGACTCGATCCCCGGGCTCGAGATCATGGCGAACGACGTCCGCTGCACCCACGGCGCGACGCTCGGGCGCGTCGACCGCGACCAGCTCTTCTACCTGATGGCGCGCGGGCTCTCGCGCGCCGAGGCCGAGCGGCTGATCGTGCGCGGCTTCTTCCAGGACGTGCTCGACCGGATCGAGCTCGACCCGGTGCGCGAGGCGCTCGGCGCCGCACTCGAAGCGCGCATCCCGCAGGCCTGAGAAGATCGCTCCGGTGAGACGCGCGCTTCCGGTCGTCCTCCTGCTCGCCCTGCTCTCCGCCGTGCCGTCGTCGGCAGCCGACCGCCGCGCGCGCGGGAAGACCGTCGAGTACTGGGTCGGCGCCGTGCCGGCGAGCTGGAACGTCGTCCCGAGCGGCCGCGACCCGATGACGGGCCAGGCGTTCGACCCCGCGAAGACGACGATGCAGACGACGATCTACCGCGCCTTCTCGGCCGGCTGGGCCTCGCAGCTCCCGGGCGGGAACCAGGGCTTCGTCGGGCCCGTGCTGAAGGCCCGCGCGGGCGACACGATCCTCGTCCACTTCAAGAACTTCGACACCGCGAAGCCGCACTCGATGCACTTCCACGGCGTCCACTACGACGTCGCCTCCGACGGCGCCTACATCCCCGGCGTCTCCGGCCCCGGGGCGAACGTGCCGCCCGGCGGGACGTTCACCTACAGGCTCGAGCCCGGGGACGACTCCGTCGGCGTCTGGCCCTACCACGACCACTCGCCGTCGATGATGGACTCGATCGCCGGAGGGATGTACGGCGCGCTCTCGATCCTCGGCCGCACCGAGCGCGCGCCCGACCGCGAGTTCGTCGTCTTCTTCGAGAGCCAGCTCAAGCTGAACACGGTCGACGGGCTCGCGTTCATCGGCAACACGCCCACCTTCCGGGCGAGGGTCGGCGACCTCGTCCAGTGGGACGTGCTCGCGCTCGGCGACGACACGCACAGCTTCCACGTCCACGGCCACCGCTGGCCGACCGCGGACGGCTCGCGCGACGTCCAGGTCGTCAGCCCGGCCTCGTCCTTCCGCTTCCGCTGGAAGGAGGACAAGGTCGGGACGTGGCTCTACCACTGCCACGTCGAGAGCCACATGATGAACGGGATGATCGGGCTCTACGTCGTGTCGAGGTAGGCGGCCGGGGCCGGCCGCCGGGCCGGGCGGGGGCCCGTCGCTACAGTAGGCGCATGGCGGTACACGTTCCCGAGGCGCTGGACGCGGTCCGGCTGCGCGAGGACTTCCCGATCTTCCGGCAGGAGTTCCACGGGAAGCCGCTCGTGTACCTCGACTCGGCCGCGAGCTCGCAGAAGCCGCGCCAGGTGCTCGAGGCGATGACCCGCTTCTACGAGACCTCGTACGCGAACGTCCACCGCGGCGTCTACGAGCTCGGGGAGCGGGCGACGGCGGGCCTCGAGGGCGCCCGCGAGAAGGCGCGGGCGTTCGTGAACGCGCGCGACGCGCGCGAGATCGTCTTCGTCCGGAACGCGACCGAGGCGCTCAACCTCGTCGCGTACGCGTGGGGGCTCTCGAACCTCGGGCCGGGCGACGTCGTGCTCTCGACCGAGCTCGAGCACCACTCGAACTTCGTGCCGTGGCAGTACGTGGCGAAGCGCACGGGGGCCGAGTTCGCGATCCTGCCCGTCTCCGACGCCGGCGAGCTCCGGCTCGAGGCCCTGGAGGGGCTCGAGCGGGTGAAGGTGGTGGCGTCGGGGCTCGTCTCGAACGCGATCGGCACCGTGAACGACGTCGCGCAGCTCGCCGCCTGGGCGCACGAGCGCGGCGCGATCCACGTCTGCGACGCCGCGCAGGCCGCCCCGCACGTGCCGATCGACGTGCAGGCGCTCGGCACCGACTTCCTCGCCGTCTCGGGTCACAAGATGCTCGGGCCGAGCGGGATCGGGTTCCTCTGGGGCCGCGCCGAGCTCCTCCACGCGATGGAGCCCTTCCTGCTCGGGGGGCACATGATCCGGAAGGTGACCGCGGAGGAGACGACGTGGGGCGAGTTGCCCGCGAAGTTCGAGGCCGGCACCTCGCCGATGGCGGAGGCCGTCGGGCTCGGCGCCGCGATCGACTACCTCGGGGCGGTCGGGCTCGAGGCGATCGAGCGGCACGAGCACGCGCTCGCGGGCTACGCGCTCGAGCGGCTCGGCGAGCTCCCGGGGCTCACGCTCTACGGCCCGCCGCCGGAGCGGCGCGCGGGCATCGTCAGCTTCAACGTCGACGGCGTGCACCCGCACGACGTCGCCCAGCTCCTCGACCTCGACGCGATCGCGATCCGCGCGAGCCACCACTGCTGCCAGCCGCTGATGCGCCGGCTCGGCGTCCCGGCGACGAACCGCGCGAGCTTCTACCTCTACAACACGACGGACGACGTCGACCGGCTCGTCGCCGGGATCAGGCACGTGATCGAGGTGCACGCATGAGCTCGGACTTCGAGGACATGTACCGCGAGGTGATCCTCGACCACTACAAGAACCCGCGGAACTACGGCGCGCTCGACGAGCCGCACGCGCACGCGGAGGGCCAGAACCCGCTCTGCGGCGACGAGGTCGCGATCTCGGTGCGCTTCGGCGCCGACGGCGAGACGATCGACGACGTCCGCTTCGAGGGGCGCGGCTGCGCGATCTCGCAGGCGGCGACGTCGATGCTCACCGACCTCGTCAAGGGGCGCAAGGCCGGGGACGTCGCCGCGCTGCCGAAGGAGGAGCTGCTGGAGGAGGTCGGAATCCAGCTCACGCCGATCCGGCTCAAGTGCGCGATCCTCGGCCTGGGCGTGCTGAAGGTCGCGCTCCACCGCGCGAAGGGGACGCCGCTGCCGGACGAGTGGCAGGGCCTCGACTTTGCCTGACCTCGTCGTCGCTCCGCTCGAGGAGCTGCCGCCGGGCGAGATGAGGCTCGTCGACGCCGAGCCATACGCGGTCGGGGTCTACAACTGCGGCGGCGAGCTCTACGCGATCGAGGACCGCTGCTCCCACGACGACGGCCCGCTCTGCCACGGAACCTGGGACGCCGAGACCTGCGTCGCCGTCTGCCCCCGCCACGGCGCGAGCTTCGACCTCCGCAGCGGGAAGGCGCTCACGCTGCCGGCCTACCTCCCCGTGCGCACGTTCCCGGTCCGCGTCGAGGCCGGCGTCGTCAGGGTGGACACGGGGTAGCGGTGCTCGACGAACGCGTGCGCGGCGTCCTCGCCCGCCTCGAGCGGGAGGACCGCGAGGAGCGCGAGCGTGGCCTCCCCGTGACGGAGCGCTCGCGCGCCGTCGCGCCGACGACCGGGGCGTTCCTCTACGCCCTCGTCGCCGCGCAGCCCGCCTGCGAGGTGCTCGAGATCGGCGGCTCGCGCGGCTACTCGACGATCTGGCTCGGCGCGGGCGCACGCCTCCTCGGCGGGCACGTGACCTCGCTCGAGGTCGACCCGGCGAAGCTCGAGCGCTCCCGCTCGAACGTCGCGGACGCGGGCCTCGGGGAGTGGGTCGAGGTCGTCGCCGGCGACGCGCACGAGACGATTCCGGCCCTCTCGGGCCCGTTCGACGTCGTCTTCCTCGACGCCGAGAAGGCGGACTACGAGGCGCTGTTCGCGCTCGCGCGCGGGAAGCTCGAGCCGGGCTCGCTCGTGGTCGCGGACAACGTCGTCTCGCACGCGGAGACGCTCCGCGCCTACTCCGCCGCCCGGCAGGCCGACCCGGGGCTCGTCAGCCTGACGGTGCCGCTCGACCGCGGACTCGAGCTGACGTCGGTCTTGACCGCGACGGTAGAGTAAGGGCTACCGCGGAAAGGAGGTGGTCCGGTAGATGGAGATTTCCAGTACGGGCAGTGGAGGTACCGGCTCGTAGGGGCGTGTCCCCGGACCTGAGAAGGGAATCGCCTAGCCAGCGTGGGGGACTCGCGCATTCGCGCCGCTGACAGCGTCGGCCGGAAGCGCCCCTACGAAGTCCAAGCTGGTCACCGGATCGAGGGCCGCCCCGCGCGGCCCTCGCTCTTTTCCGGCGGGTCCTGGACGCGACGTCGTCGTGGTCGCCGGAAGGCGCCCTCACACGGCGCGGCGGAGCTGCTCGTCGAGCCGGACGAGCGGGAGGCCGAAGGTCTCGGCGGCCGCCGGGCCGGCCACGACGTTGTCGCCGGAGTCCACCAGCATCGTCACCTGGTCGGCGGTGAGGGGCGAGCCCGGAATCCACCCGGCGAGCCCCGCCCCGGCCCTCACGAGCCCCGCCGGGACGTGGACGAGGGCGCGGCGCCTGCCGAGCGCGCGCGCGATCCGGGAGTAGAGCTCGTTCCAGTCGACCACGTCGGGGCCGCCGAGCTCGAGCGTCCGGTTGGCCGCGGCCGGCGCGTCGAGCGCGGCGGCGAGGTGGGCCGCGACGTCGTCCACCCAGACCGGCTGGAAGCGCTGCCTCCCGGAGCCGACGACCGTGACGACCGGGGAGAGGCGCACCTGGCGGACGAGGGTCGGCAGCACGCCGCCGTCGCGGCCGAAGACGAAGCTCGGCCGGAGGATCACGTGCTCGAGCTCGGAGGCGCGCACGTCCTCCTCCATCCGCCACTTGGCCGCGAGGTAGGGCGTCAGCGTGCGCGTCCGCTCGGACACGCCGAGGGCGCTCATGTGCACGAGCCGGGCGACGCCGGCCGCACGGGCGCCCGCGAGCACGTTGCGCGTGCCCTCGACCATCACGCGCTCGAACGCCGCGGGCCGGCCCCGGATGATCGCCACGAGGTGGATCGCGTGCGTGCACCCGTCCGCGGCCTCGGCGACGGAGCGCGCGTCCGTCACGTCGCCGGCGGCGAGCTCGACACCCCACCCCACGAGGCGCGCCGCGCGTTCCGGGTCGCGCACGAGCGCCCGCACCTCGACCCCGCGAGCGCGGAGCTCGCGCGCGGCCGCGGTCCCGACGAAGCCGGTCCCGCCGGTGAGCAGGACCCTCGCCGTCACCGGAAGTTCTCGTAGTACCGGCTCGGCGTCGGGCCCTTCTGGCCCTGGTACTTCGACCCGATCGCGCCCGAGCCGTAGGGCGAGGCGGCGGGCTCGGAGAGCTCCATGAACGACACCTGCCCGATCTTCATGCCGGGGTAGATCGTGATCGGCAGGTTGGCGACGTTGGAGAGCTCGAGCGTCACGTGCCCGTCGAAGCCCGGGTCGATGAACCCGGCGGTCGAGTGGATCAGGAGGCCGAGCCTGCCCAGCGAGCTCTTCCCCTCGAGCCTCGCCACGAGGTCGCCGGGCAGCCGGACGCGCTCGAGGGTGGAGCCGAGGACGAACTCGCCGGGGTGCAGGATGAACGGCTCGTCGGTGACCTCGACGAGCTCCGTCAGCTCCTCCTGCGGCTCCTTCACGTCGATGTACGGGTAGCGGTTGTTCCGGAAGACGCGGAAGAAGCGGTCGACGCGGACGTCCACGCTCGACGGCTGGAGGAGCGCCTCGTCGTACGGGTCGATCAGGATCCGCCCCTCGGCGAGGAGCCGGGCGATCGTGCGGTCCGACAGCACCACGGGCTCGATTCTCGCAGCCAGCTACGCTCCAGGTGTGGCTGCCACCCAGGCGATCCAGCTCCGCACCGAGATCCCCGGGCCGCGCTCCCGGGCGATCCTGGAGCGGCTCGGCCGCGCGGTCGCGGCCCCGCTCGCCGTCACCTTCCCGGTCGTCGCCGACTCGGCCCGCGGCGCGACCCTCACGGACGTCGACGGGAACACCTTCATCGACTTCGCCGGAGGGGTGGGCTCGCTCAACGTGGGCCACTCGCACCCCGACGTCGTCGCGGCCGCACAGGAGCAGCTCGACCGCTTCAGCCACACGGACTTCACGATCGTTCCCTACGAGGTGTACGTGGAGCTGGCCGAGCGGCTTGCCGCCCTGGCGCCGATCTCCGGCCCAGTGAAGGCCGCGTTCTTCAACGCCGGCACGGAGGCCGTCGAGAACGCGGTCAAGCTCGCGAGGCTCGCGACGCGCCGCCCGGCGGTGATCTCGTTCGAGGGCGGGTTCCACGGCCGCACCTACCTCGCGCTCTCGCTCACGTCGAAGACGCATCCCTACAAGGACGGGCTCGGGCCGTTCGCGCCCGAGGTCTACCGGCTGCCGTTCCCCTACGAGTACCGCGGCACGACCGCGGCCGACGCGCTCGCCGCGCTCGAGCGCGCCTTCGTGATGCAGGTCGCGCCCGAGTCGGTCGCCGCGATCGTGGTCGAGCCGGTGCAGGGGGAGGGCGGGTTCGTCGTCGCCCCCCAGGAGTTCCTCGCGGGGCTGCGCGCGATCTGCGACCGGCACGGGATCGTGCTCGTCGCGGACGAGGTGCAGACCGGCTTCGGACGCACCGGGCGCTTCTTCGCGTGCGAGCGCTACGGGATCGAGCCCGACCTCCTCTGCGTCGCGAAGTCGATCGCGATGGGGCTGCCGCTCTCCGGCGTCCTCGGGCGCGCCGAGATCATGGACGCGGGGCACGTCGGCTCCGTCGGGGGCACGTACGTCGGCAACCCGGTCGCGCAGGCGGCGGCGCTCGCCGTCCTCGACGTGTTCGAGTCCGAGCGGCTGGTCGAGCGCTCGGAGCGGATCGGCGAGACGATCCGCGCCCGCATGCTCGGCTGGCAGGAGCGCTTCCGCGCGATCGGCGACGTCCGCGGGCTCGGGTCGATGCTCGCGCTCGAGTTCGTCGGCGACGGCGCGGCGCCGGCGCCGCGGCTCGCCCGCGCCGTGGCGGAGGAGGCGCTCCGGCGCGGCCTGCTGCTGATCACGTGCGGCGTCTACGGGAACTGCATTCGGGTGCTCGTCCCGCTCGTGGTGACCGACGGCGAGCTGGAGGAGGCGCTCGCCGCGTGGGAGGACGCCCTCTCCGCGGCGCTCGGTTAGTCCTGCCCGGCGGGGGGAACAGTGAGGGGTTGATGGCCGGCGACCTCCTGGCGGAACGCTACGAGCTGGAGGAGCTCGTGGGGTCGGGCGGGATGTCGAGCGTCTACCGCGCCCGCGACCGGCTGCTCGAGCGCACGGTCGCGCTCAAGGTGCTCCACCGCCGGCTCGCCGCCGAGGCCGACTACGTGGAGCGCTTCCGCCGCGAGGCCCGGATGGTCGCGGGGCTGCTGCACCAGAACATCGTCACGGTGATCGACCGCGGCGAGGACGACGGGCTGCCGTTCATCGTCTTCGAGTACGTCGCGGGCGAGAGCCTGAAGCAGCTCGTGCAGCGTGAGGGGCCGCTGCCGCTCGACCGCGCCGTCGAGCTCGGGATCCAGGTCGCGCGCGGGCTCGCGTTCGCGCACGAGCACGGGTACGTGCACCGCGACGTCAAGCCGCAGAACGTGCTCCTGAACGGCGACGGCGAGGCCAAGGTGACCGACTTCGGGATCGCGCGCCCGCTCGACGTCGAGCGCGGGATGACGCAGACGGGCGCCGTGCTCGGCACCTCCGACTACATCGCCCCGGAGCAGGCGCAGGGGCGGCGCGTCGGCGAGCACACCGACGTCTACTCGCTCGGCGTCGTCCTCTACGAGCTGCTCACCGGCGCGGTGCCGTTCACGGGCGACAACTTCGTCGCCGTCGCGATGAAGCACATCAACGAGCCGGCGCCGCGGGTGAGCGAGCGGCGGCCGGACGCGCCGGCGCGGCTCGACGCGGCGGTCGCGCGCGCCCTCGAGAAGCGGCCTGAGGACCGGTTCGCCACGATGGCCGCCTTCGCCGCCGAGCTCGAGGCCTGCCTCGCGGAGCTGCGAGGGCTCACGGGAGAGGCGACCGTCGTGCTCCCGCGACCCCGGCGCGCACCGCGCCGCCGCCGCCGCACGCCGGTCGCGGCGCTCGTGCTCGCCGCCGGGCTCGCGGTCGCGGTCGCCGCCCTCGCGGTCGCGCTCCTGCGCGACGGCGGGCCGTCGCCCGGGTCGGCCGGCGGAGGGGGCGAGGCGCCGGTCGCGCTCTCCGGCGTGACCGCCTACGACCCCTACGGCGACGGGTCGGAGCACGACGGCGACGCGCGGTTCGCGACGGACGGGAACCCGTCGACGTACTGGGAGACGCAGAGCTACCGCTCGTCGCTGGCCGCGCTCGGGAAGCGGGGGGTCGGGCTCGTGCTCGACGCGGGCCGGCCGGTTACCCTCCACCGCGTGACGGTCGCGAGCACGACGCCGGGGTTCACGGCGCGGATCCAGACCGGTGACGGCGCGACGGGCCCCTTCCGGGACGTCTCGCCGCCCCGGACCGTCGGCTCGCAGACGACGTTCGACCTGAGCGACGCGCGAGGGCGCTACGTGGTCGTCTGGATCTCGGACCTCGGCCCGAACTCGCGCGTGCTCGTGAACGAGGTCCGTGCGTCGTAGGCTCGCGCTCCTGCTCGCGCTGGCCGTCGTCCCCGCGGCCTCGGGCGCGACCGGGCCGAGCCTGCGCTTCAGCGTCTTCGCCGAGACCGACCTGCCGCTCGGGCAGGTGACGTGGACCGGGCGCGAATGGCTGTACGTCGCCGAGAACCTCGGCCGGATCGAGGCCGCGGACGCGGACGGCGCCGACGTCCGGCCGTTCGCGGCGTTCGACCAGGGCGGCGAGGAGATGCGCTGCTCCGTGCCGCCGAACGGGCTCTGGCCCGACGGCGTCTACTGCCACACGCCGGACAACCGCGTCGTGCGGCTCGACCGAGACGGCTCGAACCTCGTCGAGCTCGCGCGCCTGCCGGCGGCCGGGAACTCCGACGGGGCGCTCGCGTTCGACGACGCGGGGCGCTTCGGCTACGCCCTGCTCGTCGCGACCGGCGGCTCGGGCTCCGACGGCGGCCAGGTGTTCGCCGTCCGCAAGGACGGCCGCGTGCAGACGCTCGGCTCCTACCCCGGCCCGGGCGGCGCGGAGAACATCGCGGTCGCGCCGGCGAGGTTCGGCGCCGCCGGGGGCTGGTGCCTGATCGCGATCGACCAGGACTCGGTCTCCGGGCGCCTGCTCGCGATCGACCGCAAGGGCAACCTGAAGACGATCGCGACCGGGCTCGGGAGCGGGCTCAACCCGGTCGTCGTCGTGCGCGCGCCGCCGCCGGGGCGGCGGCCTCCCGGGAGCCCCGCCCCCGGCCTCTACCTCGCCGACACGACGAGCCGGGAGGTCTGGTTCGCCCCGGCCTCCGGCTTCGCCGGCTACGCCGGCTCCGTGCTCGTCGCGACCGAGCTGACCGCGCAGGCCTGGCTCGTCCGCCCGAAGGGCGCCGGGTTCGAGACGCTCCCGGTCGCGACCGACCTGCCGCAGCGACCGTGGAACCTCGAGGGCTCGGCCTACGTCCCGTAGTCAGTAGCGCAGCGCCGCGCGCCGCGCATGGCGCTCGAGCGCGAGCGCGACGAGCCGGTCGAGCAGCTCCCCGTAGGGGACGCCGGAGGCCTCGAAGAGCTTCGCGTACACGCTCGTGTCGGTGAAGCCCGGGATCGTGTTGAGCTCGTTCACGAGCACCTCGCCGTCGTCGCGCACGAACATGTCGACGCGCGCCATTCCCTCGCACTCGGCCGCGACGAACGCGGCGAGCGCGAGCTCCCGCACGCGCGCCACCGCGGCGCTCGAGATCCGCGGCGGGACGACGAGCTCCATCCCGCCCTCGTCGTACTTCGCCGAGTAGTCGTACCACTCCCCCTTGCTCACGACGATCTCGCCGGGAAGCGACACCGACGGCGACTCGTTGCCGAGCACGCCCACCTCGACCTCGATCCCCGACACGAGCTGCTCGACGAGCACCTTCTCGTCGTGGGCGAAGGCGAGCGCGACGGCGTCGCGGAGCTCGCGCTCGTCGTGCGCCTTCGAGATCCCGACCGAGGAGCCGAGCCTCGCCGGCTTGACGAAGACGGGGTAGTCGAACGGGTTCCGCGCCTCCTCGCCGCGCCGGAGCGTGACGTTCGCCGTCACCGGCACGCCCTGGTCGCGCAGCACCGACTTGAGCAGGTCCTTGTCCATGCAGAGGGCGGACGCGGTCACGCCCGCGCCGACGTACGGCACGCCGGCGAGCTCGAGCAGCCCCTGCACGCTGCCGTCCTCGCCGAACGGGCCGTGGAGCACCGGGAAGACGACGTCGGCGCCGGCGAGGGTCGCGGCGGTCGCCGCGTCCGGGAGCCACGGGCCCTCGCGCGGGAGCTCGACCGAGACGACCTCGTGGCCCCGCCCGCGCAGCCCGGCGGCGACGCTTCCGGCCGAGGCGAGCGAGACCTCGTGCTCGCTCGACCGGCCCCCCGAGAGCACGGCGACGCGCGTCAAGGGGTCGTCGTGACGGGCGTGGTCGGCGGAGCCGGGGTCGTCGCCGGCGTCGTCGTGGGGGTCGCCGGGACCGTGGTGGGCGGAGCGGGCGCGGTCTCGGTCGTGGCCGGGGCCGTCTCGGGCGCGGTCTCCGCGACGAGCTGGCCGACCCAGATCGAGACGGCGCTCCCCTGCTTCGCCTTCTTCCCGGCGGCCGGCTCCTCCCTGAGCACGATCCCGGCCTGGCCCGGGTCGGTCACCGGCTCGAGCAGGATCGTGACGGCGAAGCCGCTCGCTTGCAGGATCTGGCGCGCGTCGGCCTCCTGGTAGCCGGTGACGTCCGGCACGGCGCTCGTGCCCGGCCCCTTCGAGACGGTCAGCGTCACCCGCGAGCCCTGCGCCGCGCCGATCCCGGCCTGCGGGTCCTGCGCGATCACCGTCCCCTTGGGCTCCTGGGAGTGCTCGTCCTTGCGTCGGACGCTGAAGCCGAGCCCCTCGAGCTGGCTCTGCGCGTTCGGGAACGGCGAGGAGACGACGTTCGGCACGAGCACCTGCTTCGGTCCCCGCGAGACGTTCAGGCGGACCTTCGAGCCCTTCAGGATCCGCTCGCCCGGTCCGGGCGCCTGGCCGGTCACCGTGTCCGGGGTCTCCGAGGAGTAGATGTTGTGGACGTCGGGGTTGAGGCCGACCTCGGTCAGCTTCGCGATCGCCTGGTTCACCGTCAGGTGGCGCACCTCGGGCACGAGCACCTTCGGCTTCCCGGTCGAGACGAAGATCGTCACCGTCGAGCTCGGCGCGATCCTGCTCCCGGGGGAGGGGTCCTGGTCGACGACCTCGTTGACCGGGATCGTGTCGCTCGGCTCGCGCTCGACCTTCACGTCGAAGCCCTGCGCCCTCAGCTTCTCGACGGCGAGGCCGCGGAGGATGTTGCGGACGTCGACCACGGCGACCGGCTGGCTCTTGTCGAGCTCGTCCTGGATCTTCTCGTAGAGGAGGTAGCCCGCGCCGGCGGCGATCGCGACCGCGAGCGCGCCGAGGAGCCACGGCCAGAGCGCGCGCCGCCGCGGCGGCCCCTCGTAGTACGGCGCCGGCGGGCGGTAGGCGGGCGGCGCGGTCACCGCGCGCGGCCGCGTCACCATCGTCGCCGCGGTCGCCGCTCCCGCGCCGGCGAGCACCTGCGTCATCGCCTCCGACGTCCGCTGCGAGACGGAGACGCCGCGCGCGACCCGTGCGAGGTCGGCGTCCATCTCCTCGGCCGAGCCGTAGCGCTGGTCGGGATCCTTGGCGAGGGCGCGCATCACGACCGCGTCGAGGTCGTGCGGCACCTCGGGGCGGAGCGCCGACGGCGGCTCCGGCACCGCGGTCAGGTGCTTCATCGCGATCTCGACCGGCGCCTCGCCGGTGAACGGCACCCGGCCGGTCAGCATCTCGTAGAGGACGATCCCGAGCGAGTAGAGGTCGGAGCGCGCGTCGACGCCCGCGCCGCGCGCCTGCTCGGGCGAGAGGTACTGCGCCGTGCCGACGATCGAGCCGGCCTCCGTCATCTGCGACGCGCCCGAGCGCGCGATCCCGAAGTCGGTCACCTTCAGGCGGCCGTCCTTCCGCACGACGATGTTGTGCGGCTTGATGTCGCGGTGGACGATCCCGTGCCGGTGCGCGAACGCGAGCGCCCCCAGGATCTGGCGGGCGTAGTCGATCGCGATCGGCACCGGGGTCGGCCCGTTGCGGACGAGCAGCTCCTTGAGGGTGCGGCCGTCGAGGTACTCCATCGCGATGTAGTAGGTGCCCTCGGCCCGGCCGCGGTCGAAGATCGAGACGATGTTCGGGTGGTTGAGGCCGGCGGCGCTCTGGGCCTCGCGCCGGAAGCGCTCGACGAACTGCTCGTCGTTCGCGTGCCGCTCGTTCAGGAGCTTCAGCGCGACGCGGCGGCCGAGCTCCTGGTCCTCGGCGAGGTAGACGTCGGCCATGCCGCCCGAGCCGAGCTTGCGCACGATCAGGTAGCGCCGGTCGAACTCCTTGTTGAGCAGGGCGTCAGTGGCCATTTCCACCCGAATTGGCATTCGCCGCCGGGGGCAGGATCGCCTGCATGATCGCCTTCGCGATCGGGGCGGCGACCGCGCCGCCGAAGCCGTTCGGCTGGTTCTCGAGGACGACCGCGCCGGCGATCACGGGGTGCTCGGCGGGGGCGAAGAAGATGAACCAGGCGTCGTAGACGCGGTCGCGGCCGGTCTCCGCCGTGCCGGTCTTGCCGGCCACCGCGACGCCCGGGATCTGGGCCCTCGTGCCGGTGCCGCGCTCCACGACCTGCACCATCATGTCGCGGATCGCCGCCGCCGTCCTCGGCGTCGTCGCCACCTTCCACGTCCGGGGGTGGAGCTTCGCGATCACGCCGCCGCCCGGCGCCCGCACCTCCTTCACGAGCCGCGGCACCGGCGTCTTGCCGCCGTTCGCGATCGTGGCGGCGACGAGCGCCATCTGGAGCGGCGTGACGAGCATCCGCTCCTGCCCGAACGCGAGCCGCCCCGGGTCGACGTCGCTGTCGCGCTTCGGGGTCAGCAGCCTGCGGGTGCGCGAGCCGTACAGGCCCGACGCCGCGCGCGAGTCGGACGGCGTCTCGAGCGGCGGCACCGAGTAGAAGCCGAACCTCTTCGCCTCGTCGAGGATGCGGCGGGCGCCGAGCTTCTGCCCGATCATGCAGAAGACCGCGTTGATCGAGTGGACGTAGGCGTCGAAGAAGCCGATCCGGCCGAACGCCTCCGGGCCGCTCTGGTCGAGCGCGTTGTAGACGGGCTTGCCGTACTCGGTGCAGTAGCCCGGGTCGTAGAAGGTCGAGTCGGTCGTGAAGACGTGGTCGTCGAGGGCCGCCGCCGCGGTGATCGTCTTGAACGTCGAGCCCGGCGGGTAGAGCCCCTGCGTCGCGCGGTTCAGGAGCGGCGCGGCGGGCGAGCACGGCGCCTTCGTCGCCTGGATGCGCGCGTACCCCGAGCGCCGCTCGATCAGGTTCGGGTCGAACGTCGGCGACGAGGCCATCACGTAGACGGCGCCGGTGCGCGGGTTGAGCGCGACGGCGGCGCCGCAGTTGCCGCGGAGCAGGCTCTCGGCCGTCCGCTGCGCGCCCTTGCGGAGGGTCAGCACGAGGTCGTTGCCGGTGATCGTGGCGCCCCTGAGGCGCTCGCCGAGCGTGTGGAAGATCGTGCTCAGCGTCTTGTTCGACGCCGTCAGGTACGCGTTCTCCTCGCGCTCGATCCCGGCCCGCGAGCGGCTCTGCGTCGAGTAGCCGACCGTCTGCGAGGCGAACCCGTGCGTCGGGTAGGTGCGGAAGTAGAGCGTCTGGCCCGCCCGCCGGCGGCGGACGTTCGAGGCGAGCACCGTGCGGCCGTCGGAGGCGAAGATCTTCCCGCGCCTGATCGAGAACTGCGCGACGCGCTGGATCTCGTTGTCCTGCCGGGCCGCGAGCCCGCCCGACGCCCACGTCTGCCAGTACGTCGTCCCGACGACGAGCGAGGCGAGCAGCAGGAGCGAGAACAGCGCGACGCGTGAGATCTGCCGGTTCACGGCTGCGAGTTGGCCCGGTGGGAGACGAGGAGGAGCCCAGCGAGGACGAGGAAGTTCGCGACGACCGACGAGCCGCCGTACGAGACGAACGGGAGCGTGATCCCGGTGAGCGGGATGAGCCGCAGCGGCCCGCCGACGATGATGAACGTCTGGAGGGCGAAGCCGAAGGTGAGGCCGGCGGCGAGGAGCTTCGAGAAGCCGTCGTCGACCTGGAGCGCGACCTTCATCCCGCGCGCGACGAAGAGCATGAAGACGAGCAGCAGCGCGGCCGCGCCCACGAGCCCGAGCTCCTGCGCGAGCGCCGAGTAGATGAAGTCGGTCTTGACGTACGGGATCAGCGGCTTGCCGTCGGTGTTCGTGAACGTGCCCTTCCCGAGCCCGGTGCCGAGCCAGCCGCCGTTGCCGATCGAGTAGAGCGACTTCACGATCTGGTAGCTCTGGCAGTCCTGCCGCAGGGCGTAGCCGCCCGTGAGCGGGCAGAAGACCTTGTGCGACGTCCACGGGTGCAGCCAGTCGACGACACGCTCGTGGATGTGCGGCACCTTTCGCGACGCGACGAAGCCGCCCGCGAGGAAGAGGCCGACGCCGGCGGCGACGAACGAGAGACGCGCGGTCGCGACGTACACCATCGCGAGGAAGATCCCGAAGTAGAGGATGCCCGATCCCATGTCGTTCGTCGCGACGAGGACGAGCATCGCGCCGCCCCAGATGAGGAGGAGCGGCCCGAAGTCCTTGAGGCGGCCCTGCGCGAGCACCTCGCGCTTCTCGCGCAGGTACGCGGCGAGGAACACGACGAGGAAGATCTTGGCGAGCTCGCCCGGCTGGAACTGGAGCCCGCCGACGTGCACCCACAGGCGCGCCCCGTTCACGCTCGTGCCGAGGCCGGGCAGGCGCGGCAGGTAGAGGAGCACGATCGCGCCGAGCCCGAACAGGTACTTGTACGACTCGAGCAGGCGGTAGTCGGCGCGGAGCCCGATCAGCGCCGCGGCGAAGAGCGCGAGCCCGACGACGATCCAGAGCCCCTGCCGGAAGGCGTCGCCGGGCTCGAGGCGGTAGATCTCCGTGAGCCCGATCGCGGTCAGGAAGCCGGCCATCGGGAGCAGGTACGGGTCCGCGTTCGGCACCGTCCTGCGCGCGATCACGTGGGCGGCGAGGTAGAGCGCGACGAAGAAGGCGGCGTAGCCGAGCGAGCCCCACGAGACGAGCGCCCGGCGCGCGATGTAGACGCTCGCGAACCCGACCGCGGTCAGGCCGGCGACCGCGACGAGGTAGGCGAGCTCCCGGTTCCGGGCGGTCAGCGGGCGAGCCCCCGCGTCACGAGCACGACGATGACGGCGACGAGCACGAGGATGAGGAGCGCGGCGGCCAGCCGCTGCCAGACCGACGCCCGCGGCTCCTCGAGCGCCTGCCGGAGCGCCGCGACCGGGATCACGGACGTGTCGCCCTCGGCTCGCCGCTCCTCGCCCGGATGGAGCGTGTCCTCGTCGGCCGGGTCGGGCGCGCCGGCCTCGACCGTCGGCTCCTCGCGCTCCTCGCCGGCCTCGCCGGCGGCGAGCTCGAACAGGACGGCCGTGATGTTGTCGTCGCCGCCGCGGTCGTTGGCCGCGGCGATCAGCGCGCGCGCGGCGCCGCGCAGGTCGCGGCGCTCGCGCTGGAGGATCGAGGCGATCGTCTCGGCGTCGACCATCGAGGTGAGGCCGTCGGAGCAGAGCAGGAACAGGTCGCCCTCGCGGGCCTGGAGGGTGAAGGTGTCGGCGTCGACGCGGGGCTCGGTGCCGAGCGCGCGCGTGATCATCGAGCGCTGCGGGTGCACCTCGGCCTCCTCCGGCGAGAGCTCGCCGCGCCGGACGAGCTCCGCGACGTACGAGTGGTCCTCGGTGAGCTGCTCGAGGCGGCCGTCGCGGAGGAGGTAGCCGCGCGAGTCGCCGACGTGGCCGATCGAGACCGCTCCGTCGGCGCCGACGAGGGCGACCGTCATCGTCGTCCCCATCCCGGAGGCGGTCTCGTCGTCGAGGGCGCGCTGGTGGACGCGCCGGTTCGCCTCCTGGATCAGCTCGGCCACGCGCGCCTCGCCGTCGCCCTCGTCGTCGTCCCCGCGCTCCCGCAGCGCGGCCGCCGCGAGCGAGGAGGCGACCTCTCCCGCCTGCGCGCCGCCCATCCCGTCGGCGACCGCGAAGAGCGGCGGGTCGCACACGAACGCGTCCTCGTTCCGGCGCCGCTTGCGGCCGGGGTTGGTCTCGCCGTGGCGCTGGCCGATCCTCACGACTCGAACCGCAGGTCGGTCTCGCCGATGCGCACGACGTCGCCGGGCGCGAGCCGGCGCTCGCGCGCCACCCGGATCCCGTTCACGAACGTCCCGTTCGTCGAGCCGACGTCCTCGACGTAGACGCCGTCGCGGCGCGGCTCGAAGCGAGCGTGGTGGGACGACGCGTACTCGTCGCCCTCGACCGAGAGGTCGTTGTCGCCGCCGCGGCCCACGCGCAGCGCGTGCAGGTCGAGCGGGACGACCTCGCCCTCGGCGAGCGCCGGGCTGCGCACGACGACCAGGCGCCCGAGCTCCCGCGCGACCGGCTGCGGCAGGAGCGCCGAGGCCTGCTGGGGGGAGAGGATCATCGACTCCTGCGGCAGCCGGAGGTCGCGCGCGGCCGAGCGGACGATGCGCCAGATGAAGAGGTAGAGGAGGACGAGGAAGGCGACCTTGAGGGCCAGGAGCGTCGTCTCGACGCTTGCGCTTGCGACCAAGTCAGGTGAGCTCCTCCGAGAACGCGACCTCCGTCGAGCCGATCGTGAAGCGCGAGCCGTCGTGCAGGTCGAGCCGCTTCACGCGCTTGCCGCCGGCCTCGACGCCGTTCGTCGAGTCGAGGTCGACGAGGACCCAGCCGCCGGCGTCGCGGCGGAGCTCCGCGTGGCGGCGGGAGACGTTCGGGTCGGAGACCTGGACGTCGCAGTCCTTCGAGCGGCCGATCACGGCCCGCTCGCCTGCGAGCTCGTGCCGCCGGCCGGCGATCGTCAGCACCGCCGCCGGCCGCGCCTCTCGCTCCGGCTCGGGCTCCGGCTCGGGCTCCGGCCCGGGCTCCGGCTCGGCGCCGCCGGCGGCGGGCGCCTCCTCCGGCGCCTGCACGGCCCGGTAGACCATCGTCGCCCCCGGCGCGGGCTGGTCGGCCGGCGCGCCGGCGGGTGCGGGGCGCGCGCCCCGGACGAGCCGCGTCGCGATCCCGAACACGCCGATGCCGAGGTCGGGGTCCGTCTCGAACTTCACCCGCGGCGAGGTGAGCAGGACGTAGCGCTCCCGGCGGGCGTGGCCCGCCAGGTACTCCTGCAGCTCGTCGCGGAGCGAGTCCTCGAAGCCGGCGAAGTTCTCGCGGTCGGCCGGCGCGAGGTAGACGGTGTACTCGTTCGGGACGTAGACCCGCGAGACGGAGACGGTCCGGTGGTCGTCCATCTCCTTGGCGAGCTTCCGCGCGAGCTCGACCGGCTGCACGTTCGTCCGGAAGGCGCGGCCGAAGACGCCCTCGAACAGGGACTCGAGCTTCGACTCGATGGCTCTCAGCACGGTCATCCCGGGCCCGGTATACCCGGGCCGGTCAGTTTAGTCGTGGCCCTGGGCGGCGCAGGGCCCGCCGGAGCACTCACTACGCTCGTTCCGTGATCAAGTACATCGGCTCGAAGCGGGCGCTCGTGCCGCTGATCCGCGCGGTCGTGTCCCAGCTGCCCGCACGGACCGCCTGCGACCTCTTCGCCGGCACGACGCGCGTCGGGCAGGCGCTCCGGTCGCTCGGCCTCGAGGTCGTCTCGAACGACCTGGCGAGCTACTCGGAGGTGCTCGGGCTCGCGTACATCGCGGCCGGCCGGTCGGTCGACCGGGTGCGCCTCGCGGCCGTGCTCGCCGAGCTCTCGGCCCTGCCCGGTCGCGACGGCTACTTCACGGAGGCGTTCTGCCGGCGGGCCCGCTACCTGCAGCCCCACAACGGCCGCCGCGTCGACGCGATCCGCGACGCGATCGAGGGGTACGACCTGACCCGGGTCGAGCGCGGGATCGTGCTCACGTCCCTGCTCGAGGCGGCCGACCGCGTCGACAGCACGACGGGCCTGCAGATGGCCTACCTGAAGCGGTGGGCGCCGCGGTCGTACGGCGAGCTGGAGCTGCGGCTCCCGCTCGCCGTGCCGGGCCCGCCGGGGACGGTGCTCCGCCGCGACGCCAACGAGCTCGCGCCCCGCCTCGACGTCGACCTCGTCTACGTCGATCCGCCCTACAACCACCACTCGTACTTCTCGAACTACCACGTCTGGGAGACGCTCGTCCGCTGGGACGCGCCCGAGCAGTACGGCGTCGCCGGCAAGCGTGCCGACTGCCGCACCGTCAAGAGCCGGTACAACTCGCGCCGGGAGGCGCCCGCGGCGCTCGAGGAGCTGCTCGCCTCGCTCGAGGCGCCGTGGCTCGTCGTCTCCTTCAACGACGAGGGGTTCCACGACCCCGCCCGCGTCTGGGAGCTCCTGGCCGGGCGCGGCCACGTCGCGCGGATCGACGTCGAGTCGCGCCGCTACGTGGGGGCGCAGATCGGGATCTACAACCCGAGCGGGAGGCGGGTCGGCCGCGTGACCCGCCTGCGCAACCACGAGCACCTGTTCGTCGCCGGCCCCGACAGGGCGAGGATCGACGCGGTGATCCAGGCGGCGGCGGCGAGCGGGGCGAAGGGCGTGGCGGGCGCCGCGAGCGCGGTCGCGGCGAGCAGGCCGGCGGCGTAGGCCGCGGCGGGCCAGGGGCCGCGGGCCCGCGGCGCGAGCGCCGCGGCGGCCGCCAGGATCCCGGCCTCGGCGACGAGCGCCGGGTGGGCGGCCAGCGCGCCCCAGAGCGCCTCGGCGACCGCCCCGGGCCGCCTGGAGCCGGCGATCCCGAGCCCGAGCGGCGCGGGCCCGGCCCCGAAGGGCAGGTCGCGGCCCCGGAGCCCGGCGACGGCGGCGGCGAGGAGCGCGGCGGCGCCCGCCTGGAGCGCGCGCCTGGCCGCGCCGCGCGCGGCCTGCGCGGCGAGCGGCACGAGCGCGAGCGCCCCCGCGGCGGCGAGCAGCGGGCCCGCGGCGAGGAGCAGCGTGGCCGGCGGGTCGCGCCAGCCGAGCGCGAGCCAGCCGGCGGCGAGGAGCGCGAACAGGAGCGCGAGCCCGAGCGAGACGTTCCCGAGCGGGAAGAAGGCGACGGCGAGCGCGAGCGCCGCGCCCGCCCGCGGCGCGGCCAGCGCGAGCGCGCCCGCGACGGCGGCGAGGCCCGGCGCCCACCCGGCCGGGTAGAAGGGGAGCAGCGCCGCCGAGCCGCCCGCCCAGGCGGCGGCGAGGCCGGCCGGGAGCGCGCGCGTCCGCAGGAGCGCCCGCGCGCGCGCGGACTCGGCGGCGGCCGCCGCGGCCGCCGCGGGACGGGGGCGGCGCCGGGGCTCGGCGCGGAGCCGCTTCGCGAGGTCGGCGGCGGACGGCCGGCGGGACGGGCTGGGTGCGAGCGCGTCCGCGACGGCGCGCCGGAGCCGCTCCGGCAGGTCGGGCCGGACCGTCTCGAGCGGCGGCGCGCCGGCCTGGATCCGCCGCGACGTCTCGGCGAGCGTGGCGGCGCGGAACGGGTGGCGGCCCGCGAGCGCCTCCCACAGCATCACGCCCACGGCCCACACGTCGGCGGCGGGGGTCCCGGGCCGGCCGAGCAGCCGCTCGGGCGAGACGTAGGCCAGCGTCCCGGGCACGTCGCCGACGGCGGTGAGCGTGTCGAACTCCTCCATCTGCGCGAGCCCGAAGTCGAGCAGCCGCACGTCCGGCCGGCCGCCCTCCGCGAGGAGGACGTTCGAGGGCTTCACGTCGCGGTGCACGACCCCGCGCGCGTGCGCGTGCGCGAGCGCGTCGAGGACCTGGGCCGCGACCTCGATCGCCGTGCGGTCGTCGAGCGCGCCCGCGGAGAGCGCCTGGCGCAGCGTCCGCCCGGGCACGTACTCGTAGGCGATGTAGACGTGGCCGGAGTCTCGCGCGAGCGCGTAGACGCGCTGGCAGCGTGGGTGGCGGAGCGACGCGGCCGCCCTCGCCTCGCGCTCGGCGCGTGCGGCGGCCTTCCCCTCGCGGCCGACGAGCTTGAGCGAGACGTCGAGGCCCGTCCGCTCGTCGCGCGCGAGCCACACGTGGCCCATCCCGCCCGAGCCCAGGGGTCGCAGGGGCCGGTAACGGCCCAGGATCAGCTCCTGCGCGAGGGCCGCGGCGGCCACCAGCCCGCTTCTACGGTGCCGCGCCTCGATCTCCTGCGCCCACCGAACCCTGCGATAGTTTCGAACGAGGCTGATGGACGTCGACGACGACATCGAGTTCGACTTCTTCGACGACGAGCCCGCGACGGCCGAGAAGCAGCCGCCGGCGCGGGTGCGGCTCCCGCGGCGTCAGGTCGGGCCTCGGCGGCGGATCGGGCCTCCGCGCGGGCCGGGCCCGCTGCTGCGACTGCTCGCCCTCGTCGGCTTCTTCGTCGTCGTCGTGCTCGTCTTCGGGCTGCTGATCCAGTCCTGCGCGAGCGCGTCGAAGCACGACGCGTACGCGCGCTACATGGACAAGGTGCGCAAGCTCGCCGCGCAGTCGAGCGCGAACGGGAAGGCGCTCGCCGGCGTGCTCACGACGCCCGCGCTCACGGTCGCGCAGATCGAGACGCGCCTGCGCGGGATCGCCGAGCAGGAGCAGCAGAACGTCGCGGCGGGCGAGAGCCTCGACCCGCCGGGGCGGCTCCGCGACGAGAACCAGCACCTCGTCGAGGCGCTGCAGCTGCGGGTGAGCGGGGTGGAGGGGCTCGCGTCGACGTTCCAGCAGACGGCGAAGTCGACGAAGACGACGGCGGACTCGCGCCTCCTCGCCGCGCAGGCTGAGCGGCTCACGGCGAGCGACATCGTGTGGGACGACCTCTTCAAGGCGCTCGCGGTGCAGCAGCTCCAGCACGACGGCGTGAGCGGCGTCGCGGTGCCGGACTCCCACTTCGTCGCGAGCCCCGACCTGCTCAGCGCGCGCTCGATGGCGCTCGTGCTGCAGCGGATCCGCGGGGCCGCGACGGGCGGCACGCCGACCGGCGTCCACGGCACGAATGTCGTGTCGGTCACCGCGGACCCCGGCGGGCAGGTGCTCGCCTCGACGCTCACGACCGTCACCGCGACGACGGACCTCGCGTTCTCCGTGACGGTGCACAACGGCGGCGACTCGCAGGAGGTGCAGATCCCGGTGACCCTGACGATCGACCGCCCGCAGGCGCAGGGCGGGCCGATCACGAAGACGCAGAAGCTCGACGTGATCAACCCGAACGAGGACAAGACGCTCGTGTTCCGCAACCTCGGTCAGGTGCCGTTCGTGTCCCAGACCACGGTGAAGGTGGACGTGGCGACCGTCCCCGGGGAGGTCAACAAGTCGAACAACTCCGCGTCCTACCCGGTGATCTTCTCGCTCCCGTAGCGGGCGGCGGCGATGGACGTCTCCGGGAACGTCGCCGCGCTGATCGCGGTCGTGGGCGCCGCGATCGGGCTCGCGGGGGTGGTGCTCGCGTGGGTGGCCTGGGTGCGGGTGCGGCGGCTCCGCGAGGCGCAGCGGACGGTGATCGGCGGGGGCCGCAAGGACCTCGTCGAGTTCGCGGTCGCGCTCCAGGGCCGGATCGACGACCTCCACCGGGCGGTCGACGAGGTCGCGGCCGGCCTTGCGCGGGTCGACCGGAGGGTGGACGGCTCGGTCTCGAACACGGCGATCGTGCGCTTCGACGCCTACGAGGACACGGGCGGCCACCAGTCGGCCTCCGTCGCCCTCCTCGACCGCGCCCGGACGGGGATCGTGATGACGGCGATCCAGGGCCGGGACTACGCGCGCATCTACCTGAAGGAGCTCGACCGCGGCCGCCCCTCCGTGGCGCTCTCGCCGGAGGAGCAGGAGGCGGTCGAGCGGGCGATGGCGCGCTGACGCCGCCCGTGCCTCGCCCGGCGGCCCGGCGGCCCGGCGGCCCGTTCGGGTACTTTTTCAGCCAGGGTGCAGCAGGTTCTCGTCCTGAACGCGAGCTACGAGCCGCTCAACGTGTGCTCGCTCCGCCGCGCCCACGTCCTCGTCTACAAGGGGAAGGCCGAGGTCGTCGAAGAGCTCGACCGACCACTCTGCTCGGCCACGCGGCGGTTCGCGTGGCCGCACGTCATCCGGCTCGTCCACTACGTCCGCGTCCCGCGGATCGTGCAGCGGAAGATCTCGCGGCGGGCGCTCTTCGCCCGTGACGGCTGGCGCTGCGTCTACTGCGGCACCGCCGGGGGACGGCTGACGCTCGACCACGTCGTCCCGCGCTCGCGGGGCGGCGAGTCGAGCTGGGAGAACGTCGTCACCTCCTGCGCGCCCTGCAACCTCCGCAAGGGCAACCGGCTCCTGCACGAGGCGCAGATGGAGCTGCGCCACCCGCCCCGCGTCCCGGCGCCGGTGCTCTTCATCAGCCTCGCGACGCCGAAGATCCCGACGCGCTGGGAGCGGTACCTGGCGGCCTACGGCGCCCCCGCGGCGGCCTGAGCCCCGGGGCGGTCCGCAACAGGCGAGCGCCGGCCCCGAGCCGTTTGCGCCGCTACCCGCGCTCGCGCGGGAGCTCGGGGTGCTGCTCCCACTCGGACCACGAGCCGGGGTAGAGGCGCCCCTCGCGGCCGGCGAGGTGGAGGCGGTGGAGGACGACGCACGCGGTGACTCCGGAGCCGCAGTAGGCCACGAGCTCGCCCTCGGGGAGGCCGGGCGGCTCCTCGTTCCAGGGTGCGTTGAGGGCGCCGGGAATCCGCCCCGGCACCCGGTCGACCGGGTTCGGCTCGCCGCGGTAGCGCTCGGGCACGCGGGCGTCGACGACGACGAGCTCGCCGAGGCGCGACGCGAGCTCCTCGCGCTCGATCGCGTCGTCGGCACGGGGCCGCGGCTCGAACCGGGCGGGGCGCGCCCGCTCCTCCCCCCTCGTGAGCGGCCCGCGCCACGCGGCGAGGTCGATCACGGCGCAGGCGTCGTGGCCGAAGTGCCGCAGGAGCCACCAGAGCCGCTCGGCGCCGCCGAGCGTGCCGTAGGCGACGACGAGGACGCCGGGCCCGATCCCGGCGCGGCCGGCCGCCCGGGCGAAGTCGTCCGCCGCGGGGAGCGGGTGCCGCCCGGCGGGGCCCGGCGGCGCGGAGAGCTCGCGCTCGACGTCGAGGAAGACCGCGCCGGGGATATGGCCGGCGAGGTAGGCGCGGCGGCCCTCGTCGGGGTCGTCGAGAGACCAGCGGCAGTCGGCGAAGAGGTAGTCCACCGCTCGAACGGTACGGGCGATCGAGCGCCGCCGTGACCCCCCTGACCGGCGAACGCTCGACCCCCGAGAGCTACACCATAGCGTGGTCTATCGCCGATTGCACGCCGGTCAGGGAGCGCGCCGCTCGAGCAGGAGGACGTCCCGCCACACCCCCCCGAGCTCGCCGATCCGCTCTCGCCGCCCGACGAGCCGGAACCCGCAGCGCCGGTGGAGCGCGAGCGACGCGGCGTTCTCGGGGAAGATCCCGGCCTGGAGGGTCCAGATCCCCGCCGCGTCGGCTCCGGCGACCGCGCGCTCGAGGAGGGCGCGGCCGACGCCCCGGCCCTGCGCCGCCGGGTCGACGTAGACCGAGACGTCGGCCACGCCGCGGTACGCGCAGCGGTCGGAGCTGGGCGTGAGCGCGACCCAGCCGACGACGCGGCCGTCCTCGACCGCGACGAGCCGGCTCTCCCGGAGGTGCGCGCCGTCCCAGGCCTCCCAGGTCGGCACCTCCGTCTCGAAGGTCGCGTTGCCGGTGGCGATCCCCGCCGCGTAGATGCGCGAGACCTCCGGCCAGTCGCCCGGCCGGAGGTCTCGGACGGCGAGGCGCGGGAGCGCCGTCGCCCGCGTGCCCACGCGCGTCCTAGGCGTCGTAGTAGAGGAAGAACTCGGCGGGGTGCGGCCGCAGCCGCACGACGTCGACCTCGTTCTCGCGCTTCCAGGCGATCCACGTGCGGACGAGGTCCTCCCCGAACACGCCGCCCTTCGTGAGGAAGGCGTGGTCGGCCTCGAGGGCGTCGAGCGCCTCCCCGAGCGAGCCGGGCACCTGCGCGATCTCGCCGCGGGACTCCTCGAAGAGGTCGAAGTCCGCCGGCGCGCCCGGGTCGAGCCCGCGCTCGATCCCGTCGAGCCCGGCCATCAGCATCGCCGCGAACGCGAGGTAGGGGTTCGCGCTCGGGTCGGGGCAGCGGAACTCGATCCGCTTCGCCCTGGGCGAGCTGGAGTACATCGGGATGCGGATGCAGGCCGAGCGGTTGCGCTGCGAGTACACGAGGTTCACGGGCGCCTCGTAGCCGGGCACGAGGCGGCGGTAGGAGTTCGTCGTGGGCGCGCAGAACGCGAGCAGCGCCGGCGCGTGCGCGAGCAGGCCGCCGACGTAGTTGCGCGCGAGCTGCGACAGCCCCGCGTAGCCGGACGGGTCGGCCATGAGCGTCGCGCCTTCCTTCCAGAGCGACTGGTGGCAGTGCATCCCGGAGCCGTTGTCGCCGAAGAGCGGCTTCGGCATGAACGTCGCCGTCTTGCCGTGGCGGCGCGCGACGTTCTTGACCACGTACTTGTACGTCATCACCTGGTCGGCCATCCGCGTCAGCGTGGCGAAGCGCATGTCGATCTCGCACTGCCCGCCGGTCGCGACCTCGTGGTGGTGGAACTCGCAGGGGATCCCGAGCCGCTCGAGGGTGAGCACCATCTCGGTGCGGAGGTCGTGGAGCGAGTCCGACGGCGGCGGCGGGAAGTACCCCTCCTTCGGCCGCACCGTGTAGCCGAGCCCGGGCGCGCCGGAGTTCCAGTGGCCTTCGGCCGAGTCGAGCTCGTAGCGGGCGCCGTTCACCTGCAGGTCGTAGGCGACGGAGTCGAAGACGAAGAACTCGCTCTCGGGGCCGAAGTACGCGGTGTCGGCGATGCCGGTCGAGCGCAGGTACTCCTCGGCGCGGCGGGCGACGCGGCGCGGGTCCTTCGGGTACGGCTCGCGCGTGATCGGGTCGATCACCTCGCAGAGGATCGAGAGCGTCGGCGTCTCGGCGAACGGGTCGACGATCGCCGTGTCGGCCTGCGGCACGAGCAGCATGTCGCTCTCCGAGATTCCCTGCCAGCCGCGGATCGAGGAGCCGTCGAAGCCGAGGCCCTCGTCGAAGGCGCTCTCGTCGAAGGCGGAGAGCGGCAGGGACATGTGCTGCCACGACCCGAGCAGGTCCGTGAACTTGAGGTCGACCATCTTCGCCTGCGTCGACCGCCCGAACTCGATCGCCTCCGCGGCGGCCACGCCGGCCTCGACCCCGCTCGCCAGGTAGTGCCTCTCTTCGCTCGCCATTCCCGTACCTCCCGCGTTGGACCAATGAAAAAGGCCCCACGACTCCCCGAGTCGCGAGGCCCCGTCGCCTCTACCGCGGCCGTTCTCGACGGCCCGCTTCCCGGAAGGTTAGCGTAGGGCGGCGAGACCGTCCAGGGAGGAGGCTGAGAAGGCGATGGGAATGATCGAGAGCAGGGCGCGGGCGACCTCCGACCCGGAGGCGCGGCGCGAGGTCCTCCGGCGCATGGAGGAGGAGAAGGTCGACTACGTGCTCCTCTGGTTCACCGACCTCGAGGGGCATCTGAAGAGCTTCGCGATCACGCCGGCGGAGGTGCGGGGCGCGCTCGACGACGGCATGGGCTTCGACGGCTCGTCGATCACGGGCTTCAACGCGATCGAGGAGTCGGACATGGTGGCGATGCCGGACCCGGCGACGTTCCAGATCCTGCCGACGATCCCCGACGCGCGCGTCGGCCGGATGATCTGCGACGTCGTCAAGCCCGACGGCAACCCGTACGAGGGCGACCCTCGGCACGTGCTCCGCCGGGCGCTCGAGCGGATGTCGCAGATGGGGTTCGACACGTTCAACGTCGGTCCCGAGCTCGAGTACTTCCTCTTCGCCGACAGCGCTGGCACCCAGACGCTCGACGAGGGCGGCTACTTCGCCATGACCGCGCTCGACGCCGCGACCGACCTCCGCTACGAGACGATCAAGGCGCTCGAGGCGGTCGGCATCCCGGTCGAGTACCACCACCACGAGGTCGCGCCCTCGCAGCACGAGATCGACATGCGCTACGCGCCGGCGCTCGACATGGCGGACTTCACCATCACCTACCGTCTGATCGTGAAGGAGGTCGCGGCGGCGCACGGTGCCTACGCGACCTTCATGCCGAAGCCGCTCTTCGGCGAGAACGGCTCGGGCATGCACACGCACATGTCGCTCTTCAAGGACGGGCGCAACCAGTTCTTCTCGCCCGACGAGTCGTACCACCTCTCGGCCGCGGGACGCGCGTTCATCGCCGGCCTCCTGCGTCACGCGCGCGAGCTGTCGGCCGTGTTCGCGCAGTGGGTCAACTCGTACAAGCGGCTCGTCCCGGGGTACGAGGCGCCCGTGTACGTCGCGTGGTCGCAGCGGAACCGCTCGGCGCTCGTCCGGATCCCGATCTACAAGCCCGGCTCCGAGCAGGCGACGCGGGCCGAGATCCGCTGCCCCGACCCCGCGTGCAACCCGTACCTCACCTTCGCGGCGCTGCTGCACGCGGGGCTCGAGGGGATCGCGCGGAACTACGAGCTCCCGCCGCCGATGGAGACGAACCTCTACCACCTCTCGGCGGACGAGCGGCGCGAGCGCGGGATCATCTCGCTGCCCGAGACCCTCGGGGAGGCGATCGACGAGTTCGCGGCCTCGGAGCTGATGCGGCGCGCCTTCGGCGACCACATCTTCGACAACTACGTGCAGCTGAAGCGGCAGGAGTGGGACGAGTACCGCGTGCAGCTCACGCAGTGGGAGCTCGACCGCTACCTGTCGGTGCTCTGAGCGTCGGGGCGCGGGGGTCGGGGCGTTCCATCCCAAGCCCCCACCCACCCGCGGGGTGGTCACCCTAGCGCGATCTTCGTGACGGAGGCGTGACGGCCCGGGGCCGGATGTGGGCCGATCCGTCCACAGGCGGCGGCCGGCTCGGGCCGCGCGGGCGCGGCGGCCGGCTCCCGCCGCCGCCCGGGGCGGCCGGCGGTCACGCCCGGGACGGCCGACCCCGCCGCGGCGGCCGCGTTCGCTCGTCTCATGCGGCCGGGCGGAGCCACGCGCGCGCCTGACGCGGCGATCCGCCTCGCGGCGGCCGCGGCGGCCGCGCTCGCTCGCGCCCGCGCGGCGGCCGCCTGCCGCTTCGAGCTCGACGGTCGCGTCGTCGCGCCGAAGCCGTTCGAGGCGCGCGGCGGCCGTGGGCGCGGGGCGGCGCCGGAGGGACGGGGCCGGGCCCGGCTCAGAGGAAGGTGCGGATCGTGTCGCGCTCGACCCGGAGGCCGATCACCCTCGAGCCGTCGTCGATCTGCTCGATCGAGTCGGCGGGCACGAGCCGCCGGCGCCGCGCGAGGAACCCCGACCGGACCGCGAGCGCGTCGGGCTCCTCCGGCGAGCTTCCGTACATGGGGCACTCGACCCGGCCGACGATCCGGCCGCGCGCGTCGGCGACGAGGAAGCCGGCGGTGCGGCGGAGGTCGAGGGCGAGCGCGCTCACCGGCCGGGCTCCGGCGGCGGCGATCCCGCCCGGGGACGGCCGGGCGAGACGGTCTTCCGGCGGGAGGGGTCGAGGGGGGAGCTCAACGTTGCGACCCTATTCCCGTCCTGCGGCGAAAATCCCTCCGCCGGCGTAAGCGATTTGTAAAACGTCGCGGCCGCGCCTCCCGCCGCGGGAGCGGCGGCGCGGGCCGGCGGTCAGGTGCTTCTCAGCCGCCGCAGCGCGCGCTCGCCCATGGAGGGCGGGACCCACCCGTCCCTCGGGCGGCGGTGCCACGCCCACCAGATGCCCGCGACCCACGGGACGGCGACAAGGAGCGGGAGGGTCCAGCGGGGCATGCGGGCAGTATCCGCCCGGCGTCCGGCGCCGTCAACGAGCGGCCCGGCCGGGGGCGGCGCCGACCGGCCCCGCGTACCCTTCGGCGCATGGACGCCCGCGAGCGGCACCTCAGGCTGCTGACCGAGACGATCGAGGCGGTCAACTCGACCCTCGACCTCGAGGAGGTGCTCTCGCAGGTCGCGACGAAGGTCGCGGACGCGCTCCACGCGGACGCCTGCTTCGTCTACCTCTACGACGAGCGCACCGGCGAGCTCGTCCTGCGGGCGACCCACGGCACGAGCGTGGAGGAGATGACGCAGCGGCCCCGGATGCGGCCCGGCGAGGGGATCACCGGCTCGGCGGCGGCGGCGCGCGCGCCCGTGATGATCTCGAGCCAGGCGCATCTCGACCCGCGGTTCAAGAACTTCCCGAACCTGCCCGAGGACGAGTACGAGTCGATCCTCGCGGTGCCGATCCTCGCGCGCGGCGAGCGGCTCGAGGGGGCGCTGAACGTGCGCACCCGCGAGCCGCGCGAGTTCACCGACGACGAGATCGAGCTCCTGCTCGCGATCGCGGCGCAGGTCGCGCAGTCGATCGAGCACGCGACCCTCTACACCGAGGCGCAGCGCCGCGTGCACGAGCTGGAGGCCCTCGCCCGCATCTCCGAGGCGGTCTCCGACTCGCTCTACCTCGAGGAGTCGCTCGAGGCGATCGTGAAGACGACGATGGACGCGCTCTCCGCCACGGGCGCCGCGCTCGTGCTCGAGGACGGCAAGATCGCCTGGCCGGAGGGTCACGCAGACGCGCACGCGATCCGGCAGCCGCTCCGGTGGCGCGGCCGGCAGATCGGGGAGCTCGTGGCCGACCGCCCGCACCCGTTCACGGACGAGGACCGGGAGCTCCTTGCGTCGATCGCGCAGCAGGCCGCGGTCGCGCTCGAGCACGGGCGGGCGGTGATGCGCGGGGTGCTCGCCCAGGAGATCCACCACCGCGTGAAGAACAACCTGCAGACGGTGGCGTCGCTGCTGCGGCTGCAGGCGCGGGCCGCCGGCTCGATCGACCCCCGGAAGGCGCTCGAGGACTCCGTCAACCGGATCCTCGCGATCGCCGCGGTCCACGAGCTGCTGACGGAGCGGCGCGACGACGACGTCGACCTCGCCGACCTGCTCGGCCGCCTGCGCGCGACGCTCGTCCAGGGGGTCGCCGACGGGCGCGCGGTCGACGAGAGGCTCGAGCCGGTGCCCCTCGCCGGGCACCGGGCGACCGCGCTCGCGCTCGTCTTCTCGGAGCTCCTCGGGAACGCGCTCGAGCACGGCGGGGGCAGGGTCCGCGTCGACCTCCGCCGCGACGACGGCGAGGTCGTCCTCGCGATCACGGACGACGGCCCCGGCATCGACCGCGGCGCGGCCGACGGGACGGGCCTCTCGATCGTGCGCGCGCTCGTCCGCGACGAGCTGCGCGGCACGCTCGTGCTCGCCGGCGAGGGAGGGACGCGCGCCGAGGTGCGCTTTCCCGCGTGAGCGTGCGCATCCTCATCGCCGAGGACGAGACGATCATCCGCCTCGACCTGCGCGGCCTGCTCGAGCGCGCCGGCTACGAGGTCGTCGCCGAGGCCCGCGACGGGGAGGAGGCGGTCGCCCTCGCGCGCGAGCACGAGCCCGACCTGGCCGTGATGGACGTGAAGATGCCCCGCCTCGACGGCATCGAGGCGGCCCGGCGGATGCTCGAGGAGCGTCCGATCCCGATCGTGATGCTGACCGCGTTCGACCAGCGCGAGCTCGTCGAGCGGGCGGCCGAGGCCGGGGTCTACGGCTACCTCGTGAAGCCGTTCCGCGAGCAGGACGTGCTCCCGGCGATCGAGCTCGCCAAGGCGCGCCACGAGGAGCTCGCGGCGGTGCGGGCCGACGCCGACTCGCTCGCGCAGGCCCTCGCCGACCGCAAGGTGATCGAGCGCGCGAAGGGCCTCTTGATGGAGCGGGAGGCGCTCTCGGAGGCCGACGCCTTCGCCCGCCTGCGCAAGGCGAGCCAGGTCTCCGGCCGCCCGCTGCGCGTGATCGCGGACGCCGTGATCGCTACCTTTTCGGCGGAATGACGACACTCACGCCGCCGAAGGAGCGCCTCGACCGGGGAACCGGGTCGGGCACCGGCGACGCCTGGCGGGTGATCGTCCTGAACGACGACCACAACACGTTCGAGGGCGTCGCGTTCGCGCTCGCCCAGACGATCCCGGGCGTCGACTACGACAAGGGCATGCGGCTCGCGAACCAGATCCACACCACCGGCCAAGCGATCGTCTGGTCGGGCCACCGCGAGCCGGCCGAGCTCTACCACTCGCAGCTCGAGGGGTACGGGCTCACGATGGCGCCGCTCGAGCGATAGATCCGCTCGACGGCATCCGCCGGGTCTTCGCCGCCTTCGCGGGCGGCGACCCGCGCGCGCTCGTCGAGGTGATCGCCGAGGACGCCGTGTGGCGCGTCCCCGGGTCGGCGCCCGTCTCGCGGGAGTACCGCGGGCGCGAGCAGATCTTCGAGCTCTTCCGCGCCACCCGGCGCCTCACGGACGGGACCTACGCGAGCGAGCTCCGCTGGGCGCTCGCCGACGGCGACCGCGCCGTCGCCGCCTACCGGGCGCGCGGCCGCCGACTGGGGCGCGAGCTCGACCTCGACCAGCTGCTCGTGATCACGCTCGACGGCGGCCGCTGGCGCGAGGTGCTCGCGCTGCCGACCGACCCCGACGCGTTCGCCGCCTTCTGGTCGTAGCTCAGCGCGCGAGCAGGAGCCGGAGGTCGTGGGCGACCGCGGCGGGGGTCGCCGTCGCGTCGTAGAGCACTCTCGCGACGCGGTGGCGGTCGGCGAGCACGGTGTAGAGCGTGTGGTCGACGTCGCTCTTCGCGCGCGCGACCGAGGTGACGCTGTACGCCCGCCACACCGGTGCGAGCTCCCTCTCCGACCCGGTCAGGTAGTGGAACTGGGGCACGAGCCGGTGGCGGCGCACGAACCGCCGCGCCGAGGCCGTGGTGTCTCCGCGCGGGTCGACGCTCACCGCTAGCACGCGCACCTGGTCGCGCTCGGCTCTCGGAAGCCGGGAGAGCGCCGCGCTCAGGTTCTGGGCCGTGAGCGGGCACACGTCCCTGCAGTGCGTGTAGAGGAACGTGACCAGCACGGCCTTGCCGCGCGCCGACGCGAGGCCGAACGGTCGACCCGTCTGGTCGTGCAGGGTGAAGGGCGGAAGCCGCGAGGGGTTCTCGATCCGCGCGCCCTCGAACGGCGGCTCCGTCGCGGCCGCCGCCGGGAGGGCGAAGACGGCCGAGAGGGCGGCCGCAACCAGGACCATCGGCCCATTGCGCACCGGCGTACGGTAGCTGTAGGATCCCGCGCTGATTCGTCGGGGTCTTACGAGAGAGGGAGGGTTTGGGGTGAGACGAGGCATCGTCGCATTCGCGATGCTGGCGGCGCTCGGCTTCGCAGGCCAGGCTGCGGCGGCGGACTACAAGGTCTTCCTGGGCGAGCAGACGCGCCCGCCGGCGGGTACGCCGAAGGGAGCGACGCTCGACAGGTTCCTGCCCGGGAAGGTGACGGTCGCCGTCGGCGACAGCGTCACCTTCTCGAGCGCCACGTTCCACACGGTGGCGACCGGCGGAAAGGTTCCGCCGATCTTCGTGGGCGACCCCGGAAAGAGCAAGTACGCGGGGATCGCCGACGCGACCGGCAAGCCCTTCTACTTCAACGGGCTGCCGAAGCTGATCTACAACGCGGCGGCGCTCGCGCCGTCCGGTCCGCACGAGGTGACGCCCGGCGTCACGGCGAACAGCGGGGTCCTCTCGCCGAGCGGCCCCAAGGCGAAGCCCGCCACGTTCACGTTCTCGTTCCCGAAGGCGGGGACGTACCGCTTCTACTGCACGATCCACCCGGGGATGAAGGGCACCGTCGTCGTGACGAGCGGCGCCGCGCCGAAGTCCCCTGCCCAGGTGACGGCGCAGGCGCTGCAGGAGACCGCGGCCGCGTGGGCGAAGGCGAAGGCGGTCGCGACGGCGGCGCACCCGCCGGCGAAGACCGTCTACATGGGGGCGGGCAACCTCGAGACGATCCTCGGCTACTTCCCGAGCACGCTCCGGGTTCCGGTCGGGACGACGGTCAACTTCGTGGACCGCTCGCCGCAGGAGCCGCACAGCGCGGTCTTCGGCCCCAAGAAGTGGGTGCAGGGGTTCGCCACGAAGACGGATCTGTTCCCGGTGGGGCCGGGCAAGCCGAACCAGGTCGCCCCGGTGATCCCGTTCGGCTCCGAGCCGAAGGGACAGTACCGCTACGACGGCGCGAACCACGGCAACGGCTTCCTCGCGACGCCGGTGGCCGCCGACGCGCCGGGCATCCCGCTGCCGCGCTCGGTGAAGGTCACCTTCACCAAGGCGGGGACGTACAAGTACTTCTGCTGGATCCACGGTCCCGACATGAGCGGGACGATCGTCGTCACGCCGTGACGCCGGCCTCGGTGCGGGGGTCGCGGGCGCTCGCGCTCGCGGCCCTCGCCGCCGCGGCGCTCGCCGCCCCGGGCCCGGCGCGGGCGCAGGTGCGCGAGTACTGGATCGCCGCCGTCCCGGTCGTCTGGCACGTCGTGCCGAACGAGCGCGACGCCGTCAACGGCGTCCGCTTCGACCCCGGCAAGACGACCTTCCAGACCGTCGTCTACCGCCGCTTCACGCCCGGCTTCGGGAGGATGATCCGGAACGGAGCGGACAACCAGGGCATCCAGGGGCCGCTGATCCAGGCCGAGGTCGGCGACACCGTCCTCGTCCACTTCCAGAACCTGGACACGGTCTTCAACCGGCCGCACTCGATGCACTTCCACGGCGTCCGCTACCGGCCGGGCTCGGACGGCGCCTACCTGCCGGGCTTCTCCGGGCCGGGCGCGAACGTCAAGCCGGGCGGGGAGTTCACCTACCGGCTCGTCGCCAACCCCGACTCCGTCGGCGTCTGGCCCTACCACGACCACTCGCCCTCGATGGACGACTCGATCGCCGGCGGCCTCTACGGCGCGCTCTCGATCCGGCCGGCCGGCACGCCCGCGCCGGACCACGAGTTCGTCGTCTTCCTCGCCTCGCAGCTCGGCTTCATGACGATCGACGGGCGCGCGTTCGTGGGCAACACGCCCGTCTTCCACGCGAGGGTGGGCGACCTCGTGCAGTGGGACGTGCTCACGCTCGGCGACGACTTCCACACCTTCCACGTCCACGGGCATCGCTGGCGGCAGCCGGACGGGACGTTCGAGGACACCCGGACGCTCGGCCCCGCGCAGAGCTTCGAGGTGCGCTGGCGCGAGGAGGACCCGGGCACGTGGTTCTACCACTGCCACGTGGAGGCTCACATGATGAACGGGATGATCGGCATCTACCGGGTGTCGCGGTGAGGCGCGCGCTCGCCGCCGGCTGCGCCGCGCTGGCCGCGGCGTCGGCCGTGCCCGCGGCCGCCGTCGACGGCCGCGTGCGCGAGGTCGCGATCCCCGGGAAGGTGTTCGCGCCCGGGCGTGCGCAGGCGCTCGTCGGGGACACGGTCGTGTGGCGGAACGGGGACGCGACGAACCACACGGTGACGGCCGACGACGGGAGCTTCGACTCCGGCTACGTCTCGCCCGGCGGGACGTTCGCGCGCACGTTCGCGCGCGCTGGCGTCTACGCGTACCACTGCACGATCCACAAGTTCATGCGCGGCGAGGTGGTGGTGGTGCCGGTCGCGCTCGCGGGACCGGCCGAGCCGGTCGTGGCGGGCAGCCGCGCCGTGCTGCAGGGACTCGCGCCGACGGGCACCCGGACGGTGGTGCTCGAGCGGGCGGGGAAGCCGCCGCGCGTCGAGCGCCGCGTCGCCCCGGCCGCCGACGGCAGCTTCAGCGTCGCCGTCCGCGCCTTCCGGCCGCTCGACCTCAGGGCGCGGGCGAAGGGTCTCGCGAGCCCCGCGGTCCACCTCGCGGTCGCGCCCAGGGTGCGCGTCGGGCTGCACGGCCGCACCGTCGTCGCGGTCGCCGCGCCGGCGCGCGCGGGGGCCCGCGCGGCGCTCCAGGCCTACGTCCGCGAGCGCTTCTCCTGGCGGACGGTCCGCCGGGCCCGCCTCGACGGCCGCTCCCGCGTCGCCTTCGGCCTGCCCGCGGGCCGCGGCCGCTACCGCGTCGTCGTCCGCGGCGGCCGCGGCTGGGCCGCCGGCGCCTCAGCCTCCGTCGTCGCCCGGTAGCAGCGACTCCCAGCGCTCGAGCAGCGCCTCGAGGTCGTCGCGCGCGGCGCGGTGGGCGGCGACGAGGTCGACGTTCGCCCAGTCCTCGGCGAGCCGGCGCTCGAGCTCGGCCACCCGGGCCTCGCTCCGCTCGATCTCCCGCTCGACGAGCTCGAGCGGGGTCGGGCCCCGCGGCGGCTCCCGCCGCCGCCGCTCGCGCTTCGGCCCGGGCCGCGGGGCCGGCTCGGGTGCGGCCTCGCCGCGGCGGCGGTACTCGGCCCAGCCGCCCGGGTAGGAGACGAGCCGGCCGTCCTCGATCGCGAGCAGGCGGCCCGAGACCGCGTCGAGGAGGGCGCGGTCGTGCGTCACGAGGAGGACGGTGCCCGGGAACGCCTCGAGCGCGGCCTCGAGCGCCTCGCGGCTTCCGAGGTCGAGGTGGTTCGTCGGCTCGTCGAGCACGAGCAGGTTCGCGCCGCTCGCGACCACGTGCGCGAGCGCGAGGCGCCGCCGCTCGCCGCCGGAGAGCGCCGCCACCGGCTTCTCGTGCTCCTCCCAGCCGGAGAAGAGGAAGCGGCCGAGCAGCGCCTGGGCCTCCGGACGGCGCAGGCCGGTCGCGGCGGTCGTCGCCTCGAGCACCGAGCCGCGCTCGTCGAGCTCGGCCTCGTGCTGCGAGAAGTACGCCGGCTCCACGTCGTGGCCGAGCCGGACCCTGCCCGCGGCCGGCGCGCGGCGGCCGAGCGCGGTCTCGAGCAGCGTCGTCTTCCCGGACCCGTTCGGGCCGACGAGCGCGACGTGCTCCCCCCGCTCGAGCGCGAACGACACGTCCCGGAGGAGCACGCGCCCGGGCACGGCCAGCTCGAGCCCTTCCGCCTCGACGACGACGCGTCCCGAGCGCCTCGGCTTCAGGAACTCGAAGCCGAGCGTCCGGCGGGCGGCCGGGCGCTCCTCCGCCTGGGAGCCCTTGATCCTCTCGATCCGCTTCAGCTTCGACTGCGCCTGCCGCGCCTTCGAGGCCTTGTAGCGGAAGCGCTCGACGAAGCGCTCGAGCCGGGCGAGCTCCTCCGCCCGGCGCTCGGCGGCGCGCGCGGCGTGCAGCCCGCGCGCGGCGCGCTCGCGCCGCCAGACGTGCCACTCGCCCGGGAAGAAGACCGAGCGCCCGGCCTCGAGCTCGAGCACCGCCGTCGTGACCGCCTCCAGGAACCAGCGGTCGTGCGCGACGAGGACGACCGCGGCGTCGACCGCGCGCAGGAGCTCCTCGAGCCACTCGATCGCCTCGAGGTCCAGGTGGTTCGTCGGCTCGTCGAGGAGGAGCACGTCCGGCTGGGCGGCGAGGGCGCGCGCGAGCGACGCGCGCGTCAGCTCGCCGCCCGAGAAGGAATCGAGCGGCCGGTCGAGCTCGGCGTCCGTGAAGCCGAGGCCGCGCGCGACGGCCGCCGCCCGCTCGCGCCAGTCGTAGCCGCCTGCGTGCTCGAGGCGGGCCTGCGCCCGGGCGTAGCGCGCGAGCGTGCGCTGGTCGTGCGCGCCGGCGGCCATCGCGGCCTCGAGCTCGCGAAGCTCGCGCTCGGCGGCGGCGAGGTCTGCCGTGCCCGCGAGCACGTACTCGCGCAGCGGCGCCCGGCTCGCCGCCGGAGGGCGCTGGTCGTGCAGCGCCACCCGGGCGCCCTTCTCCCAGGCGAGCTCCCCGCCCTCGAGCCCGAGCTCGCCCGCGAGCGCGCGCAGGAGCGTCGTCTTGCCGGCGCCGTTCGGGCCGGAGAGCGCGAGCCGGTCGCGCCGCTCGAGCTTGAACGAGACGCCGTCGAAGAGCGGCGCTCCGGCGATCTCCTTGCGGAGGCTCGAGGCGATCAGGACGGCCACGGTGCCGCCATTGAAGACGAGCGGGCGGCTCCGGACGCGAAGAAGGCGCCCGGCCTGACCTTCCGAGCGCCGCTTGGACCTTTCGGCCGTCTCGCGTCGGGTGTCGCTCCCCCGCACGAGTGAAACTCGCTACTGTCGAGGCCGGGGGGCGGAAGGGAAGGAGGGACGTTGCCTGCCGAGGACATCGACCAGCTCTCGATCGACACGATCCGGACGCTCGCGATGGACGCCGTGCAGCGCGCGAACGCCGGCCACCCCGGCACCGCGATGGCGCTCGCGCCGCTCGCGTACCTCCTCTACACCGAGACCCTCCGCCACTCCCCCTCGAACCCGGGGTGGCCCGACCGCGACCGCTTCGTCCTCTCCGCCGGCCACGCGGCGATCCTCCAGTACGTCGTCCTCCACCTCACGGGCTACGACCTCTCGCTCGAGGAGCTGAAGCGCTTCCGGCAGTGGCAGTCGGCCACGCCCGGCCACCCCGAGTACCGGCACACGCCGGGCGTCGAGACGACGACCGGCCCGCTCGGGCAGGGGTTTGCGAACGGGGTCGGGATGGCGATCGCCGAGCGCTTCCTCGCCGACCGGTTCAACCGTCCGCGGCACACGATCGTCGACCACCGCGTCTACGCGATCTGCTCGGACGGCGACCTGATGGAGGGGCTCTCGAACGAGGCGGCGTCGATCGCCGGCCAGCTCGGGCTCGGCAAGCTCGTCTACTTCTACGACGACAACCGCATCACGATCGACGGGACGACGTCGATCTCCTTCTCGGTCGAGGACCCCGGCCGGCGGTTCGAGGCGCAGGGCTGGCACGTGCAGCGGGTCGACGACGTGAACGACCTCGACGAGCTGCGCGCCGCGATCCGCGCCGCGCAGGAGGAGCTCGAGCGGCCGTCGCTCGTCGTCGTCCGCAGCCACATCGGCTTCGGGGCGCCGCACGCGGTCGACACCGCGAAGGCGCACGGGGCGCCGCTCGGCGAGGAGGAGGTGCGCGCGGCGAAGGAGGCGCTCGGGTGGGACCCCGACGCGAGCTTCGTCGTGCCCGAGGAGGTGCGCGAGCACTGCGACCGGGTCGAGCGGGGGATCCGCCTCGAGGCCGACTGGAAGGCGGCGTTCGAGCGCTGGTCGGCGGCGTACCCGGCCGAGCGCGAGGCGTGGGACCGCGCGCACGCGGGCCGCGCCGGGGCGTGGGAGCTCCCGGACTTCCCTGCGGGCGAGAAGCTCGCGACGCGGGCGGCCGGCAGGCGGGTCATGCAGGCGTTCAAGCACGCGGTGCCGACGATGATCGGCGGGGCCGCGGACCTCGCCGAGTCGACCTACACCGAGTTCGAGGGCGGCGGGCTCTTCTCCGCCCGCTGGTCGGGCCGGAACATCGCCTTCGGGATCCGGGAGCACGCGATGGGCGCGATCGTGAACGGCGTCGCCCTCCACGGCGGGACGGTGAAGCCGTACGGCTCGACCTTCCTCGTCTTCAGCGACTACATGCGCCCGGCCGTCCGCCTCTCGGCGCTGATGGGCCTCCCGGTCGTGTGGGTGTGGACGCACGACTCCGTCGGCCTCGGCGAGGACGGCCCCACGCACCAGCCGGTCGAGACGTACGCGGCGCTGCGCGCGATCCCGAACCTCTGGTTCGTCCGCCCGGCCGACGCGAACGAGACCGCGGTCGCGTGGAAGGTGGCGCTCGAGCGGCCGGACGGGCCGGTCGCGCTCTCGCTCTCCCGGCAGGCCGTCCCGACGCTCGACCGGACCGAGCTCGCGCCGGCATCCGGGCTCGAGCGCGGCGCGTACACGCTCTGGGAGTCCGGCCCGCCCGACCTGATCCTGATCGCGACCGGCGCCGAGGTCGGGCTCGCGCTCGAGGCCGGCCGCCGGATCGCGGACGAGAACGGGACGGCGGTGCGCGTCGTCTCGATGCCGTGCTGGGAGCTCTTCGAGCTGCAGGAGGCCGACTACCGCGACGAGGTGCTGCCGCCCGACTGCCGGGCGCGGATCTCGGTGGAGCCGGGGGTGGCCCTCGGCTGGAGGCGCTGGGTCGGCGACCGGGGCGACTCGATCTCGCTCGAGCGCTTCGGCGCCTCGGCGCCCGGCACGACCGTCCTCGAACGGCTCGGCTTCCAGGTCGACAACGTCGTCGCCAGGGCGACCGCGCTCCTGGAACGCGTGGCATGAGGATCGCGGCGGCGTTCGACCACCGCGGCGTCGCCCTGCGCGAGGCCGTGCTCGAGGCGCTCGCCGGCCACGAGGTGCTCGACCTCGGCACGCACGACGCCTCGGTGCGCGTCGACTACCCGGACAAGGCGCGGGAGGTCGCGGAGGCGATCCTGACCGGCGCCGCCGAGCGCGGCGTCCTCGTGTGCGGGTCGGGGGTCGGGGCGTCGGTCGCGGCGTGCAAGGTCGCCGGGATCCGCGCGGCGATCTGCCACGACGTCTACAGCGCGCACCAGGGCGTCGAGCACGACGACATGAACGTGCTCTGCCTCGGCTCGGAGGTGGTCGGGGCGGCGCTCGCGCGCGAGCTCGTCGCCGCGTTCCTCGCCGCCCGCTTCGACGGCGGCGCGCGGTACGTGGCCCGGCTGGAGAAGGTGGCCGCGATGGAGAAGGAGATGAGAGATGGCGTCGAGGCTTCGACTGCTCGCTGAGCGCGGGCAGTCGGTCTGGATCGACAACCTCTCGCGGGAGCTCGTCCACGGCGGCGGGCTGCGGCGCCTGATGGACGAGCACGCCGTCACCGGCGTCACCTCGAACCCGACGATCTTCCAGAGGGCGATCGCCGGCGGCGCCGACTACGACGATCAGCTTCGCGCGCTCCTCGAGCGGGAGGAGGACCCGCGCGAGGTGTTCTTCCGCCTTGCGGAGGACGACGTGCGGGATGCGTGCGACGTGCTCCGGCCGGTGTGGGAGCGCACGGGCGGCGGCGACGGCTACGTCTCGATCGAGGTCGACCCCGGCCTCGCCTACGACGTCGAGGGCACGTTCGAGCAGGCGCTCGAGCTGCACGAGGCGATCGACCGCCCGAACCTGCTCGTGAAGATCCCGGCGACCGTGCCGGGGCTGGCGGCGATCGAGGAGTGCATCGCCCGCGGCCGGTCGATCAACGTCACGCTGATCTTCTCGCTGGCGCGCTACCGCGCCGTCGTGGAGGCGTACCTGCGCGGGCTCGAGCGGCTCGTCGCGGGCGGCGGCGACCCGTCGAGGGTCGCGTCCGTCGCCTCGTTCTTCGTCTCGCGCGTCGACACCGAGACCGACCGGCGGCTCGAGGAGCTCGGCCGGCCGGAGCTCGCCGGACGGCTCGCGATCGCGAACGCGAGGCTCGCCTACCGTCACTTCGAGGAGGCCTTCGCCGGGCCGCGCTGGGCGTTCCTCGCCGGCAAGGGGGCGTCGAAGCAGCGGCCGCTCTGGGCGTCGACCTCGACGAAGAACCCGGCCTACCGCGACGTCCTCTACGTCGAGGAGCTCGTCGGGCCGGACACGGTCGACACGATGCCGCCGGAGACGGTCGAGGCGTTCGCCGACCACGGCGAGGTGCGAGGCGACACGGTGGTCGAGGGGGTGGCCGAGGCGGAGCGCCTGCTCGGGGAGCTGCGCGCGGCCGGGATCGACTACGACGACGTCGTCGAGACGCTCGAGGACGAGGGCGTGCGCCGCTTCGCCGACTCGTTCGGCGAGCTGCTCGACGGAATCCGGGCGAAGCGGGCCGAGCTCGCCCACGCGTGAGCACCGAGCGGCGGGAGCTCGTCGAGCGGATCTGGTCGCGCGACCCGACCGTCTGGACGGGCCGCGACGAGGCGCGCTGGCTCGGCTGGCTCGACGAGCCCGGCCGGCGGCGCGAGGACGTCGAGGTCGTGCTCGCGTTCGTCGAGGACGTCGCCGGCCTGTTCGACGACGTCGTGCTGCTCGGGATGGGCGGCTCGTCGCTCGCGCCCGAGGTCCTCCGGCGCGCGTTCGGCGGCGACCGCTTCCACGTCCTCGACACCACGCACCCCCGCGCGATCGCCGCCCTCGAGGCGCGGCTCGACCTCGAGCGGACGCTCTTCCTCTCCGCCTCGAAGTCGGGAACGACGCTCGAGACCCGCTCGCACACCGACTACTTCTGGCGGCGCGCGCCGCGCGGGGCGCAGTGGGCGGCGATCACCGACCCGGGCTCGGAGCTCGAGCGAATCGCCCGCGACCGCGGCTTCCGCGCGACCTTCTCCGGGGAGCCGACGATCGGCGGCCGCTACTCCGCGCTCTCGCTCTTCGGGCTCGTGCCGGCGGCGCTCCTCGGCGTCGACCTCGTGCGGCTGCTCGACCGCGCGCTCGAGCTGGCCGAGGCCTGCCGCGGCGACGAGGGCAACCCCGGCCTCGAGCTCGGGCTCGCGCTCGGGGAGGGCTGGCGGGAGGGCCGCGACAAGGTCTGCTTCGAGGACGTGAACGGGTTCGGCCTCTGGGTCGAGCAGCTGCTCGCCGAGTCGACGGGCAAGGAGGGACGGGGGCTCGTGCCGGCCCCGGGGGAGTCGCCCGACGGGCCCGACCGGCAGGGTCACGAGGTACGCCTGCCCGACCCGTACGAGCTCGGCCAGGAGTTCTTCCGCTGGGAGTTCGCGACGGCGGTCGCGGGCTCGGTGCTCGCGATCAACCCGTTCGACCAGCCGGACGTGCAGGCGGCGAAGGACCGGACGAGCCAGGTGCTCGCCGCCGGGGACGCCGAGCTCGAGGACGTCTCCTCGGCGGAGGAGCTCCTCGCGTCGGCCCGGCCCGGCGACTACGTCTGCTTCCAGGCCTTCGTCGAGCCCACGGCGGCGAACGAGGCCGCGCTGCGCGCCGCGGCCGGCCGCGCGCGCGCGGCGACCGGGTGCGTCGTGACCTGGGGCTTCGGGCCCCGCTACCTCCACTCGACCGGGCAGCTCCACAAGGGCGGGCCCGACACCGGCCTCTACCTCCAGGTGGTCGAGGACTACGGGGAGGAGCTGAAGATCCCGGGGCGCCCGTTCGGCTTCGCGCGCCTGATCCGGGCGCAGGCCGCGGGCGACTTCGAGGCGCTGCGCGAGCGGGGCCGGCGCGTGGCCCGCGTCCGGCTGGAGAATCTCTGACGTGCAGCTCGGCATGATCGGGCTCGGCCGCATGGGCGGCAACATGGCGACGAGGCTCGAGCGCCGCGGCCACGACGTGCGGACGTTCGACCCGCGCGTCGACTCGACGGCCGCCACCCTGGCGGAGCTGCGCGACCAGCTCGACCCTCCCCGCGCGTTCTGGCTGATGGTGCCCTCCGGCGAGATCACCGAGCGCACGTTCCGGGAGGTGCTCGCGCTCGCCGACCCGGGCGACGTGGTCGTCGACGGCGGCAACTCGAACTTCCGCGACTCGCAGCGGCGTGCCGGCGAGGCCGGGGAGCGGGGCGTCGCCTTCCTCGACGTCGGCGTCTCGGGCGGGATCTGGGGGCTCGACGCCGGCTACTGCCTGATGGCGGGCGGCGAGGCCGGCGCGGTTGCGCGGCTCGAGCCGGTCTTCACGGCGCTCGCGCCCGACGGTGGCTATGCGCACGTCGGCCCGTCCGGCGCGGGGCACTTCGTCAAGATGGTCCACAACGGGATCGAGTACGGCCTCATGCAGGCGTACGCCGAGGGGTTCGAGGTGATGCGCGCCTCCGAGTTCCCGCTCGACCTCGAGCAGGTCGCCGGCATCTGGCGCCACGGCTCGGTCGTGCGCTCGTGGTTGCTCGAGCTCCTCCACGACGCGTTCGAGCAGGAGGGGTCCGAGCTCGCGCGGATCGAGGGCTACGTCGAGGACTCCGGCGAGGGCCGCTGGACGATCGCAGAGGCGATCGCCGAGGACGTGCCGGTGCCGGTGATCACGGCGGCGCTATTCGCCCGCTTCGCCTCGCGGCAGGACGAGTCGTTCGCGGCGAAGGTGAACGCGGCCCTCCGCAACCAGTTCGGCGGGCACCGCGTGCGGGAGGCGCCGCGCTGATCGCGCTCGAGCGGAACCCGCTGGCCGAGGGGCTGCCGGTCCGGCGGCGGCCGGAGCCGTGCGTGCTCGTGATCTTCGGCGCCTCCGGCGACCTGTCGAGACGGAAGCTGATGCCGGCGCTGTACGCGCTCGCGGTGCGGCGGCTCCTGCCGGAGCGGTTCGCGGTCGTCGGAGCGGCGCGGAGCAGGGAGAGCGACGAGGAGTTCCGCGCGCGGATGAAGGAGGCCGTGCGGCGGTACGCGCGCGACGAGTTCCGCGAGGACGTCTGGTCGGAGCTCGCGGCCGGGATGCGCTACTGCCCGCTCGAGGTCGCGGACGACGCGGGCGAGGACGCGCTGACGCGGCTGCTCGCCGAGGTCGACGCCGAGCGGGGCACGCTCGGGAACCGCGTCCACTACCTCGCGGTGCCGCCGAGCGCGATCGAGCCGCTCGTGCGCGAGCTCGCCGAGCGGCGCGGCGGCGAGGGGTGGGTGCGCCTGATCGTCGAGAAGCCGTTCGGGCGCGACGTCGAGACGGCGCGGCGGCTCAACCGGCTGCTCGCGGAGCGCTTCGCCGAGCGGGAGGTCTTCCGCATCGACCACTACCTCGGCAAGGAGACCGTCCAGAACATGCTCGCGCTCCGCTTCGCGAACGGGATCTTCGAGCCGATCTGGAACCGGCAGTTCATCGACCACGTGCAGATCACCGTGGCCGAGTCGCTCGGGATCGAGGGGCGGGCGGCGTTCTACGAGCAGGCCGGCGCCATCCGCGACATCTTCCAGAACCACCTGCTCCAGCTCGTCGCGATCACTGCGATGGAGCCGCCGATCGACTTCACGGCGGACTCGGTCCGGAACGAGAAGGTCAAGGTGCTGCGGTCGCTGCACACGCCGGGGCCGCGGTCGGTCGTCCGCGGTCAGTACGGGCGCGGCTTCGTCGAGGGCGAGGAGGTGCAGGGGTACCGCGAGGAGGACGGCGTCGCGCCCGGCTCGACGACGGAGACGTACGTCGCCGCGAAGCTCTTCGTCGACAACTGGCGGTGGGCCGACACGCCCTTCTACGTGCGCACCGGCAAGCGGCTGCCGCGGCGCGAGACGACGATCGCGATCCAGTTCAAGCGCGCGCCGCATCCGCCCTTCGAGGAGACCGCCGCCGAGGGGCTGCGCCCGAACGTGCTGCTGATCCACGTGCAGCCGAACGAGGGGATGTCGCTCGCGATCGGGGCGAAGGTGCCGGGCCAGGGCATGACCATCCGGACCGTGCACATGGACTTCCTCTACGGATCGGCGTTCCGCGAGGGGCTGCCGGAGGCGTACGAGCGGCTGGTGCTGGACGCGATGCTCGGCGACGCGACGCTCTTCACGCGCGCCGACGAGATCGAGGAGCAGTGGGCGCTCGTCGACGCGGTCGTCGCGGCCTGGCAGCGCGACCGGCCGGCCTTTCCGAACTACGCCGCCGGGACGTGGGGCCCGCCCTCGGCGGACGACCTCCTCCACCGCGACGGCCGGTCCTGGAGGCGGCACTGACGGGCGCGCCGGCCGTCGAGGAGTGGACGGGCCGCGACGTCACGCTCGCCGAGGTCGAGGCCGAGCTCGCGCGCCTGCGGGACGACTCGGCGGGGGAGGGGCGGAACCCGCACCAGCGGACGAGCGTGATGACGCACGTCGCGTGGGTGCCGCCGCACTGGCTCGACGCGGCCGAGCGGACGCTCGAGGGGATGGCGGAGCGCCACCCCTCGCGGACGGTGATCCTCGTACCGCACGAGGAGGACGCGGACGGGGGCGGACGCATCGACGCCGAGCTCGCCGTGCGGTGCTACCCGGCGGGCGACCGCGCCGTGTGCGGCGAGGTGATCGAGCTCCACCTCTACGGCGACCGGCTGCTCGCGCCGGCGTCGATCGTGCTGCCGCTCGCGATCTCGGACCTGCCCGTGTTCGTGCGCTGGCGCGGGGAGCCGCCCTTCGGCGAGGTGCAGTGGGAGCAGCTCGTCGGCGTCGCCGACCGCGTGGTCGTGGACTCGGCGGAGTGGGAGGAGCTCCGCTACCGGGAGCTCGCCGCCGCGTTCGGTCGCGCCGCCGTCTCCGACATCGCCTGGGCCCGCATCCAGGACTGGCGCGTCGAGCTCGCCCGCTACTGGCCGGCGATCCGCGAGCAGGAGATCTGGATCCGCGGCCCGCGCGCCGAGGCGGCGCTCCTCCGCGGCTGGCTGAACGCCCGCCTCGACCGCGCGATCCGCGCCGCCGAGCCCGCCGGCGAGCTCGGCGTCCGGCTCGGCGGCGAGGAGCTGCCCTCGCCGCCGAGCGAGCCGCGCTCCGCGAGCGAGCTCCTGAGTCGCGAGCTCGACCGCTTCGCCCGCGACCGGATCTACGAGGAGGCCGTCCTGGCCGCGGCCGCGGGCTAGCAGGCACGCGACGACCGGGGTCGAAGCTCGAGCGCTGCGGACCCCTGGGCGCAACGATCTGGGGTCAGACCCCGGAGCGTTGCGGACCCCTGGGTGTCGCGCGCGGAGTCACGGCGCCCGGCCGCCCAGGAGCGCCACGACCTCGTCGTGGAGGAGCCCGTTCGAGCAGACGAAGGAGGCGCCCGGGGCCGGCTCCCCGCCCGAGAAGGTCGTGCAGCGGCCGCCCGCCTCCTCGACGATCAGCGTGACCGCAGCGTAGTCCCAGAGCTGGAGCTCCTCGTCGGCGGCGACGTCGAGCGAGCCCTCGGCGACGAGGCAGTACTGCCAGAAGTCGGCGAAGCCGCGGGCCGCCCAGGCCCGCCCGGCGACCGCGGCCCACCCGGGCGGCATGGCCGGCGCGGAGGTCGTCGAGACGGTCGCGTCCTCGAGCCGCGCGACGGCCGAGACGCGACAGGGCGCTCCCCCCGCCCACGCGCCCTCGCCGCGCACCGCCCACCAGCGGCGGCCGAGCGCCGGCGCCGACACGAGCCCGACCTCCACCACCCCGTCGCGCTCGAGGGCGAGGAGCGTCGCCCAGACCGGGATCCCGCGGACGTAGCTGCGCGTCCCGTCGATCGGGTCGACGATCCAGCGGCCGCGGGCCGCGCCCCCGTCCCCGCCGCCGCCCTCCTCGCCGAGCACGGCCTCCCCCGGCCGGCGGCGGGCGACGAGCGCCCGCACCGCCTCCTCGGCGGCGCGGTCGGCCTCGGAGACGGGCGTCAGGTCGGGCTTCGTCTCGACCCGGAGGTCGAGCGCCCGGAAGCGCGCGAGCGTGACCGCGTCGGCGGCGTCGGCGAGCTCCTGGGCGAAGCGGAGGTCGGCGTTCACGCGGGTCGCGCCGCAGGCACCGTCGCCGCGGCCCCGCCGTCAGCCGAGCCAGAGGTAGACGAACCCGACGCCGAACGTGCCCCCGAAGAGGACGAGGAAGAGCGCCACGAGCGACCACGCCCAGAGCAGGTTGCGGCGGGCGAGCGCCTCGTCGGGCTCGACCGCCCGCTGCATCGTGTCCGGCGGACGCGTCTCCGGCTGCGGCCCGGCCATCGTGCCGCCTCAGACCGCCGCGTCGAGCGCCATCGCGACGAAGAGGAGGGCGAGGTAGGCCAGCGAGGAGTGGAACACGAGCGCCGCCCGCGCCCGCGTCGTCTCGCGCAGGAGGCGGAGCGCCGTCCACGCGAACGCCGCGCCGAGGACGAGCGCGGCGACGCCGTAGACGAGGTCGAACACGCCGAGCGCGACCGGCACGAGCGTCGCCGCGACGAGCGCGACCGTGTACCAGGCGATCTGCCGGGCCGTCTCGCGGTCGCCCCGGACGACCGGCAGCATCGGCACGTGCGCCTTCGCGTACTGCTCGCGGATCAGGAGCGCGAGCGCCCAGAAGTGCGGCGGCGTCCAGAGGAAGACGACGAGGAACATCACGAGCGCCGCCCAGCCGAGCCGTCCGCTGGCGCCGGCGTAGCCGACGAGCGGCGGGACCGCGCCGGCCGCGCCTCCGACGACGATGTTCTGCGGCGTCGAGCGCTTGAGCCAGCGCGTGTAGACGAGGACGTAGAAGAGGTTGCCGCCGAGCGCGAGCAGCGCCGTCGGCAGGTTCACGAGGGCGTCGAGCAGGACGAAGGAGGCCGCGGTGAGCGCGATCCCGAACTCGAGCGCGAGCTGGGGCGCCATCCGGCCGGCCGCGACCGGGCGCGAGGCCGTGCGCGCGCCCATGAGCGGGTCGATGTCGCGGTCGAGGTAGTGGTTGAGCGCCGCCGCGCCGCCGCAGGCGAGCGCGAGCCCGAGCAGCGTGACGAGGAAGACGCCCCACCCGGGCAGCCCGCCCGCGCCGACGAAGACCGCGGCGCCGCCGGTCAGGAGCAGGAGCGACATCACGCGCGGCTTCGTCAGCGTCACGTAGTCGCGCGCCGCCGCCCTTCCGGCCGCGCCGCGGCGGGCCACGCGCACCGCGAGGAGCGCCGTCGCGGCGAAGGCGAGGGCGGCCGCGGCGAGGTGGACGGCCGGCTCGGTCAGGAGCGCGGCGAGCCCGAAGAGCGAGACCGCGGCGGCCGCCGGCGGGAGGAGGGGCCGCGCCGAGAGCCACGCGACGGCGAGGAGCCCCGCGAGCCACGGCAGGGCGAGCGCCGCGAGCAGGCGGTGGGCGGTGCCCCAGCCCGCCGCGCCCGAGACGACCGCGAGCCCGGTCCCGGCGACCGCCCCGGCCGCCATCACGCGCGTCCAGGCGCCGGTCACAGCCGTCCCTCCTCGACGAGCCGGCGGCGCAGGTCGCGCAGCGGCCGCGCGCTCGTGACGTAGGGGATCCGGTCGAAGTTCCAGGGCGGCGGGGGCGAGCTCGTGAACCACTCGAGCGTGTCCGCGAGCCAGGGGTCGTTGCCCGCGCGCCGGCCCGTCCGGGCGGTCTTCGCGACGTTCGCCACGAACACGAGCATGCCGAGCGTCATCACGTAGGAGCCGATCGTCGAGATCATGTTGTAGGTCTCCCAGAGACCGCCGACATCGTACGTGTAGATCCGTCTCGGCATCCCGAGCAACCCGAGCAGGTGCTGGGGGAAGAACGTGACGTTGAAGCCGACGAAGACGAGCCAGAAGTGGAGCTTCCCGAGCTGCTCGTCGAGGACGCGGCCGAAGATCTTCGGCCACCAGTAGTAGAGGCCGCCGAAGATCGCGAAGATCGATCCGCCGAAGAGGACGTAGTGGATGTGCGCGACGACGTAGTAGGTGTCGGTGACCTGCCAGTCGATCGGGAACGCGGCCAGGAAGATCCCGGAGAGCCCGCCGACCGTGAAGACGGCGACGAAGCCGACGGCCCACAGCATCGGCGTGTCGAAGGAGATGTTCCCGCGCCAGAGCGTCGCGAGCCAGTTGAAGATCTTCACCCCCGTCGGCACGGCGATGATCATCGAGCTGATCATGAAGAACGAGTCGAGCCCCGTCGGGAGGCCGACGGCGAACATGTGGTGCGCCCACACGAGCATCGAGAAGAACGCGATCCCCGCCGTCGACCACGCGACCGCCGTGTAGCCGAAGATCGGCTTGCGCGAGAAGACCGGGATGATCTCCGAGATCATCCCCATCGCGGGCAGCACCATGATGTAGACCTCGGGGTGCCCGAAGAACCAGAAGACGTGCTGGTAGAGGAGCGGGGCGCCGCCGCCGGCGGGGTCGAAGAAGTGGGTGCCCGCCTGCCGGTCGAGCAGCATCATCGTCAGCCCCGCGGAGAGGGTCGGCAGCACGAGCGCGAGCAGCCACGCGTACGTCACGATCGCCCAGACGAAGAGCGGGATGCGCATCCACGTCATCCCGCGGGCCCGCATGTTGTGGATCGTCACGATGAAGTTGACCGCGCCGGCGAACGACGACAGCGAGAGCACGTGGATGCCGAGGATCCACAGGTCCTGGCCGCGGCCCGGCGCGTGCAGCGTCGAGAGCGGCACGTAGCCCGTCCAGCCGGTCGACGCGGCGCCGTTCTTCGCGAAGAAGCTCGCGTAGAGGACGATCCCGCCGAGCAGGTAGAGCCAGTACGAGAGCGCGTTCAGGCGCGGGAACGCCATGTCCCGGGCGCCGACCATCAGCGGCACGAGGTAGTTCCCGAACCCGGCGAGGATCGGGACGATGACGAGGAAGATCATCGTCGTGCCGTGGATCGTCAGCGCCTGGTTGTAGGAGTCGCGCGTCATGAAGTGCTCGTGCGGCTTCATGAGCTGCGAGCGCATGAGGACCGCGAGCAGGCCGCCGAGCGCGAAGAAGACGAGCGCGGTCCAGATGTAGAGGATCCCGATCCGCTTGTGGTCGGTCGTCGTCAGCCACGCCGTGACGCGGCCGCGGCGCCAGTCCGCCCGGTAGGGCCGGACGGCCTCGGCGTCAACCGCCACGGGGCCTCTTCAGGGTCTTCGTGTAGGCGATCAGCGCGTCGATCTGCTGGTCGCTCCAGTCGCTCCCGACCGCGGGCATCTTCCCGACGCCCCTGCGCAGGATCGCCTCGATCCCCTTGCGGTCGCGCAGGAGCGGGTTGCCGCCGAGCGCGGGGCCGACGTACACGTGGTCGAGCCGGTGGCACGCGGTGCAGACGTTGTCCCACTCCTCCTTGCCGAGCGTCGCGCCGGCCGCGTCCGCCTTGCGCTCCGCGATGAAGCGGTCGTACTCGGCCCGCGGGACGAGCCTCACCCGCGCCTCCATGATCGCGTGCTGGATCCCGCAGAGCTCGGCGCAGCGGGCGCGATAGGTGCCCGGGTCGCCCATGAACCACGTGTGGTTCGCCTTCCCGGGGATCGCGTCGATCTTGCCGCCGAGGTTCGGCACCCACCAGCTGTGGTTCACGTCGTCGTCGGCCGAGACGACGGTCTCGTGCACGACCTGGTCCGCCGGCGCGACCATCGTCCCGACCGAGACGGCGCCGTTCGGGTAGTGGAACAGCCAGTAGAACTGCCGCCCCTCGATCGTGATCGTCGTCTCCTCGGCGGCGCTCGCCGCCGGCGGGCCGGAGATCCCGGGCAGCTTCCAGAACACGAACGTGCCGATCGCCGCGAGGATCAGCACCGGCACGACCGTCCAGATGATCTCGAGCCGCGTCGCGCCGTGGATCTGGGGCCCCTCGACCGTCCGTGCCCGCCTGCCGCGCCGGTAGCGGATCGCGAACGTGATCACGGCCCCCTCGACGATCAGGAAGATCGCCCCGGTGAAGCCGAGCACGAACAGGTAGGCGTCGGTGATCCGGTGCGCGTTCGGCGAGTGCGGCGCCGGCGGCAGGATGCCGCCGTTCCCCGCGAGCGCCGCGCCGGCGAGCGCCAGCGCGCCTGCGGCCGCCGTGACGAGGGCAGTGGCTCTCCGACGCACGCCGGCTGGCATCGTATAAACCCATGCCCACCCGGTCGCGGGTCGAACTGCCTCACCAGGTCCGGCCTCCCTTCGAGGTCTTCCTGAACGGCATCCCTCAGGTCGAGGGCACCGACTACGAGGTCGTGGGGTCGACCCTCGTCTTCTCGCGGGAGCTCGCGAAGGAGGGCAAGCTCGGCTTCTGGCGCTGGCTCTCGATGCTCCTCGGGATCGCCGGCACCTACCGCAAGCACGACGCCGTCACGGTCGTCTACAGCCACGAGGGTCGTCGGCTGGTCACGAACTTGGTAGCGTCCGACGCGAATTGAGGCCGCTCGCCTACCTCGACCCGGGCTCGGGGAGCATGATCCTCCAGATGATCGCGGGGGGGACCGCCGCGGTCGCGGTCACCGCGAAGCTCTACTGGCGGCGGGTGCTCAGGTTCCTCCGGCTTCGCAAAGCCGACGACGAGCAGCCGTGACCTCACTCCGGATCGCGGCTCGTTCCGCGATCCCGGCAACCGCGTCTTCGCCGGCGGCGACGCCGTGTACCGTGCCCTGACCGAGGAGGCGGCGGCCGACTGGCGCGCGCTCGCCGCGAGCCCGCTCGCCGGCGACCCCCGCATCGTGGCGACGACCGAGGCGGACGACCCGCCCGACGGCTACGCGGCGCTCCTTCGCCACGAGCGCGTGCCGTTCGTGTCGTACCCGTACGAGTGGCCGTTCACGCTCCTCAAGCGCGCGGCGCTCCTGCAGCTCGGCCTGCTCGAGGACGCGGTCCGCGCGGGGCTCGTGCTCAAGGACGGGACGCCGTACAACGTGCAGTGGGACGGCTCGCGGCCGGTCTTCATCGACGTCGGCTCGTTCGAGCGGCTGCGCGAGGGCGAGCCGTGGGCGGGGTACCGGCAGTTCTGCCGGCTGCACCTGTATCCGCTCATGCTGCAGGCGTTCCGCGACGTCCCCTTCCAGCCGTGGCTGCGGGGCCGGCTCGAGGGGATCGAGCCGGCGGAGCTCCGCAACCTGCTCGGCCTGCGCGACCGCCTCCGCCGCGGCGTGCTCACGCACGTCGTCCTGCATGCGCGGCTCGAGCGCCGGTACGCCGGCCGTGCCGGCGAGGTGCGCGGCGAGCTCCGCCGGGCCGGCTTCGACAGGCGGATCCTGCTCGCGAACGCGCGCCGCCTGCGCCGCGTCGTCGAGAGCCTCGACTGGCGCGGCTCGAGCGAGGCGTGGGGGGCCTACACGACGACGAGCACGTACACGCCCGAGGACGCGGAGCGGAAGGCGGCGTTCGTCCGGGCGGCGGTCGCCGCGACCGAGCCGAGCCTCGTCTGGGACCTCGGCTGCAACGAGGGCGTCTACGCCAGGATCGCCGCCGAGGCGGCGCGCACGGTCGTCGCGGTCGACGCCGACGCCGCCGTGGCCGACCGGCTCGCGCGCGAGGGCCACGAGCGGATCCTCCCGCTCGTCGTCGACCTCGCCGACCCGTCGCCCTCGCTGGGCTGGCGCGGCGCCGAGCGCGGCGACCTCGCCGCCCGCGGCCGGCCCGACCTCGTCCTCGCGCTCGCGCTCGTCCACCACCTGGCGATCACGCGCAACGTCCCGCTCGCCGAGCTCGTCGAGTGGCTCGCCGGTCTCGGCGGCGCCGCCGTCGTCGAGTTCGTCGACCGCTCCGACCCGATGGCGGCCCGCCTCGTCGCGGCCAAGCGCGAGGGCCTCCACGGCGACTACGCCCGGCCGGCCTTCGAACGGCTCCTCGCCGCCCGCTTCGCGGTCGAGCGCACCCTCGAGCTCGCGGGCGGCGCGCGCGTCCTCTACCTCCTCCGCCCGCGATGAGTCCCTCCCCGCGCACCCTGGGCGCCCGCGCGCTGCACGTGCTGGTGCTGTGGACGTTCGCGGTGGTGCAGCCGCTGCTCGACCTGCTCGGCCGGACGCCGGAGTTCTTCGTCGTCCGCCGCTCCCATCCGGTCGACGTCGTCGTCTTCGCGCTCGGGCTCACCCTCGTGCCGCCGCTCGCCCTCGTCGGGCTCGAGGCGCTCGCGGCCGCGGCGTCGGCCCGTGCGGCCTCGGCGCTCCACCTCGTGCTCGTCGCGCTGCTCGCCGGGGTCGTCGCGCTCCAGGTGGTGCGGAGGGAGACCGGCGGGGCGGCGGCCGCGCTCGTGCTCTCGGCCGCGCTCGGGGCCGCGCTCGCGGCCCTCTACGCGCGGGCGCGCCCGGTGCGGCTCTTCGTGACCGTGCTCGGGCCGGTGCCGCTCGTCGTGCTCGGCCTCTTCCTCGCCCGCGCGCCGCTCCCCGACCTCGCCGGGTCGGCGAAGGCGCTGCCGATCCCCGCGCCCGCCGAGGAGCCGCCGGTCGTGCTCGTCGTGCTCGACGAGCTCCCGGTCACGAGCCTCCTCGCCGCGCCCGGCCGGATCGACGCGAAGCGGTTCCCCGCCTTCGCCGAGCTCGCGCGCGAGGCGACCTGGTACCCGAACGCGACCAGCGTGCACGAGCACACGACCGAGGCCGTGCCCGCGATCCTGACCGGCCTGTACCCGAGGCGGGGCGAGCTTCCGGTCGCGAAGGACCATCCGAACAACCTGTTCACGTTGCTCGCCTCCCGCTACCGCCTGCACGTCTTCGAGTCGGTGACGCAGCTGTGCCCGCCGTCGCTCTGCTCGCGCCACGGCGACTCGTTCGCGGGGCGCATGCGCTCGCTCGCCTCCGACCTCGAGGTGGTCTACGGCCATCTGGTGCTGCCGAGGGAGCTCGAGCGGCGGCTCCCGTCGGTGACGGAGACCTGGCAGAACTTCGAGGGCGTCGCCCACGACGACGCCGCGTCGGTCCGCCGCGGCGTGCTCGCGCTCCGGGGCAGCGGCGACGTCGACGCCGAGATCGGGCGCGACATGTGGCAGGACCAGCGCTTCCTCTGGGAGCACTGGCTCGCGGGCGTCCGGCCCTCGGCGAGGCCGGCGCTGGACGCGATCCACCTGCTGATGCCGCACTACCCCTGGCGCTACCTCCCGTCGGGCAAGCAGTACGGGAGCTCGCTCGGGATCGACGGCCTCGACGGCGACACCTGGTCGACCGACCCGTGGCTCGTCGAGCAGGGCTGGCAGCGCCATCTCTTCCAGGCGGGGTTCGCCGACCGGCTGCTGGGCGAGCTCGTCGCGAAGCTGAAGCGGCAGGGCTCCTGGGACCGTTCGCTCGTGGTCGTGGTCGCCGACCACGGGGCGTCGTTCGTGCCGGGCGGGCGGCGGCGCTCGATCACGCGCGCGAACCTGCCCGACATCGCCGGGATCCCGCTCTTCGTGAAGTACCCGGGCGAGCGGCGCGGCCGCGTCGACCGACGCAACGCGCAGTCGGTGGACGTCGTGCCGACGATCGCCGACGTGCTCGGGTTCCGGCTCCCCTACCGCGCGGACGGGCGCTCCCTGCTCGCGGCGCGGAGCCACCGCGAGGTCGCGGTCCGCGGCCGGCAGGGCGAGCTCGTCTCCGGCTCGCCCACCGCGGTCGAGCGCGGCGAGCGCCGGACGCTCGCCAGGCTCGTCCGGCTCTTCGGCGCCGGCGGCTGGGAGCGGGTCTACGGGATCGGTCCGCACCGGGAGCTGCTCGGGCGGACGGTCGCGTCGCTCCCGGCGGGCCGCGTGCGCGCCGCGGCCGCCCTCGACGGCCGGAGCCTCTTCGCCGCCGTCGACCCCGGCTCGCTCCTCTCGCCCGGCCACGTGACCGGGCGCGTCTCCGGGGCGAGGCGGCCGCTCGACCTCGCGATCGCCGTGGACGGCAGGATCGCGGCCGTCACCCGCACCTTCGCCGTCGACGGCGAGACCCACTTCGCGGCGTTCGTCCCCGACCGCGCCTTCCACCGCGGCGCGAACGACGTCGAGGTGTACGGGGTCTCGGGCGGCCGGCTCGCGCGCCTGACCCGCGGCGCGGCCGCCTTCTCGCTCGCGCAGCTGCGCGTCGTGCCCGGCGCGCTCGCCGGCCGGGTCGAGGACTGGTACGTGGAGCGGTCGACCGTCCGCATCGGCGGCTGGGCGGGCGACCCGCGCCGGCACGGGCTCGTCGACGCCGTCGCCGTCTTCGACCGCGGCCGCTTCGTCTTCGCCGGCGCGACCACCGTCGCACGCCGGATCGGGCAGCTCGGTGGGGGGAGGCTGCGCTCCGGCTTCGTCTTCGAGCTCCCGCGCGCGCTGCTCGAGCGCGGCGCGCGGCTCCGCTTCTACGCCGTGCGCGGGCAGGAGGCGACGGAGCTCCCGGTCGCGAAGGGCTTCCCGTGGTAGGCGCGGTCCAGGCGCTCGAGCGCGCGCGGCTCGGCCTCGACACCGCCTCGGTGCCGCGCCGCACGACGGTCGCAGGGCTCGGCCTCCTCTGCGTGCTCTCCCTGTGGCTCCGGACGCGCGTCCTCGGCGGCGGCTTCTGGATCGACGAGGGGATCTCGGTCGGGATCGCGCACCATCCCCTGACCGCGATCCCGCACCTGCTCCGCGAGGACGGCTCGCCGCCGCTCTACTACCTGCTCCTGCACGTGTGGATCGGGGCGTTCGGGGACGGCGAGCGCGCCACGCACGCGCTCTCGCTCCCGCCCGCGCTCGCGTGCGTGCCGCTCGGCTACTGGGCCGCGCGGTCGATCTTCGGCCGGACCGCCGGCTGGATCTGCGCGGCGCTCGCGGCGCTCGACCCGTACCTCACCTACTACGGCCAGGAGACGCGCATGTACACGCTCGTCGCCTGCCTCTCGATCGCGGCCGCCGCCGCGTTCGTGCACGGCGTCGTCCGCGGCCGCCGCCGCTACCTCCCGCTGCTCGTCGCGACGCTCGACCTGATCCTCTACACCCACAACTGGGGCCTCTTCCTCTGCCTCGGGCTCGCGGCCGCGACGGCGGCGGTCGCGCGCGACCGCTGGCGCCCGGCGGCGCTCGCCGGCGCCGCCACCGCGCTCCTGTACGTGCCGTGGCTCCCGATCCTGCTCGACCAGGCGCGCCACACCGGCGCGCCGTGGACGCTGCCGCCGAGCGTGCACGCGCTCGTGCTCGGCCCCGGCTTCGTGATCTCGGGCGACGCGCCGCTCGCCGCGCTCGCGCTCGCCGGCGGCGCCGGGCTCGCGGCCGTCCTCCGCCGGCGCGCCGACCCGGCGCGCGCGCCGGCGCTCGCGCTGCTCGCCGCCGTCGGCGCGGCCGAGCTCACCGCGTGGGTCTTCTCGCAGCTGACCCCGGCGTGGGCCAGCCGCTACCTGGCGGTGCTGCTCGGCCCGCTCCTCCTCCTCGCGGCGGCGGGGCTCGCGCGGGCCGGCCGGCTCGGGCTCGTCGCGCTCGCGCTCGTCGTCTTCCTCTGGGCCGGCTACTCGGCCCACGACGACAAGTCGAACGTGCGCGCGATCGCCCACGGCGTCGAGCCCTACCTGCAGCCCGGCGACCTCGTGCTCTCGACGCACCCGGAGCAGGTGCCGGTGCTGCGGTACTACCTGGGCGGCGGCCTGCGCTTCGCGACGCAGCTCGGCGCGGTTCGCGACCCGCGCGTGATGGACTGGCGCGACGCGCTCGACCGGCTCCGCGCGGTCTCGGTCGGCCGCGAGCTCGAGCCGCTGCTCGCGTCGCTCCGGCCGGGGCAGCACCTCGTCGTCGTGTCGCCCGTCTTCCGCGACTACCGCGCGTGGCGCGCGCCCTGGACCCGGCTCGTCTACGACACCTCGCGCGTGTGGACGCGGACGGTCGCGGCCGACCCGCGCCTCCGCGAGGTGACGACCGTGGGAAGCGACGAGGTGCTGGAGGAGCGGAACTACTGGAAGCCCCTGCAGGCGGCCGTCTACCTCCGCCGCGAGTAGGGTGGGCGCGATGGAGGCGGCGAACCTCGTCCTCGGCGCCGGGCCGGCCGGCCTCACGGCGGCCTACCTGCTCGGGAAGGCCGGCCGCGACGCGGTCGTCGTCGAGGCCGACCGGCAGGTCGGCGGGCTCGCGAAGACGGTCGAGATCGACGGCTTCCGCTTCGACCTCGGCGGCCACCGCTTCTTCACGAAGGCGCGCGAGGTCGAGGCGCTCTGGCACGAGGTGATGGGCGACGAGCTCCTGCTCCGGCCGCGCATGTCCCGCATCTACTGGAACCACCGCTTCCTCGACTACCCCCTCCGCGGCCCCGACGTGATCCGCAAGCTCGGCCCGGTCGAGCTGGCGCGCTGCGCGGCCTCGTACGCGCGCGCCGCGCTGACGCCCAGGAGGCGCGAGGAGTCGCTCGAGGACTGGGTCTCGAACCGGTTCGGCCGCCGCCTCTTCGAGCTCTTCTTCAAGAGCTACACCGAGAAGGTCTGGGGCGTCCCGACGACGGAGATCCGGGCGGAGTGGGCGGCGCAGCGGATCCGGGGCCTCTCGTTCGCCTCCGCGGCGAGGGCGGCGTTCCTCGGCAACCGCGGCAACAGGGTGAGGACGCTGATCTCGGAGTTCCACTACCCGCGCTACGGGCCGGGGCAGATGTGGGAGACGATGACGCGCCTGATCGAGGAGCAGGGCGGCACCGTCCTGCTCGAGTCGCCGGTGACGGGGGTCGCGCTCGCCGACGGTCGCGTCGAGGCGGTCGAGGCGGGCGGCCGCACGTTCCGGCCGGAGGCCGTCGTCTCCTCGCTGCCGCTGCGCGAGCTCGTCGCGATGACCGACCCGGCTCCGCCGGCCGCCGTGGCCGAGGCGGCGCGCGGCCTCCGCTACCGCGACTTCCTCACCGTCGCGCTCGTCGTCTCGGGCGACGACCTCTTCCCCGACAACTGGATCTACATCCACGACCCGTCCGTCCGCGTCGGCCGGATCCAGAACTACCGCTCCTGGAGCCCGTGGATGGTGCCCGACCCGGACCGGGCGTGCGTCGGGCTCGAGTACTTCTGCTTCGCGGGCGACGACCTCTGGACGTCCTCCGACGACGAGCTCGTCGAGCTGGCCGCGTCCGAGCTCGAGACGCTCGGGCTGGCGCGGCGCGGGCAGGTCGAGCGCGGCTTCGCGATCCGCGTGCCCAAGGCCTACCCGATCTACGACGCGGAGTACGCCGACCGCGTCGCGGTCATCCGCGCCTGGCTCGAGACCGTCGAGAACCTGCAGCAGGTGGGCCGCAACGGCCTCCATCGCTACAACAACTCTGACCACTCGATGCTGACCGCGATGCGCGCCGTCGACAACCTCCTCACCGGCGCCGGCCACGACCTCTGGGCCGTGAACGCCGAGAGCGCCTACCACGAGGAGGACGCGGCCGAGGAGCAGCCCTACCGGAACGCGCCCGAGACGCCCGAGCTGGCGGGGCGGCTCTAGCCCGGCCGCGCCGTGCGTGCCCGGCTCGCGGCGACCGTGCTCGGGGCGCTCGCGCTCGCGCTCCCGGCGCAGGCGTCGGCGCACGGCCGCGGCTCGGTGGTGGCGCTCGACTACCGGCTCCGTCTCGCCTCCGTCCCGGCGGGCGTCCACGCGAGGATCCTCGACGGCGACCGGGCGCTCGAGGCGCGGGTCGACCCCGGCAGGTCGCTCCTCGTGCGGGGGCTCGTCCGCGAGCCGATGCTCCGCTTCGACGCGCGCGGCGTGTTCGCGAACGCCGCCTCCCCGACCGCGCAGGCGGCCCGGCTCGTGCGGGCGGGGCCGGGGTGGGTGCGCGTCGCGACGGGGAGGCGGTTCGCCTGGCACGACCACCGGCTCACGCCGGCCGGCCCGGCCGGCCGGATCGTCGTCCCGGTGCTCGTGGACGGCCGCGCCGGCGCGATCCGGGGCAGCTTCGTCCGGGTGCCGCGGCCGCCGCTCCTGCCCTGGCTCGCCGGGGCCGCCGCCCTCGCGGCGGTCGCGGCGGCGGTCGCGCGGCGGCGGGCCGCGCGCGCCGGGCTCACCCTCGCGCTCGGCAGCGCGGCCGGGCTCGCCGCCCTCGTCGCGACGATCGCCTTCGCGCTACGGGACCGGCCCGGCGGAGGGGCGGCGTGGACCGCGATCGGGGTCGCGCTCGCGGTCGCGCTCGGCTTCGCGGTCGCGCTCGCGGCGCGCGAGGGCCGCGGACGGGCCCGGACGGCCGGCGCCGCCGGAGCCGTCGCGGCCGCGGTCACCCTCCCCTCGCTGCCCGTGTTCTGGCACGGTGTGGTCATCTCCGCTCTGCCCTCCGACGTCGTTCGTCTCGCCTGCGCCGTCGCCGTGGTCGCGGGGGCCTGCGCCGCCGCGGCGAGCCTGCTCCCGGAGCTGGACGGATGAGGCGCCTGCTCGCGCTCGGGGCGCTCGCGCTCGTCGCGCCGGGCTGCGGGGGCGGGTCGTCGCCCGCCGTTCCGACCATCCCGGCGGCGCGCGTCTACGAGCTCGTGAGCTTCGAGCCGTCGGCCCCCGTCGTCGCGGGCAAGCCCGTCGAGCTCTCCTTCACGATCCGGCAGCCCGACGGCACGCCGCTCACGCGCTTCCGGCGCGGGCCCGGCCCGCACACCGGCGTCCACCTGATCTACGTCCGCGACGACCTCGCGGAGATCGTCCACCACCACCCCCCGGTGACCGCCGCCGGCAGGATCGTCGACCGGGTCACCTTCCCTGCCCCGGGGCCCTACCGGCTCGTGGTCGACGTCTACCCCGCCCCCGCCCGCGGGTCGGCGCCGGGCGCGCCGGCCGCGCCGGGGCAGGCGTCCAACTTCCAGCTCTTCCGCACCGTCCGCGTGGGCGGCGACTACGCGCCCGACCCGCTTCCGCCTCCGGCCCGGGTCGAACGGGTCGGCGGCTACCGCTTCTCGCTCGCGGGCGCCGGCCGCCTGAAGGCGATCCGCGCGCAGCTCGTGCGCGTCAGCGTCACCGGTCCGGGCGGGCGGCGGCCGGCGTTCCGCACCTACTACGGCGCGCTCGCGCACGCGATCTTCTTCCGGCGCGGCTCGCTCGACTACTTCCACACGCACGTCTGCGCCCCGGACGCGACCGGCTGCACGAGCTCCCTCGGCGCGGCCAGCGTGACCGGCACCTCGCCGACGCCGGGGACGCTCACGGTCGGGGTGCTCGTCCCGGTGCCGGGGACGTGGCGGCTGTTCCTCCAGGTCGACGTCGGCGGCAGGCTCCTGACCGTGCCCTTCACCCTCCGCGTGACGTGATCCGGGCGGGGATCTGGGCCGCGCTCGTCGCCGCCGTGGTGCTCGCCTCACGGGCGGTCGCCTACGCGCTCGCCCCGGGGCAGGCGGAGCTCGTCGCGCGGCTCGAGCACGAGGGCGGGGGGCCGCGGCTCGCGGGCGTGCTCGGCGCCGGCCTCGCCGCCGCCGCGCTCGTCTCGGCGGCGGTGCTCTGGCTCGCCGTCGTCGCGGTCCGCGAGCGGCTCGCGCTCGCGCCGGCCCCCCTCCTGGCGCCGCCGCGCCTCGCGCCGGGGCGGCTCGTCCGGCGCGGCGTGCTCTTCGTCGCGGTCGCGTCGCTCGGGTTCGCCGTCCTCGAGTCGTACCTCCACTGGCGGGCCGGCCTCGGCTGGCACGGCCTGCACTGCCTGACCGGGCCGGTCCACCGCGACGCGCTTCCCGTCCTCGCCGCGTTCTCGCTGCTCGCGGTCGCGGCGCACGGCGCGGTCGAGCACCTGCTCGCGTGGGCGCGCCGGCTCGTCGCGCTGCTCGCGGCGCGGCTGCCGCTCCTCCGCGGCCCCGGCCGCGCCTTCCGCTCCACCGCCCGGCGGTTGCCGGAGCGGGTGTCGGCGGCGGCGGCTCCGCGCGGTCCCCCCGCGCCGGCGCCCGCCTAGCCACCGTCGTCGACCCGAAAGGAGCGAAGATGAACCTCCCGCTGCAGCGCGGGCTGCGCCTGCCGGCCGCGGCCCTGCTCGCCGCCCCGGCCGCGCTCGCGGCCGCCCCGGCCGCCTCGGCGCACGCCCACGTCAGCCCGCCCGTCGCGCTCGCGCGGGCGGGCCAGCTCTTCACGCTCGACGTGCCGACCGAGAAGGAGGGCCTGACGACCACGAAGGTCGTGCTCACCGTCCCGCCGGGCTTCTCGATCGACTCCTTCGTCCCGGCGGCCGGCTGGAGGCGCGAGGTGCAGAAGGCGGGGTCGGGCGAGGACGCGGCCGTCCAGCGCGTGACGTGGACGGGCGGGAGCGTCCCGGCGGAGGAGGTCGCGCACTTCGCCTTCCTCGGCCGCCCAGGCTCCAGCCGGACGTACGCGTTCTCCGTGGAGCAGACCTACTCCGACGGCTCCGTCGTCGACTGGTCCGGCCCCGAGTCCTCGGACGCGCCCGCTCCCACGATCGAGGCGAAGGGCTCGCTCGGCGGCGGCGGCGGCTCGACGCTCGGCCTCGTCGGGATCGTCGTCGGCGGGGTGGGCGTCCTGATCGGCGTGCTCGCGCTCGTGGCGCGCTCCGGGAGGCAGCTCGCGTGAGCTTCCGCCCGCGCGGGCGGGGCGCCGTCCTCGGCGCGGCCCTGGCCGCCTCGCTGGCGCTCCCGGCGCCGGCGTCGGCGCACGCGTACCTCGTGCGCACGGCGCCCGAGGCGAGCAGGACCGTGAACGCCCCGCCCGCGCGGGTCTCGCTCACCTACTCGGAGTCGGTCGAGCCCCGGTTCGCGATCGTCTCGGTCACCGACGCGAAGGGGCGCCAGGTGACGGCGGGCCCGCCCCGGCGCTCCGCCGCCGACCCGGACACCCTCGCCGTGCCGCTCGAGCGGGTGCCCGAGGGCTGGTACCTCGTCTACTGGCGCGTGATCTCCGTCGACGGCCACCCGGTGCGCGGCGCCTTCACGTTCGCCGTCGGCCCGAACCCGGGCCCGCAGCCGGAGTTCGCGGTGCCCTCGGTGGCCGAGAGCGCCGCCACGCCGAGGCTCGTCGCGGCGCGGGCCGTCGCCTTCGTCGCCGTCATGTGCGCGATCGGGCTCTTCGTGCTCCGGATCGGGATCGCGCGCCCGGTCGTCCGCCGCGTCGACGGGGCGAGCCTGCGCGCGCTCTCGGTCGCGTTCCTCGTCGCGGCGGCCGCCGGGCTGCTCGCGATCCCCGTCTACCTCGACCTCGCGACCGCGGAGTTCTCGCTCCGCTCCGCGCTCGACGTCGGGACGCTCGTGCCGCTCCTCCACGTCTCCGCGTTCGGGCGCGGCTACCTCGACCTCGAGCTCTGCTTCGCCCTCTTCGTCGCCGCCGCGGCGATCTCGCTCTGGCTCGACCGGCCCGAGCGGCCGCGGCGCTCGGTCGCCGAGCTCCTCGCCACCGCCGGCGCGCTCGTCGCCGGGGCGGCCACGCTCCTCGTCCCGGGCGCGGCCGGCCACGCGGCCCAGACCGCCCCGCGGGGCGTCTCGCTGCTCCTCGACTGGCTCCACCTCGCCGGCGGCGCGGTGTGGGCCGGCGGGCTCGTGGGGCTGCTCGTGCTCTGGCGGTGCCTGCCGGCGGCGCGCCGCGTGGCCGGTCTGGTCGTCGCCGTGCCGCGGTTCTCGAACGTCGCGCTCGCCTCGGTGCTCGTCCTGCTCGGCTCGGGGGTCGGCGCGACGGTGGTCCACCTGCCCACGCTGGGCTCCCTGTGGCAGACCTCGTACGGGCAGACGATCCTCGTCAAGGCGGCGCTGCTCGCGACCGCCCTGCTCCTGGCCGCGGTCAACCTCGCGCGGACGCGGCCGCGGCTCGCCGCCGCGCGCCGGCGCGCCGAGCTCGGCGCCTCCGCCGCCGCGCTCTTGCGCCGCCTCGTCGGCGGCGAGGTGCTGCTCGTGTGGGCGGCGGTCGCGGCCGCCGCGGTGCTCTCGAGCCTCGCGCCGCCGCCGCCCGCGCTCGCCAGGGAGGGTGCCGCCGTGGCGCGGGTCGGGCCGGGCCCGGTGGCGCGTGCGGTCGCGAAGGACGGCTACCGGCTGCGCCTCGTCGTCTCGCCCAACCGGGCCGCGGTGCCGAACGACCTCGCCCTCGAGCTCACGCGCGCCGGCCGGCCGGTCACGGGCGCCGACGTCACGGTCACGTTCGCGATGCTCGACATGGAGATGGGCGACCAGGAGCTGAGGCTGGACGAGACGGAGCCGGGCGTCTACGCCAGGCCCGCCGCCTCGGCGCTCGTGATGGTCGGCCACTGGGCGCTCTCGTTCCGGATCGCGCCGCCGGGCGGGCGGGCGTTCACCGCCGTCGTCGTCGACCGGGCGGGCGGATGAGGCGGCGCCTCGCCGCCGCCCTGCTCGGCGTCGCCGTCGGCGCGGCCGCGGTCCTCGTCGCGACCTTCCTCGTGCGCGACGCGCTCGCCGACGGCGACCCCGCGAGCGACTACCTGATCTCGCAGCAGGTGTTCCTGCCCTTCGACGCGAAGGTCTCGAAGGAGCGGGCCGGGGAGCTGACGAGCCTGCTCGACGAGTCGAAGCGGAGAGGCTTCCCGCTCAAGGTGGCGGTGATCTCGAGCCGCTTCGACCTCGGCGCCGTGCCGAGCCTCTTCGGCAAGCCGGAGCGATATGCAACCTTCCTCGGTCAGGAGGACTACTACTTCTTCAAGGACGAGCTCCTCGTCGTCATGCCGCAGGGATACGGGCTCTACAAGCACGGCGGCCTTCCGCCCGGCGACCGCGCCGCGCTCGCGGCGCTGCCGGCGCCCGCCTCGGCCGCCGGCGACGCGCTCGCCCGCGCCGCGGTCCGCGCCGTCCGCGCGCTCGCGGCGCGGCACGGCGTCGACCTGCCCGCGGGCGGCGGCGGGGGCGGCTCGGCCTGGCGCGACCGGCTCCTGATCGGCGCCGGGGCGCTCCTCCTCGCGGTGGCGGCCGTCGCCCTCCGCGCGGCGGTGAGGCGGCGGTGAGGCGGCTCGTCCCGCTCGCGCTGGTCGTCCTCGCGGCCGCCGGCTGCGGCGGCGGAGGCGGGGGCGAGCCGCTCTCGCTCGCCGGCGCGCAGATCGACCCCCCGAGCGGCGCGCCCGACTTCGCGCTCGTCGACCAGGACGGCCGCAGAGTGACGGTCTCGGGCCAGCGCGGGCACTGGCTCGTGATCACCTTCCTCTACACGCACTGCCCCGACGTCTGCCCGCTGATCGCGGCGAACCTGAACCGCGCGATCGCGACTCCGGCCGGCCGCCGCGCGGGGCTGCGCGTGCTCGCGGTCAGCGTCGACCCGGCGCGCGACACGCCCGCGGCGGTGCGCCGGTACGCGCGCGACCACCGCCTCCGGCCGGCGTTCCACTACCTGATCGGGTCGCGCGCGCAGCTGCGGCGGGTCTGGGCCGACTACCACGTGGCGGCGCGGCCGGGGCCGAGCGACACGGTCGCCCACTCGAGCTTCGAGCTGCTCGTCGACCCGGACGGGCAGCTCCGGCTCCTCTACGACGCGAGGATCACGACGGCCGAGCTCGCCGGCGACCTGGCCACGCTCGAGGCGGCCTGAAGTGGCGAAGCGGTCGAAGGTCTACCCGGTGCGTGTCCCGCCGCTCCCGCTGCGGCCCGGGCGCGCGCCGCTCTCGCCCCGTACGCGCGCCGTGTTCGCGGCCGGGCTCGCCGCCGCCCTCGCGGCGCTCGTGGCGGGCGGGATCCTGCTGGCCCGCTCCTCGCCGCCGCCCCGCCGCGTCGTGACGCTCCCGCCGGCCGACCGCGGCGCCTCGCCGGCGCTCCTCCGGGCGGCCGCCGCGGTCGGCTTCCGGCCCCGGACCGCGCCCGGCGTCGGGAGCGTCGAGGGCCTGCCGGCCGGCGCGGCCCGGCCGGTCGCCGACGGCCTGCTCCCGGTCGGGGCACCCGCGCCCGGCTTCGACCTCCGCACCCCGACGGGCGCGCGCGTGAGCCTGCGCTCGCTCCGCGGCCGCGCCGTGCTGCTCGAGTTCTTCGCCACCTGGTGCCCGCACTGCGCGGCCGAGGCGCCGCACCTGAAGGCGCTCGAGGCGCGCTTCCCGCGCCGGCGGGCGGCCTTCGTCGCGATCGACGGCAACGGCGGCGACGCGCCGAGCGTCTTCGCCTTCCACGTCTGGTTCGGCCTGCCGTTCCCCGCGCTGCTCGACCCCGGGGGCGGCCCGCCGGCGACCTTCCCCGACCACGGGGCGCCTGGCCCGGTCACCCGCTCCTACGGGGTCGGCTCCTACCCGACCTTCTACGTGCTCGACCCGCGCGGGCGCGTCGCGTGGCGGTCGATCGGGGAGCAGCCGGACGCGCTGCTCGAGCGCGAGCTGCGGCGCGCGCTCCCGGGCGCGGCGGGCTGACGGGTACCGTCTAAGCGAGCCCATGCCCGGCCCGCGCCACGCCTTCTCCCCGAGGGAGCCCATCGTCCGCACGGCCGACCGCGCGGTCCGCCGTGCGAACTTCCGCCGCGTCGTCGGCCTCTTCCGGCGCTACCGGCTCGAGCTCGCCGTGGTCTGCGGGCTGATCGTCGTCTCCTCGGGGCTCGGCGTCGTCTCGCCGTTCCTGCTCCGCGCCGTGCTCGACACGGCGATCCCGGAGCACCGCAAGGGCCTCCTCTCGGCGCTCGTCGGCGGGATGATCGGGATCTCGGTCGTGACCGGCGCCATCGGCGTCGTGCAGGCGTACCTGTCGACGCGGGTCGGGCAGTCGGTCATGCACGACCTGCGCACGTCGGTCTACCGCCACCTGCAGCGGCTCTCGCTCGCGTTCTTCACGAAGACCCGGACCGGCGAGGTGCAGAGCCGGATCGCGAGCGACATCGGCGGCGTCGACAACGTCCTCACCTCGACGGCGACGTCGGTCATGTCCACGGTCACGACGGTGATCGCGACGGTGGTCGCGATGTTCCTGCTCGACTGGCGGCTGTCGCTCTTCGCGCTCGCGCTGCTCCCGCTCTTCGTCTGGATGACGCGTCACGTGGGCGAGCAGCGGCGCAAGGTCGCGGCCGTCCGGCAGGAGTCGATGGCCGACATCTCCTCGCTCGTGCAGGAGTCGCTCTCGGTCTCGGGGATCCTGCTCGGCAAGACGATGGGACGCTCGGCCGAGCTCGCCGGGCGCTTCGAGCGGGAGTCCGACCGGCTCGCCGGGCTCGAGGTGCGGAGCCGGATGACGGGGCGGTGGATGATGCAGTCGATCCAGATGACCTTCGCGGTCATGCCTGCCGCCGTCTACTGGTTCGCGGGCATGACGGGCTCGATCACGATCGGCACGCTCGTCGCCTTCACGACGCTGCAGACCCGCCTCTTCGCGCCGGTCGGGAGCCTGCTCTCGATCTCGATCGACGTGCAGAGCTCGCTGGCGCTCTTCGACCGCGTCTTCGAGTACCTCGACCTGCCGGTCGACATCGTCGAGGGGCGGCGCACGGTCGAGCGGGTGCGCGGCGACGTGAGGGTCGAGCACGTCTGGTTCCGCTACGGAGGCGCCGCCACGTGGGCGCTCGAGGACGTCGACCTCGTCGTCCCCGCCGGCACGACGACCGCGATCGTGGGCGAGACGGGCTCCGGCAAGACGACCCTCGGCTACCTCGTCTCGCGGCTCTACGACGTGAGCAGGGGGCGCGTGACGATCGACGGGATCGACGTGCGCGAGCTCACCTTCCCGTCGCTCGCCGCCGCGGTCGGGGTGGTCTCGCAGGAGACGTACCTCTTCAACGCGACCGTGCGCGAGAACCTCCGCTTCGCGAAGCCGGGCGCGACGGACGCGGAGGTCGAGGAGGCGGCGAGGGCGGCGCAGATCCACGACCTGATCGCGTCGCTGCCCGACGGCTACGAGACCGTCGTCGGCGAGCGCGGCTACCGCTTCTCCGGCGGCGAGAAGCAGCGGATCGCGATCGCTCGGGCGATCCTGCGCAACCCGCCGATCCTCGTGCTCGACGAGGCCACCTCCGCGCTCGACACGCAGACCGAGCGGGCGGTGCAGGCGGCGCTGGCGCGGCTCGTCGAGGGGCGGACGACGATCGCGATCGCCCACCGGCTCTCGACGATCCGCGACGCCGACCAGATCGTCGTCCTCGACCGCGGCCGCGTGGTCGAGACGGGGACGCACGAGGAGCTGCTCGCCCGCGGCGGCCGCTACGCGGCGCTCGCCCTGCGCGACGCCGACACCGCGCGGCTGCCCGAGCCCGAGCTCCCCGACCTCGCCGAGCTGGCCTAGCTCCCGGGGCTCAGCTCGAGCGGGTCACGCGGGCGACCGAGACCGACTTGGGGCCGACCATGACCAGCTCGACCCGGTAGCGGTGCCCGCCGGCGGCGCCGACGCTGCACGTGAGCCTGCTGTAGGCGCCGTTCCTGGCCGCGGCTCCGTCGCCGCGCGCACAGGTCGCGGAGACGGCGCGGACGGTGGTGCCGCGGTAGTCGAAGCCCTGCTTCAGCAGCGCCTCCGCGTCGGCCGGGGCGATGTATCCGGCGGGAGGCGGCTGGCACGACACGCGCCTGTTCGTCTTCGCGTTCCGGCACTTCGGGGCGCCCGTCTTCCAGGTGAGCGTGCCGCCGAGGTCGTGCAGCGTCGCCGTCACCGGGTAGTAGCCCTTCACCGCCGTCCCGTACGTGAAGTGCGCGGTGCACTTCGCGACGGTGCCGCTCGCCGGCAGCTTGCACCTCACCGTGGTGATCTTCAGCTGCGGCGCGCGCTGCTTGAACGTCTTCGCCATGTCGGCCTTGAGCGTTCTCTGCAGGCGGACCTGCTCGGGGTTCGGCGCCGCCGTCGCCGGGGCGGCGAGCGCGGCGGCCACCAGGAGCGGGGCGAGGCGGCGCACCGCGCCATGGTAGCGGGGCCGGCGCTCCGCTCCGTCGCGGGCTGGCGCCCGGCCGGCGCGTGCCCTTTAATGCGCTCGTGGCGGGCCCCGTTCCCTCCTACCGCGGGCCGTTCGGCAAGGCGCAGGCGGAGCGCCTCCTCTGGCGGGCGGGCTTCGGAGCGCGCGCGGGCGAGGCCGAGGCGCTCACGAAGCTCGGGCTGAAGCACGCGGTGCACGCGCTCACGCGGCCGGCGCCGTACCGGCTCGTCGGCCCCGAGCCGCACGACGAGCGCGGCCGGCCGCTGGCGCCGACGGACGCGTTCGGGCACGACCACCTCTCGTGGCTCGACCGGATGGTGCGCACGAACGCGCCGCTCGTCGAGCGCATGACGCTCGTCTGGCACGACTGGTTCGCCACGTCGAACCAGGGCGTCGCGTCGCAGCGGCTGCTCCTGAACCAGGTGGACATGTTTCGCGGCAACGCGCTCGGCTCGTTCGCGGACCTGCTCGTGAACGTGACGCAGGACCCCGCGATGCTGGTCTGGCTGAACGGCAACCAGAACGTGCGCGGCCGGCCGAACGAGAACTACGCCCGCGAGATGATGGAGCTCTTCACGCTCGGCGCGAACCGCGGCGCGTACACGGAGACCGACGTGCGCGAGCAGGCGCGCGCGCTCACCGGCTGGCGCGGGAACGTCGTCAACCGGCAGCCGAACGGGTTCACGTTCGACCCGAGCCGCCACGACGCCGGCGTGAAGACGATCTTCGGCAGGTCCGGCAACTTCAGCTGGGAGGATTCGTGCCGGCTCTGCCTCGAGCACCCGCTCCACCCCTCGTACTTCGTCACGAAGCTCTGGAGCTACTTCGTGCCGACCGCGCCCGACGCGGCGACCGTCAAGGGGCTCGCGTCGCTCTACGCGGGCTACCGCGTGCGGCCGGTCGTCGAGGCGATCCTGACGCACCCGGACTTCTACGAGGGCCCGCGCATGGTCAAGCCGCCGGTCGTGCTGAACGCCGGCCTGCTGCGGATGCGCGGCCGCTTCGTCGACACGTCGAGCTGGTGGTCGCTCTCGGCTCAGGCCGGGCAGCAGCTCTTCTACCCGCCGGACGTCGGCGGCTGGGACGACGCGCGCTGGCTCGACACCGCGACCTTCCGCGCCCGCTGGTTCATCGCGGCGCTCGTGCAGGGGGCCGACACGCCCGTCGACACCCCCGCCGACCCCGCGAGGATCCTGCAGCGGGCGCTCGCCTTCTGGGCGAACCCGACCGTGACCCGGACGACCCAGGACCTGCTCGTCGCCTTCGCGTCGGCGCAGCTCAGGCGAGGCGCGCGCCCCGGCGACGTCGAGACGGCCCTGCGCCGCCTCGTCGCCTCCTCCCCCGACCTGCAGACCGCCTGAGGTGGGACGCGTGCCGGCCTCGAGCGCGCGCGCGCCCCTCGGGCACAGCCTCCTGCCGCCGGCGGCGCCGCCCTCGGGCGGAGGGCGGCTCCGCCGCCCGGGAGCCCGAGGCGGCGGGGGACGCGCATGAGCTGCTACGACTGCGAGCGGGCCGACCTCCTCCGGCGGGCGGCCGCCCGGCCGGGGAAGGGCCTGCCCGCGATCGAGCCCGGGATGCCGGTGCCGGCGGGTACCGGGCTCACGCGGCGCGAGTTCGTCTCCCGCGCGGCCGGCCTCGCGCTCGCGGTCTACGGCGGCTCGGCCCTCTCGGGCCGGGCGCTCGACTCCGGGATCGCGCGGGCGGCGTCGGACGCGGCGGCGGCGCAGAAGGTGCTCGTCACCGTGTTTCTCAACGGCGGCGTCGACGGGCTCTCGGTGCTCTTCCCGGCCGGCGACCCGCTCTACTACTCGCTGCGGCCGAACCTCGCCCTGCCGCAGGGCGCCGGCCGGCCGTTCGCCGAGGACGACCGCCTGCGCTGGCACCCGGCGGCGTCCGGGCTCGCGACGCTCCACGACGAGGGAAAGGTCTCGGTCCTGCCCGCGGTCGGCTACGACCGCGCGAACCAGTCGCACTTCACCTCGCGCCACTACTACGAGGTCGGCGCGACCGATCCGCACCTGCGGACGGGCTGGCTCGGCCGCTACCTCGACCGGGTCGGGACGCCGGACAACCCGCTCCAGGGGCTCACCCTCGACGTCGCGCTCCATCCGTCGCTCGCGACCGCGAAGGTGCCGGTGGCGACGCTCGCGGCCGCCGACCAGTACACGTTCGCGCCGCCCGGCCTCCCGGCGCACCCGCTCGAGTCGTCGATCCTCCAGGAGGCCGCGAACATCGGCGCGGCGCACGCGAGGTCGTCCGACCCCGGCCTCGCGGCCGCCGGCGCGGTCGCCTACGACTCCCACCACCTCTACTACGGGCTCGGCACGGTGCGGAGCGGGTTCGCGAGCCCGGTGCCGTACCCGAGCTCGGCCGACCCGTTCCCGCACCGGCTCGCCGGCCTCGCGGCGATGATCGCCGCGGGGCTCCCCGTGCACGTGGTCGGGCTCACCGTCGGCCACTTCGACACCCACGCCACGCAGGCGGCGAGCCTGCAGCGCGACCTCCAGCTCGCCTCCGACTCGCTGCTCGCGTTCCAGCGCGACCTCGAGGCGCGCGGGCTCGCGGACCGGGTGCTCGTGCACGTGTGGTCGGAGTTCGGCCGCCGCGGCGCCGAGAACGCCTCCCGGGGCACCGACCACGGCGCCGCGGGCCTCGGCCTGCTGATCGGCTCGCGCGTGAGCGGGAAGCAGGTCGGCTCGTTCCCGGGCCTGACCGGCGGCCTCGACCCGTCCGGCAACCTCAGGCCGACCGCCGACTTCCGCGCCGTGCAGGCCGCGCTCCTCGAGCAGTGGCTCGGGACGGACGCGGACGCGATCCTGCCCGGCGCCTCGGTCTTCCAGCGGCCGGCGCTCCTGCGGTGAGGCAGGCGGCGGCGGCCGCCCTGGCCGCGGCCGCCCTCGCGGGCTCCGCGCCCGCCGCCGTGGCGCCCGCCCGCGTCCAGGTGAGCGCGAAGGAGTTCTTCTTCTCGCTCTCGCGGGCGAGACTCGCCGCGGGGCCCGCGGTCGTCGAGCTCGTCGACCTCGGCGAGGACCCGCACGACCTCCGGCTGCAGCGGATCGGCGGCGGCCGGGTCTGGAGGACGCCCGTCGTCTTCCCCGGCGCCTACCGCGACCTCGAGGTCACGCTCCTGCCCGGCCGTTACCGGCTCTGGTGCGGGATCGCGAACCACCGCGCGCTCGGGATGCGGGCCGTGCTGATCGTCGTCCCGCGGAAGCGCTGAGCGCGGGCGCCGGCCCCGTCCGCGGCGTCGCCGGGCCGGGTCGAGGCGGAGGCCCGAACCGAGGTGGCGGGCCGGGCGAATCAGTGCGATGCTCGCGACGGCGATGCCGCGCACGCTGGCCCACCTGTCGGACGAGGCCGTCGTCGCCCTGTGCGCGCGCTCCGACGAGGTCGCGCTCGCCGAGCTCTACGACCGCTACGGGCGCGTCGCCTACGGCCTCGCCTTCCGGATCCTGCGCGACGAGGCGCTCGCCGAGGACGCGGTGCAGGAGGCGTTCCTCGCCGTCTGGCGCGGCGCCGCCCGCTTCCTGCCGGAGCGGGGCAAGGCGAGCACGTGGATCCTCACCGTCGTCCACCGCCGCGCCGTCGACCTCGTCCGGCGCGAGCAGCGCCGGCGGGCCGAGCCGCTCCCGGAGGCGGAGGCGGCCGCCGGCGGCGGGAGCGACGAGGCGATGTGGCTGCGGCTCGAGCGCGAGCGCGTCCAGGCGGCGCTCGCGAAGCTGCCGGACCGCCAGCGCGAGGCGATCGAGCTCGCCTACTACGGCGGCTTCACGCAGTCGGAGCTCGCCGAGCGGCTGGGCGAGCCCATCGGCACGATCAAGAGCCGCATGTTCACCGGGCTCGCACGCCTGCGCGAGCTGCTCGAAGGAGAAGCATGGACGCCGACGACCTCCACGACCTGATCCCGGCCTACGCGCTCGACGCGCTCGAGCCGGCCGAGGCGCGCCTCTTCGAGGAGCACCTCGCCGGCTGCGAGAGCTGCCGCAGCGAGCTCGCGGTCCTGTCGGAGAGCGCTGCGGCGCTCGCCTTCGCCGCCGGGCCCGCTCCGCCTCCGCCGGAGCTGCGCGACCGCATCCTCGCCGCGGTGCGGGCGGAGCGCCCGAACGTCGTCCCGCTGCGGCCGCGCCTCTCCCGGCCGCTCGCGGCGGTCGCCGCCGCCGCCGTCGCCGCCGCCGCCGGGCTCGCGATCTGGAACGTCTCGCTGCACGGCCGGCTCGACCGGGCGCAGGAGGCCCTGCGCGGGGTGCCCCTGAACGGCGCGAGCGGCTCCGTCGTCGTGTCGGGCGACGAGGCTGCGCTCGTCCTCACCGGCGTCGGCCGGGCGCCGGCGGGCAAGACGTACGAGGCCTGGGTGATCGCCGGGAGCAGAGCCGAGCGCGCCGGCGTGTTCGCCGGCGGCGAAGGCACGGTCGTCGTGCGGCTGACGCACGCCGTCCCGGCCGGCGCGGTGGTCGCCGTGACGGTCGAGCGCGCCGGCGGCGTCGACGCCCCGACCCGGAAGCCGTTCATCACCTCCGCCCCGGTTTAGGAGCTTCTTAGGCTTCGCCGCCCGGGCGCCGGGTAGAACGGTGGCATGAACCGGATCAGGCTCCCACTCCTCGTCGCCGCGCTCGCGGCGCTGGCCGCGCTGCTCGTGGGCTTCGCCTCGGGCCGCGCCACGACCTCGACCCGGGCGACGAGCGCCGCGGGCTCGGTCGGAGAGCAGCTCCAGAACGTCTTCGTCGGCGTCTACCGCAAGGTCGCGCCCTCCGTCGTGCAGATCGAGACTCCCGAGGGGCTCGGGTCGGGAGTCGTCTTCGACGGCAAGGGCGACATCGTCACGAACGCCCACGTCGTCGGCACCGCGACGACGTTCACCGTCACCACCTCCGCGGGCAAGCAGCTCAGAGGCACCCTCGTGGGCTCGTTCGCCGCCGACGACCTCGCGGTGATCAAGGTCAAGGGCGGCTCGCTCCGCCCGGCGACCTTCGCCGACTCGTCGAAGCTGCGCGTGGGCGACATCGCGATGGCGATCGGGAACCCGCTCGGCCTCTCCTCGAGCGTCACCGAGGGGATCGTGAGCGCGCTCGGACGACAGGAGCCGGAGGGCAACGGCCGCGTGCTCCAGAACGCGATCCAGACGAGCGCCCCGATCAACCCCGGCAACTCGGGCGGCGCGCTCGTGAGCATCACCGGCAACGTGATCGGCATCCCGACGCTCGCCGCCGCCGACCCGCAGCTCGGGGGCGCGGCCAGCGGCATCGGCTTCGCGATCCCGAGCAACACGGTCAAGCGCATCGCCGGCCAGATCGTCAAGTTCGGCCACGTCGTGAACTCCGGGCGGCCGTACCTCGGGATCGAGATCGGCGACACCGGCAACGGCGTCTACGTCGGCTCGGTCAGCGCCGGCAGCCCCGCCGCCAGGGCCGGCCTCAGGGTCGGCGACGTGATCAGGGCGATCGACGGCAAGCCGACGCCGACCTCCGACGACCTCGGCACGGTGCTCGCGGGCTACAGGCCGGGGCAGACGGTGACGCTCAGGGTCACGCGCCAGTCCGGGGCGACCGTGTCGCTCGAGGTCAAGCTCGGCGAGTACCCGGGGACGTAGCGGCCGTCACTGCGGCCCCATCCCGGGGGCGTCCGAGCTGAGCGGGACGCCCTCGGGGCCCCTGCCCCGGAACGCGTCGCGGAAGGCGGCGAACGCCTTGTGGTCGAACCTCGTGCAGGTGGCGATGTGCCCCATGCCGAAGTCGTGGTCGCGGTAGTAGGTCGCGGGGTCGCCCGTCCAGGCCGTGAGCGCGATCTTGCGGCCGAGCCCCGCGATCGGCGTCCCGAACATCCCCTCCGGCTTCTCGGCGTAGAACGCCTCGAGCGCGTCGACGGTCGCCGAGGGCACCTTCGGCCCCCACCAGATCACGACCGCCCCGTGCTCCTCGTTGTGCACGACCTGGCGCGGGTTCACCGGCTGGCGGTAGAAGCCCCAGACCGCCCACGAGCCGTAGTGCGCCCCGGCCGACGGCGGGAAGGTGCTCCAGAGGCCCTTCGTCGGCGTCGAGAGCGTCGGCACGTCCTCGTGGAAGTTCGTCGGGCTCTTCTTCGGCGGCTTCGGCGGCACGTCCCTGAAGGTGCAGCCCGCGGCCGCCATCAGGCGCTTCACGTCGGCCGTGCTCGTGCCCGAGCCGCCGCTCGTGAACGCGAGGGCCACGCCGACGGCCGCCGCCGCGACCACGACCGCCGCGAACGCCCAGCCCCAGCGCGGCAGCCGCCCGAGGCCGGCGCCGCGCCGCGGCTCGGCGCGCCGCTTCGGCGCCTGCACCTGCCGCGGCGGGCGCGGCGCCCTCGACTTCTTCGCCACCCCCACAGCATACGGGCGGGCGCGCCCGGTCTCAGCCGTGGGCGCCGGCGGGGCCGGCGGTGCGGCGCAGCAGGAAGACCGCGGCGGCCGCGGGTACGAGCGGCATCCAGAGGTTGAAGAGCCTGTAGGCGAAGACGCAGAGGACGGCCGCGGGGAGCGCGATCCCGGTCCACATGAGCGTGAACGGCAGCATCGTCTCGACCGCGCCGGCGCCGGCGAGGGGGAGCGACCGCCGCGTGAGCGCGTAGCCGCTCGCGTAGCCGAGGATGATCACCTCGACGCTCGGGTGGCCGTCCGGCCAGAAGACCGCGAGACACGCCCAGAGGACGAAGATGTCGGCGGCCCAGTAGAGGGTCATCCCGAGCAGGGCGAGGGCGCCGGCACGCCGGTTCTGGACGAGCCGGACCGTCTGCGCGATCCCGTCGAGCGCGTGCGCGAGCCGCGAGCGCCAGCCTCCCCTGAGCGCGAAGCCGCGACGGCGGCGCATCAGCCAGAGCGCCACCGCCGCCCCCGCCGGGACGCCGATCGCCCACGAGAGCGGCACGCCGACCCGGTGGAAGCCCCGGGTGAGGAGGAGCAGCGAGATCGCGAACGCGACCGGGGCGAGCACCGCGTACTCGAGCGTGCCGAGGCTGAGCGTCCGCACCCGCGCCTCGCGGCGCGGCAGGCCTGCGAGCTCGAGCGCCTCGACGTCGAGGGCGAAGCCGCCGCGGGGGATGAAGAGCCCGAAGCCGCCGGCGACGAGCGCGCCGACGTGGTGCAGCGGCAGGTCGACGCCCTCGCCGGCGCAGGCGCACTCCCGGTAGGCGAAGATGTAGCCCAGGTAGCTGACGATCGTGGCGCCGAAGGCGATCGGGAGCCAGTAGAGGCGCGGGTGGGCGAGGCGGTGGGCGACCGCCTCGGGCCCGGCGACGAAGACGACTCCGGCGAGCGCGCCGACGGCGAGCGTCCCCGCGATCACGACGAACGCCAGCGTGTGGGCCGGGTGCTGCTCGAGGTACGAGGACGCGATCGCGCGGCGGAGGTGGCGAAGGGACGCTCCCATCGCCTGGTTGAACGGTCGAAGGGCGCTCATCGGCTCTTCGAGTCTCATCGTGCCCGCCGCCGCCGGACTTGAGGGCGCCGCGGCACATCCGGGGGATGCCGGCGGTCACCCGGGCCGGCTTCGCTCCACCGCGTGCCGAGCCTCGAGCTCGTAGGGGTTCCGCTCGTAGCCCGTCCGCAGGTACGAGAGCGGCATCGCCACCGGGCGGTGCTGGAGCTGCCAGACGTGGCAGAGCTCGTGGCAGAGCAGGTCGTCGCCAAGCACCTCCGGCGGCCGGCGCAGGAAGATCGCGTCCCAGGCAGCGTAGCCGTCGAAGCGCCGGAACCACGGCAGGCGGAAGAGGAGGGGCCAGACGAGCACCCGCACCCGGTCGATCCGCACCGGCTCCGGGTAGAGCCGGAGCTGGTCGAGCCGCGCCTTCGCGCGCTCGAGCGCGGCCCGGTGGGCCTTCCCGCGGCCGGCCACGGCGCGATCGTCGCACGGCGGGGACGGTCCGGTCGGATTTGCGGGCTCCCGCTCCGCGAGGTACGGTGCGCCCCACGTGGTCGCCCTCGTGCTCTCGCTGGCTCTCGCGGTCGTCCCCCACGCGCAGGCGCAGAAGGCGCAGGCGGCGGGTCAGCTGCCGACGCGCGGCGTCTTCGTCCCCGGCGTCTCGCTCGCCGGCGTCAAGCTCGGCGACACGATGGTCCGGGTGAAGAAGGTCCTCGGCGCGCGCTACCAGCTCTGCACGGTCGAGAACAGCGACCTCTGCAGGGAGCCAGTCTGGCTCTTCGAGTACACGCGCGGCGAGCCGCTCGGGGTGGCGGTGAAGTTCCACCTCGGGCGCGTGACCGCGGTGTTCACGCTCGGCGCCCCGACCGGCTGGCACACGAAGGAGGGGCTCAAGACGACCGACCCCGTCTCGAGCATCTACGACCTCTACGACACGCCGATCTACACGAAGTGCATCGGCTTCGAGGCGCTCTCCTCCCGGAAGGGCGGGGTGACGACCTCGTTCTACACCGCCTCGGGCGTCGTGTACGGCTTCGCCCTGACCGGGCCCCGCGAGCCGATCTGCCAGTAGCCCGGCGGCGGCCGCGTCGCCGGAGGGCGGGCTCCGCGCCCGTGAGGCGCGGCGTCCGGACGCGCCCCTAGATCGCGAACCGCTCGACGTGGAGCCGGCGGCGCGGCACGCCGGCCGCGCGGAGGCGCTTCCCGGTCACGCTCGTCATCGCCGGGGGGCCGCACAGGTAGACCTCCCGCTCGGCGAGGTCGGGCACGAGCTCGCCGAGGTGGGCCGGCGAGAGCAGGGCGCGCCCCTCGTCGGTCGCGTGGTCGCCGACGACGTAGTGGACGGTGACGCCCCGCCGGCGCTCGAGCTCGGCGAGCTCGTCGGCGAAGACGACGTCCTCCGGGGCGAGCACGCGGTAGATCGCGACGACGTCGCCGTCGATCCGCTCGAGCAGCGAGCGCACCGGGGTGATCCCGATTCCCCCGGCGACGAGCAGCACCTTGTCGCGGCGGCGCGAGCGCTCCGTGAAGTCGCCGAACGGGCCCTCGGCGACGACGCGGGTGCCGACGGGGAGGTCGCGCATCCGGCGGGTGTGGTCGCCGACGGCCTTGGCGGTGATCCGGAGCGAGTCCCCGTCGGGGGCGGCCGAGAGCGAGAACGGGTGCGCCGACCACCAGTGCCCGCGCGCGAGGAAGCGCCAGAGGAAGAACTGCCCCGGCACGGCGCCGAGCCGGTCGAGCCGGCGGCCGGTGATCCTGACCGACGTCACGTCCGGCCCCTCGGCGACCACCTCGGCGACGCGGAGGCGGTACCGGAACGCCGAGACGAAGGGGGCGAGCACGCGGTAGGCGACGACCGCCAGCGCGGCGGCCGCGAGCCCGCGCCAGTAGTCGGCGGCGCCCTCGTTGAGGGCGAGGTCGCCGCCGGTCGGGATCTCGTGGAACCACGCCAGCGCGATCCCCGCGTACGCGGTCAGGTGGACCGCGTACCAGAGCTCGTAGGGCAGCCGCCGGCGGGCGAGCGCGAACGAGCTCCAGCCGACGGCGAGCAGGAGCACCGTCCCGACCGTCGCGGTGATCATCCCGGGGAAGGCGCCCTCCGCGACCATCGTCCAGAACTCGTCGCCGAACGAGCGGTGCGTCGGCATGGAGTAGCCCTGGATCTGGAGGACGACGTGGACGACGACGAGGGCGATGCAGAGATGGCCGTTCCAGCGGTGCCAGTGGGTGAGCCGGTCGAAGCCCGCGACGCGCTCGAGCACCGGCAGCCGGGCGAGCAGCACCACCTGCACGAGGGCGAGGTACGCGCACAGGAGCCCCGCGAGCCCGGCCGTGCGGGCGAGCAGGTCGGCGGTCGTGTGCATCGCCAGGTTGCCGTTGTCGACCCAGATCTTCACGAGCGCTGCGACGTTGCCGAGGTAGATCGCCCAGGCGATCGCGACGGCGGCGGCGTGCGCCGTGCGGGAGCGTGCGCGCGAGCTCGCGATCGGTCCGGCGGTGGCGGGGTTAGCGCCGCTCGAGCACGACGAACTTCGCGACGTCGTAGATCTGCGAGAAGGTCAGCGCGCGGAGCAGGTACTCCGCCTGGATCCCGCCGACCCCCTGGATCACGGCGTTGATGACCCCGGTGTAGCTGACGTGGTCGCGGTCGAGGTTCGGCCCGAGCGTGCCCTTCGTGTGCGCGGCCTGCATCACGTGGCACTTGCCGCAGAAGACGACGAAGAGCTTCTTGCCGCGGACGGCCGAGCCCGGCTGTGACTTGATCGGCCCGTCGGGCACGCCGCTCGACTCCACGACGGGGCCCGGCTTGTAGGTGTCGGCCGCGACCGGAAGGGCGACGGCGAGCGCACCGGCCGTCACGAGGGTAAGCAGAGCCAAGAGCCTGCGCGGGGACACCAGCCCGGATTCTAGTCGGCGCGGTCGCCTGCGTCCAGGCGAAAGCGGGCGCAAACTGCGCGGAGACGGGCTCTCGGGCGCCCGCGCGGCCCGGGCGGAGCTAGAATGGCGCGGCAATTCGAGCGGTTCGGATCGTGCTGTGTCCTTGCACTTTCTTGCCCGTTCACGAAGTGGCAGGGAGGTGAGAAGAAGCGATATGGCAACCGGAACCGTCAAGTGGTTCAACGCCGAGAAGGGCTACGGGTTCATCACCCCGGACCAGGGCGGCAAGGATCTGTTCGTGCACTTCAGCGCGATTCAGGGCAGCGGCTACAGGACGCTCGCCGAGGGCGCGAAGGTCGAGTACGAGGAGCAGCAGGGCGAGAAGGGCCCGCAGGCTGCGAACGTCTCGCTGATCGCGTAGGTCCCGCCGGACGGAGGCGGACGCGTCGCGCGCCCGCCTCCCCGGCGTCCGCGCCCGCCGTCCGGCTCACGTGCGCCGTCCGACGGCCCGCTCGAGCTGCGCCTTGTTCATCGACGAGCGACCCTCGATCCCCAGCCGGCGCGCCTCCTCGTAGAGCTGGTCGTAGGTGCGCCCCTTCGGACGGGCGGTGCCGGAGCGGAGCCCGCCGCGGCGGCCGGAGGAGATGTCGGTGCGCGAGAGGCGGGAGCTCGTCTTCGCCCGCCCGCTCCGGGCGCGCTCCTTGTTCACGGTCCGCGCCGCGATCTCCTCCGCGAGGCCCTCGGACCGGCCCTGCCGGCGCTCGCTCTCCTTGACGTGCTCGTACTGGCGTGCGAGCTTCGTCCCCTTCTTCACTCCCCTGGGCGGCATCGTCATCCTCCTGCCTGGCTGACACGTGTCTCGAGCCGTTCCCGCGGGCGCCGCCGCCAAACGCCGTGCGGGAGCGCGAGCTGCGCGACGAAGCCGACGAGCAGGAGGTCGCGCAGGAGCACGAGCCACGCGAGGCGGTGCCCGTAGACGTAGTCGTAGAAGCGCGACGGGTAGAGGACCTGCGTGAGCACGAGCGCGGCGGAGAGCAGGGCGACCGCCCACGCGCCTCGGCGGCCGCGGAGGAGCGCGACGAGCGGCACGAGCCAGATCAGGTACTGCGGCGAGAGCACCTTCCCGAGCGCGACGAACGCGCAGACCGACGCGGCGGCGTAGCGCACGAGCCGCTCGTGCTCGGCCGGCCCGCGAGCGAAGGCGACCCAGAGGACGGCGAGCGTCGTCGCGAGCGCCGCGCCGGTCAGCGCCTCGAGCGGGCGGACGGCGACGCCGGCCGCGTTGTAGCTCCCGTGGCTCATGTCGATGCCGGCGTGCCCGGTGAGCATCAGCAGCGCCCCGCCGAGCGTCTCGATCTCGAGCGGCCGCGACAGCTGGCCCCAGAGGCTCGACCAGAGCCCGTGCGGCGCCAGCGCCGCGAACGGGACCAGCGCCGCCGCCGCGACGGCCGCGGCCGCCGCGCCCGCGCGGGCGAGCTCCCGGCCCCCGCGCCGGCGCAGCGTCCACGCGGCCGCGAGCGGGACGAGCAGGAGGGGCCAGAGCTTCGCGGTGAAGCCGGCCGCGAGCAGCGCGAAGCCGAGCCGGTGGCGGTCGTGCAGGAGCGCGAGGAGCGCGGCCGTCGCGAGCAGCGCCGGCCAGAGGTCGAAGCGGTTCAGGACGAGCGCGCCCACGAGCAGCGGCGAGACGGCGGCGAAGGCGAGCCCGCGGAGCGGCGCGTCGCGCGCGAGCAGGGCCGCGAGCGCCGCGCCGAGGACGCCCATCAGGAGGCCGAAGGCGTGCTGGTAGCCGCCGAGGTACGCCGGCGCGAGGAGCGGCGGCAGCGCGCCGGGCGGGTACTCGAACGCGAAGTCGCGGTAGGGCACCGCGCCGTGGCGCACGAGCTCGGCGTAGCCGCGGTAGATGCCGACGTCGCCGATCAGGTCGTAGCGGTAGAACCAGAAGTGGACGGCCCCCCAGCAGGCGAGGAAGACGAGGGCCGCGACGGCCGCGCGCCTCATGCGCCGTCGGCGGCGACGAGGACGACGAGGCCCCGCGGGCCGTGGACGCCCTCGACGCGGCTGAGCTCGATGTCCGACGTGGCCGACGGGCCCGAGACGAGCGTCACGGGGCGCCGCTCGCGCGCGACGAGCGCGCCGAGGAGCGCCGTCGCCTCCGGCACGAGCTCGACCACCTGCCGCTCCTCGACGACGCACACGTGCAGGTCGGGCACGAGCGTGAGCGCGCGGCGGCCTTCGCGCGGCCCGCCGGCGAGCGCGATCGTGCCCGTCTCGGCGATCGCGACGGTGCACCCGGTCACGACCCCGTCGAGGGCGTCGAGCTCCCGCGCCCCGAGGCCGTCGTCCTCCACGAGCTCGAGCCTCGGCGGGCGCCACGAGGGCGGCAGCCCGGGCGGGACGCCGAGCCGCCGCGCCCCGCGCTCCCGGCAGGCCTCGGCGACCGCCTCGGCGACGCCGCCGGCCGGCACGCGGCGGACCTCGGCGCGGTACTCGCCCGCGCGCTCGCAGAAGAGGGCGACGCGCTCGGCGGCGGTCCGCGCGCCCTCGCGGCGGTAGGCGCGCGGCGGCGGCGCCGGCGCGGGCGCGCCGGCGAGGGCGAGCCGGACGCGCGCCAGCACCTCGTCGCGGGCCGCGCTCACCCGCGCTCCCGGCGCCAGCGCTCGCGGAAGGTCTCCGCCGCGACCGGGCGCAGGTCGCGCGTGCGCGTCCAGGCGGCGAGCGGGGGCGGAAGCCGCCGGATCGCGCCCCCGCGGAGGAGCGGCCGCTGCAGCAGGCGCGCGGCGCGCTCGGCGAGCCGGAGGCGGCGGGGGCCCCCGAGCGCCCAGGCCGCCGCCCGCATCGCCGCGCGCTCGGCCCGCGGCGCGGCGGCCTGCACCGCCAGGCCGCGCAGGTGCAGGAGGACGGAGGGGATGTCGATCTTCACCGGGCAGACGTCGTAGCAGGCTCCGCACAGGCTCGAGGCGAAGGGGAGCGACGCGGCGCGCTCGACGCCGACGAGCTGCGGCGTGAGGATCGCGCCGATCGGCCCCGGGTAGACCGAGCCGTACGCGTGCCCGCCCGTCCGCTCGTACACCGGGCACACGTTCAGGCAGGCGCTGCAGCGGATGCAGTGGAGCGCCTGCCGCCCGACGCGGTCGCCCAGGACGCGGGTGCGGCCGTTGTCGAGCAGGACGACGTGGAGCTCCTCGGGCCCGTCGCCGTCCGAGACGCCCGTCCAGAGCGAGGTGTACGGGTTCATGCGCTCGCCGGTCGAGGAGCGCGGCAGGAGCTGCAGGAAGACCTCGAGGTCGGCGAAGCTCGGCACGAGCTTCTCGATCCCGAGCACGGTCACGAGCACGGGAGGGAGGGTCGTGCACATGCGGCCGTTGCCCTCCGACTCGACGACGCAGAGCGTGCCCGTTTCGGCGACGCCGAAGTTCGCGCCGCTGACGCCCATCCGCGCCGTCAGGAACTTCTCGCGCAGGTGGAGGCGCGCCGCCTCCGCGAGCGCGGCCGGGTCGTCCGAGTCGAGCCCTGGGGCGATCGTGCGCCGGAAGAGGTCGCGGATCTCGGTCCGGTTGCGGTGCAGCGCCGGCACGAGGATGTGCGACGGCCGGTCGCCGTCGAGCTGGAGGACGAGCTCGGCGAGGTCGGTCTCGACCGCGCGCACGCCGGCGGCGGCGAGCGCGTCGTTCAGGCCGGTCTCGTCGGTCGTCAGCGACTTCACCTTCACGACCTCGGTCACGCCGTGCGCGTGGGCGACGTCCGCGACGATCGAGTTCGCCTCGGCCGCGTCGCGGGCCCAGTGGACGCGGCCGCCGGCCGTCTCGACGGCGGCCTCGAAGCGGGCGAGGTGCTCGGGCAGGCGCGCGAGCACCTCGGCCTTGATCGCCCGCGCGGCCTCGCGCAGCTCCTCCCAGTCGGGCACCTCGGCGACGACGGAGGCGCGCTTCGCGCGGATCGTGCCGGTCGCGGCGCGCAGGTTCGCGCGCAGCCGCGCGTCCGCGAGCTCGCGCCGCGCCGCCGTGGGGAAGCTCTCCGCCGGCGCCCTCATCGCGCCGCGAGGATCTCCGCGAGGTGGACGGTGCGAAGCCGGGAGCCCCGGCGCGAGAGACCACCGCCGATCTGGAGCAGGCACGACGGGTCGACGGCGGTGCAGTAGTCCGCGCCCGTCGACTCGAGCCGGTCGAGCTTGTCCGCGAGCATCGCGCTCGAGCTGTCGGCGTTCTTCACGGCGAACGTGCCGCCGAAGCCGCAGCACTCGAGCGCGCCCTCCGGCTCGGCCAGCTCGAGTCCGCGCACGCGGCGCAGGAGCGTGAGCGGCGCGTCGCCGACGCGGGCGACGCGAAGCGAGTGGCAGGTCGGGTGGTAGGCGACCCGGTGCGGGAACGAGGCGCCGACGTCGTCGAGCCCGAGCCGCCGCACGAGGAGCTCCGACAGCTCGAGCACGCGCTCGGCCAGGGGCACGGGCTCCCCGAGCAGGTCGGGGTAGAGCGCCCGCACGGCTCCGGCGCACGACGACGACGGCGCGACCACGAGCTCGTGGCGGTCGAAGACGCGGACGAAGCGGCGCGCGAGCCGGGCCGCCTCCTCGCGGTAGCCGCTGTTCGCGTGCAGCTGCCCGCAGCAGGTCTGCTCCTCCGGGAACACGACCTCGTGCCCGAGCCGCTCGAGCACCTCGACCGTCGCCTGCGGCGCCTCCGGGAAGATCGCGTCGCCGACGCACGTGGCGAAGAGCGCGATCCTCATGCGGCGGCCGCCGGGCGCACGACCCGCTGATTCTGCAGGCTCGGGCGGCGGCGCGGCGCTCTGCGACAGCTTCGCGACGGAAGCGAGACGATTCGCGCACGCACCCTTCCCCCGCGCGCCCGCCGCCGCTACCACGGGGAGACCCCGTCCCCCTCCCCGATCGGAGCCGCCCATGCACGCGATTCGCCTCGCCCTCGCTCTCCTCTGCGCAGCCGTCCTCCTCGAGGCGCCGGCCGCCGTCGGCGCCTCGTCCGACGTCGTCGTCAGCCAGCTCTACGCGGGCGGCGGGAACGCGGGCGCCGCCTACCTGAACGACTACGTGGAGCTTCTGAACCGCGGCGCGGCCGCCGTCGACGTCACCGGCTGGAGCGTGCAGTACGCGACCGCGGCCGGGACGTCGTGGCAGGCGACGGCGCTCGCCGGCTCGCTGCAGCCGGGCCGCCGCTACCTCGTCCAGCTCGCGTCGGGCGGCACGGCCGGCGCCGCCCTCCCCGCGCCCGACGCGACGGGGACGACGAACCTCGCCGCCTCCGGCGGCAAGGTCGCGCTCGTGCGCGACGCGGCCGCCCTCTCGTGCGGCGCGAGCGCCGGGAGCTGCTCCGCGAACCCGCTCGTGGCCGACCTCGTCGGCTACGGCTCCGCCTCGGACTACGAGGGGTCCGGCCCGGCGCCGGCGCTCTCGGCGACGACCGCCGCGGTGCGCGCGGACGGCGGCTGCACGGACACCGACGCGAACGCGGCCGACTTCGCCGCGGGCCCGCCCGCGCCGGGCTCGAGCGCCTCGCCCGCGGCGTCGTGCGCCGGCGCCGGCACGCCGTCGGCGACCGCCTCGGCCGGCGCCGCCGTCGACCTCGACGTGGCGCCCGCCGTCTCGATCGCCCTCGACCGCCCGAGCCTCAGCTTCGGCGCCGCGGCCGCCGGCACGACGCCCGCCGCGCTCGCCGAGCACGTGACGGTGCTCTCCAACGACGCCGCCGGCTACTCGCTCACCGTGCGGCGCTCGGCCTTCGCGCCCGCCGACCTCCCGCTCGGCGTCGGCGCCTCCGCTCCGGCGGGCGGCGCGCTCGGGCCGGCGCTCTCGGGCGGCGGCCTCGCGCCGGTCCCGGTGCCGCCGGCGGCCGACCTGCTCGTCGGCACCGCCTCGGCGCCGAGCGCCGCCGCCGGCGACGTCTGGACGGCGAGCGTCGGCTTCGCTGCGCCGCTGCCGGCGGTCGCCGCGGGGCACTACTCGGCCACCGTCACGTTCACCGTCGTCGGCCGGTGAACGCACGCGCCGCCCTCGCCGCCGCGCTCGCCGCCTGGCTCGCGCCCGCCGCGGCGGGCGCGGCCGCCCCTGCCGGCCGGCCTGCGGTGGCGCTCTCGGCCTCGCCGGCCCACGTCACCCTCGCCGGCGCGGCGCGCGCGACGGTCCGCCTCGCGAACGAGGGCGCCGCCCCCGTCGTCGTCGACGTCGCGGCCGCGGGGTTCGCGCTCGACGCGCGCGGCCGCCCGCTCGTACGCTCGGGCGGCGCCGGCGCGCGCCTCGCCGGCAGGTGGCTGCGCCTGCGCCCCGCCCGGGTCGCGCTCGCGCCCGGGCAGTCCGCGGCCGTGCAGCTCCGCTCCGCGCCGCCGCGCGGGGCCGGCCCGGGCGACCACCCCGCCCTGGTGCTCGCGACCACCCGGCCGGGCTCCGCGGGCGGCCTCGCCGTCCGGATGCGGCTCGGCGTGACGGTCGTCGTCCGCGTCCCCGGCCGGATCGTCCACCGGCTCGAGCTGCGCTCGCTGCGCGTGCGCCGCGCCGGCCGCCGCCGCGTGCTCCGCCTCGTCGTCTCGAACCGCGGCAACGTCGTCGAGGCGCTCCCGCGAGGCGCGCTCGCCGTCGTGCTCCGCGCCCGCGGGCGGCTCGTCGCGCGCCTGCGCGCGCCCGCCCGCGAGCTCCTGCCGCGCTCGAGCGGCGTCTTCGAGCTCCGCTGTCCCCGGGGCGTCCGCGGGCGCCTCACGGCGCGGGTCGCGCTCCCGCGGGGCGCGCACGGCCGTGCGCAGCGGAGCTTCCGGCTGCGGCTGTAGGGCTGCGACTACGCTCAGCCGGAGATCGCAGCACGGACGCCGGAGCCATCCACGCGCCCCGCCCGGGCGCAGCCGCCCGGCCTCTTCGTCCCCGGCTGGGCGGCGACGGCGGGCCTCTACCGGCGCGCGCTCCCGGACGGCTGGGAGGCGCTCGAGCCGCCGCGCTTCGGGGCGGCCGGCGGTGCGCTCGAGCCGTACCGCGCCCGGCTGGAACGGGAGGTCGCGAGGCGGGGCGGCCGGGTGCGGCTCGCCGGCCATTCGATGGGGGCGGCGCTCGCGCTCCTCGTCGCGGCGGAGCGGCCGGAGGCGGTCGAGCGGCTCGTCCTCGTCGCCCCGGCGGGCCTGCCGCTCCGCAAGCCGTTCGCGCGCATCCTCCTGACCTCGCTCGGCCAGGCCTGCCGGGGGCTGTACCCGCCGGGCGAGCTCGTCCGGATCGTCCTCGGCGTCGCCGTCTCGCCGCGGTGCGCGCTCCGGCTCGCGAGGACGGTGCACGGGCTCGACCTGACCGCCGAGCTCCTCCGCGTCCGCGACGCCGGGGTGCGCTCGACGGTGGTCGCCTGCACGAGCGACGAGCTCACCCCGGCGTCGCACTGCCGCCGGCTCGCCGAGCTCCTCGGCGCCGCGTACCGGGAGCTCGACGCGCCCGGCGGCCACGTCTGGATGCTCGCGCGCCCGGCGCTCCTCCGCGCGGAGCTCGCCCTCGAGCTGCGCGAGCGTGACCTGCCTTGAGGCGCCGTCGTGCCGGTCGTTACGCGGCGCGGCAGAGCAGGACGTCCTCGAAGAACTCGCCCGCGCGACGTCCTGTGCGCCGGTTGACGTGGCGAGTGATGCGTTCCTCGAGGATGAGACCGGCGTTCTCGAGGATCGCCGGGTAGAGATTCTGCGAGTCGTTGACGACGACGAGCACCCAGGCGTCCCGAGGCAGCTGAGCGGCTGTGTGACCGAACGCCGCGCTCATCGCTTCGACGTACGACTGCAGGGCAGACCGGCTTCGGCCCGAGGACGCCGCGCCGATCTCCTCGTCCCGGCGGTCGACGAGGCCGAGCAGCTCGTAGGCGTATCGATGCTGCTCGTGGTAGTCGATCAGGCCGGGATACGGCGGCGAGGTGATCACACCCGACGGACTCACGGGTAGCCGGACGGTTCGGGAGTCGCCGTGGAGAACCGCGACCTCACGGTCGCGACGAAGCGCCGCGAACTCTCGCAGGCGCCGCACGGTGTCCGTCGTGTAGCGGACGAGAAACTTCCATGCCTCCTCGACGGGGCGGCACTTGCGCTTGTGCTTCAGGCACCAGTACGGCCCCGTGGTCGGCGCGCGGGGGAAGTCGAGGTCGAAGTGTGTCGTCAGGCGAGCGGAGCGGGCGGCCCGCGAGAGAATCACCCGAGCGACGTCGTCGAAGGGCGGAGCCAGGTCGTCGACGGCGGCGCGGTACGCAAGAAGCTCGGAGAGCGCCCGGGGTGCATACCAGCGCTCGAGCCACGGCGTCGCGGCGCTCGGCGGGCCGTCGATGCGCCGCCGAGCGTCCTCGAGCGTTCCCCGCAGGGCGAGCTCCAGCTCTCCCAGCGGGTAGCGGGCGGTCTTGGCTCGCGAGAGGAGGCAGTTGAAGGCCGAGATATCGCAGCCGATTGCGTCGGCCCCGAAGACGTTGGCCTCGACGAGGGTCGTCCCCGACCCCACGAAGGGGTCGTAGATGCACCCTCCCGGCGAGAAGTAGCGCTTGAGGAAGACCTCGACCAGTTGCGGGATGAACTTCCCGAGGTACGGGTGGAGGCTGTGGACGTGCTTCGTCCGCTCGACCTGGGGGAGCTCGTCCTCGGACCAGGACAGCTCGAGGTCGATCTCGGCGTAGAGAGCCTCCTGCGTGCGTCCCGCCACGTCGCGGCGACTCTAGTGGGCGTCCCGGATGAGGAGCCTGCGGTAGACGGACCCGCCGCGCGGCTCCCGGCGAGCCGGCTGGCTCTCGCAGAGCGCGAGGTCGAGGACGAGGTCGGCGTCGAGGGCGGGGACGACGTTCGAGCCGAGCGGTCGCCGGCCGCGAGACACCGCACCGACCAGCGAGCTCGGACTGCGGCAGCGCAGACGAGGGGATCGCGCGGGGGCTGATCGCCTGCCGGGCCGAGCACGGGCTGGAGGCGCAGCCTCGCATTCCCGGGTCCTTCGGGAGCTCGCGGTCGGACGCGGCCGGAGCGAATCCCGGCAGCGAGCTCCTCCGCCGCCCGCAAGAGTCGTGTGCGCCGGTGCCCGCAGCGTTCCTCGCCGCCCGCTCGCTCTCGGCGTGCCACGCTCGCGCCTCGGCGGGGAACAGCCGCTGACCGCGTCCGAGGAATCGCAGGTATCGCTTGCGCCGGAGGGAACATTCAGGCGTGGATCGGCGTCTCATCCCTCTGAATGGGCTCATCGCGCTCCTGAGAGGGGATGGGCGCTGGCCTTCACTCCTTCGGAATCAGGGCTGGGAGCGGCATCAGTTCGAGATGCTCGTGAGTACGTCTTCCGGTGACATCCGAGCCGACGCCGTCCTCTTCCGAACCGCGCCAGCGCTCGTTCTGCTCGCAGAGTGCAAGAGCGGCAAGAACCTTGAGGAGGAGCAGGCGCGACGGTACTTGGCGGCCGATGCAACTGCACTACGACGCGCTGGCACGCTCCCGTCGGTGTTGCGCGATGAGCCAGACGTCGCGGTGCGGGCCATGTTCGTCGGCCTTGAGGATGAGCGGGCTGCGCTCGAACACGCGCTTCGAGCGCTTGAGATCGAGGCGCCCCTCTTGACCATCGGTTCGAGCCGAGTTCGCCTTTCCGGCTCGAGCGGAGTTACGGGTCTCGATGACTTCGACCAGCGACACGATGGCGGACTGCCACCTGCGCGGTTTCCAGTGGACCACCAAAGTCCTGACGATGAGATCCAAGAGCTGCTCGTGCCGCAGCTGACAGCGGCCCAAGCCCGCGGACTTGAATTCCTCGGGATCGAGTCTCTGTGCGAGGCGCTTCTCCCCGAATGGGCGCTACTGGGGCGCGGCGTGCAGCAGAGCTTCATCCAGCGCTGTGAGACGATCCTCCGGCGCCTGACAAGCGCTGCGATGCGTCGATACTTCCGCTACGAGCCCCGGACGGGGAGCAGCCAAGGCCGCGTTGTCATCCTCAGCACTCCGGCCGCCCTCGATCCACGCGGGGCTACGCGGGCATGGCAGGCTGCTCAGGGCCGAGCGGCGCGTTCGATTGGGCGTCAGCCACAGCCACAGATCGAAGGGCAGCTCTCGCTTGAGGATCTTGCGGAGACCGGCGGGATCGCCGAGGAGTGATCGGAGCGGAATAATGGGCCTAACGATGGAACGGCAGGAGTTCATCGCGCTTATGACCGACGCAATGCGTGGCGAGGTCGGTGAAGACGTCTTCGGAGGTCGGCTCGCGCCTGGTCGCGTGAAGTCACGGCTTCTCGAGGCACATCCAGTCGAGTACTCGAGCGACGGTGCCGCGACCCTTCTGCGCTCGATTGGTGACCGTCTCGGAGCTCGCGTTGACGCAGCTGGTGAATCGCTGTGGACACTCACGACAAACGAGCACGTGTTCTTCGTGGATTCGTTGAACACTCGGTTCTGGCTCCTACACACGACGGCGCCAGCGAACGTCGTCAGGCGTCTGGTGCGTCGCGAGTTGCTGACGGATGCGCGCCTCGACACGGCCTGGCTTCCTTCGGATCAGCTGAATCAGTTCGAGGGACAGCGTCACTGGGTCAAGTCCTCGTTCACATCCGACGAGCTGCTTCCGGTGAGAGGCGACGCGGCCGGGCCGACGCGGCGTTGGCGGGTGCAGGTCGAAGGCGATGCTCCCGAGGCACTGCTGAACCTCGTTCGCACGGATCCGCGGTTCGCCTCTGCTGCGTCGTTGACAGCTGTGGGCTCCTGGCTCAGAGAAGCCGGCATCGGAGAGGCGAGTGTCATCGCCGACTACCGGGGTGGGTTCGTCGCGACCGGGACGAGCTTTGAGCTAGTAGCGGGTGCGCTATGGAGAACGCTCGATCGTTATGAGGCATACGTTCGAAGCCTGGAGGCGACATACCAGCTGCGGGCGGAGCGAGTTGGAGAACTGGGTCTCACCATCGACGGAGACGTTGCGGTGATCGACTTTCCACGCCCGCTCGCTGACCTCGACCGCTTCGTCGCAGGTCTATTCACCTCTAAGGAGCCCTTCCGCCTGTGGGGTCTACCTCGCCAGGTTGACGACGCTCAATGGGAGGCAAACGCGGTCGACCTTCACGTTGGGCAGACGCTTCGGCTTGAGGTCACCCCGGGGTGGCTTCGTGTCCTCCTTGGTGAGCACACGTGCGGGAACACGCTGGCACGCCTGATAACGAACCTGCAGCATCGCTTCGACGCCGAGGCGCGACTCGCCGAGACCGCACCTGCCGCCGCCTAACGGCCCTCGCGGGCACAAGCGGCTCAGATCGCAGCGTCGAGACGGGCGACTTGGGCGCCCGTAGTGGCTCGTGCCAGATACGAGTCGACCAGCGCTGCAGCCTCTGCCTCCGAACCCGGCATCAGCTTCCCGTACAGGTCGTACGTCGTCTGGATCGACGCGTGGCCCATGGAGGTCGTGATCGCCTTCGGGTTGACGCCGGTGGCGATGAGGACTGACGCGAACGTGTGCGGGCCTCGTGGAGCCCGATCGGCTGCAGGCCTGCGCGGCTCCACGCGCGCTGAGCTCGGCGCCAGAGGTTCGACGGCTGGAACGGCGCGTCTCCGCCGAACACGAGGCCGTCGCGCCAATCCTGTCTCGCCTCGTGGACGACGAGGAGGTCGCGGAGGGCGCCGACGATCGGACCGACCGGCGGCCAGCGCGGCTCTTCGGCTCGACCTCGATGCGCCCCTTCTCGTCGTACGCACGCTCGACGCGGATGACGCCGTTCGCGAGGTCGACGGCATCCCAGCGCAGCGCCATCAGCTCGCCGCGGCGGAGACCGGCGTACAGCGCGGTCGCCCAGATCGGCCGATCGCGCTCGGGGTGAGCAGCCAACGGCCGCTCTGCCTCGTCCGGCGACGCGCTGCGCTCGCGCCGGCCGCGGACGGCCGGCAGGCGAAGGTGAGTGCACGGGTTCACCGCGACGTCGCCGTCCTCGACCGCGCGCCCGGAAGATCGCGCGCAGCGGCATGAGCGCGTTCCGAATGGTCGACGGGTCGCGGCCGGCGGCGAGCAGCTCGTCCGCGATCCGCTGGACGTCGCGATGCTGCACGTCGCCCAGGCGGGTTCGCCCGATCCGCGGGACGACGTGGTCGCGAAGCGCGGCCGCGTAGCTCCGGATCGCGCTCGGCTTGTACGGGTCGCCCGAGCGGGTGCGGACGCGTCCCGAGCGCATCCCTTCGACGAGCTCCTCCGCTGCCTCGGCGACCGTGGTGTGCGCCGGCGCGCGCAACGTCCCACGCCGGACGCCCGTCTGCGTCTCGGCGCGCCACCCTCGCGCCTCGGCCAGCGTGGCGAAGGCCTTCCGGATGCGCTTCGACTCGTGGGCGCTGAAGACGCTTGCCTGGTAGGTCGGTCGCAGTTGCAGCGGGCGTCGCGGCGCGATGCGCACGCCTTCTTGTGCCTCGATGCCGGTCCGCTGCGCCACGACGGGAAACGCCAGAAGGGGCATCGGATGTTCCGCGAGACGGTCGCGCGACAGTCTCATGGTCCCGCTGGCCGTCTCGACCGGCGACGCCGACCGTCGCCGGCGAGTCAGAAAGCGAGAAAGAATTCCTGCAAACTTGCGTGTTCTTGCAGGCAGGCACAGGGCAGTCGGGAGTGCCCCCGGCAAGAATCGAACTTGCGCACGCGGTTTAGGAAACCGCTGCTCTTCCACTGAGCTACGGGGGCGCCGCGGCCAGTGTAGAAGCTCTCCGGCGGCGGGGACCGGGCCCCTGCGCGTGCCCGGCGGCGAGGAGTACCGTGGGCGCGTGGACGAAGCGGGCGAGCGGCGCTACGGGCGGGCCGCGTTCCTCGCGCTCCTCGGCGGAGGGCTCTCGTCGTTTGCGTGGGCGGACCGGGTGACCGGCGTCTTCTCGCCCGTCACCTCCTCCGTCTCGCAGCTCCTCGGGAACCTGTTCCCGGTCGGGGGCTGGCGGATCTACACGATCTCGGGCTCGATGCCGGTGTTCGACCCGAAGACGTGGCGGCTCGAGGTCGGCGGGCTCGTCGCGCGGCCGCGGAGCTTCACCTACGACGAGCTGCTCGCGCTGCCGCGCTCGCACCAGGTCTCGGACTTCCACTGCGTCACCGGCTGGACCGTCCACGACGTCCACTGGGCCGGCGTGCGCCTCTCGCACCTGCTCGACCTCGTCGAGCCGCTCCCGCAGGCGAGGGCGGTCCGCTTCGTCTCGCTCGAGGAGCCGTACGACGACTCGCTCACGCTTGCCCAGCTCCGCCTGCCCGACGTGCTGCTCGCGCTCGAGCTCGACGGGCGGCCGCTCAGCCGCCCGCACGGCGCGCCGGCGCGCGTCGTGATCCCCGAGATGTACGGCTACAAGGGCGTGAAGTGGCTCGCGCGGATGGAGCTCGTCGACCGCCAGCCGACCGGCTACTGGGAAGGCCTCGGCTACGACCAGAACGCCTGGGTCGGCCGCTCGAATGGCTATTCGTCCGCCTGAGCGGTCGCGCCGCGTCCTTCGCTGGAACCGCACCGAGCGCGCGCTGCACTGGGTGCACGCCGGCGCGTTCTGCGTCCTGCTCGGCTCGGGGCTCTGCCTCTACCTGCCGAGCCTGGCGGAGGCCGTGAGCAGGCGGCCGCTCCTGAAGGACATCCATCTCTACACGGCCGCGGCGTGGGCGGGCGCGCTCGTGCTGGTGGTCGCGCTCGGCGACCGCCGCTCGCTCCGGCGCACGGTGCGCGAGCTCGACCGGCTCGACCCCGACGGCCGCATGAACCGCGGCCAGCAGCTGAACACGATCGCGACGGCCGCGTTCGCGATCCTCTTCGCGGTCTCGGGGTTCCTCCTCTGGTACGGAGAGCGCGACACGCGCTTCCGCTTCGCGAGCACGCTGCTCGTGCACGACTGGCTGATGTACGCCTCGCTCGTGCTCTTCCTCGGGCACCTCTACTACGCGCTCGTCCTCCCGTCGACGCGGCACTCGCTGTCGGGAATGACGCGCGGGTGGGTGCGCGAGGACTGGGCCGAGCGCCGCCATCCGCGCTGGGTGGCGGCGCTCAGGTCCGGCGACCGGCCTACGTGACCTTCAGCAGCCCCTTCATCCCGACCGCAGCGTGGCCGGGGACGGTGCAGAGGTACTCGTAGGTGCCGGCGGCCTTGAACGTCATCTTCAGCGTGGCCTTCGCGCCGGGCGAGATCAGCGCCGTCGTCTTGCCGGCGCACGTGTCGGCGGCCGTCTTCGTCGCCTTCGAGCAGACCCTGAAGTCGTGCGGCATGGAGCCCTGGTTCGTCACGGTGAACGTGACCGCCCCATGCTTGACCGACTTCGCGGAGAGCGCGAACTTGAACTCCGACGGCTTGCCGGCCGTCGCCGCGACGGTCGCGGCGGCCCGCGCCGGGCGCGCCTCGACGGCGGGCACGGCGACGAGGACAGCCGACGCGATCGCGAGCGCGAGGAGCGGTGCGTGCTTCGTCATGCGGTTCCTCCCGTGAGGGGGGCGGCCTCCTGCGAGGCCGCGCCCGGTGTGAGCCAGCGGTGTCTCGTTCCCGGGTTCCCGCCGCGGGACCGGATCGGTTTTCCCCGTTCAGGTCTCCCGCGGCTGCCAGCGGAAGCCGCGGACGGCGCCGGCCACTCCGACCGCGCCCCAGGCGGCGACGACGGCGATCGCCCCCGGCGCGGTCCAGAAGTGCTCGCCGCGGAGCATCACGTCGCGCGTGAGGCGCGTGTAGTGCGTCAGCGGGAGCACGTCGGCGATCGCCTTCAGGAACCCGGGGTAGGTCTCCGGCGTGAAGAACGTGCCCGAGATGATCGCCATCGGCAGGTAGACGGCGTTGATCACCGCCGAGGACCCCTCGGCGGTGCGGACGAGCCCGGAGATGCCGAGCCCCATTCCGGCGAACGCGAGCGCGCCGAGCGCGAGCACCGCGACGAGGGACGGGAGCGCGTCGGGCACCGGCACGTCGAAGAGGGCCCGGCCGATCGCGACGATCAGCACCGCCTCGATCAGGAAGACGACGAAGGTCGAGGCGAGCACGCCGAGGATGTAGGTCGCGGGCGGGAGGGGCGTCGCGCGGATGCGCTTCAGCACCCCCGACTCGCGCCGTACGACGAGCGAGATCCCGAGGCCGGCGAAGCACGTCGCCGCGACGCCGTACCCGATCATCCCAGCCTCGAGGAAGCGCGACGCCTTCATCCCGCCCTCCTGCTTGATCGTGTCGTCGCCGTAGACCGAGCCGAAGATGAGGAAGAAGATGACCGGGAGGAAGAAGGTGAAGAACGCGGCCTCGCGGTTGCGCCAGAAGAGGAGCTGCTCGACCCGCAGCTCGTGGAGCCAGAGCCTCATTCGCCGGTGAGCTCCAGGTAGACCTCCTCGAGAGTGGGGCGGCGCACCTCGAGCCCCTCCAGCTCGGCGCCGCCGGCCTCGTGGATCAGCTCGTGCAGGCGCGCGGTCGGGGCCGCCGTCCGCTCGACGACGGCCTCGCCGTTCCGCCGGTAGCGGATCTCCGCCTCGGCGCTCGCGCCGGTGAGCTCCGACGGCGGCCCCTCGCGCACGATCTCGCCGGAGCGCAGCACCGCGACGCGGTCGGCGAGCTGCTCGGCCTCGTCGAGGTAGTGCGTCGTCAGCAGCACCGTCGTCCCGAGCGAGCGCAGGTTCCGGATCGTGTCCCACGCCGTGCGCCGTGCGCCCGGGTCGAACCCCGTCGTCGGCTCGTCGAGGAAGACGAGCTCCGGGTCGCCGACGAGCGCGAGCCCGAGGTCGAGCCGCCGCTTCTGGCCGCCCGAGAGCGTGCGCACCCGCGCGTCCGCCTTCTCCGCGAGGCCGACGATCTCCGTCACCTCGTCCACGTCGCGCGGGTGGGAGTAGTAGCCCGCGAACGTGCGCAGGCTCTCGCGCACCGTCAGGTTCGGGTAGAGCGACGACGACTGGAGCACGACGCCGAGCCGCTCCCGCCACTTCCGGCCGGCCCGCTGCGGGTCGACGCCGAGCACGCGCACCTCGCCCCCGCTGCGCTCGCGGTAGCCCTCGAGGATCTCGATCGTCGTCGTCTTGCCCGCGCCGTTCGGCCCGAGCAGGCCGAAGACCTCGCCCTTGCGGATCTCGAAGTCGATCCCGCGCACCGCCTCGTGCGGCCCGTAGCTCTTGCGCAGGCCGCGGACGGAGACCGCCACCTCGGTCACAGCTCGACCTCGCACCAGGCTCCGGCCGGGAAGCTCTGCTCTTGCCCGGTGAGCGCGAGCACGATCTCGGAGCAGTCCGGCTGGTGCCCGACGGCGACCACCGTCTCGCCCCGGCCCGCCACGGCCGCCCGGAGCGCGCCTGCGCTCGCGCCGGGGGCGAGGCGCTCGTCGGGCTCGGCCTCGAGCCCGGCCGCCTCGGCGATCGCGGCGGCCGTCTCGCGCGCACGCAGCAGCGGGCTCGAGACGACGGCCTCGGGGCGCTCCGCGGCGAGCCGCGCGCCGAGCTCGCGCGCGGCCCTGCGGCCCGCGGGCGTCAGCGGGCGCAGCTCGTCGGGCTCGCCGGGGGCGGCCTCCGCGTGGCGCACGAGGAAGAGTCGCACGGCGAGGAGGCTACTAGGCTTCCCCCGGTGCGCCGCCTGCGCTTCGTGATCGCGGACGTCTTCACCGCGACGCCGCTCGCCGGCAACCAGCTTGGCGTCTTCACGGACGCGCGCGACCTCGACCCGGCGACGATGCAGGCGCTCGCGCGCGAGCTCGGCTTCTCGGAGTGCGCGTTCGTGCTGCCCCCGCGGGCCGACGGCGCCGACGCCCGCATCCGCATCTTCACGCCCGGCGCCGAGCTCCCGTTCGCTGGGCATCCGACGCTCGGGACCGCGTTCGTGCTCGGCGGCCCGCTCCAGAAGGTCGTCGTCCGGCTCGAGACCGACGCGGGCGTCGTGCCGGTCGAGCTCGAGCGGGAGGGCGCGGAGATCGTCTTCGGCTGGATGGAGCAGCCGCTCCCGCGCTGGCGCCCCTTCGACCGGAGCGGCGAGCTCTTCGCCGCGCTCGGCGTCGCGGGGTCGGGCCTGCCCGTCGAGCGCTACGACCTCGGCCCGTCGTACGTCTTCGTCGAGCTCGGCTCGCCGGAAGAGGTGGCGGCCCTCGCGCCCGACCTGGCGGCGCTCGGCCGCGTCACCTCCGCCGGGGCGGGCTGCTTCGCCCGCGACGGCTCCGGCTGGAAGGCGCGGGTGTTCTTCGCCGACCTCGGCGTCCCCGAGGACCCGGCCACCGGCTCGGCGGCCGGGCCGCTCGCGGTCCACCTCGCCCGCCACGGCCGGATCCGCTTCGGCGAGGAGATCGCGATCTCGCAGGGCGCCGAGCTCGGCCGGCCCTCGACGCTCTACGCGCGCGCCGACGGCTCCGCCGAGCGCCTCGAGCGCGTCCGGGTCGGCGGCTCGGCGAAGGTGGTCGCCCGCGGCGAGTTCGTCATCCCCTGAGGGCGACCGCCTCGATCTCCGGCAGCTCCGCGTCGAGGGCGGTCCAGAAGACGCCGCCGTCGCGCGACAGGTAGAGGCGGTTCCGGGCGGCGAAGAGGATCACGTCGGGGTCGGCGGCGGCGACCGCCACGGCGCGGCCGGGGGGGAGGCCGCGGCCCGACTCGCGCCAGGTCGCGCCCGCGTCGTGCGAGACGACGAGCGGCGGCTTCGTCTCGACGACGGCGGCGACGGTCGAGCCCGCCTCGGCCGCGGCGACCACCCGCGGCAGGCGCAGCGGCGGCGCGGGCGGCGCCGCGAACGGGTCCCCGGGCTCGACCTCGCCCGTGTCGAGGTCGACCGAGAACGGCCCGGCCACGGTCGCGACGAGCGCGATCACGGGACGAGCGACGCGGCGAGCATCTCGGCGACGACCCCGGTCGCCCGGCGCGCCGCGGTCATCGGCGGGAGGCCCGCGGCGCGCGCCGCGACGTAGGCGATCGAGAACGCGTCGCCGGCGCCGGTCGGGTCGGCGTCGACCTCGAACGCGTGCACGTGCTCGCAGCGTCCCTCGGCGTAGACCGTCGCCCCGACCGGCCCGTGCGTCACGAGCACCTCGGGGACGGGGAGCGCGGCGGGGTCGCCGAGCACCTCGGCCTCCTCCTCGGCGAGCTTGAGCACGGCGACGTGCGCGAGCATCGCGGGGTCGTAGTCGGCGTCGAGCCGCAGCGGCCCGAGCTCGGGCGCGCGCACGAGCCCCTGCCCGTCGAGCGAGAGGCGCCGGCCGCGGGCGATCGCGGCGAGCGTCCCGGCCGGGAAGTCGGAGCGCAGGAGGGGGGCGACGTGCACCCAGCGCACCCGCGGCGGCAGCTCGGGCACGTCCTCCGGCAGCCAGGTGTCGCCGGCCGCCTCGACGCCCATCGAGCGCACGTGGCCCTCGTAGGCGATCAGGAACGACGCCGTCGAGCGGCCGGGAACGTAACGGACGGGCGTGCCGAGCCGGGCCACGGGCGGCACCAGCTCCTCGCGGTCCTCCTCGGCGCAGCGCGCGTAGATGACGCCCGGCGTGTCGATCGAGCGCAGCGCGCGGGCCGCGTGGTACGGCGCGCCGCCCGGCGCCGGCGGCCGGTCGGGGAAGAGGTCGCGCGCGAGGTTGCCGAGGAGGGCGATCACGCTCGGGCGAGTATCGCCGTCCGCGCGAGCGCCCGCGCGAGCGCCGTGAGCGCGAACGCGGCCGCGAAGCTCGGCAGCGAGGCGCCGCCCCACGGGAGCGCGTGCGGGTGGGCGTGCTCGACGAGGCGCGTCCACCAGCCGGGGCCGTCCGGGTAGAGCCACTGGTAGAGGCAGAAGCCGGCCAGCCAGGCGACGACGAGCTCCGGGCGGAAGGCGGGCGCCGCGAAGACGTCGTCGCGGCCGTAGCGCCGCCCCGAGAGCAGCCAGTCGGCGAGCAGCACCCCGAAGAGCGGGACGAAGAACGAGCCGAGCAGGAACAGGAACGGCTGGTAGTTTCGGAGGTCGACCACGAGGGCGCCGCCGGTCGCGACCGCGGCCGTCGCCGCGATCAGCAGCCGCTGCGGGACGCCCGGCAGCAGGTTCTGGAGCGACACCGCCGTCGAGTAGACGTTCGCGAACGCCTCGTCGCTCTCGTCGACCGTGAGCGCGAGCAGCGCCAGCACGCTCGCGGCGCCGCCCGCGGCGATCGCCGTCAGGAGCGCCGGGGCCTCGCTGATGTGGCGCGACAGCGCGATCACGGCGCCGAGCGCGAACAGCGGCACCGTCGGGAGGAAGTAGCCGAGCCCGGCTCCCACGAAGCCCGCGCGGGGGCTGCGCGAGAAGCGGGTGTAGTCGGCGACGAGCGGCGTCCAGGAGACGATGCTCGCGAGCACGAGGTCGAAGCCCGCCCAGAAGGCGTGCTCGCCCGGGCGGTCCCAGAGCCTGCCGACGTGCTGGCCGTGGAGCGACCACCAGCAGAGGTAGACGAGCGAGGCGACGACGACCCAGACCGCGAACTTGCGCACGTAGCGGCGGACGAAGCCGACGGGGCCGAGCAGCGCGAGCGCCGTCGCGACCGCCCCGAAGAGCACCTTCCAGAACGCCGTCCCCCCGAAGCCGAGCACGCGCTCGGAGAGGGCGCTCGCGCCGGTCGCGATCACGATCAGCTCGAAGACCGACCACCCGAGGCACTGGAGCACGTTCAGGGCGGTCGGCAGGTAGGAGCCGCGCCGGCCCAGCACCGCGCGGAGGAGCACCATCTGCGGCACCCGGGCGTCCGCGCCGATGTAGCCGCCGGCGCCGAGCATCAGGTTGCCCGCGACCGCGGCGGCGCAGATCGCGAGCAGGGCCTGGGGGAGCGAGAGCGCGAGACCGTACTCGGACGCCGGCAGCACGAGGAAGGCTCCGGCGACGATGACGAGCAGCGAGACCGACAGGTTCGCCCAGAGGAGGACGCCGTCGAGGGCGCCGAGCGCCCGGAGGCGCTCCGGCACCGGCTCGATTCCCCAGTTCGGCGCGTCGTGCAAGGCTGCTCCTCCCTTCGCCGGCATGACCCGGATCAGGTTCGACGGGTGTGATCTCAGCCGCCGCGGCGGCACCCCGGTGTAGAACGCCGCTCAGCGTACCGGTATCGTGTCGGGGCTTGTCCGCACGGGTCCGTCTCGCCGTCCTCTGCGCCCTCGCCGTGGCCGTCCTGGCCTCGGCCGCCGGGGTCTGGGCGGCGACGCGCGTCAGGGGGGACGTCGTCGCGGGCAAGAAGGCCTACCGCACGTACTGCGGCCAGTGCCACGCCCTCGCCGAGGCGCTCGCGGCCGGGTTCGGCGCCGAGAGCAAGTTCGGGCAGGACGGCGGCCCGAGCTTCAACGAGCTCAAGGTCTCCGCCTCGCTCTGCATCTCCGCGATCACGGAGCTCTTCGGCGGGCACGAGATCGTGCTCAAGAAGATGAACTGGACGCAGATCCACGACGTCGCCGCGTTCGTCGAGAAGGCGACGAAGAAGCACCCGATCGTCGCCAAGCTCACCGACGGCTGATGCGCCTCGCGGCCTGCGTCGCGCTCCTCGCCGCGCTCGCCGGGCCCGCGGCCGCCGCCGTCGGCCCGGCCTCCGGACGCACCGTCTTCCGGGCGAAGTGCGGGAAGTGCCACACGCTGAGGGCGGCCGCCACGGTCGCGAGGAGCGCGAGCGCCGGCCCCGTGCTGACCGGGAAGCGCGAGACGAAGGCGAAGATCATGCGCGCCCTCGGCGGCACGACCGGCCTCATGCCGACGTTCGTCGGCGTGCTCACGACGAAGCAGCTGAACGACGTCGTCGCCTTCGTCGTCGCCGCGACGAAGCCCGGCGCGAAGTAGCGTCAGCGCGTCTCGAGCCGGCGCCGCACGACGTACGGCAGGATCCCGCCGTGGCGGTAGAACTCGCGCTCGCGCGGGGTGTCGAGCCGAACGGTCGCCCGGAACTCGGTTCCGTCTGCGAGCACGGTCACCTCGTCCGTCGCCCCGCTCGCGACGCCGATGATCGAGTACTCCTCGCGGCCGGTCAGCCCGAGCGCCTCGCGGCTCTCGCCCGGCTTGAACTGCAGCGGCAGCACGCCCATCATCAGCAGGTTCGAGCGGTGGATGCGCTCGTAGCTCTCCGCGATCACGGCGCGGACGCCGAGCAGCAGCGGCCCCTTCGCGGCCCAGTCGCGTGACGAGCCGGAGCCGTACTCCTTCCCCGCGAGCACGATCAGGGGCGTGCCGCGGTAGCGCTCGGCCGCCTCGAAGATCGTCGTCTCCTCGCCCGACGGGACGTGCACCGTCCAGGTCCCCTCCGACCCGGGCACGAGCAGGTTGCGCAGGCGGACGTTGGCGAACGTCCCGCGCATCATCACCTCGTGGTTCCCGCGGCGCGCGCCGTAGGAGTTGAACTCGCGCGGCTCGACGCCGCGCTCGACGAGGTAGCGCCCGGCCGGCGAGTCGGGGCGGATCGCGCCGGCCGGCGAGATGTGGTCGGTCGTCACCGAGTCGCCCAGGGAGACGAGGCAGCGCGCGCCGCGGATGTCGCCGACGAGCTCGTAGCCGCTCGTGACGAACTGGAGGTAGGTGGGCCGGCGCACGTAGGTCGAGGACGGGTCCCACGCGAAGCGGTCGCCCTCCGGCACCGGGAGGGCCTGCCAGCGCTCGTCGCCGGTGAAGACGTCGGCGTACGTCGACGAGAACATCTCGCCGCGGATCGCGGTCGCGATCGTCTCCTGGATCTCGGCGGCGCTCGGCCAGATGTCGCGCAGGTAGACGTCGCCCTGGAGCGGCTCGCGCTCGAGGTCGACGTCCATCCGGCCGGCGAGCGCGTAGGCGACGACGAGGGGCGGCGAGGCGAGGTAGTTCGCCTTCACCTCCGGGTGGATGCGCGCCTCGAAGTTGCGGTTGCCGGAGAGGACGGCGCAGGCGACGAGGTCGCCGTCGCGGATCGCGTCCGAGATCGCCTCCGGGAGCGGCCCCGAGTTGCCGATGCAGGTGGTGCAGCCGTACCCGACCGTGTTGAAGCCGAGCTCGTCGAGGTAGCGCTCGAGGCCGGCCGCGCGGTAGTACTCGGTGACGACGCGCGACCCGGGCGCGAGCGACGACTTCACCCACGGCCGCCTGGCGAGGCCGCGCTCGACCGCCTTCTTCGCGAGCAGCCCGGCCGCGACCATGACCTGCGGGTTCGAGGTGTTCGTGCAGGACGTGATCGCCGCGATCACGACCGCGCCGTGCCCGAGCTCGAACTCGCCGCCGTCGAGCGCGACGCGCACCTGGCGCGCCTCGCGCGGCACGGCGGGCGCCGGCGCCTCCACGGGCGCCGGGTCGCCGCCCGGGGCCTGCTCCGTGGTCGGGTCGCTCGCGGGGAAGGTCTCGGCGACCGCGCCGTCGCCGTCCGCCTCGACGCCGAAGGTCTGGAGCGCCTCGAGGAACGACTCCTTCGCGCGTGCGAGCGGGACGCGGTCCTGCGGCCGGCGCGGCCCGGCGAGCGACGGCTCGACGTCGCCGAGGTCGAGCTCGACGACCTGCGAGTACTCGGGGTGCTCGCCCGGCTCGTGCCAGAGGAGGTTCTCCTTGCAGTACGCCTCGACGAGGGCGACCCGCTCCTGCGGCCGCCCGGTCAGGCGCAGGTACTCGAGCGTGAGCTCGTCCACCGGGAAGAAGCCGCAGGTGGCGCCGTACTCGGGCGACATGTTCCCGAGCGTCGCGCGGTCGGCGACGGAGAGGCCCGCGAGCCCCTCGCCGAAGTACTCGACGAACTTCCCGACGACGCCGGTCGCGCGCAGGATCTCGGTGACCGTGAGGACGAGGTCGGTCGCGGTCGCGCCCTCGCGGAGCGCGCCCGAGAGGCGGAACCCGACGACCTGCGGGACGAGCATCGAGAGCGGCTCGCCGATCATCGCCGCCTCGGCCTCGATCCCGCCGACGCCCCAGCCGAGGACGCCCACGCCGTTCACCATCGTCGTGTGCGAGTCCGTCCCGACGAGCGTGTCGGGGAAGGCGGCGCCGTCGCGGTCCTCGACGACGCGCGCGAGGTACTCGAGGTTCACCTGGTGGCAGATGCCCGTGCCGGGCGGCACGACCGCGAAGTTGTCGAACGCGCGCTGCCCCCAGCGCAGGAACTCGTAGCGCTCCCGGTTGCGCTCGAACTCGAGCTCGACGTTGCGCGCGAACGCGCCGCGCGAGGCGAACGCGTCCACCTGCACCGAGTGGTCGATCACGAGCTCGGCCGGGATCTGCGGGTTGATCCGGGCCGGGTCGCCGCCGAGCTCGGCGAGCGCGTCCCGCATCGCGGCGAGGTCGACGAGCGCCGGCACGCCGGTGAGGTCCTGCAGCAGCACGCGCGACGGCGAGAAGGCGATCTCGCGCGACGGCTCCGCGGCGGGATCCCAGCCGATCACCGCCGCGACGCCCTCCTCGCTCCCGCTGCGGAGGACGTTCTCGAGCAGGATCCGGAGCGTGTACGGGAGCCGGGAGGCGTCGCCGGCCTCCGCGAGCCGGTGGATCGAGTACGACCTGTCGCCGACGGTCAGACTGGAGGGCTCGCTCATGGTGCAAGTCAAGCAGCAGATCCTGGGTCTCGGCGGAGGTGGCGACACCCCCGAGCAGACGCGGGCGCTGATGCGGCACGCCCTCTCGCTGACCGGGAAGTCGCGGCCCCGCGTCCTGCACGTGCCGACCGCCACCGGGGACTCCGACGCCGGCGTCGTCTCCTTCTACGAGCGCTGCCACGGGCTCGGCGACCTCTCCCACCTGAAGTTCCACCCCTGGCCTCCGGCGGGGCTGCGCGAGCTCGTCCTCTCCCAGGACGCGATCTCGGTCGGGGGCGGCTCGACGGCGAACATGCTCGCCGTCTGGCGGGTGCACGGCTTCGACCGGATCCTGCGCGAGGCCTAGGCCGAAGTTCCCCGCGATAACGGCGGGTCGAGAGGCCGCGATCTGGCTTTGTTGCTTGGGTCGCGGCCTTTCCTTGGCTGGATTGTGTGGTCAGTAGTTATCCGTCCGGCCTGTCTGGGATCATCGGTGCATGA
>DASRHI010000017.1:0-49185 GCA_035650615.1 Gaiellaceae bacterium | reverse complement strand
GAAGTTCGCCCAGACGAGCAGCGGCATGCGCCAGAAGGTCATGCCGGGGGCGCGCATGGTGATGATCGTGACGAGGAAGTTGAGCGCGGTCAGGATCGAGCTCGCGCCGGCCCACTGGACGCCCATGTTGAAGAACACCTGCCCGAGCGGCTGGTGCGAGCAGAGCGGCGCGTAGCACGTCCAGCCCGTCGACGGGCCGCCGCCCGGCGTGACCATGCCGACGAGCAGCATCGTGCCCGCGATCGGCAGCAGCCAGTACGAGAGCGCGTTCAGCTTCGGGAACGCCATGTCGGCGGCGCCGAGCATCAGGGGGATCACGAAGTTGCCGAGCCCCGCGAACACGGGCACGACGACCAGGAAGATCATCAGCGCCGCGTGGTTCGAGATCAGGACGTTGAAGGTCTGCGGGTTGAAGTACTGGTCGCCCGGCTCGGCGAGCTCGGCGCGGAAGAGCAGCGCCAGGAAGCCCCCGACGACGAAGAAGAACATCGTCGTCGCGATGTACTGGATGCCGATCACCTTGTGGTCGGTGTTGGGGCGGAAGTAGTCGCGCCAGGTGCGGCCGCCGTGCCCGGAGTGGTCCTCGGGCCGGGTCGGCCGGCCGGCCATGTAGGCGCCCCAGTAGTCGAACGCCCCGAGGCCGATCAGGAAGCCGAGCGGGAACGAGACGAGCGCGACCGAGACGATCGGCCCGCTCTTCCAGACCGGCTCCCAGCTCACGGCCCAGCGGATCAGGCACGTGAGCCCGAGCACGAGGAAGCCGACGAGGGGCGTGCACCAGAGCACCCGGAGCCAGCCCGGCGCGGTGAACCGGTGCCAGCCGCTGGGCGGCGTCTTCGCCGGCGCCTCGTGGCCGGCGCTCGTGTGGACGTCGTGCGCGGTCTCGCTCATGGTCTCGTGGTCTCGCTCATCACTTGGTGTGCTCGACGAGATACTGCACGAGCGCGTCGAGCTTGTCCGGTGGGATCTGCTGCGCGAAGTTCGGCGGCATCACGCCGGGCTGGTATCCGGGCGCCACGACCTTGTTCGGGTCGACGATCGACTCCTTCACGTACGCGCTCAGGTCGTCCTCGCCGGCGGAGGCGGCCGCCCGCTTCAGGTGGTCGAGGGAGGGCCCCACCTTCCCGGTCGCGCCCGGGATCGCCGAGAAGACGTGGCAGGCGCCGCAGCCGTTCTGGGTGAAGGTCGCCGCCGCGTCCTCGGCCCCGCCGCCAGCGCCCCCGCCGGCCGCAGGCGGAGCCGCCGAGCCGGCGCGCTCGTACCAGGCGTCGTAGTCCGCGGCCGGCATCACGACCGCCCGGCTGCGCATCAGCGCGTGGCCGAGGCCGCAGAGCTCGGTGCAGATGAGCGGGTAGGTGCCGACCTTCGTCGGCGTGATCACGAGCGAGTAGACCTGCCCGGGGACCGCGTCCTGCTTCTGGCCGAACTGCGGCACCCAGAAGGAGTGGATCACGTCGTTCGAGGTGATCCGGAGCTTCACGTGCCGGTCCTCAGGCAGCCGGAGCGCGTCGTCGTACGTCTTCCCGTTCGGGTAGGTGAACTTCCACGCGAACTGCTGCGCCGTGACCTTCACGACGAGCGGGTCGCGGCCGGCGTGGCCGTTCTGCGCGACGACGATCGCGCTCACGATCGAGATCGCCGTCACGAGCGCGAAGGGCACGGCGGTCCACACGATCTCGAGCTTCGTGTGGCCGTGGACGGGCGGCCCGTCCGAGAGGTCGCCCTCCCGGACCCGGAACTTGAGCAGCGCGTACACGAGCACCGCGAAGACGATCGCGAAGATGCCCAGCGAGATCCACGTCGCGAACCAGTAGGTGAACCAGATGCGGCCGGCCTCCTTGGAGGCGGCGCTCGGCATCCAGGGGATCACGAGGGCGATCACGGCTCCGATCGCGAAGGCCGCGACCGTCAGGGAGAGCAGCTGGAGGAGGGAGCCCCGACGCACCGGTCCGGAACCCTACTCGATTGTCACAAGGAAGACCGTGGGAACCGAATTCACCGACTCTTCCGTTGTCTCAAAGATCACGTTCGCGGGGAGATTCCCCCGGAGAGCAAGGAGGTGCGCAAAGCGTCATGGGTATCGGAGTGAGCCTCATCCTGATCGCGGTCGGCGCGATCCTCACCTGGGCCGTCGGCGCGTCGGTGTCGGGAGTCGACATCGACGCGGTCGGCGTGATCCTGATGGTGGTCGGTGCGGTCGGCCTGCTGCTCTCGCTCATGTTCTGGTCGACGTGGGGCGGCTGGGGCGTCGCCCGCGGCGGCGGCCGTCGCGTCACGACCTACGAGGAGGCCCCGCCGCCGCCCGGCTACTGAGGGCGGACGTCCCGACGGGGAGCGAGCGTCCCGGCCGCCGCACCGGAGGCGGCGGCCGGGCGCTACGCGGCCGGCAGGTCGAAGGCGAACGTCGAGCCGCGGCCGGGCTCGGAGGTGACCCAGATCTGCCCCTCCATGCGGCGCACGAGCTCCCTGCAGATGTAGAGGCCGAGCCCGGTGCCGCCGATCCCGCGGGTCATGTCGGGGTCGAGCCGGTAGAACTTGTCGAAGATGCGGCGCTGCTCGCCGTAGGGGATGCCGAGGCCCTCGTCGACGACGGAGAAGCGCACGCGGCTCGGCGCGCTCGAGACCCGGAGCCGGACGACGCCGCCGTCCGGCGAGTACTTGACGGCGTTGTCGAGCAGGTTCACGAGCACCTGCCGCACCTTGTCGGGGTCGGCCGAGAGGGGCGGAACGCCGTCCTCGGACTCGAGCTCGAGCCGGATGCGCTCGGGCAGGTGCACCCGCTGGGCGTCGACGACCTCCTTCGCGAGCGTCATCGGGTCGCACGTCTCGATCGCGGTCGAGAGCGCGTCGGTGTCGAGGCGGCTCGCCCAGAGGATCGCGTTCACCGTGCGCGCCAGCCGGTCGGACTCGTTCGTGATCACGTTCAGCAGCGTCGCGCTCTGGTCGGCGTCGAGCACCACGTCGTCGCGGCGGAGCGTCATGGCCGCGCCGTAGATCGCGGCGAGCGGGGTCCGCAGCTCGTGCGAGACGGTGGAGACGAACTCGGACCGCATCACCTCGAGCGCCCGCTCCTCGGTCATGTCGCGGAACGCGTAGACCGTGCCGTCGATGACGGCGACGCCCGTCACCGACAGCCACAGCTCGCGGTCGCCGAGGCCGAGCGGGAGCGACAGAGCCCTCGCGGTCGAGACCGCGTCGACCGCGATCGGCACGCGCTGCACGACGGCCGACCAGCCCGGAACCGCCTCGACCGCCGGGCGGTCGACGACCGCCGAGCGCGGCAGGCCGGTGATCGCCTCCGCGGCGCGGTTCCAGTAGCGGACGACGCCCGAGGCGTCGACGAGCACGACGCCGTCGCCGACCGACGCGAGCACGCGCGCGGCCTGCGCCCGCTCCTCGGCCTCGCGGTACAGGTGCGCGTTGTCGACGGCGACGCCGGCGCGGCGCGCGAGGTCGAGCGCCAGCTCGAGGTCGGCCTCGCCGTAGCGGCGCCCGCCCCCGGCGCGCAGGAAGCTGAGCGCGCCGAGCGTGCGTCCGCGGGTGGAGACGGGGACGATCATGGCCGAGGCCGCCCCGGGCTCTCCGACGAGCTCGCGTACCTCGGGCGCCTCCCGGGCCACCGCCTCGAGCAGCTCCGGGCCGAGCTCCGGGAGGAGCTCCGGCTCGCCGGTCCTCAGCACGCGCCCGAGGCCGCGGTCGGCCGAGAGGTCGGCGGGCGCCCGCTCGGCGGGCCCGCGCGCCGGTCGCGCCCCGTCGCGGCCGACGCGACCCGTCGCGATCCGCCTGGCGCCGTCCTCGGCGAGCAGGTCGACCGCGCACCAGTCGGCGAACCTCGGCACGGCGAGATCGGCGAGGCGCGCGAGCGTGTCCTCGTAGGAGAGGGACGAGCCGAGCACGGCGCTCGCCTCCCCGAGGAACGCGAGCCGCTCCTGGGCGTCGCGCTCGGCGTCGAGGAGCGCCGAGTGGTTGACGGCGAGCGCGATCCGGTCGCCGATCAGCTCGAACAGGCGCACGTCCTCGACGTCGAAGTGGTGCCTCGCGGTCGAGCCGGCGTGGGCGACGCCGATCACGCGGCCCTCGACCACGAGGGGGATCGCGACGAGCGAGCGGATCCCGCGCGCGCGGAGCACCGGGCTCACGAGCTCGATCTCGTCGAGGTCCTCGACGAGCCGGGACGTCGCGCTCGCGGCGACGCCGCCCGCCATGCCCCGGCCGAGCGGCACGGGCACGGCGAGGCTCACCTGCTCGGCCTCGAACCCGGAGGTGACCCGCATCGTGAGCCGGCCCGAGTCGTCGAGGAGGAGGATCGCCGCCGTCTCGGCCTCGAGCACGCGCTCGATCGCCTCGAGGAGGGACGGCAGGAGATCCGAGAGCGAGAAGTGCGAGAGCGCCTCCTTCGTGACGTGCTCGAGCTTGCGCAGGGTCTCGGCCGCATGCTCCTCGGTGACCGTCCGGAAGTAGCTGACGACGTGGCGGAGCTCGCCGCGGCCGTCGGCGACGCGTCGCGCGCGCACGTGCGCCACCTGCTCCTCGCCGCCTCCGAGCGGGCGGAAGCGGACGACGAGCTCGCCGCCCTCCTCGCCGGCGAGCGCGCGCGCGCCTGGGAGGGCCGCCGGGTCGAGCGGACGGCCCGCGCCGTCGAAGAGCTCGAAGCGGCGCAGGAACGCGGCGAGCGGGGCGCGCACGACCTCCTCGGCCGAGCCGGCGCCGAGGAGCCGGGCCGCGGCCTCGTTGGCGAAGACCGTCCTCCCGTCCGGTGCCCGGACGAGCACGCCCTCGCTCACCCCGCCGAGCACCGCCTCGAAGTCGTCGCGAGTCGGCCCGGGCCGCGAGCCGAGCCGTTCCACGATGCGTTCTGGCGCGAGCCTCCCCACGCGCGTCCCCCTCCGTTGCCGCGTGCGGGGGAGCGTACCGGGGGCGGTCAGCCCGTGCCGAAGGCACCGGGGCCGGGGCGGAGCCCGGAGGGGCGTCCGCCCCGGCGGCTCGGGGAGCGCCGCCCACCCGTGCGGGTGGAGATCCGGGGTCCGGCCGTCGCCGGCGAGACCCGCGGATCGCCACCCGTGAGGGTGGAGGTCCGCGGCGAAGCCGCCGATGCCGGCCGCGCCGCCGGACCTCCACCCCTGCACGGACGTGCTGCTCTCGGCACGCGGGCGGGGCCGCTCGAGGCGGCCCCCGCCGCGCGCGCGTCTGTCGTCTGCGGTGTTCCCATGTCGTACCGCATCGCTTCCTCACGCCTCGCCTCCCGCATCCGACCGGAAGCCTCTTGGGACGACTCCCGTCCGGCGCCGGAGAGCTCGGTGTGGTCGAGCCGCCCGCCCGTCGGCGGACGGCGTGGTGCCACCCTGCCGACGGAGCGACCGCGAGCGCGCAGCGGCCGGCCGGCCGGGCCCTTGGGCGGCGCCGCGGCCGTTGCTGCGTTCTTCGTGGTCACTCCGTCGACAGCCATGCGTGTCGTCGTCCCGGCTACGTCCGTGCCCGGGCCCAGATGCCCTGCTTGATCGACTGCGCGAGGATCGAGGTGTTCACGACCGCTGCGCTGCCGCTCGTGGCAGAGCCTCCGTCGGCGCTCGCCGACCCGCCGGCGCCGCCGTCTCCGGCCATCCCGCCCATGATGTCCGAGGCGGTGTTGCCGTTCGCGGTCGCAGCGCCGCCGATCCCGGCGTCGTTGTTCCCGCCGCCACCGTTGCCGCCTGCGGAAACGGTGTCGGCCGAGTTGCCGATGTTGCCGGCGGCGTCGCCGCCGTCACCGGAGAGCGCGCCGGCGTCGCCGGCCGCTCCGCCGGTCGCCGTGCTCGTCCCGTTGTTGCCGCCGGCGCTGCCGCCGTTGGCCGTGCCGGTCGTGCCCGTGTTGCCGGTGTTGGCGTCACCGCTCGTCGCGGACCCACTCTGCGTGTTGTTGCTCGTGGGATCGCCGCCGTCGGCGGAGCCGGTGTCGCTGAACGACTTGGCCTCGCCGGTGAACGAGTCGCCACCCTTGGCGAACCCGCTGTCGGCGTAGCCCGAGTCGTTCCCGCCGCTGGCCGAGTTCGCGTCGGCGTCGGCGTCCGACGAGCCGGAGCTCGTGCTGCCCGAGCTCGGATCGCCGATCGCCACCGACTTCGACTCGCCCTCGCCCGGGTCACCGCTCGAGAGGCAGCCGCAACCGCTGCTGCCGCTCGCGCTCGACACCGCGACGTTCTTCGCGTCGCCGCTGTCGTTGCCACCCGAGTTGCTGCCGGCGCCGGCGATGCCGCCGCTCGACGAGCCGCTGTCCGTGCTACCGGACGTGGCGTCGCCGCTGTGGGCGTTGCCGGTGCCGACGTTGCCGCCGCTCGTGGCGTCGGTGGAGTTGCCACCGGTGTCGCCGCCGACGGACGGCTGGATCGGGACGTTGACGTTCACCTGGGTCGGATCGCCCGAGCTCGCGTGCCCGGTGTCGATCTGGCCCGTGTTGGCGTTGCCGCCGTCGTTGAGGCCGCTCAGGACGCCGCTCTTCGCGCCGCCGCCGGCGGAGACGGCCACGGCCGCGCCGGAGTCGCCTCCGGACGAAGCCGAGTCGCCGTTGCCGGCCGAGTTGCCCGTCCCGACGGCCGAAGCGTCGCCGCCGTTCGCGACGCCGTTGCAGTCGCCGCCCTTGTTGCAGGAGTCGGCGCTGCCGCCGGCCGCGTTCGACGAGTTGTCGACGATCGCCTTCGCGTCGCCGCCGCTGCCGCCGTCGCCGCCGATCGCGAACCCGCCCTTGCTGAAGGCGGGGCCGCTCTCCGCGGTTCCGGACTGGTCGACCGTCGCCACCTGCGCGGCGGTCTGGGACTGCACCTGTGCGACGACGTCCTCGACGTCGATCGACGGCTTGGAGAAGTGGTGCGGGTCGTAACCGCCTGCGAACGCGGCCGGAGCCACGAGCAGCGCGATCACGGCGACCACTCCTGCCAGCCACCATCGCTTGGTTCTCACCTTCTCTCTCCTTTCGAGCGATTTGACGTACCTGGCTGCCGCCGGGCACCCAAGACACCCGGCGGGGTTGAGGCGCAGCGCGCCCCGGCTACCCAGGCCGCTCGAAGGGATCCGGGAAGGCCACCGACCGCCCAAGGATCGGTGCGGGCGAGTGCGGCCCGATCGGAGCGGGGGCCGCAAGCTTGTACGAGGCGAGCGCGAGCGCGAAGGGCCCGCCGCTCGCCGGGGGCGCCGCGCTTGCGGCGCCGAGATCGCTGGAGCTCGCGCAGCAGGGCCCGTCCGGGCCCGCGGGCGCGCCCGCGGCGGCGCCCGGCTGCGCGGCGTGCGCGAGCGCGCTCTCGTCGCGCGGCGCGCCGGCGGCCGGCCCCGCGCCGGTCGCGGCGGGCGCCGGCGGGACGAACGGCACGCCGGCCGGAGCGCCCTCGCCGGCGGGCGGCGCGCCCGTGCCCCGCGCCTGCGCCGTGCCGAGGCGGACCGGCCCGACGCGGAGCGCGGTGACCCCGCGCGCCAACGCGTGCAGGCCGTGTGCGGAGACGCGCGTCGCCGTCGCGGCCGCGTGGAACGCCGGCCCGGGCGCGGGGCCGATCGCTGCCTGCGCCTGCGCCGCCTCGGGCCCCTGCTCCGGCTCGGTCGCGGGCACGGGCTCGTCGGCCGGCTCGACGCCGCGCCAGCCCGCGCGGTTCAGGAGGTGCGACTGCAGCGCCGGGGACGAGGCCGCGGCGCTCTGGGCGACGTCCGCCCCCTGCAGCGCGAGCGCGACCTCCGTCACCGCGTCGCCGTTCTGCTCCTGCAGGATCGACGAGTCGACGACGCTGGCGTCGGCCGCGGTCGCGGCGGCCGAGACGAGGTTGCGCTGGCGGAGAGTCGGGTTCGTGGCGCGGCTGCCGCCCGGGACGACGACGTCGTCGAGGTTGCCGACGTCCGTCTGGGCCACGGCGGCCGTCACCTGCGCGGTCTGGAGGCTCGACAGCACCTGGTCGGCCTCCGCCTGCTGGAGCGACGCGCCGCCGGCGGTCTGGTACTGGCCGACGAAGCCCTCCACGTGGGCGGCCAGGTCGGCGCTCGCCGTCGCCGTCGCCTCGTTCTGCTGGACGACCGCGTCGGCGGAGGCGCGGTTCGGGGCCGGCGCGCGGACGACGTTCCGGTTGGCCGCGTCGGTCTGCGCCGCCTGCGCCTCGACGTCCGCGACCTGCTCGCCTCCGATCCACTGCTCGGCGTCGAGCCGCTGCACCGTCCCCGGCGCGCCCTCCTGACGCTGCTCGATCCCGGCGACGAGGTGGAGGGTCTCGGCGGCCTCCGCCTCGGCGGCGACCTCGTTCTCCTGCCGGACGGAGGCGGTCGGGACGCCGAAGACGAGGTTCGAGTTGGTCGCGCGCGTCTGCACGGCCCGCGCCGACGCGAGCGCGGTCTGGAGGGCGACGGTCGTCTGCCCGTTCCAGAGCTCCTGCCCGCCGGGCGCCGCGCCGCCGGGGGTCTGCACGGCCTCGACCGCGGCGTCGACCGTCGCGGAGACCGAGGCCGTCGCGGTCGCCGTCGCCTCGTTCGACTGCTCGACCGGGCCGGCGAGCGCGGCCTCGTCCTGCGGCGCCGGCGCGGCCTCCTCGCCGGGGGCGGCGGAGGCGGCGGGCGTCGAGGCGGGCGCGCCCGCGCTCCAGTCCCACGTCCAGGTCCACGTCCAGGAGCACGCGCACGACTGCTCCCAGTCGAAGCTCCACGTCCGCCCGGCGGGGGTCGTCCATGTCCACGTCCAGACGAAGCGGCCGGTGGACGCGCCCGCCGGGGCGCCCGCCGCCGACGCCGGCGGGGTCGCCGCGCCGGACGGCGCCTGCGCGCCCGCGGGGGCGGCGGCCTGCGGGCGGCTCGTCCAGAGCCAGCTCCACACGGCGTCCGCGGTCGGCGCGGCGTCGCCGGCGGTCGCGCCGGGAAGGGGCGCCCACGTGCCGTCCCAGATCCAGGTCCACGTCCACGCGTCGCCCGCGGGCGCGCCGGCGGCGGCGCCGGGCAGGACGACGGAGACGTTCGTGCTCGAGCCGCCGCTCACCGTGACCGTCCCGAGCGTCGCGCTCGTGCCGGTCGCCGTGGCGCCGTTCGCCTGCGTCACGCGGCCGTCGGCGCCCGGGCTGCCGACGCGGACGGAGACGTTCAGGTTCTCGGCGCCGGTCTGCGTCGCGCTCGCCTGACCGACCGCGTTCGCGGCCGTGGCCGCGGGGGCCGCGGAGGAGGGAGCGGAGGGGCCGGGGGCCGCGCCGCCGGAGGTCTGCTCGATCTCCTGGTCGACGGCGCTCTCGTTCGTCACGCTCGCCGAGCCCGAGGTCGAGACGAGCTGGTCGGTGGCGAAGCTCCCGGACGGGTCGGTCGCGGCCGGGCCCGCCGGCGGATCGCCGGCGCCGGCCGTGGCGCCGACCGAGTTCGTCTGGGTGACCGCGCCGTTCGCGCCCGGGCTCGCCACCCGGACGGTGACGTTGAGGTTCTGGGGCGCCGACTGCGTCGCCGTCGCCGACGCCTCGCCCGCGTCCGAGCTCGCGCCGGCGGTCGCGGTCGCGTCGTTCACCTGCGTCACCGGTCCGACCTCCCCGGGGCTGTCCACCCGCACCGTCACGTTCGCGTTCGCCGGCGAGGTCTGCGCGGCCGACGCGGCGGCGGCGCTCGTCCGGTCCGAGCCCGCCGGCGCACCGGTCGTGGTGGCGTCGGCCGAAGCATCCGCGTGCGCGTCGTTCGACTGGCCGACCGCCTTGCCGTCGCCGCCGTGACCGACGTCGACCTCCACGTTCGCGTTCGCCGGCGCCGCCTGCTCGGCCGAGGCCGAGGCCTGGGCGGTCTGGGAGGCCGCGCTCGGCGCGCCGGTTCCGCCGGCCGCCGAGTCGCCCGCGGGCGCGGTCGCCGGAGCCGCGGCGCCCGCGGCCGGGCTCTGCCCCGAGCCGGCCGGGGTCTGCACGCTCCCGCCTCCCGCCTGCGCCGTGCTCGCGCCCCCGGGGGGCGCCGCCGTCTGGTCGCCTGCTCCGAGCGCGGCGGGGGCTGCGACGAGCAGGACGAGCAGGGCGGCCGTGACGGCCCCCGCCCGCGCTGCGACGCTCCCGCGCCGGCTCCTTGCTCCGACCGTGCGAGCCCGGTCATCGCGCCTGTGCGCGCTCGACCACGACTCCGTGGCGATCCCCTCGCTGCAGATGTCGACTGTCGCAAGCCGAGTCCGGTCGGCGCGCTCTCGCGCGCTCCACCACGACTCCGCGATCCGCCTCGAGGTGATGCCGACGTTTGCGAACCCGGTCCGGTCCCCGCGGCTTGCCGCGCTCGACCACGACCTCGTCGCCGTGTTCCGACGGACGGTCCGAAGGAGTGCGAAGCGAGTCCGGTCAGCACGCTCTCGCGCGCTCCACCACGACTGCATCGGGCTTCGCGAACCGGCCGGATCGAGCCCTCGGTCGACGGGGAGCGCGCGCTCCCCAGACCACCGCTCGACCGCCGCCTCCAGCGTGACCCCGTCTGCCACGCAGAGATCTTGACCGCGTCAGGACAAATCGTCAATGAAATTCAGATGGAAATCTGAGAAGAAGTTTTTCCTTGTACAAAGCCGAGACTTGTACAAAAAAGTCGCACCGTGCCGTCCGGGCCGAGGCATGTACACGAAAATCGCGAAGGCGCATGGTTGAGCCGTTCGCGTGCATGTACCGGCGGCACCGCGGCGCGGACGCACCTCCGGCGGAGAGGCCGTGCGCGACGGTTGTTGGTACATCGTCCGCGGCCGATCCGCGGTCAGGTGCCGGCTCAGTCGTGCAGAAGCGTCGCGACCTGCTGGAGCGCGGGGCCGACGACGACGACGAACATCACCGGGAGGATGAAGACGACCGTCGGGAAGAGGATCTTGATCGGCATCCGGTGCGCCCGCTCCTCCGCCGCGAGCTGCCGCCGCTCGCGCAGGTCGGCCGCCTGGTTGCGCAGGATCGCCGCGCGCGAGATGCCGACGCCCTCCGACTGGACGAGCGTCTGGACGAAGTTGCGCATCTCGTCGGAGGGGACGCGGTCGGCCAGGCGCTTGAGCGCCTCGACCCGGGAGTCCCCCATCCGCACCTCCGAGAGGAGGACCCGGAGCTCGGCGACCAGGGGGGACCGGCCCTTGCGGACGAAGTACGAGACGGCCGCGTCGAAGGCGAGGCCGGCCTCGAGCGAGATCACGATCTGGTCGATCACCTCGGGCAGGTGCGCCGTGAGCCGGTCGGCCCGGCTGCGCGCGAGCCGAACGAGCGCCCGCTCCGGCCCGAAGAGGCTCGCCGCGACGAGGACGAGCCCGAGCGCGAGACCCCCGACGGAGACGCCGGCGGCGGCGAGCGCGACCGCGACCGAGAGGACCGCGAGGACCGTCTTGAGGGCGAGGAAGTGCTCCGAGTCGAGCCGCGAGGCGAGGCCCGCCGCCTCGAGCCTGAGCTGCAGCTTCGCCCGCTGCCCCTTCGGCGTCAGCCGCTGCGCGACCCGGCTGAGCGCCGGGACGACCGCCTCCCGCAGGCGGGGCCGCTCGAGCGCGGCGACGCGCGGGGCCTGGCTCACGGTCGCGTAGGTGACGACGCGGCGGAGCGAGGCGCGCCGGGCCTCGGCCGGGCTGAAGAGGGCGTCGAGGGCGGCGAAGACGGCGAGCGCGACGAGGGCGGCGCCGAGCAGCAGGAGCAGTACCACTCCTACCCCTTCACGTTCACGAGCCGGTTGAGGACGAGGTACCCGACGGCGATCGACACGACCGAGTAGGCGATCAGGGCGTGGCCGAGGTCGCTGCGCAGGAAGGGGAGCATGTAGCTCGGCGTGATCAGCGAGACGAGCCCCACGAAGAGGAAGGGCATGACCGACAGGACGATCGCGGTCGTCCGGCCGAGCGCGGTGACGGCCCGGACCTTGCGCCGGTGCTGCTGGCGCTGCCGGACCGTCTCGGCCACGGTCGTGAAGACGCCCGCCACGGACCCGCCCGCCTGAGCCTGGACGTCGACCGCGGTCGCGACGTAGAGCAGGTCGTCGGAGGCGAGCCGCTCGCACATCGCCACGAGCGCGTCCTCGAGCGGGAGGCCGAGGCGCTCCTCCGCGAGCACCCGCCGGAACTCGACGCTCATCGGGGGCACGCCCTCGTCGGCCACCGTCTGGATCGCCGCGCGCAGCCCGTGCCCGACCCTGAGCGCCCCGGCGATCGTCGTCAGCACGTCCGGCAGCTGCGCCTCGAACGCCCGGATCCGGCGGTTGGCCGCGGCCCGGACCGCCACGTACGGGAGGCCCGCGCCGAGCGCGAAGAGCATGAGCACGAGCGGCGCGATCACGCCGCTGACGGCGGCCGCGACCGCGAGCAAGAGGCCGAGGGCGGCCCCGGCGGCGACGACGGTCGCGGCCGAGACCGGGAGCCCCGCCGTCTCGACCAGCCGCTCGACGCGCTTCCACTGGCGCACGCCGCGGAGGCGCCGGTCGAGCGCCGCGAGCCGGGCCGCGAGCGTCGGCCGCTTCGGCCGCTCGCGGCGCGCGCGCTCGCGGTGGTCGGTGTGCGCGCGCACGAGCGTCTTGATCCGGGCCCCGCGGGGCAGCCGCTGCAGCTCGAGCGCGGCGGAGAACAGGAGCACGGCGACCGCGAGCAGCACGAGCCCGAGCCCTCCGAACCCGTGGAGGAGCCGGCGCGGGAGGAGCCGCGAGCCCGCGGGGCCCGGGGGCCGCGCGCCCGGGACCTCGACGCGCACCCCGCCGTGCGGGTCGCCGACGGCGACCGCGATCTCGTCGCCGGGCCGGGCCCGGGTCGTGTACGAGACCCGCCAGGTCTGGGCCAGCTCGGCCCCGATCCGGCGGTAGACCGCCCCGAGGGCCGCCGGGGTCGGGCTCGAGTAGAACGACCCGCCCGTGGCGCGGGCGATCCGCCGGAGCGGCGGCGCGTACGCGTCGCCGAGCGCGATCGCGTAGACGACGGCGTTCGCGCGCCGCGCCGCTCCGACCGCGTCCTCGAGCGTGGCGAGGCTGCGGACGTCGCGGCCGTCCGTGAGGACGACGATCACCCGGCCGGGGTAGGAGCGGCCGCGGAGCTCGGAGGCCGAGACGACCAGGGCGTCGTAGAGCGCCGTCCCCTCGACCGGGTCGGGCGAGAGCTTCCGGAGCGCGGCGTCCGCGTCGATCGTCGCGTGCGAGAGCTGGGCCTGGGCCAGCGCGGTCGCGCCGAAGGTGACGACGGAGACGAGGTCCGACGTCGGCTTGCGGCGGAGGAAGCTCTCGGCGGCGGCGGCCGCACGGTCGAGGGGCGCGCCGGCCATCGAGCGCGAGCGGTCGACGGCGAGGACGATCGCCTTCGTCCGGCCGAGGTTCTGGGCCGCGAGCCCGGTCACGCGCCGGCCGTCCTCGTAGACGGGCGGCAGCGCCGCGCCGGCGGGGCCGCGGACGACGAGGTTGACGACCGGGTAGCCGCCGACGTCGACTCCCCGGACGGCGAACCGGCCCTCCCCCGCGCCGGCCTGCGCCGCGCCCGCCGCGGCGAGGAGCGCCGCGGCGGCGGCCGCGGCCGCCCGTCTCAAGCGAGCGCCTCCTCGAACACGTTCGTCGGCAGCTCGACGCCGTGGGTCGCGAGCTTCGGCAGGAACGACGGCATCAGGCCCGTCGACCGCAGCGGCCCGAGCAGGGCGTAGCGGCGCTGCGGGTAGCCGTCGTCCTCCGGCGAGCGGGCGACGAAGAGGTCCTGCAGCGTCACGACGTCCCCCTCGAGCCCCGCGACCTCCGTGATCCGGCTCACGCGCCGGCTGCCGTCGACGAGGCGGACGAGGTGGACGATCAGGTCGAAGGCCGAGGCGATCTGCTCCCGGATCGCCCGCAGCGGCAGCTCGACGCCGCCCATCAGGACGAGCATCTCGAGGCGGTGGACGGCGTCGCGCGGGGTGTTCGCGTGGATCGTCGTCAGCGAGCCGTCGTGGCCCGTGTTCATCGCCTGGAGCATGTCCAGGGTCTCGGCGCCGCGGACCTCGCCGACGATGATCCGGTCGGGGCGCATGCGGAGCGCGTTCCGCACGAGCTCGCGGATCCTCACCTCGCCCTCGCCCTCGACGTTCGGCGGGCGCGCCTCGAGGGCGACGACGTGGCGCTGCTGGAGCTGGAGCTCCGCCGCGTCCTCGATCGTGACGATGCGCTCGTTCCCCGGGACGAACGCCGACAGGGCGTTCAGGAGGGTCGTCTTCCCCGAGCCGGTTCCGCCCGAGATGAGGACGTTGACCTTGCCGCGGACGCACGCGCCGAGGAACGAGGCGGCGGTCGGCGTGAGCGAGCCGAACGCCGCCAGGTCGGCGAGCGTGTACGGGTCCTGCGCGAACTTGCGGATCGTGAGCGTCGGCCCGCGCAGCGAGAGCGGCGGGATGATCGCGTTCACGCGGCTGCCGTCCGGCAGCCTCGCGTCGACCATCGGCGAGGCCTCGTCGACGCGACGCCCGACCTGCGAGACGATCCGGTCGATGATCCGGAGCACGTGCGCGTCGTCGGTGAAGGTGACGTTCGCCGGCTGGATCTTCCCGTCGCGCTCGATGTACACGTCCCGGGCGCCGTTGACCATGATCTCGGTCACCGTCTCGTCGCGCAGGAACGGCTCGAGCGGGCCGTAGCCGAGGATGTCGTCGGCGATCTCCTGCTCCACGCGCACGCGCTCGACGCGACTGAGCGGGGTGCGGTCGAGAGCGAGCTCCTCGGCGACGGCGTCGCGGACGAGCTTCGTCAGCTCCTGGTTCGAGCCGATCGTGTAGAGCGCCGTCCCGAGCTTGGCGATGCACGCACGATGGACACGGGTCTTCAGCTCGGCGTGCGGGTCGACGACCGGCGGCGCCTCGGCCACGGCGGCGGCCCCCCCGAAGGAGTCGTCGAGACGGCCGCCGAGCAGACCGAGGCTCGCGACGGCGCCGTCGTCGCGGCCGCGCGCGATGCGGTCGTTGAGGTTCACCGCTGGAGCCCCGGAATGCGGCGGCGGCGCTCGACGCCGCGCTCGGCGAAGGGCGCGTCGGCGCGGCCGACGAGCGTGCCGACGAGCGCCTTCAGCGCCCGCGAGAAGCGGCTCCGCGGCTCGTAGAGGACGGCGGGGACGCCCGAGTTGATGCTGGCGGGCACGGCTGCGTCCTCGGCGAGGACGAAGCGCACCTCCCGGCCGATCGTGTCGGCCATCTCGCCGACGGACGCGCCGCCCGCCATCCCGGCCCGGTTCGCGACGAGCGCCACGCGCTCGAGCGGGAAGCCGAGCAGCTCGAGCGTCTGGAGCGCGAGCCGGATGTTCTTCATCGAGGGCACGTCGGGCGTCGAGACGAGCAGGAGCTGGTCGCTCCGGTCGAGCGCCGTCAGCATCGGGCCGTCGAAGAGCGGCGCCGTGTCGACCACGATCGCGTCGTACATGCCGCGGGCCGTCTGCAGCACCGCCGCGATCTTCGTCGCGTCGATGTTCTCGCCGACCTCGGGGCGGAGCGGCGCCGGGAGGATGTGGAGCCCGGTGTGGTGGGCGATCACGTAGCCGCGCAGCTTCTCCGGGTCGAGCTCGCCCGGCGACGCCGTCAGGTCGTACAGCGTCTTCTCCGGCCGGTCGAGCCCGAGGACGATCCCGACGTCCCCGAACTGCACGTCGAGGTCGATCAGGAGGGTCCGCAGGCGCACGCCCGCGAGCTCGACCGCGAGGTTGACGGCGATCGACGTCTTGCCGGTCCCGCCCTTCGTCGACGAGACCATGATCACGCGCGAGAGCCTCGCCTGCCCGCCCGCCCGCTCGCGCGCCGCCTTCCGGAGCGCGAACGCGACGACGTCGGGCGGCTGCGGCAGGATCAGGATGTCGGAGAGCGAGGCCTCGAGGGCCTCGTCGACCAGGCCCTCGCGCGAGCCGACGAGCGCGAGCACGATCGGCGCCCGGGTCTGCTCCCGCAGCGCCGCGACGTCGTTCGCGATCGGGGCGTCGGCGCTCGCGACGTGGAGGACGACGTCGGCGCTCTCGATCGGGACCCGCGGGTCGCTCGGGCCGGTGTACGTGCGCAGCACGAGGTCGCGCCGGCCGGTCAGGTGGGGCAGGAGCTGCTCGCGCTCCGGGCCGCTGACGAGGACGACGACGCGCCCGCGCGGGCGGGCGGGGACGGGCCCGTCAGCGGCCACCGGCCGGCCCTCCGTTCCCGTAGCCGCCGCCGAGCTGGCGCAGCGCGGTCGAGCCGAGCCCGTCCGCGAGCACGGAGTCGAGCGTCTCGACGCTCTCGGGGCTGTCGGCGGGGCGGGCGACCGGCCGCAGCACGAGCCACCAGTCGCCGTTCCTGAGCACGAACAGGAGCTTCTCGGCCTGCGTGTCGGTGAGGGCGAGCGTGATCGCCGACCCGTTCGACGAGTCGGAGCCCGACGGGGCGCGCAGGACGAGCAGGTCGCGGAGGACGACCCGCGTGGCGACGCCGCCGCCGCCGCCGCGGGCGCCGCCGGCGCCCGCGAGCCCGCCGTAGCGGAGGTTCGCGAGCACGTCGACCCGGTCGCCGTCCTTCACCACCCCGGCGAGGATCTGGTTCGAGGCGCCGGGCACCGTCATCGCGCGCTCGTTCCCCGAGATGCTCGCGAGGATCCCCTGCTGCGCGGCCGGACGGAACTGGCGGACCGTCACCTGCTCGCCCGCGACGATCGTCGACGCGGCCGCGAGGCTCGAGATCTGGTCCGGGCTCGAGATCGCTCCCGCGACGACGCTCCGCCGCAGGACCGAGCGGCGCTCCAGGTAGCCGCCGCCGGCGACCGCCGCGCCGCTCGTCCCTTCCGGGATGTCGCGCGCCGCGACGAAGACCTGCGCGAGGTCCGCGCCGCGCTGGACGTCGCGCCGGTAGCTCGTGACGTAGAGCAGCACGAGCAGGACGCCCACGAGCGCGAGCCCCGCCGCGACGAGCGTGTTGCGAAGGCGGTAGCGCGAGAGCATGTTCTTCATCCGAGACCCCCCTAGCCGGTGAGTGCGATTGCGCGAACTCCGAAGTCGTACGGGCTGCCGCCGGCGCCGCCGGCGCTCATCCACGAGCTCGAGACGACGAGCTTCAGGAACGTCGCCTCGACGTCGACGACCTGCGGCTGACCGGGTTGCTGCGGCTGCGCCGTGAGGGTGGCCGCGGCCCAGCCGACCACGTGGTAGCCGGTCACGGGCGAGTAGCGGTCGAAGATCGCGACGAGGTGCGGCGCCCCGCCGCCGCGGTCGATCGCGTTTCGCACCTGCGCGGCCGGACGGTTCAGGTCGTCGTAGTCCGCGGGAGCGGACGCGGGCGCGCGGTTGCAGTCCGAGGCCCCGGACCTGGTCGCGTCGCAGGTCGCGTAGCGCGCGAACGTCCCGTTCGTGACGCCGGGGAGCGCGAGGGTCGCGACGGTGCTTCCGGCCGGGTCCCTGCGGTCGTACCGAAACGGCTCCGGCACGCCCTCCGGCCACGGCGTGCAGCCCGTGTCCTGGCACGCGAGCGCGATCGGGACGACGGCGTCGAGCTGTGCCGGCGGCTCGGCCCGCGCGCGCGCTGCCGCGTGCACGGTGATGCCGAACACCCCGGTGAGGCCGCCGAAGACGCCGCCCACGTCCGAGCGCGTGACGACCTCGATCGTGGTGGCGGGGTCGGGCGGCGGCGGAAGCTGCACGTCGACGCCGGGCCAGTTCTGCTGCGCGACGGCGTTCGCCGTCGCGGCGGCGCGCGCGCCGTCGGGAAGGTCCTGCGCGCCCGCGAGCGCGGCCGCGTCCGCGGTCGACTGCGCGCGGCGCTGCGCGCGCATCCAGCCGCCCACGTCGACGACGAGCGCGACGAGCCCGATCAGCACGGCGACGGCGAGGACCACCAGCGCGAGCGTCTGGCCGCGCTCGTCGCGCGCGAGGACGGAGAGGCGCGCGCTCACTCGAGCCGCTCCGTGACGACGCTCGTGAGCTCTCCGCTCTCCGAGAGCGGCAGCAGCGGCAGGCTCACGCTCCACGGGTGCGTGACCGTCACGGTGACGTACCCGCTCGCCGGCGTGCAGTCGGCGAGCGTGAGACCCTGCGCAGCCGCTGAGACGACCGCCTGGGCCGCGGCGCACGGCGTGCGCGGAGGGTCGTCGAACCGCGACACGACCGCCGCCCGCGCGGCGACGCGCGCCGTGTCCGTCACGTTCAGCCAGTCCTTGAACACGATCCCGAACTCGACGAGCGCGAAGAGGAGCGTGACGAGCAGCGGGAGGACGAGCGCGAACTCCACGAACGCCTGGCCGCGCGCGTCCGCGGCGGCGCGCGCGACCGCGCGGCGCGCCGCGCGCGTCCGTGACGAAGCCCCCCCGTGTCCCCCACCGGCCGGCCACGTGCTTCGAGCGATCATCGGTGCTGTCGACGTCCCCCTCTGCCCCCTCGGTAAGCCGGCGAGACTCCGCACTCGACCGGCCGGCCCGGACACGCCGGGACGGCGTGTGGGAACCCCCGTTCGAGGTGCTTGGATTCAAACCGAGCCGCCGCCCGCGCTGAATAGCCTTCCCGGTGGGTACGAGCCCGACCTTGGGTTAGGCTGGGCCGCCCGGACGGGACGTCAGCGGCGGGCCGGAGCGCCCGCGGGGCGCGGGCCCCTCCGCCGCTCGCGCTCGTAGCTGCGGAAGCCGGCCTCGAAGCGCGGCCACCAGGGCGGGTCGCCGTCGCCGGGGCCGCCGCCGTCGTCGCCGTCGTCGCGCGGGCCGACGACGAGCAGGGCGCCGGCGAGCAGGAGGGCGAACGCGAGCAGGAAGGCCTCGCCGCGCGGGAGCGGGACGGCGGCGGGCCGCGAGGAGGCGAGCAGGCCCAGGCCCAGCGCGGCCGCGACGAGGAGCGAGCCCAGCCGCCCAGGTCGCCGCGGTCGCGGGACCCGCTCGGCGTAGAGCGGCGTCGCCGCCACTGCGACGACGACCACGAGCCCCGCTGCGAGCGTGAGCGCGAACACGGATCTCCTGCGACTGTACCCCGCCGGGAGGACGCGACACCGAGCGCGAACCACGCTATGCTCGGAGCGGGGTCATCACGTTGCATCTGCACAAACGACAACAGGGGCGCGGGGCCGCACGGTGATCAGGAAGCTCGCCCGCCGGGGCCGCGACGAGCAGGGCGAGCGCGCCGAGCCGTCCGCGCCGCTCTTCAACCTCGACGAGCTGCACGAGCGGCGCATCCTCTCGTGGTCGCCCGAGGCCGACGCGGACGAGCCCGAGGAGCGGCCCGAGCCGGAGCCCGAGCCGGAGCCGGAGCCGCCGCGCGCCCGGACGGCGCACTCCGTGCCCCGCGCGCGGCCTGCGCGGGTCGCGGCGGAGCCCGCCGTTCGCGCGCCCCGTGCCGCGGCCGGGGTCGCGACGGCGGCGGCCGAGGAGGACGAGCCCGAGGAGAGGCATCCCGCCGGCAGGCGCCGCGGGCGGCCGCGCGGGCGGCCGCGGCGCCAGGTCCACTTCCACGTCGACCCGGACGAGGAGGCGCTCCTGCTCGCGGCCGTCGAGAAGTACGGCTCGCAGCAGAAGGGATTGATCGCCGCGCTCCAGGCGCTGCACGACATCGAGGTGGTCCGCGACGAGGTCGAGCGCCTCGCGGCGGAGTGCGAGCGCCAGCGCAGGCTGCTCGACGAGATGAACTCGCTCTTCAACCGCTGACGCGGGCGCGCCGGCCGTCCTTCGGCGGCGGACGGCGTACACTCGGACGATGGCGGTCTGCCCCGCGTGCGGCGAGGAGAACCCCGAGCGCTTCCGCCTGTGCGGGTTCTGCGGAACGCCGCTCGCCGCGCCGCTGCCCGCGCGCGAGGTGCGCAAGACGGTCACGATCGTCTTCTCCGACCTGAAGGGCTCGACGAACCTCGGCGAGCGACTCGACTCGGAGTCGCTTCGCGAGGTGATGAGCCGGTACTTCGAGGTGATGCGCGCGGCGCTCGAGCGGCACGGCGGCCGCGTCGAGAAGTACATCGGCGACGCGATCATGGCGGTGTTCGGGCTGCCGCAGGCGCACGAGGACGACGCGCTGCGCGCGGTGCGCGCGGCGGCCGAGATGAAGGCCGCGCTCGCGACGGTGAACGAGGAGCTCGAGCGGCGCTGGGGCGTGACGCTCCAGAACAGGACCGGCGTGAACACGGGCGAGGTCGTCGCGGGCGACTCGCCCGACGCGCAGCGCCTCGTCACCGGCGACGCGGTGAACGTGGCCGCGCGCCTCGAGCAGGCGGCGCCCGCGCTCGAGGTGCTGGTCGGCGAGCCGACGTACCGGCTCGTTCGCCACGCGGTCGAGGTCGAGGCGGTCGAGCCGCTCGAGCTGAAGGGGAAGTCGGAGCCGGTTCCGGCGTACCGCCTCCTCGCCGTTCGCGGCGACGCCGACACCGTGCAGCGAAACCGGCAGGCCGCGCTCGTCGGACGCGCGCACGAGCTCGCGCTCCTCGAGTCGGCGTTCGGCCGTGCGGAGGCCGAGCGGCGCGCGCAGCTCGCCGTCGTCGTCGGCACGGCCGGGCTCGGCAAGTCGCGGCTCGTCGCCGAGCTGCTCGCGCGCGTCCGCGGCGACGCGCTCACGCTGCGCGGGCGCGCCCTCGCGTACGGCGACGGGATCACGTTCTGGCCGCTCGTCGAGGTCGTGCGCCAGGCCGCGGGGATCGCCGAGTCCGACAGCGGCGCGGAGGCGCGCGAGAAGCTCGCGCTGCTCACGCCCGGACGCGAGGACGTGGCCGCGCGCGTCGCCTCCGCGATCGGCTTCTCGGAGCAGAGCTTCTCGATCCAGGAGCTCTTCTGGGCGACGCGGGAGCTGCTCGCGCTCCTCGCGGGCGAGCGACCGCTCGTGGTCGTGTTCGAGGACCTCCACTGGGCCGAGCCGATGTTCCTCGACCTCGTCGACCAGCTCGCGGCCGAGGTGGCCGCGCCGGTGCTCCTCCTCTGCGACGGGCGGCCCGAGCTGCTCGAGGCGCGGCCGGCGTGGCGCGACGCGCCGGACGCGACGCTCGTGCCGCTCGAGCCGCTCACGCGCGACGAGACCGAGCGCGTGATCGCGAACGCGATCGGCGAGACCGGGCTCGACGGCGAGGTGCGCGCGCACGTCGTGAGGGCGGCCGAGGGCAACCCGCTCTTCGTCGAGCAGCTGCTCTCGATGCTGATCGACGACGGCGTGATCGAGCTCGCCGGCGGACGCTGGCAGGTTCGCGGCGACCTGAGGCGGGTGACGATCCCGCCGACGATCCAGACGCTGCTCGCGGCCCGCCTCGACGTCCTGACGCCGGAGCAGCGCGCCGTGCTCGACCCCGCGGCCGTGATCGGGCAGGTGTTCCCGACCGCGGCGGTCCGCGCGCTCGTGCCCGAGAGCCTCGCCGCGACCGTGGACGAGCACCTGGCCACGCTCGAGGGCAAGCAGCTCGTCGCCCCGGCCGGCGCCGACGGCGGCTACGAGGACGCCTATCGCTTCCAGCACTCGCTCATCCGCGACACCGCCTACGAGGCGCTCCTCAAGCGGACGCGAGCGGCGCTGCACGAGCGCTTCGCCGACTGGGCCGAGCCGTTCAACGAGGCCCGCGGCCGCGTCTCCGAGTTCGAGGAGATCCTCGGGTACCACCTGGAGCAGGCCCACCGCTACCTCGCCGAGCTCGGGCCGCTCGACGACCACGGCCGCGAGCTCGGCGCGCGCGGCGCCCGGAAGCTCGCCTCCGCCGGACGGCGCGCGTTCCAGCGCGGCGACATGCGCGCCGCCGTCAACCTCCTCCGGCGCGCGGCGGCGCTGCTGCCGGACGACGACGGCCGGCGCCTGCGGCTCCTGCCGATGCTCGCCGAGGCGCTGATGGAGACGAACGAGCTCGCCGCCGCCGAAGCGCTCCTCGACGACCTCCTCCCGCTCGTCGGCGACGAGGACGTCCGCCTCCGGTCCGACGCGGTGCTGGCCCGGCTGCTCGTGCAGCACCACGTCGCGAGCGACCTCGCCGCCTGGCGCGCGGACGTCCTCGCCCACACGGAGACGCTGATCCCGCTGCTCGAGCCGCTCGACGCGCACGCCGAGCTCGCCCGCGCCTGGAGGCTGAAGCAGTTCGTCTACGGCCCCGTCTGCCAGTGGGGGCGGCAGGTCGAGGTCGCGCAGCGTGCGCTCCACCATGCGCGCCTGGCGGGCGACCGCCGGCTCGAGTCACGGCTGGCGAGCTCGCTGGCGATGGGCCTCTGCGAGGGACCGACTCCGGTCTCCGACGCAGTCCGGCACATCCGCGCGATCGTCGAGCGCGGACTTCCCGACCGGCCGGCCGAGGCGATGGTCCGCTGCCTGCTCGCGTACGCGCTCGGGATGGACGGACGGCTCGAGGAGGCCCGGGAGCAGTACCTACGCGGCCGCGCGCTCTTCGAGGACCTCGGCGGCGGCCTGCTCCGCAACTTCGCGACGATCGCGGCCGCCCGCGTCGAGCTGCTCGCGGCCGAGCCGGGGAAGGCCGCGACGATCCTGCAGGCGGCCTACGACGAGCTCGGGACGATCGGCGAGCGCTACTACCGTCCGCTCGTCGGCGCCCTGCTCGCCCACGCCCTGCTCCTGCTCGGAGCCGTCGACCAGGCGAGCCGGGTCGTCACGGAGGCCGAGGAGCTCGCCGACCCCGACGACACCGAGACGCAGGTGCTCCTGCGCACCGTGCGCGCCCGCCTGTGCGCCTCCGCCGACGCCGCCGACCTCGCCCTCGAGCTCGCGCGCGAAGCGGTCGGGCTGACCGAGACGACCGACGCGCCCGCAATGCGGGCGGGCGCGCTCGTCACCCTCGGCGAGGTCCAGGCGGCCCTGGGCCTCTCCGCGGAGGCGGAGGCCGCGCACGCGGAGGCGCGCGCGCTCTACCGGCGCAAGGGGATCAGGGTGGCGACGGCGTCGCCCGCGGCGCCGGACGCCGGGCTCGCCTCGCCTCCTACGTGAACCAGGGGTCGCCGCTCGTGCCGGCGTAGAGCAGCGTGGCGACGATCACCTTCCCGCTCTTGATGCCGATCAGGCACGCGTCGGCCGGCTCCCCGAAGTTGTCGACCGCCGGCAGGACGTACCCGTCCTTCGTGCTCACGCACGGGACGACGGGCTTCCAGCCGTCCGGGTCGGACGGGTCGGTCTTGTTCTCGCGGAGGACGAAGTGCTTGAGCGGCACGGGCAGGCTCGAGAACGTGAGCGTGAGCTGCGCCGGCGTGCCGAACACGGGACCGCCGACCGAGGAGATCTCCGGAGCGCCCGTCTCCGGGAAGACGCTGTTCGGCTGGACGCCGACCGTGCCCCAGGCGCAGGGGAGCTCGGGGTTCGCCGCGTCGCCGAAGCTGAGGCTCGTCTGCTGAGGCGTCGTCTTGTCGACCTTCGCGGTGGCGACCGCGTCGCCGTGCGCCTTGCAGTTGCCGGCCGCCGTGGCGCCGTCGACGACCTCCATCTCCGCCGGCAGGGTCGGACCGTCGACCTGGCCGCCGCCGTTCGCGTTCGCGGCGTTGTCGAAGGTGAGCGACGCCGAGACGTCCGGGTCGCCGAGCGCCTGACCCGCGGTGAACGTGACGAAGCGCTTGACGGTCACTCCCGGCTGGACCGTCCCGATCGCGCACACGACCGTGTGCGCGTCCGTCACGGAGCAGTCGGAGCTCGTCGCCGGATCGGGGACGGGGTCGCCCGCGCCGGGCGCGGGGAAGTGGAACGAGATCACGGTGTGCGAGGCGGCGCCGCCCGACCGGCTCGGCGTGAAGCGTGCGATCACGAGGCCCTGCCCGCCGCGGGTGAGGCCGGCCGGGGCGCCCGTCACCCGGAAGTCGAAGTCGCTCGTGCCGGCGCTTCCGGTCGCGGCGACGTACAGCATGGCGGCGGACGCGAGCGACCCGAGGACGCCCACGGCGAGTCCGAGACGACGGCGAGACACGGCAACCCCTCCCTCTCGTGGACCTGACCTGGCGCAAGTCTTGCCGATCGCGCCCTCCTGCACAAGTGCCTCCGGTCTCGTCTCGAGTAGGCGTACCGGCCGGGGATCGAGCCCGCCCACGCGAGCTGGAGCCTGCGCAGGCCCGCGCTCGCGAAAGACGTCGCGGCGTCGCCCGCCGGCTCGGCGAGACCGCCGGCCCGGAGCCGGTCGACGAGACGAGCGTGCACGCTGCTCGCACCGGATGCGGGCGGCTTCGCCGCGGTGTGGGAAGATTTCGGGTGCCGGACCCGTCTAGTGGGACGAATCGCAGGCCCGCCGGGCGCAACCACGAGGGAGGTCAGCATGTCGGACGAGCGAGTAGCTCGGTCTTCCGACAGCCTCCGGACGACGAGGCCCGGGCCCGCAGGTGGCCCGGGCGTCGTCACGGTCCGCGTCGAGCTCGCCGAGGCGCTCCGCGAGGCGCGCCGCCCCGCCTCCTTCGGCTCGCCCACGGGCCGAGCTTACGCCGTAGGGTTCCCGTGTGACGAGCGGGCGAGAGCCGCCGGACGCCGAGCTCGTGCGGCGCTGCCGCCGCGGCGACGCCGACGCCTGGGCGGCGCTCGTCGAGCGCTTCTCCCGCTACGTGTACGCGATCGTCGTCCAGGGCTTCCGGCTCCGGGACGAGGACGCCGAGGACGTCTTCCAGGACGTCTTCGCCAAGGCCTACGAGGGCCTGCCGAGGCTCCGCGACGACGGCGCCGTGCGGCCGTGGCTCGCCCAGCTCACGCGGCGGGCGTGCATCGACCGCCTGCGCTCGGCAAGGCGGGAGGAGACTGCCGGCGCCGAGCTCGAGCCGCCGGAGCTCGACGAGACCCTCGCCGGCCTCGACGAGGCGCTCGCGGTGCGGGCGGCGCTCGCGCGGCTCTCGCCGGTCTGCCGCGAGATCCTCGACCGCTTCTTCGCCCGCGACGAGAGCTACCGCACGATCGGCGGGGAGCTCGGGCTCCCGCCGGGGACGGTCGCGAGCAGGATCTCCCGCTGCCTCGAGCGGCTCCGCGAGGAGCTCGCGGGAAGAAAGTCCGGAGCGGTCGCGTCTGGATGAGCGGTGACCCCGTGACCGACTGCGACCTGGAGCGGCTCGCGGAGCTGCTCCGCGCCCTCCCGCCCGCGCCGGCCGGCTGGGTGCGCGCGGCGCAGGAGCTGCCTCTCCGCCGGGCGGCGCTCGACGAGCTCGTCGCCCGCGCGGAGGCCGACGCGCGCTTCCGCGCGGCGCTGCTCGCCGACCTCGAGGCGGCCCTCGCCGCCGAGGGCCACGCCCCGGAGCCGCAGGCGCTCGACGAGCTCAGACGGCGCCTCGCCGGCGGGTAGCGGCGGGGGCGCGCCGTGGAGGGTCTCGGCGAGCTCCCGGTCGGCGCGCTCCTCGAGGCGCTCGCCCGGGCCGAGGACGCCCGCGCGTCGGGCTCGGCCGCGGGCGTCGTCGCGGCGGCGGCGGCGGCGCTCGTCACGGGCGTCGCGCGGGCCTCGCGGGACGCGTGGGGCGGCGCCGAGGCCGCGGCTGCGCAGGCGGAGACGCTGAGGGCGCGGGCGCTCCCGCTCGCCCAGGCCGACGCCGAGGCGTACGCCGCCGCCGCCGGCCGGCTCGCGCGCCGGCGCGCCGAGCCGTCGCCGCAGGCCGACTTCCAGCTCGGACGCACGCTCGAGTGGGCGGCCGAGGTGCCGCTGCGGATCGCCGAGACCGCGGCCGACGTCGCGGAGCTGGCCGCGCTCGCGGCCGACCGCGCGCCGCCGGACCTGCGCGCGGACGCGGTCGTCGCGACCGTCCTCGCCGAGGCCGCCGCACGGGCGGCGGCGCACCTCGTCTCCGTCAACCTCGCGGTCGGCGCCGGGGACGTGCGGGCGGCGCGGGCGCGCGAGGCGGCCGCGGCGGCGCGGGCCGCGCTCGATCACACCTCGCAGACGAGCCCGTCGTAGGCGAGCTCGACCCCCGGTCCGGCCGGGAGCTCCGACGGCCGGTGGGTGACGAGGAGCCGCGCCGCGCCGGACGCGCGGAAGGCGGCGGCGGCCTCGTCCACCGAGAGGTGGCCGCGCGGGTCGCCGTCGAGCTCGCCGGCCGCGAGGGTCGCCTCGCAGAGGAACAGGTCGGCGCCGCGGGCGAGCTCGACCAGGGCGTCGCTCGGCGCCGAGTCGCCCGAGTAGGCGAGCGCGCGAGACCCGTCCGTGACGCGGAGCGCGTACGCCTCGACGCGGTAGTGCGGCACGCGCACGGCGGTCACCGTGTACCCCGCGGCCTCGAACGGGCGGCCCGGCTCGTACTCGTGCAGGCCGAAGACGCGCTCGAACATGTCGGGGAAGCCGAGCAGCTCCCCGAGGCGCTCGAGCCGGCCCCGGCCGCCCGCCGGCACCCAGAGCTCGGGCGCCGCGGGCGCGGAGCGGCGACCGTCGAGGTAGAGGGCGCCCCACACCCACGGGACGAGGTCGCCCCAGTGGTCGAGGTGGAAGTGCGTGATCGCGATCGCGTCGAGCTCGGGCCACCCGCCGCCCGCCCGCAGCCGCGCGAGCACGCCGGGCCCGCAGTCGAGCAGGAGCGCGCCCCGCCCCTCGAGCAGGTAGCCGGAGTGCGCGCCGCCCGCGTTCGGCCACGCGGGCGAGCAGCCGACGACGGTCAGCCTCACCGCGCCATGTTCGCAGCGGCGGCGCCGCTACCGCTTGCTGAGCAGGCGGGCGAGCGCCTGCAGCAGCTTCCAGGCGATCGAGCCGTTCCGCTCGACGATCGGCCGGAACGCCCACGAGGTGAGCGCCCAGCAGGTGACCTCGGTGTCGGCGGTGACGGTTGCGGTGCGCGGGGCGTCCGCGATCAGCGCGATCTCGCCGAAGTAGTCGCCGGGCCCGAGCGTCCGCACCGGCTCGCCCTCGACCGTCACGGTCGCCGTGCCCGCCGCGATCACGAAGAAGCCGGCGCCGCCGGTCCCCTCCGTCACGATCTCGCGTCCGGCCGGGAACGAGTACTCCTTCATCGGCTCGGCGACGTCGCGCAGCTCGCGGCGATCGAGGTCGCGGAAGAGCTCGACCTCCGCGAGGAGCTCAGTCGGCGCGGCCATCCGCGGCGATCCTAACGCGCCGCCGCCGCCGCGGCGACCAGCTCGGCGGCGCGAGCGGGCTCGAGCGCGTCGGTGTTCACGACGAGGTCGAAGTGCACCGGCTCCTCGCGCTCGACGCCGTAGAAGCGGCGGAGGTAGTCGGCACGCGCCGCGTCCTCGCCCTTCACCACCCGCTCCGCCTCGCGCGCGCCGACGCCGCGCTCCGCGGCGACGCGCGCCGCGCGCGTCCCGGGGGACGCCGTGACGAGCACGCGCAGGACCTCGCCGCCGGCGAGCGCGAACGACGCGGCGTGGGCGACGATCACGACGCCGCCCTGGGCGCCGAACGACCTGAGCACGTCCGTGATCAGGCCCCGCAGGTCCTCGTCGGTCGGCGGCGTCCTGACCGCGTACCCGGGCGGGAGCCGCGTCGGCGCGGTGCGCTCGGCGGCGTGCCCGAGCAGCCGGGCCACGAAGGACCGGCGCTGCTCCACCCCGGCGACGAGCCGCGGGTCGAGCTCGGCCCACTCGGCGGCCTCCCCGATCACCTCGTCGTCGACGTAGCGGAGCCCCAGGCGCTCCGCGACCGCCCGCCCGACCTCCTCGCCCCCGGCGCCCGTCGCGTGCGAGATGCAGACAGTCGGCTTCCTCATCGTGCGCCCGGAGCCGTGATCCTACGCCGTCCCGCGCGGGGCGTAGTTCTCCGGCCGGCGGTCAGCGTCGGCGCGGATGGCGGCCCGCCCTGACCCCGCGAGAATCACGTCGTCGATCGAGGAGGCTCGAGTGCGGACGCCCGGGGGCGAGGCGCGCGGCACGAACCTGGCTGGGCGCGCGGGGCGGTGGAGCGCGGCGCACTGGAAGTCCGCCGCCTTCGGCTGGCTCGGGTTCGCCGTCGCGGCCGTCGCGGTCGGAAGCGTCGTCGGCGCCCGCCAGATGGAGCCGTGGGCGGTCACGAACGGGGAGTCGCGCCGGGCCGAGCAGATCCTCGACCGGGGCAACTTCGACATCCCCGCCCGCGAGAGCGTCCTCGTCCAGTCGCGGACCGCGACCGTGGACGAGCCGGCGTTCTCGTCCGCCGTCGCGGGCGTCGTGCAGACCCTCTCCCACCAGCGCGACGTGATCCGGATCATCTCGCCGATCGAGAACCCGCGCGCGGGCCTCGTCTCGGCCGACCGGCACTCGGCGCTCGTGCAGTTCGACGTCAGGGGAGACGCCGAGGACGCGAAGGACCGGATCGCGCCGATCCTCGAGGCGATCGACGGCGTCCAGTCGGGCAACCCCGGCGTGATCGTCGAGGAGTTCGGGAAGGCGTCGGCGGACCACCTGGTGGCGGAGCGGTTCGACCGGGACATCGGCCGCGCGGAGGTGACCTCGGTGCCGCTCACGATCGCCATCCTCGTGATCGCGTTCGGCGCGCTCGTCGCCGCCGGGCTTCCCGTCCTGCTCGCGCTCTCGGCGGTGCTCGCGGCCACCGGCCTGAACAGCCTGGCGAGCCACGTCGTCCCCACGGACCAGCAGACGCTGAGCGCGATCATCCTGATGATCGGCATGGCCGTCGGAATCGACTACTCGCTCTTCTACCTGCGGCGCGAGCGCGAGGAGCGCCAGGCGGGAAGCTCGCCGCACGACGCGCTCCTGCACGCGGCGCGCACGTCGGGGCAGGCGGTGCTGATCTCGGGCGCGACCGTGCTGATCGCGATGGCGGGGATGTTCGTGTCCGGGAACTCGCTCTTCACGACGATCGGGCTCGGCACCATGATCGTCGTCCTCGCGGCGATGATCGGGTCGCTCACGGTCCTCCCGGCCCTCCTGCACCGGCTGGGCGACAACGTCGACCGGGTGCGCATGCCGCTCTTCCGCGGCCGGCCTCGCGACGACGGCGCGTGGGGGCGTGTCGTCGGCGCCGTCCTGCGCCGGCCGGCGAGCGCGCTGCTCGCCTCCGGCGGAGCGCTCGCGATCGCCGCGATCCCCGCGTTCGGGATGCACACGAAGCTGCCGAACTTCACCGACTTCCCGCGCGACCTCAAGATCGTGCGGACGTACGACCGCATCCAGCGCGCCTTCCCGGGATCGCAGACGCCCGCGCAGGTGGTCGTGAAAGCGCCGGACGTCCAGACGCCCCGGATGCGCCGGGCATACGACCTCTTCAGGGAGCGCGCGCTCGCGACGGGCGAGTTCCAGGCGCCGTTCAGCGTCGTCGTGAACCCCGACCGCACCGTCGCCCGGATCGACTTCGCGATCGCGGGGAACGGCGACGACGCGGAGTCGATCGCCGCGCTGCACACCCTGCGCGAGACCGTGATCCCGCCGATCGCGCAGACGCTCCCGGACGCGGAGGTGGCGGTGACGGGGATCACGGCCGGCACCTACGACTTCAACCACCAGATGGCGGCGCGGCTCCCGTTCGTGTTCCTGTTCGTGCTCGGCCTGGCGTTCGTGCTCCTGCTGCTCACGTTCAGGTCGATCGTGATCGCGGCCACGGCCGTCGCGCTCAACCTGCTCTCGGTCGGGGCCGCGTACGGCATCCTCGTCGCGGTCTTCCAGCACGGCTGGCTCGCGGGGCCGCTCGGCTTCCAGACGAACGGGGCGATCGTGAGCTGGCTTCCGCTCTTCCTGTTCGTCGTCCTCTTCGGGCTCTCGATGGACTACCACGTCTTCATCCTGAGCCGCGTCAAGGAGCTGCACGACGCCGGCGCCTCGACCGACGACGCGGTGCGGCTCGCGATCACGCGCACGGCCGGCACCGTGACGAGCGCCGCGGTGATCATGGTCGCGGTCTTCGGCCTGTTCGCGACGCTCAGCCTGCTGATGATGCAGCAGATGGGCTTCGGCCTGGCGGTCGCCGTGCTCATCGACGCGACCGTGGTGCGAGCCGTGCTCGTGCCCGCCACGATGAAGCTCCTCGGCGAGCGCAACTGGTACCTCCCGCGCCGGCTCGAATGGCTCCCGTCGCTCTCGCCCGAGGGCGCCGGCCCGAGCCGGCCCGGCGGGCGGCCGCTCCCCGGCCACTGACGCACCGCGCCGGCGAGTACAGTTGGCCGCGACGATGGGGCGGACGGTTCGAGCAGCGCGCGCCGCGGCGGCGGTCCTCTCCGCGGCCGGTGTCGCGGCCGGCGTCGCGCTCGGTGCGGCCCCCTCGGCGAGCGTCGCGCGCACGGTCGACACGCGCCTCTGCGGCTTCCCGCTCGAGGTCACCGTCCGGAGCCGGCCCGCGGAAGGGGTGGGGACGACGGCGCTCCGCTTCGCGTTCGGCGGCGGAGCGACGATCACGCTCCGCAACGGCTCGAGCGGCCGCTCCGCCACGCTGTCGGACTCCGGCGCGTACACCGTCGACACGACGACCGGGAGCGTCGCGTTCGGCGGGCACCACGTCTGGTACTGGGCGACCGGGAAGCGGGTCCCGTTCGCGACGACCGACGGGCCCGGGCGCCTCGAGGCGCCGTCGTACGTCCTCGCGGGAGCCCGCGCGCACGCGCGCGCGCTCGATCCGTGCGCGCTCGTCGCGCCGTCGCCGCCGCCGGCGCCCCGTACGGGGCCCGCGCCCTGGGGGCTCCCGCCCGACCCGCTCGCGCGCATGGCGCGGGCCGGCGTGGCGCCCCTGATCGGCACGGTGATCCGGCACGACCACGTGCACCTGGACGTGCTCGTCGACGGACGGAGGGTGACCGTCCCCGGCGGGATCGGGCTCGCCGAGCCCGTCGACCGCGGGCCGTGCCCGAAGGGGACGCCGCCGCGCGGGGACTGCGCCACCGGCCACGGCCTGTTCGCGGAGGTCGCGAACTCCCCCGTCCACACCCACAGCGCGAGCGGGCTCGTCCACATCGAGTCCGACCGCCGCGACGCCTTCACGCTCGGCCAGCTCTTCGACCTCTGGGGCGTGCGCCTCGACGCGCGCTGTGTCGGCGGCTACTGCACGGGCGGCGGGAACCGGCTCGGCGTGTTCGTCGGCGGGAGGCGCGTCACCGGCGACCCGCGCGCGGTCGTGCTCGGCGACCACCAGGAGATCGCGGTCGTGTTCGGAGGCCGCGGCGCCTTCCGCTCCGTCCCGGCGGCGTACACGGGCGGCTGGCCGGGCGCCGGCTGCGGCGGCGCGGGCGAGCGCTCCTGCCTGCCCTGAGCCTCGTCAGCCGACGGCGATCGTGTAGGCCGTCCTGCCGGCGCGCGGGAGCACGAGCCACGTGCCGGCCGTGAGCGTGACCGACGCCGAGCGCCTGCCGACGAACGCCGGCGCGGTGACCCCGACCGGCTTCCGCTTCGGCTTCCCGAGCAGGAAGCCGTCGGTCGAGCTCCGGTCGACGACCGCGACCCGGTAGCGCCCCGGCGCGAGGTGCGTGACGCTCCTGCCCCTGTAGGCGAGCGTGATCCGGCCGGCCGCGGTCACCGCCCCCGACAGCGTGCCGCGGAACGGGAGGATCGCCGAGCCGACGATGTCCTGCGAGGCCGGCTTCGCCGACGACGAGGAGGGCGGGGTCGGGGGCGTCCCGCCCGCGGGCGGCGTCCCGAGCACCTCCGACGACGTCCTGAACGTGTAGACGACCGACTGGTTGCGGTCGAGGTGCCAGGTGTAGGTGGTGTTCGGGAGCAGGTTGACGTAGAGCGCGTGCGTGTCCGTCTCGCCGCCGAGCATGTCGTCGTTGACGTTCACGCCCGGGCCTCGCAGCTCCCAGAGCGGCAGGTTGATGCACTCGCCGGGACCGTTCAGGACGAGCGTGTAGAAGCCCGCCGGGATCACGGTCGGCGGGCCGCTCGTCGTTCCCACCGGCGTCCCGTCCGGCAGCGTGACGGTGACGACGCCGCTCGCCGAGAAGTTCACGACGATCGTGAGGCTCGCGGCCCGGGCGGCGCGACCCGCCGGCGCGGGCGCGAGCAGCGCCGCCGCGAGCGCCGCGACGGCGGCCGGCCGCAGCGCCCGCGCGCGCGCACCCTCGCCGATCCGACCGTCCCGCACGGCGACCCTCGCCGCTCCCTCCACGCGCGGAAGCGTACTACGGGCCTCCAGGTAGCGTTCCGCCGTGGGCCGCCGCGCAGCTCTCGCGCTCGCCGTCGCCGTCGCGGCCGCGGGCGCGGCCGCCGCGCTCGCCTCCCGCGGCGGCCGCACGGCCGCGGACGCTCCGAGCTGGCGCGACGTCGCGCCGTCTTCGCGGCCAAGTGCGTCACCTGCCACGACGCCGGCGGGATCGCACCGTTCTCGCTCGCGTCGCCCCGGTCGGCGAGCGCGCACGCCGCGGCGATCGCGGCCGCCGTCCGCGCGGGCGCGATGCCGCCGTGGATGCCGGGCGGCGACTCGCCCCGCTACCTCGGCGAGTCCCGCCGGCGCCTGACGCCGGCCGAGCGGGACCTGCTCACGCGCTGGGCGGACGCCGGCGGGCGCGCCGCCGGGGCCCCGATCGCGGTCGGCGGCGCGCGGGCCGGGGGGCCCGGCAGGACGCTCGCGCTCGCTCCCGCGCAGCCCTACCTGCCGAGGCCCGGCGCCGGCGGGCTCGACGACTACCGCTGCTTCGTGCTCGAGCCGCGCCTCGGGCACGACGTCTACGTGACCGGGGCGGTCGTGCGGCCGCAGCACGCTGCGATCGTGCACCACGTCATCCTCTTCGAGGCGGCCGGGCGGAACGCCGCCGAGGCGCGAGCCCTGAACCGCGCCTCGGGCGGGAACGGCTGGACCTGCTTCGGCGGGCCCGGCCTGTCGGACGCGCACCCCGCCGGAGGCGCGGCCTCGAGCGACCGGCTCGGCGCGCCGCAGTGGCTCGGCGCCTGGGTCCCGGGCCACGCGGAGAACGCGACGCCGCGGGGAACCGGCGTGCTCCTGCACGCGGGCGCGGCGGTCGTGATGCAGGTGCACTACAACCTGATCCATCCTGCACGGCCCGACCGGTCGCGCGTGCTCCTCCGCGTCGTCCCGGCCGCGGGATCGCACCTGACGGCGCTCGGCACGATGCTCGTGCCGGCGCCCGTCGAGCTGCCGTGCCCGCCGGGCGTCCACTCGCGCCTCTGCCGCCGCGACGCCGCGCTCGCGCTGGAGGCGCGCGAGTACGGCCGGGAGGCGGCGGCGATCCCCTTCGGCCTGCTCTACCTCTGCGGCGGGACACCCGCCCGCTCCGCCGGCGGCGTCTCGTCGCTCACGACCGCCTGCGACCGCAGCTTCACGCGCCCGGTGCGGATCTACGGCGTCGCCGGCCACATGCACCTGCGCGGCGTCGAGATCCGGCTCGAGCTCGACCCCGGCACGCCCCGCGCGCGGACGCTCCTCGACATCCCGCGCTGGGACTTCCACTGGCAGGACGCCTACTACCTCGCCCGCCCGGTCGACGCCGGGCCCGGCGACACGGTCCGCGTCACCTGCCGCTTCGACAACAGCGCCGGCAACCAGCCGGTCGTGAACGGCCGGCGGCTCGCGCCGCGCTACGTCCTCTGGGGCGAGGGCACGACCGACGAGATGTGCCTCGGTCTGCTGCAGGTCGCGGACCGCTGACGCCGCGGCCCGGAGCGCTCAGGCGGCGACCACCTCCGTCGTCACGCACCACGTGACGCTGTCGAAGAACGGCGGGTCCTCGCCGGGCAGCTTGCGGATCACGATCGCCTGGCCGATCCCGCGGCACAGGCCTTCCGTCCCGCTCGACCCGGCGGGCGACGCTCGCAGGCGCGCGTCGAACGTCCCCGGCGCGAACGTCTTGCGCCAGGCGTCGCCGCCGCTCCAGCCCGTGACGCCGTCGACCACGACGGGCGCGGAGCCCGGCACCTCCTGGATGAGCAGGAAGCGGATCGTCACCTCGCCCTGCAGCTGCGCCGGGTCGAATTCGAGCGTGAAAGGGCCGCTCACCTCGAGCTCGCGCTCGCCGCCGGCGACGGCGCGAAGGATCGGCCGGTTGAACTGGGTCGTGGACATCGGTGCCTCCTCTGACGTCGGGGGTCATCGTGCGAGCGTCGCGACGAGCGAGCGGGCCTGCTCGGCCGACACGACGTTTCCCTTGCGCGCGTAGCGGTCGAGCGCGTCGCGGACGGCGGCGTCCGCGCCGGGGTCGTCCCCGGCGAGGCGGAGCACCTCTGCGAGGTCGAGCAGCGCGTCGCCCTGGCGGTTGAGCTGGTCGGTCGCCGCGACGAGCGCGACGGCGGCGCGCGCGAGCTCCTCGGCCTCGCCGAGCCGTCCGCGGCGGGCGAGCAGCTTCGCGCGCACCCCCCGGCAGGTCACCTGTGCCGACAGGTCCTCGGCGGCCGCCGCCCGCTCGGCCGCCGCGCAGTACCGCTCGGCGGCGCGGTGGCGCCCCTGCGCGTAGAGCGCCTGGGCGAGCATCGCCGCGGTCGTGGCGAGCACGGCCTTCTCGCCCATCTCCGCGAGCCGGTCGTAGCCCGCGCCGAGGCGCGCGGCGGCCGCGGCGGGGTCGCCCGCGAGCAGCTCGACCATCGCCTCGCGGTGCGAGACGGCCGACTGCAGGCGGTCGAGGTCGTCGAGGATCGCGTTCGCCTCGCGGACGAGCGCGCGGGCCTCGTCGAAGGCGCCCCCCATCGCGTGGAGCGCCGCGAGCGGGTGCAGCACGGCCGCGACCGCGACACGGCTGCCGCCCACCTCGTCGCGGATCCGGGCGCACGTCTCGATCGCCTCCGCGACGGGCGCGGCGCCCTCGACCGCCGCCGAGGCCCGCCACGCCAGGATCTCGAACAGCTCCCGCTCCTCGCCCGCCGCGCGCGCGTGGCCGGCCGCCCGCCGCCACGCGTCGTCGGCCGCCCCGGCGTGGCCCTCGATCCACTCGACGAACGCGCGCAGGCACCAGGCGCGGCACTGCCCGGCCTCGTCGCCCCGGCCGGCGAAGACGCGCAGCGCCGCGTCCGCCACCCGGCGGGACTCGCGGATCGCCGCCGCGGGGTCGGCCTGCAGGCGCACGAGCTGGAGCTCGACGCGTGACCGCGCCTGCAGCACGGCGTCGCCCGCCGCGCCCGCGACGGCCCGCTCGAGCACCGCGCCGGCCTCCGCGATCCGCCCCGCCTCGAGGAGCGCCTGGCCGAGCCTCGGCGCGAGCGCCGCCGCCTCGGCCGCGGGGAGCACGGCCCGCGCGCGCTCGAGCAGCGAGACCGCCGCCGGGAGGTCGCCGGCCGCGAAGGCCGAGCGCGCGGCGGCGTCGAGCGCACGCCCCGCGTGCAGCCCGAGCGCGGCGTCCGGCGTCCCGAGCTCGGCCCCGAGCCGGAACGCCTGCTCGAGGTGGTGGCCGACGACCGCGTCCTCCCCGGCCCGCGCCTCGAGGGCCGCGGCCACGCGCTCGTGCAGCTCGGCGCGAACCCGCTTCGGGATCCCGTCGTAGGCCGCGTCGCGGATGAGCACGTGGTGGAAGCGGAAGCCCTCCTCGGGCGCCGCGAGGTCGGGCCGGACGAAGCGCTTGCGCGCGAGCGCGAGCAGGCGCGCGTGGACGTCCTCGCGCTCGTCCTCGGGCGTGAGGCCGAGCACGGCCTCGAGGCCGAAGCCGCGGCCGACGACCGCTGCGCGCTCGAGCAGCGAGCGCTCCCCGGCCTCGAGCCGGTCGAGGCGCTCGTGGAGGACCGCCCGGATGCTGCCGGGCAGCTCGGAGCCGGCGCCGCCCTCGACCGCGATCGCGGCGAGCTGCTCGGCGAAGAGCGGGTTGCCCTCCGCGGCCTCGGCGATCCGGGGGCGCAGCTCCGGGGGCACGCCCGCGGACTCGAGCAGCCGCAGCGACTCGGCGTCGGAGAGGGGCTGGAGCACGAGCGAGGCCGCCGGCTCCTGCACCCACGCGGGCCGGCGCTCGGCGAGCTCCGGGCGCCCGAGGCAGAGCAGCAGCACGCGCGCCTCGCCGAGGCGCCCGGCGGCGTACTCGACGAAGTCGAGCAGGGTCGGCTCGGCCCAATGCACGTCGTCGAGGACGGCGACGAGCGGCCGGCCGCGGGCGAGCTCCTCGAGGGCGCGGCAGCCCGCGGCGAAGCTCTCGTGGCTCGAGCCGGCGAGCCAGGAGTCGTCGCGGCCGGCCTGCCGGAGCAGCTCGCGCAGCGGCCAGAAGGTGATCCCCTCGCCGTACGGCGGGCAGCGGCCCACCAGCACCGTCGCCTCGCCCTCGAGCCCGGCGACGAGCTCGCGGGCGAGCCGCGACTTCCCGATCCCCGGCTCGCCGAGGACCGTCACGTGCTGCGCGGCGCCTGACGCCGCGCGGGCGTAGAGCGCGCGCAGCCGCTCGAGCTCGCGCTCGCGGCCGACGAGCGGGGCGTCGTCTCGCCGCACGAGCGCCGGCGCGTCCGGGTCGACCGACTCGAGGCGGAAGGCGTGCGGCGCGGCGGCCGGAGCGGCCGCGACCGCGTGCGCGACGAGCGCGTGCGTCCCCGCGCCGAGCAGGACCTCGCCCGGAGCGGCCGCCTGCAGGAGCCCGCGCGCCGCGGCGACCGGCCCGCCGACGACGGAGGCGAGCCCGGCGCCCGGGCCGCCGGCGACGACCTCGCCGGTCTCGACGCCGACGCGCACGTCCAGCCGCACGCCGGCCTCGAGCGCCGCCACGCCGGCGCGGAGCTCGAGCGCCGCGCGGACGGCCCGGAGGGCGTCGTCCTCCCGGACGGCCGGGACGCCGAAGACCGCGATCGCCTCGCCGCCGGCGACGCGCTCGGAGGCGCCCCCGTGCCGGTCGACCGACCGGGCCGCGGCCTCGAACGCGAGCCCGGTGACGTGCCGCAGCGCCTCGGGGTCGAGCGCGCGGTCGACCGCCACGGCGAAGAGGAGGACGGTGACGGTCTTGCGCGTCTCCGCCTGCTCCGGGGCCGGCGGGGCGCCCGGCGCGGGAGCCGGCCGGGGGGGCGCGCGGGGCGGGTCGAGCGCCGGGTCCTGGAGCAGGATCGCGCGCTCGAGCTGCTGGAGCGCCTGCCCCGGCTCGAGCCCGAGCTCCTCCCGGAGGCGGGTCCGGGCGCCCTGGAAGGCGGCGAGGGCGTCGGCCTGCCGTCCCGTGCGGTAGAGGGCGAGCACGAGCAGCCGGTGGAGCCCTTCGCGGAGCGGGTGCTCCCGGACGAGCTGCTCGAGCTCGGGCACCGCCTCGGCGTGGCCGCCGAGCTCGAGGTCGGCCGCGAGCCGGTGCTCGAGGGCGACGAGCCGCAGCTCGTCCAGGCGCGCGGCCGCGTCGCGTGCGAACGGCTCGTAGCGGAAGTCGGCGAGGGGCGGGCCGCGCCAGAGGGCGAGCGCCCGGCGGAGCACGGCGGCCGCCTCCCCGGGCGCCCCGCCCGCGAGGAGCCCGCGCCCCTCCGCCAGGAGCTCCTCGAAGCGGAGCGCGTCGAGCGAGCCGGGGTCGAGTCGCAGCAGGTAGCCCGACGGGCGCGTCTCGATCGCGCCCTCTCCGAGCGCCTTGCGCAGCTGCGAGACGTACACCTGCACCGCCTTCACCGCGGTCGCCGGCGGCCGCTCCTCCCAGAGCCGGTCGACGATCGCCTCGGTCGGCACGAGCTCGTTCGCCCGCAGGAGCAGGATCGCGAGCACGGCCCGCTGCCTCGGCCCGCCGAGCGGAAGCTCGCGGTCGTCGTCCCAGACCGCGAGGGAGCCCAGGATCCCGTACCTCACGTACGGAACGTAACACCCGTCACGTACCTCCGCCTTTACCGCTCCTTAGCCCGGCGGGGAGCCGGCCTTTGCCGCCGGGCGGTCTCCTTGCCGCAGTCGATCGCGCTGGGCGATCGGAGAGCAAGGAGGACTGACCGATGAAGGGCCGCATCCAGCTCGTCACCCTCGCCGTCGCCGCGACCGCCGCCCTGGGGACGCAGGCCGCGCAGGCGCGGATGCTCGTCGCCGACGACGCCTCCGTGGGAGGGACCGTGAAGGTCGTCTCGAGCGCGTCCGTGCTCGCGATCATGCAGGCCGCGGGGACCAGCTTCCACGCCGCGGCGAACTACCGGAACGAGAAGCACCTCGTCGCCCCCGGCAAGCAGGCGACGCGGGCGCACGTCCGCCCCGACGACCGCAGCGGGCCGCGGCTCTAGCCGCGAGAGAGGAGGCTCCCGTGAAGATTCGGACAACCCTCGTGGCGGCGCTCGCGGCGCTCGCGCTGGCCGCGCCGGCCGTCCAGGCGGCCGGGGCCGCGCCGGGTCACCGCGCCGCCGGGAAGGCGAAGGCGCACGCGCTCCGCCCAGCGGCCAAGCGCAAGGTCAAGCCGGCCACGCTGCGGGTCGTCGTGCCGGCCGCGATCGTGACGACCACGGCGCCGGCGACCGAGGCGACCGCCGCCGTGGACGACTGCGCCGCCTACATGGCCGACTGCAGCGACGCCGAGGCCTGCGCGCTCTGGGGCTGCAACTGCGACCTCGTGGAGACGCCGGCCGCGGCGAGCGACGCCGCCCCCGAGCCGCAGACCGAGTGAGGCTCGACGCTCCGGACCGAAGGCGGAGGGGCGCGCGGGAGCGCGCCCCTCGCGTGCCGTCAGGCGCGGACCTGGACGACCGCGTAGGTCGTGTCCGGTCCGGGCGGCGTCGAGAAGCGCGCGTTGACGGCGTAGAGCCGCCGCCCGAAGAGCGCCGCGGTCGTCGGCGTGTCGAAGCTCGGGCTGGTGATCGTGCGGACGAGGGTCCCGCTGCCGAGATCGGGGGCGAGCCGGAGCACCCTGATCCGGTTGTCGGAGTTCTGCACGACGTACAGCGTCTTGCCGGCGAGCACGAGCCCGTCGCCGTTTCCGAGCGTCAGGGCGCCGAGGTCGACGGCCCGCGTCGCGCCCGTGCGCGGGTCGATGCGGAAGAGCTTGCCGGTGTTCGTCTGGACGGCGAGCAGCGTCCTGCCGTCGGGCGTCGCCGCGATCCCGTTCAGGTTGAAGCCGTCGGCGAGCCGGAAGTCGCCGGTGAGCGCGACCGTCTGCGCCGAGGGCGCGGGCGCGCCGCCGGCTCCGAGCGCCAGCCGGTAGAGGACGGCCCGGCTCGAGTCGGTGAAGTAGGCGGCCCGCTTCGTCACCGCCACGTCGTTGACGAACGTCGCCCCGCCGCCGGAGGCGAGCTGGTACTCCCGGATCAGCGCGCCCGTCCTCGCGTCGTAGACGAAGGCCTTCCCCGTCGTCGCCCCGGAGACGAACAGCCGCCCGCGGTCGTAGTCGAGCCCGGTCGCCGCGCGCCCGGGCGCCGCCTGGACGAGCACGGAGCCGGCGCCGGTCCGCAGGTCGCCCTTGAAGACGGCGCCGGTCGGGATCGAGCCGGCGTAGAAGGTCGTGCCGGCGCCGACGGCGATGCCCTCGGGCTGCCAGCCGTTCGGCAGGGGGATCGTGGCCGGGAAGGGGGCCTTGGCGAGCGCGGCCGGCGCGGCGAGCGCCGCGAGCGCGGCCGCGGCCGCCGCGGGACGGAGAAGGCGGGCGCTCGGGAGGGCGCTGCGGGCACGGGCGCTCATCGGCCGCTGATGTACTCGGTGAGGTACCTGATCTCGAAGCTCTGCTGCTGCGAGGTGTACTTGACGACGTCGCCGATCGACACGAGGCCCACGACCTCGTCCTCCTCGACCACCGGCAGGTGCCTGATCCGCCGGTCGGTCATGAGGGCCATGCACTCGTCGATCGGCGTCTCCGCCGTGACGACCACGAGCGCCGCCGTCATCACCTCCCGGACGCGTGTCCGCTCCTCGTCGCGCCGTTCCAGCGCCACGCGCCGGAGGTAGTCCCGCTCCGTCACGATCCCCACCACCCGGCCGCGCTCGCGGACGAGCAGCGAGCCGACGTTCGCCTCCACCATCCGCTTCACCGCCTCGAAGACCGGCGCGCCGGCGTCGATCCACAGGACGTCGCGCCCCTTCTCCGCGAGCACGTCCGACACGGTCGCCACGGCTCCCCTTTTCCCGCCCGCGGCCCGATCGACACCCCGGCCGACGGCGTTCCGCGCCCGTCGGGCGAACGGGACGACAGCTTGGGCGCAGGGCATCTCCGCACAAGCGAAAGTCGCGGGCGGTTGTCGCTGCGAGCGGTTCCATCGTGTTGTAGGGTCATCCTGTGGTAGGACAAGCGGGCTACCGGCCCGTCGATCGGTCGGGGGGGCTCGCGGAGCTCGTCAGCGAGCAGATCGTCGAGATGATCTCCGCCGGCGAGCTCGGCGCCGGGCAGCAGCTGCCGCCCGAACGGGTGCTGGCGGAGCGGTTCCAGGTGAGCCGGAACGTCGTGCGCGAGGCGCTGCGGAGCCTCGCGGCGATGAACGTCGTCGAGGTTAGGCACGGCGTGGGTGCGTTCGTCGCCTCGCTCGACATCGCCTCGCTCGTCGAGCCGCTCGCGCTCGCCGTCTCGCTGGAGCGCGGCGCGTTCACGAGCCTCACGGAGGCGCGGCTCGTGCTCGAGCCCGGCATCGCCGCGCTCGCGGCGACACGGGCGACCGATGCCGACGTCGCCGCGCTCGAGCACCTCCTCCACGAGTCGCAGCACAGCGTCGACGAACCCGCGCACTTCCTCACGGCGGACATCGCGCTGCACGACCGGATCGTCCAGATGGCGAACAACCCGGTCCTCGCGCGCGTCCATCAAGGCATCGCTCGGCTCGCGCAGGCGAGCCGCGAGCTCACGAACCTGAGCGCGTCGATGCGCGCCCTCGCGCTCCGCGACCACGCGGAGATCGTCGGTGCGATCGGCCGGCGCGATCCCGCCGCGGCCGAGCAGGCAATGCGCTCGCATCTCGAGCACGTGCGCGAGACGCTCGAGCGCGAGGCGAGTGCCGCATGAAGACCCTGCGCCGGTATGCGGGCAGGGGGATCACGACGCTCGCAGTCGCGGCAAACCTCCAGGTGCTCGCGGCGCTCGTGGCGCTCTGGGTGGTGTTCTCGGCGTGGGAGCCGGCGACGTTCTTCACCGGCAACAACTCGCTGAACATCGCGCGCCAGGCGTCCGTGCTTGTCGTCGTCGCGCTCGCGCAGATGTTCGCGCTCCTGATCGGAGGGTTCGACATCTCCGTCGGCGCGAACATGGGCTTCAGCGGCGTCGTCGCGGCCCGGATCATGATCGAGCACGGCGGCGTCACCGTCGGCGTGGTCGCAGGACTGCTTGCCGGTGCGCTGATCGGACTCGTGAACGGGATCCTGATCGGACCTCTGCGCGTAAGCCCGTTCGCGGCGACGCTCGGGATGCTGACGCTCCTGCTCGGGCTCGGGAACATCCTGAGCGACGGCCAGTCGGTCGGGAACCTACCGGCGTCGTTCTCGCAGATCGGAGGCTCCGACTGGGGCCGCATCCCCTCGAGCGTGGCCCTCGCCGCCCTCGCAGTCGCGCTCGCGTGGCTCGTTCTGGCGCGAACCCGGCTCGGGCTGTACGTCTACGGGGTCGGCGGCAGCCGCAACACGGCTCGCCTCGTCGGCGTGCGCGTATACGCGTACGAGATCGCGGCCTACGTCCTCTGCGGCTTGTTCGCGAGCTTCGCGGGGATCATCCTCGCCGCGCGGCTCTCGGTCGGGCAGACGGAGTCGGGCGCGGGGTTCGAGCTCCTGTCGATCGCCGCCGCCGTGATCGGCGGCACCGCGATCGGCGGAGGCATCGGCCGGGTGAGCGGCGCGCTGCTCGGCGCGGTCTTCATCCAGGTCCTGACGAACGGCCTCGACGTCGTCGGGGTCGGCGTCTACGTGCAGGGGATGGTGACGGGGATCGTGATCGTGGCCGCCGGAGTCGTCGGACTGATGCGCGACCCGGACTTCCTCCAACGGGTGCGGGTCTGCGTCCCGGCGCGTGGGCGCATCACAGACGCGAGATGGCTCGGATCGACATCACCGCGGTAGCGCAACCCGTCCGGCGGCGGCGAGCACGCTGGTCCGGCGCTGGCAACGAGCTGGGCCTCGTCGCGGCACTCGCGGCGCTCTGCCTCGTATTCGCGATCCGGTATCCGTCCGCGTTCCCGACGACCTCGAACCTGCAGAGCATGGCCCAGGTCGGAGGCGTCCTGCTCGCGGTGACCCTCGGCCAGGCCTGCGCGCTGCTCGTCGGCGGCTTCGACCTCTCCGTCGCCGCGAACATGGGCTTCGTCGGCGTCCTCGGCGGCGACATGATGGTCCACCACGGCCTCGCGGCGGGGATCGTCGCAGGGGTCGCGGCGGGCGTCGTGATCGGGCTGGTCAACGGCCTCCTGATTGCCGGGCTCGGTGTTAGCCCGTTCGTCGTGACGCTCGGGATGCTCACGTTCCTGAAGGCGTTCGGGAACGAGATCGCACATGGCGCACCGATCTTCGGCTTCCCGTCGTCGACGCAGTTCCTCGGCCACACCGGCTGGGGCCCGATCCCGTCTCCGATCGCGATCGCCGCGATCCTCGCGGTCGGGATGTGGGTCGTGCTCGGCGTCCTGCGCGCGGGCACCTACATCTACGGAATCGGCGGCAATCGCGAGGCGTGCCGTGCGGCTGGAGTTCCCGTCCTCCGGTACGAGGTGCTCGCGTACGTGCTGTGCGGGACGCTCGCTTCCGTCGCAGGGCTGATGGAGCTCTCACGCGTCTCGATCGGCTATGTGTCGAACGGCTCCGGCGACGACCTGCTGTCGATCGCCGCGGCCGTGATCGGCGGCGTCGCCATCGGCGGCGGCACCGGCAGCCTCGTGGGCGTCGTGCTCGGCGTGTCGGTGCTGACGGTGCTGACCACGGGGCTGACGATCGCCGGCGTGGGGGAGTTCTACCAGGACATCGTGAGCGGAGGCGTGATCGTGCTCTCGGTGCTCGTCGCGCGTGTGAGAGGAGGGATGTTCCCGCAGGTGCTGAGGCTTCGAAGCGGGGGAGTCGAGGGCGTTCTTGCCCGGGTAGGCCTTTCAACGACATCAGGAAAGGGGCGAAGATGAAGCGAGTCGTACTCCTTTGCGCGTTCGCGCTGCTCGGCGCGGCGAGCGTCGCAGGGGCAAGGACGGGCGCAGGCGGTCCGGCAGGTACGGATTTCCACGCACCGCTCAACTGCAGCACGAAGCCCACAGCGCAGCAGCTCCTGAGCTACAAGGTGCCGAAGGCGAAGAAGCGCTACCAGATCTCGCTGATGGAGGTCAGCCTCAACGGCTACTACTACGTTCTGCTCGCCTATGGCGCGGAGCAGGCCGCGAAGCAGGCCGGCGTCGACCTGCGGATCACCGCCGCGTCGGGCTATACGACGCCGGCGATCCAGCTCCAGCAGGCGGAGGACGTCATCTCGAAAGGCACGGACGGGGTCGTCTTCGCACCCGTCGACATCAACGGCTCTGTGCCTGCCGTGAACAAGTTCAAGGCGAGGAAGATTCCGGTGGTGCAGGTCTCGACCCAGGTGAACAGCCCGTACCCGTACACGGTCATGCAGGACGACTACCTGATGGGGAAAGCACTCGCCGACCAGATGCACAAGCTCGCCCCGAAGGGCGGCGAGGGCATCTTCATGGCCGGCCCCTCGAACGCCACGTGGTCGCGCAAGCGCGTCGCCGGCTTCGAGGACCAGGTCAAGGCGAAGTACCCCGACATGAAGGTCGTCGACGCGCCAACGTCGCTCGTCGACCCGGGTGAGGCGCTGACGAAGCTGACGGCTTCGCTGCAGGCCCACCCGAAGATCACGTGGCTCGCGTCGGTGGATTACAGCCTCCCGGTCCCGCAGGCGATCCCGTCCCCGTACAACAAGCTGCCGTACGCGACGATGGGCTTCGACCCGAATACGCAGAAGGCGGTCCAGGGCGGCTTCGTCAAGACGACGCTCCCGACGGATGCGTACTACATGGGTTACCTCGGCGTGGGCACCGTCGTCGGCCTCCTCAACGGGCAGGAGGAGCCGCGCGTGCAGTGCACGCCCTACCTGCCCGGCATCACGAAGGCGAACGCGACGTCGACCTGGGCGCAGAAGCAGCTCTACCCGGCCTCTTACAAGCCGAAGACCGGCTGAGCATGAGCGACATCCGGACCGGGGCGCCACCGTGCGCCCCGGTCCGGCCTTCGACCCGATGACTGCCCCTACCGCACCGGCCCAGGCGCTCGCCGCCGTCCGCGGCGTGTCGAAGCGCTACCCCGGCGTCGTCGCGCTCGACGACGTCACGCTCGACCTGCGCCGCCGTGAGGTTCACGCGGTCGTCGGCGAGAACGGCGCGGGCAAGTCGACGCTCGTGAAGCTCCTGGCCGGAGCCATCCTTCCGACAGCGGGCTCGATCGAGGTCGGAGGCCGCGAGGTCGTCCTCCGCAGTCCACACGCGGCCCGGAAGCACGGCATCACCTACGTGCCCCAGGACGTGCAGGCAGTCCCGCGCCTGTCGGTCGGACGCAACATCATGCTCGGGATGGAGCAGGCCTTGGCGCCACGGAACAGGTTGACGCGAGGGGAGGCTCACGTGGTGGCGTCGGCGCTCGAGCGGGCCGGCTCCTCGATCGACCCGATGACGCCGGCGAGCCGTCTCAGCATCCCCGAGCTTCGCCTCGCACAGCTCGCGCGGGCGCTGATCCGCCCCGGCGAGATCGTCGTCCTCGACGAGCCGACCTCGGTGCTCGCCGCTGCGGACGCCAGGCACCTCCTGGACCGGCTGCTCGCGTTCCGCGAGGCGGGAAAGGCGATCCTCTACATCAGCCACCGGATCAGCGAGGTGCTCCAGATCGCTGACCGCGTGACCGTGTTGCGCGACGGCCATAACGTCGGCACCTTCTGGCGGGAGGACCTGACGCGCGACCACATCCTCCGCCTGATGGCGAAGGCCGAGCGGGCAGCGCAGGCGCGGCCCCGCGTCGCCCAGAGGACGGAGCCCGGCGGGACGGTCCTCGAAGCCGCCGGTGTCAGCGTCGACCACCGGCTCTTCGACATCGACCTGCGCGTGCGCGCCGGCGAGATCGTCGGGATCGCGGGGCTTCAGGGATCGGGCCACGGGACGCTGCTGCACACCATCGCGGGCCTCGAGCGCGCCGATGCCGGGACGATCGTGATCGGGGGCAAGCGCGTCGGCGGGGCCGTGCGCGAGTCGTACGGCGCGGGCGCCATCCTCCTCCCGGCCGACCGGCGCGGGTCGGCGATCGTGCCGTCGCAGAGCGTGCGCGAGAACGTCGTCCTACCGACGCGCACCCGAAGCAAGCGCTTCGGCTTCCGCCGCCTCGGCCAGGAGCGCACCACGGCGCGCGGCTACGTCGACCGGCTCGGCATCTGGCCGCCGTCGCTCAGCACGCTCGCACTCCACCTGAGCGGCGGAAACCAGCAGAAGCTCGCCCTGGGCCGCGCGCTCGAGGCCTCGCCGAAGCTCCTGCTGCTCGAGGAGCCTCTTCAGGGCATCGACATCAACGCGAAGCAGGAAATCCGCGAGGTGATCGCGTCGCTCGCCGACGACGGCCTCGCCGTGTTGATCGCGACCTCCGACTTCGAGGACCTGCAAGGCCTCGCCGACACGATCCACGTGATGTGCCTCGGCCGGCTGGTCGCCGCCCTCGACGGAGGGACCGCGACGTACGAGGAGATTCTCAACCACGCCGTGCCGTAGGCGCGACGTAGACGACAAGGAGAACGGCTGATGAGCGGCGGAAATTCGGTTTGCCTCACCTTCGACTTCGACGGGATGTGCTCCTGGATCACGTCCTGGCAGTCGAACAACCCCTCGATGATCTCGCGCGGCGAGTTCGACACGATCGGCCTCGAGCGCGTGCTTGGACTGCTGCGCAAGCACAACATCAGGGCGACGTTCTTCGTGCCGGGCCACACGATCTGGGCGTGGCCGGACCTCGTTCGGCGCGTCGCCGACGAGGGGCACGAGATCGGCCACCACGGCTGGGCGCACGAGAACCCGGCCACCCTCGACCTCGCGGGCGAGCGCGACATCATGGAGCGCGGCTTCGAGGCGATCGAGTGGGCAGTCGGGCAACGACCCGCCGGCTACCGATCGGCGGCGTGGGACTTCAGTCCGAACACGATCGACCTGCTCCTCGAGTACGACTTCGTCTACTCGTCTAGCTGCATGGCGAACGACTTCTATCCCTACTACCTGCGCAAAGGCGACCGGTGGTCGATGACCGATCCGTACGTCTTCGGTCAGCTGACGGACCTCGTCGAGCTGCCGCCGAGCTGGCACCTCGACGACTTCCCGCCCTTCGAGTTCGTGTGGCGCGGCAACACGGGCCACATGCCTCCCTCCGCCGTCAAGGAGATCTGGCAGCGGGAGTTCGACTACATGGTCGCCAACTGCCCCGGAGGAGTCTACGTGCTGACCTGTCATCCGCAGTTCATCGGACGCGGCTACCGCATCCAGATGCTCGACGAGCTGGCCGAGCACATGAGGAACACGCCCGGCGTGAGGTTCGAGACGGCGCTCGAGGTCGCGCGCCGCTTCAAGGACGAGCACCCGCGTGACCGGTGGGCGGCCGCCAATCCTCACCGCACTGGTGCGACGGCCCGCAATGCGAAGGCGGCGGCAAATGCCTAGCGGCCAGAGCCCCGAAGCTCGCCTCGAGGCGCTCGGCCTCACCCTTCCGGACCCGCCGAAACCCGTCGCGAACTACGTCGGAGCGGTCGCCGTCGGCAACATCCTCTTCGTCTCCGGTCACGGACCCGTGCGCGACGGCGAGCACTTCTTCATCGGAAAGCTCGGCCGGGACATGGAGGTCGAGGAGGGCAAGCAGGCGGCGCAGCTCGTCGCGCTGAACATGCTCGCGACGATCAAGGCCCAGCTCGGCGAGCTCGGCCGCGTCAAACGGGTCGCAAAGCTTCTCTGCCTCGTCAACTCAAGTCCGGACTTTCGGCGCCAGCCGGAGGTCGCCAACGGGGCGTCCGACCTCTTCGTCGAGATCTTCGGCCCGGAGCGTGGCAAGCACGCACGCTCCGCGATCGGGATGGGCGCGCTTCCGTTCGGCATCGCAGTGGAGATCGAAGGCGTGTTCGAGATCGAGGCCGGGCCTCGATGAGGTGCCGCCTGGGGCCTGCCTGACCGAGCACGATCCGTCGATCGGGTGCGGTGGCGACGTGGAAGCGCCCCATCCGGCCCTCACGCTTCCGGCTCAGGCAATTCTGGACTGGGCCGCGAACAATTCGAATCTTCGACCTTGGGATCGAGAGTGGCTGCCCACACGCCGGCGGTACCCTCGGAAACCCTCGCTCGGCTCCACACAGCGAGACAGCGGTTTCGATCGTGGCCGCAGCGACACGCAACGTCCGTGCAGTCAAACGGCGTCTCCGGCATGCGCCCGCGTCGTTCACACTCGAGACGCACATCCACTTGCTCGACGATCGAGCAGGAGTCGACGTGGTGTCGAAGGCGCTAGGCGGGCCGGCGCGCCGTTGGCCTTGCGGAGGAGGTGGCCCGACGAGTCCGGGCGGGATAGGGATGCCGGTCGGTGGCGATGCTTGACCCGGCTGCTGCGGTACTGGTCTCTGAACAACAGGGATTTGAATCTTCTGCGCTATTTGGACGACCCAGGCTTTGCCGAGATGGTTCTCAACGATCTTCACGGCATGCCCGCCGAACGTGTGCAAGGTGGAATGGTGGACGCTCAGGATCGCGTCCTGAAGTTCGTGATCGTCTTCAAGGTTCCGAATAACGACCCCTCGTTCGCGCGCATCCTCCCGATTGATCCCGAGCGAGTGCGAGCGATGCTGCTTGAACGAAGCGAAGTATCGAGCGACCTTGGGTCGCCTTCTGCGCAGCGTTCTGTTGACCATGAAACATGTATCTCGTGAGCCATTCGCGGACAAGGCGCCGAGCGAGCATCTCAGCGGCTTCGCACTGCTCGATCAGTGCAGGACCGTACTGGTGAAGAATCGGAAGCCATACCCCGAGCAGAGACGGGTCCTGAGCGCACTCGCGCTTGGCCCGCCCGAACTGTTCAATCACGGCGCGAGCTGGGATGCTCCCCTGCGGAGTCACAAGCTGTGGATCGATTGGGTCAAGCTGTGAGTGCGCGCCCATGACGATCTCATTGCCAGCGAGCGCCAACATCGTTGCTGCCGACATAGCCGCGAGCGGAATGAATATCGGGATGTCGTCGTACCGGGTCCGGAAGTAGTTGACGACACTCGCGGTTGCCTCTGCGCTTCCCCCCGGACTATGGAGGACGATATCGAGCGCCGGCCCGCGAAGGCCTCTGACCACCTCCATCACGCCCTGCATGTCTTCGAGCGTGATACTGGTTTTCGGACTGCTCCCCCCGAGCCAGTCGCTGTCGTAGATGATCGTGTCCCGCTTCGTCAGAGAGTGGAGGTTCGCGAGGTACTTCCTGCGAATCCCGTCGAAGTCGGGGTCTCCGCCATGCTCCCGAGCCGAGGCTTAAACCTCCTCGAGAACCTCGCCCCAGGTCGGCAACTACGACTCGGGCGTTGCCGCCGGCCACCACGTGAACCTTGGTCACGGGTTGCGAGAAGCCGACTGCGGCGTAGGGCGCAGCGCGAAGATACGCCGCCATCGCCTGAGCGACTGCCGGGCTCTCAAGCGCCTCGTCCACCAAGCGCTGTTGCTCAAGCTGGCGCGAGTCGGTTTCTGGCTGAGGTTGTCCCGTAGCTCGTAGGACTTGAGGTGGCGGTCCTCCCGCCTTGTCCGGTCGCTGCGCGACCGTGGCGAGTGCTGAAGTCGTCAACGACAGGAGGAAGAACCGCCATGAAGACCGTATCGCTGGAGCAGGTCGCCGCGGAGGGCGCGGTTGGCGAGCTGGCGCTGCCGCTGCGGGTACAGGAGGCGCTCGGCGAGCTCGTGAACTCGGCGAAGGAGGGGCTGCTTGCGCTCAGTGTCGGCGTCGGGCTCGGGGTGCTCGCCGAGCTGATGGAGGAAGAGGTCGACGAGGTCGTGGGTCCGAAGGGCAAGCACAACGCCGACCGGATCGCTGTGCGTCACGGGCACGAGGCCGGGGAGGTGACGCTCGGCGGCCGGCGTGTGCAGGTGGAGCGGCCGCGAGTCAGGAGCGCCGACGGCGAGAGCGAGCTGCCGCTGCGGACCTATCAGCACTTCGCCGACCGGGATCCGTTCAGCCGGCATGTGCTCGAGCAGCTGCTCGCCGGCGTCTCGACGCGCCGATTCGAACGCACCCGGGAGCCGGTCGGCGCCGGGGTCGAAGCGGCGGCGCGGTCGACGTCGCGGTCGGCCGTGTCGCGCGAGTTCGTCGCGCGCACGCGTGAGAACCTGCTCGGGCTGATGAGCCGCCGCCTCGACGACGTCCGCCTCGCGGTGCTGATGCTGGACGGAATCGATCTGAAGGGCCGCTGCTGCGTGGTCGCGCTCGGGATCACCACGGACGGGGTGAAGTTGCCGCTCGGGCTCTGGGACGGCTCGACCGAGAACGCCACGGTCGCCAAGGAGCTGCTCTCGAACCTGGTCGCCCGAGGCCTCGACCTCGGCCAGGGCGTGCTCTGCGTGATCGACGGCGCCAAGGCGATCAGGAAAGCGATCAACGAGGTCCTCGGGCCGGTGCCGGTACAGCGCTGCGTCCGGCATTACGCCGACCTCCTGGTTATGCCGACATCGAGCGGCGAGCCCGCTTCGGAGGTGGGGATCGTGGTGATGAGGGCGGCATAATCAGAGCGCCTCGAGGAAGGCGAGCAGGGTGTCGGGTGGCCGGTAGCGGCCGGGTG
>DASRHI010000016.1:0-13287 GCA_035650615.1 Gaiellaceae bacterium | reverse complement strand
CGCCTTCTCCTTGAAGATCGCGCGGATCAGCTTCTCCTCGGCGGTCAGCTCGGTCTCGCCCTTCGGCGTGACCTTGCCGACGAGCAGGTCGCCGGAGCCGACCTCGGCGCCGATGCGGACGATGCCGCGGTCGTCGAGGTTTCGGAGCGACTCCTCCGAGCGGTTCGGGATGTCGCGCGTGATCTCCTCGTCGCCGAGCTTGGTCGCCCTGGCGTCGATCTCGTACTCGTGGATGTGGATGGACGTGAGCACGTCCTCCTTCACGAGCCGCTCGGAGATGACGATCGCGTCCTCGAAGTTGAAGCCCTCGAAGGGCATGAACGCGACGAGCAGGTTCGCCCCGAGCGCGAGCTCGCCGTGGTCGGTCGAGGACCCGTCGGCGAGGACGGCGCCCGCGGTCACCCTGTCGCCGAGCTTCACGATCGGCTTGTGGTGGATCAGCGTGCCCTGGTTCGAGCGCATGAACTTCGTCAGGTCGTACTCGTCGCGCGAGCCGCGGCCCTCGACCACGATGTGGGTGGCGTCGAGCTCGATCACGGTGCCGGCGTTGCGGGCCACGATCACGTCGCCCGAGTCGACCGCGGCGCGGTACTCGAGGCCCGTGCCGACGAGCGGGGCCTGCGGGATCATCAGCGGCACCGCCTGCCGCTGCATGTTCGCCCCCATCAGGGCCCGGTTCGCGTCGTTGTGCTCGAGGAACGGGATCATCGCGGTCGCGACCGAGACGATCTGCGCCGGCGAGACGTCCATGAACTGGATGTCGCGCGGGGCGGCCATGACCGCCTCGCCCTCGCGGGAGCGGCACAGCACCTGCTCGTGCAGGAACTTCCCGGTCTTCTCGTCGACCGGCTCCGAGGCCTGCGCGATCGTGTACTGGGCCTCCTCGGCGGCATCCAGGTAGACGATCTCGTCGGTGACCTTGCCGTTCACGACCTTCCGGTACGGCGTCTGGATGAAGCCGAACTCCGAGACGGTCGCCATCGACGCGAGCGAGCCGATCAGGCCGATGTTCGGGCCTTCCGGCGTCTCGATCGGGCACATGCGGCCGTAGTGGGTCGGGTGCACGTCGCGCACCTCGATCGGGGCGCGCTCGCGGGTGAGGCCGCCCGCGCCGAGCGCCGAGAGGCGGCGGCGGTGCGTGAGCCCGTCGAGCGAGTTCGTCTGCTGCATGAACTGCGAGAGCTGCGAGGAGCCGAAGAACTCCTTGAGCGCGGCGACGACCGGGCGGATGTTGATGATCGTCTGCGGCGTGATCGTGTCGACGTCCTCCGTCGTCATCCGCTCGCGGACGACGCGCTCCATCCGGTAGAGGCCGACCCGGAACGCCTCCTGGATCAGCTCGCCCGTCGTGCGGAGGCGCCGGTTGCCGAAGTGCTCGTACTCGTCGAGCTCGCCGCGGATGGGGCCCCGGTCGAGCGCGAAGGCGTCGGCGGCGAAGTCCTTCGAGTCCTCGGGGACGCCGATCGCGTGCGGGAGCGAGACGAGCTTCCGGACGAGCGCGAGGATGTCCTCGGTCGTGAGGACGCGGACGTCCTCGGGCACGTCGATCCCGAGCCGCTGGTTCAGCTTGTAGCGGCCGACCTTGGTGAGGTCGTAGCGCTTGGGGTCGAAGAAGAGCGCGCGCAGGAGGTTGCGGGCGTTGTCGAGCGTGGGCGGCTCGCCCGGGCGCTGCTTCTTGAAGACCTCGATCAGCGCCTCCTCCTCGCGCGTCGTCGTGTCCTTCTCGATCGTCGAGCGGATGAAGACGGAGTCGCCGAAGAGCTGCAGGATCGCCTCGTTCGAGCTCGTGTCGAGCTGGAACCCGGTCGACGGGTCCTCCGCCGGCAGCGCGCGCAGCAGCGTCGTGATCGGCAGCTTGCGCTTGCGGTCGATGCGGGCGTAGACGACGCCCTTCTTGTCGATCTCCAGCTCGAGCCAGGAGCCTCGGCTCGGCATCAGGTTGGCGGTGAAGACCTGCTTCGTCGGGTCCTTCGGCTCCATCAGGTAGGCGCCGGGGCTCCGGACGAGCTGCGTGACGATGACGCGCTCGGTGCCGTTGATGATGAACGTGCCCCACTCGGTCATCATCGGGAAGTCGCCCATGAAGACCCGCTGCTCGCGGATCTCGCCGGTGTCCTTGTTGACGAAGCGCACCGTCATCGAGAGCGGTGCCTGGTAGGTGAGGTCCTTCTCCCGGCACTCCTGGATCGAGAACTGGGGCTGGCCGAACTCGTACTCGCCGAACTCGACGGCGAGGGAGCCGGTGTAGTCCTCGATCGGCGAGATGTCGTCGATCGTCTCCCGGAGCCCTTCGCGGAGGAACCACTCGAAGGACTCGCGCTGGATGTCGATCAGGTTGGGGAGGTCGAGAACGTGCTTGAGACGCGAGAAAGACTTGCGCGCGCGTGGCGCAGTGACCGTCTGGGCCAAGAAGATCGTGCCTCCCTTGGGCGCTATGTGGTGAGGGGCGAAGCGGGTAGAACGGCGTGCGGCAGGGTGAAACGGGTGCTGCGTCGGCGAACCTCTCAGTATAGGACAGGCGACCCTCCAGCCGCAAGCGGGTCGCGGCGAGGATCGGTGGAGCCGACCGAGCCATGGTAGCAGGCCCCCTCCCGCCGCCCGCCGGGGCCCGGCCGGCGCCGCCTCAGGCCGAGGGGCGGACGACGACCGTGTAGCGGCGGAGGATCCCGCGGACGCCCGCCGACCTCGGGTCGGGGGCGGAGATGCGGAAGGAGAAGCGGCCGGCCTTCCGCGGCGTGCCGGCGAGGACGATGCAGTCGGGCCGCGTGAGCGGGGGCGCGCACCCCGCTCCCTCGAAGTGGCGCAGGCGCAGGCCAGGCGGGAGCTTCGAGCAGTCGTCGATGAAGCGGCCGTCCGGCGTCGCCCCGTAGCAGGCGACGGTGTACGAGGGATAGTCGAGCCCGAGCGCGGGGTGGTGGCCGCCGAGGCTGATGCGGATCACGGCCTGGTAGCGGACGCCGACCGTGGCCGCGGGCAGCGAGCGCGGGGCGAAGAGGATCCCGGCCGCGGACGCCGCCGCCGGGCCGGCGAGCGCCGCCACCGCTCCGATGATCGCGAGGCCCCTGATGGGCACGAAATTACCTGCGCGGCGACCCCGGGTCCGCAACAAGACGGGGTCAGACCCCGGGTTGTTGCACGCAACAACCCGGGGTCGCCGCTCGGTTGTTGCACGACGCAACAGAACGGGGTCTGACCCCGGGTTGTTGCAGGCGCCCTGTTACGGGGAGCGTAGCGCCGGGGGGGCGGGCTACTTGAGCTCGACGGTCGCCCCCGCCTCCTCGAGCTGGGCCTTGATCTGCTCGGCCTCCTCCTGGCTCGCGCCCTCCTTGACGGGCGCGGGGGCGCCGTCGACGAGGTCCTTCGCCTCCTTGAGGCCGAGGCCGGTGACCGCGCGCACGACCTTGATCACCTGGATCTTCTGGGCGCCCGCGCTCGCGAGGACGACGTCGAAGGACGTCTTCTCCTCCGCCGCCGCGGCGCCGTCGCCGCCGGCGGCCGCCCCACCCGGGGCCGCCACGGCGACGGGCGCCGCCGCGGTGATGCCCCATTCGTCCTCGATCTTCTTCTTCAGCTCGACCAGCTCGAGCACCGTCATGCTGCCGAGCTGCTCGAAGACGGTGTCAACTGCCGCCATCGTTTCCTGCCTCCTGGGTCTTGTCGGGTTCGGTTTCCTCCGGGCCGGTCTGCCCGGGCCCTCCTTCGCCGCCGAGCTGCTCGATCCGGGCGTCGATCAGCCCGCGGAGCTCCTGCAGCGGCGCGCTCACGAGCGCGAGGAGCTGCGTGAGCGGGGCGATCACCGCGCCGAGCACCTGGCCGCGGAGCACGTCGATCGGCGGGAGCTTCGCCAGCTCCTCGACCTCCTCGGCCCCGATCTCCCGGCCGGAGAGGATGCCGCCGCGGATCGCGAGCACCCGCGTCTCGCGGGCCGAGTCGGCAAGCGCCTTCGCGACCGCGACCATGTCGCCGTCGGCCTCGACGAACGCGATCGCCGTCGGGCCCTCGAGCAGCGCGAGCAGCGCCTCCGCCCCCGCGGCCTCGGCCGCGCGGCGGGTGAGCGTGTTCTTCACGACCGTGAAGCGGGCGCCGTGCTCGAGCAGGCGCCCCCGGAGGGCGTCGATCTGCGGCATCGTCAGGCCCCGGTAGTCGGCCACGATCAGCGTCTCGGCCGACCGGAGCCGCTCGGTCAGCTCCCCGACGATCCGCTCCTTGTCCTCCTTCTGCATTCCCACCTCCTTTCGCGAGACGAGCCCGCACGCAGGCGGGCTCGCAGGGGTGGGCTTCCCTGGAGGCCGCCTCGGATGGACTTCCGCCCCCGGCGGGGGCCGCCATCTGTCTCCGGCGACGGGCGTTCTGCTACGCCGGGACTGTAGCGGCCTCCGGCTCCTCGAGCTCGTCGACGATCCCGCGGGTCCGCATCGGGTCGACGTGGATCCCGGGACCCATCGTGCTCGCGAGCGTGATCCTCTTGATGTAGCGGCCCTTGGCCGAGGCGGGCTTCGCGCGCACGATCTCGTCGATCAGGGCGGCGTAGTTCTCGACCAGCTGGCGCTCGTCGAAGCTCCGCTTGCCGATCGGGACGTGGACGTTCGCGCCGCGGTCGGTGCGGTACTCGAGCTTGCCGGCCTTCGCGTCGCGCACCGCCTTCGCCACGTCCACGGTGACCGTGCCCGTCTTCGGGTTCGGCATCAGCCCGCGCGGGCCGAGGATGCGCCCGAGCCGGCCGACGTTCCCCATCTGGTCGGGCGTCGCGATCGCGACGTCGAAGTCGGTGAAGCCCTCCTCGACGCGCTTGGCGAGGTCGGCCGAGCCGACGACGTCCGCGCCGGCCTCCTCGGCCTCCCGCGCCTTCTCGCCCTCGGCGAAGACGGCCACTCGGGCCTCGCGGCCGGTGCCGTGCGGGAGCATCAGCGTCCCCCGGAGCTGCTCCTCGGCGTGGCGGACGTTGAGGCCGAGGTTCAGGTGCACCTCGATCGTCTCGTCGAACTTCGCCCCGGCGGCCTCCTTGAGGAGCCGGATCGCCTGGGCGGGGGAGTACACCTGCTCGCGGTCGATCGAGCCGCGCAGCGTCCGGTAGCGCTTCCCGCGGCCGCTCATGCCCGCTCCACCTCGACGCCCATCGACCGGGCGGTGCCCTCGATCACCTTCATCGCCTGCTCGACGTCGCGGGCGTTCAGGTCGACGAGCTTCGTCTCGGCGATCGAGCGCACCTGCGCCCGCGTGAGCCGCCCCACCTTGGTGCGGTTCGGCTCCGCCGAGCCCTTCTCGAGCCGCAGCGCCTCCTTGATCAGGACGGCGGCCGGCGGCGTCTTCGTGACGAAGTCGAAGCTCCGGTCCTCGTAGACCGTGATCTCGACCGGGGTGATCCGGCCGTTCTCCTGGGCGGTCTGCGCGTTGAAGGCCTTGCAGAACTCCATGATGTTGACGCCGTGCTGGCCGAGCGCCGGCCCGACCGGCGGCGCCGGGTTGGCCTGCCCGCCCGGGATCTGCAGCTTGATCATCGTGAGCACCTTCTTCGCCATCGGTCGGCCAGCCTAGCCGTCAGTCGATCTTCTTGACCTGGTCGAAGCCGAGCTCGACCGGGACCTGGCGCTCGAAGATGTCGACGAGCACCTTCAGCTTCTGCTGGTCGGGGTTGACGTCGACGATCTCGCCGTCGAAGTCCGAGAGCGGGCCGCTCGTGACCTTGACCGACTCGCCGAGCTGGAACTCGACCTGCGCGCGCGGCCGCTCGGCCGTCGCGGCGCCGGTCTTGAGGATGCGGTCGACCTCGCCCTGCGAGAGCGGCACCGGCTTCGAGCCGGCCCCGACGAAGCCCGTGACGCCGGGGGTGTTCTTCACGACCGTCCAGGCGTCGTCGTTCAGGTCCATGTTCACGAGCACGTAGCCCGGGAGCACCCGCTTCTCGGCCTGCACCTTCTGGCCGTCCTTCGTCTCGATCACCTGCTCGGTCGGGACGACGACCCGGCGGAAGCGCGGGCGCTGCCCCATCGACTCGATCCGGTGCTCGAGGTTGGCCTTGACCTTGTTCTCGTGGCCGGAGTAGGTGTTGACGACGTACCAGCGGAACATCAGAGCAGCACCTTCTCGACGAACTGCTTCCAGAGCTGGTCGTTCAGCCAGAGGTAGACGCCGACGATCAGGCAGGCGACGAGGACGACCACGGTGCCCTGGATCACCTGGTTCTGGCCGGGCCACTCGACCTTCTTGAGCTCGGCCGCGGACTCGCCGATGAACCCGATCAGCCCGCCGCGGCGGGCGGGCTGCACCTCGCCGGGCGCGCGCACCGCGGCGCCGCGGCCGAGGTCGGCCTCGCGCGCCATCACCGGGTCTCCCGGTGCGGGGTGTGCTTGCCGCACCAGCGGCAGAACTTGCTGAACTCGACCCGGTCCGGGTCGTTCCGCTTCGACTTCGTCGTCTGGTAGTTGCGCCGCTTGCACTCGTTGCACGCGAGCGTGATCGCGACTCTGACTCCTGTCTTCGCCATCTCGTGTCTCTCCGATCCGCGGCAGGCTGACGCACCGCCGTCCGGCCGCGTCAGTGTAGCGGCCGCCGGGACCGAACGGCGGGCGGGCCGCCGACCGCGCGTCCGTCTCCCTCCCCGGCGGGAGTAGCGGCGGGTGGGCTCGAACCACCGACCTCCGGGTTATGAGTCCGGCGCTCTGACCAGCTGAGCTACGCCGCCGTGGCCTCGGCATGGTAGCCGACCGCCCCGGTAGCTTCGGCGGTGATGACGGAGCCGTGCCTGCGCTGCGGCGCGGAGATGGAGTGGCGCCACGGGACGTGGCAGTGCCCGCGCTGCCGCCTGAAGCTCGGCTGCTGCGAGGGGGAGCCGCAGTCCGCCCGCGCCCCCCGCGGGGGTGGCGGCTCCGTCCGCAGGCACGGTCGCGTGCCCGGCCGGCCGTAGGTCGATTCCCGCCGGCCTTCACGAACGCACCCACGGACGGAACCACTAGCCTCCTTCCGTGGCTCCCGTCGTCGAGGCCCGGGACCTGAGGCGCACCTACCGGACGACGACCGGCGTGCTCCGGCGGCGCCCGCTCGAGGTCGAGGCGGTGCGCGGGCTCTCGTTCGAGATCGCCGAGGGCGAGCTCTTCGGCCTGCTCGGCCCGAACGGGGCCGGCAAGACGACGACGATCAAGATGCTGATCACGCTCCTCCTGCCGACGGCGGGCGAGGCGCGGGTCCTCGGCCACGACGTCGTCCGGGAGGCGCGCGAGGTGCGGCGCCGGATCGGCTACGTCTTCGGCGGCGAGCGAGGGCTGTACGAGCGCCTCTCGGGCCTCGACAACCTCAGGTACTTCGCCGAGCTGTACGGCGTCTCGGGGCGGGCGCAGCGGCGCCGGATCGACGAGGTGCTCGAGCTCGTCGGCCTCCGCGGGCGCGAGCGGGAGCGGGTCGAGGGCTACTCGCGCGGGATGCGCCAGCGGCTCCACATCGCGCGCGGGATCCTCCACGACCCCCAGGTCGTCTTCCTCGACGAGCCGACGATCGGCGTCGACCCCGTCGGCGCGCGGGCCCTCCGCGCCACGATCGCGGGGCTCGTCGAGGCGGGGAAGACCGTGCTGCTGACGACGCACTACATGTTCGAGGCCGACGCGCTCTGCGACCGGATCGCCGTGATCGCCCGCGGCCGCATCGTCGCCGAGGGGACGCCGTCGGAGCTGAAGGGCGGAATCGCCGACCGCACGGTCGTCGAGGTGGAGGTGTTCGGCGCCGACGAGGCCGAGCTCGACCGGCTCCGAGAGCTCCCCGGCGTGACCTCCGTGACCGTCTCCGAGCGCGACCAGGCCCAGCTCCTGACGATCCAGTCGCCGCGCGGGCTCGAGCTCGCCCAGGAGCTGCCGGCGCTCCTCGACGGCGCCCGCATCGGGCGGATCGCCGCCCGCGAGCCGACGCTCGAGGACGCCTACGTCGCCCTCGTGACGGAGGAGGCCCCGTGACCTCGGCGCGCATCGTCTGGATGGGGCTCGTCTACCGGGTGCGGGAGTTCGCGGTCTCCCGGTGGTTCCTGCTCATGGCCGTCCTGCAGCCGGTGATCTTCGCGACGATCGCCTTCTACATGTTCCGCGCCGGCGGCCGGCCCGGCACCCTGCTCTACGCCGCCCTCGGCGCCGGGATGATGGGGATCTGGTCGTCGACGCTCTTCGGCTCGGGCGGCGCGCTGCAGTGGAACCGCTGGCAGGGCACGCTCGAGCTCCTCGTCGCCGCGCCGCCGCCCTTCCTGGTCGTCCTCCTGCCGCTCACGCTCGCGACCTCCGTCACCGGCGCCTACTCGCTCGTCGCGACGCTCGTCTGGGGCCGGGTCTTCTTCGGCATGCCGCTCCACCTCGCCCACCCGTGGCTCTTCCTCCCGGCGGTCGCCGGGGCCGTGCTCTCGCTCGGGCTGATGGGGCTGCTGATGGCGTCGAGCTTCATCCTCTACCGGCACGCGAACGCGCTCTCGAACCTGCTCGAGTACCCGGTCTGGGTCGCGACGGGCCTGCTCTTCCCGCTCACGCTCCTCCCCGGCTGGGTGGCGCCGGTCTCGTGGCTCCTCGCGCCGCGGTGGGGGATCGACGCGATCCGCCGCTCGGCGCTCGGCGGCGACGTGTGGTTCCCGCTCGCGATGTGCGCGGCGGCGGGCGCGGCCTACCTCGTGCTCGCGGCCGTCTTCCTCCGGATCTTCGAGCGGGCCGCCCGCGCCCGCGCGACGCTCGCGCTCACCTGATGGGCTCGAGCCTGCGCGTCTTCCTCGTCGGCGGCCTGATCTCGTACCGGGCGCTCTTCAACTGGATCCGGCCGTACGTCTACGTCCCGACGATGCTCGGCGCCCCGCTCTTCCAGATCGTGTTCTTCACCTACCTCGGCCGCTACTCGCAGGCCGGCCGCGGCGACGCGTTCTTCGTCGTCGGCAACGCCGTGCAGGTGTGCGGGATGTCCTGCGTCTACGGGATGACGATGGCGGTCGCGAACGAGCGCTGGTTCGGGACGCTCGGGCCGCTGCTCGCGACGCCCGCGAGCCGGGTCGCCGTCTTCCTCGGGCGCGGGCTGCCGGTGTTCGCGAACGGCCTGCTCGTCTCCGCCTTCGGGTTCGGGGTCGGCGCCGCGCTGCTCGACTTCCGCCCGCCGGCCCGCACCCTGCCGGCGCTCCTCCTCACCGTCTGCGTCACGACCGTCTCCTGCACGGCGTTCGGGATGGTGCTCGGCTGCGTCGGGCTCCGCAGCAAGGACTTCTTCTTCGCCGCGAACCTCGCGTACTTCCTGATCCTGCTCTTCTGCGGCGTGAACGTCCCGCTCTCGGCGCTGCCCGGCTGGATGGGCGCGGTCGGCCGCTGCCTGCCGCTCACGCACGGGATCGACGCGGCGCGGCGGATCGCCGCCGGCGCGGGGCTCGCCGACGTCTCCGGCCTGCTCTGGACCGAGCTCGCGGTCGGCGCCGCCTACGCGGCCGCCGGCTACCTCGCCTTCCGGGCGCTCGAGTGGGCCTCCCGGCGGAGCGCGGTCCTCGACGCCTTCTGAGGGCCTACGCGATCAGGTGCCGGCGCAGCGCGTTCGCGACGGCCTGCGTCCGCGTGTCGGCGTCGAGCTTGTCCATCGCCTTGCGCACGTGCGTGCGCACCGTCTCCGCGGAGATGTAGAGCCTGCGGCCGATCTCCTCGTTCGAGAGCCCGTCCGCGAGGAGGCGGAGGACGTCGCGCTCGCGCTGCGTGAGCTGGGGGACCTTCTCCCCCGCCGCGAGGGCGAGCGTCCCGGCGAGCACCGGGTCGACGTACTGGCCGCCCTCGGCGACCGTGCGCACCGCCCGCAGGAGGTCCTCGAGCGGCGCCTCCTTGAGCACGAACCCGCGCACGCCGACGTCGAGCGCCTCGGTCAGGAGGGCGCGGTCGCCGTACCCCGTGTAGAGGACGATCGCGGTCCCGGGCGCCGAGCGGGCCGCCCGCCGCGCCAGCTCGATCCCGCCGAGGCCCGGCATGCGCACGTCGACGAGCGCGACGTCGGGCCTGCGCGCCTCGACCTTCTCGAGCGCCTCGTCGCCCTTGGAGGCCCGCCCGACCACCTCGACCCCGCCGGACTGGAGGAACTCCGAGACCGCCTCGAGTACCGCCGGGTGGTCGTCGGCCACCAGGCAGGTGAGTGAGGCCGCAGGGTTCACGCCATCCCCGATCCGGGTGATCGTGCCCTCACGGGTGTAGGTATAGCGTCCGGGTCAGGCGGAAGGGAAATTGCGGTCTGGGATGGAGGCACTGGCACCGTATGAGCGGCAGCTCGTCCAGAGCGCCAAGCTGGCTGCGATCGGCGAGCTCGCGGCCGGCGTCGCCCACGAGATCAACAACCCGCTCTTCGCGATCCTCGCCCTCTCCGAGTTCCTGCTCAAGGAGCTCGAGCCCGGCACCAAGGCCTACGAGCGGGCCGAGCTGATCCGCAGCACGGGCCTCGAGATCAAGGAGGTCGTCCGCGGCCTGCTCGACTTCGCCCGCGAGTCGAGCGACGAGCGGACCCTCACCGCCCTCGACGAGCTCGTGCGCCAGACCGTCGACCTCGTCCGGCGCACGAGCGCGAAGAAGGGGATCACGATCGTCGAGCGCTACGAGGGGCCCGTGCTCGTCGAGGCGAGCTCGAGCCAGCTCAAGCAGCTCGTCCTGAACCTGCTCGGCAACGCGCGCGAGGCGACCCCGGACGACGGCACGATCACCGTCACCGTCCGGCGCGAGGGCGCCGACGCGCTCGTCACGGTCGCCGACAGCGGCCCCGGCGTCCCCGACGACCTCCGCGACCGCATCTTCGAGCCCTTCTTCACCACCCGTCGCGGCACGGGCGGCACCGGCCTCGGCCTCGCGGTCAGCCTCGGGATCGCCCGCGCGCACGGCGGCACGCTCCAGCTGGCGCAGGGCGGCGAGGGCGCCTCCTTCGTCCTGAGGCTGCCGGGGCTGTGACCCGCGTGCTCGTCATCGACGACGAGACGATCGTCCGCCAGCTGATGGCGGAGATCCTCGAGGTCGCCGGCTACGAGGTCGCGACCGCCGACACGGCCGAGCGCGGGCTCGAGCTGCTCGACTCCTGGGACCCCGGCATCGTCGTCTCCGACATCCTGATGCCCGGCCTCTCCGGGCTCGAGCTGCTCGCGCTCGTGCGCAACCGGCGCGCGAGCCTCCCGGTCGTGCTCGTCACCGGCGCGGGGACGTACGACATCCTCACCGAGGCGCTCGCCCAGGGGGCGGCCGGGCTCGTGACGAAGCCGTTCAGCCACGAGCAGCTCGTCGCGGCCGTCGGCGACGCCCTCGACCGCGCCCAGCGGAGCGCCAACGAGCTCCGCGAGCGGCTGCTCGCGCCCACCCTCGCGAGCGCGCTCGCGAACGCGATCGAGGCCCGCAACTTCGAGCTCCACGGCCACTGCGAGCGGCTGGCCGCCTTCGCCGTGCGCCTGGCCCAGCGGCTCGGCCTCTCCTCCGGCGAGATCGAGGCGATCCGGCTCGGCGCGATCCTGCACGACATCGGGAAGATCGGCATCCCCGACCGGGTGCTGCTGAAAGCCGGGCCGCTCGATCCCGAGGAGCGGACGGTGATCCGGACCCACACCCTGATCGGCGACCACCTGCTCGCTCCGCTCGAGCTGCTCGAGAGCGCCCGCCCGATCGTTCGCCACCACCACGAGCGCTGGGACGGCGGCGGCTACCCCGACGGGCTCGCCGGCGAGGAGATCCCGCTCGGCGCCCGGATCGTCGCCGTCGCCGACGCCGTCGAGGCGATGGCCGCCGAGCGCGTCTACAGCCGCCCGTTCACGCCGGCCGAGATCGAGGCCGAGCTCCGGGCGGGGCGCGCGACGCAATGGGACCCGCGCATCGTCGACCTCGCGCTCGAGTCCTTCGCCCGAGGCGAGCTGCTCGTATGACCGCCTCCTGCCTCGTCGCCGACGACCACTCCGCGCTCCGCGCGGCCGTCGCCGACCTCGTCGCCGCCGAGGGCTACCGGGTGGTCGGTCCCGCCGCGGACGGCGCGCAGGCCGTCGCCGCCGCGGCCGAGGCGCAGCCCGAGCTCGCGGTCCTCGACTACTGGATGCCGGTGCTCGAGGGCGAGGCGCTGCTGCGCGAGCTGCTCGCCGCCTCGCCCGCGACCCGCGTGCTCGTCTACACCGCCGACCGGAGCGCCGAGCTGGCCCGAGAGGCGCTCGCCGCCGGCGCCGTCGCGGTCGTGCTCAAGGAGGCCCCGCTCGCCGACCTCTCGCGCGCGCTCCGGGCGGTCGCCGCCGGGCGCTCGTACCTCGACCCCGGGCTCGCCTCGCGCGACGCCGTCCAGCCGGTGCTGACCGAGCGCGAGCGCGAGGTGCTCGAGCTCTTGACGCTCGGGCTCCAGCACGAGGAGGTCGGCCGCCGCCTCGGGATCGGCGCCGAGACGGTCCGCACCCACGTCCGCAAGGCCTCGAGCCGCCTCGGCGCCACGAGCCGCACCCACGCCGTCGCGAAGGCGCTCCGGCTCGGGCTGATCGAGTAGCCCGTGCCGCCGCGCGCGGGCCTGGCCGCCGTCGCGGCCGCGATCGCGGTTCTCTGCGCACGGGACGGGGCGGTGCTCGCCGCGCCCGCGGCGGGGCCCGGCCCGGGGCCGCAGGTCGCGGGCTGCCCGGTGTTCCCGGCCTCGAACCCCTGGAACCGGCGGGTCGACCGGCTCCCCGTCGCGCCGGACTCGGACGCCCTCCTCCGCTCGATCGGCCTCGACGCCCCCGTCCACGCGGACTTCGGGTCGGGGCTCTGGGAGGGGAGGCCGATCGGGATCCCGTACAACGTCGTCCGGGCCGGCCGGCCGAGGGTCCGCGTCCGCTTCGAGTACGCGGACGAGAGCGACCGCGGCCCCTACCCGATCCCGCCGCGCCCGAAGGTCGAGGGCGGCTCCGACCACCACCTCCTGATCGTCGACCGGAGCGACTGCCGGCTCTACGAGCTCGGCGGCGCCGAGCGGACGGCGTCCGGCTGGCGCGCCTTCGCCGGGGCGGTCTGGAGCCTCCGCTCGAACGCGCTCCGCCCCGCCGGGTGGACGTCGGCGGACGCCGCCGGCCTCCCGATCCTGCCCGGGCTCGCCCGCTACGACGACGTGGCGAAGGGCTCGATCGACCACGCGCTCCGCTTCACGGTCGACGCCACGCGGCACGCGTTCGTCTACCCCGCCCGCCACTACGCGAGCGACGCGACCGATCCGTCCCTGCCGCCGATGGGGCTCCGCCTCCGGCTCATGGCGAGCTTCGACACGCGCGGGTTTCCCGCCCAGGCGCGGATCGTGCTCCAGGCGCTGAAGCGCTACGGGATGATCGTGGCCGAC
>DASRHI010000015.1:0-33715 GCA_035650615.1 Gaiellaceae bacterium | reverse complement strand
CTGGTCGGCGCTCGAGAGGGTGCCGTTGTTGTACTCGACCGCGAGGTCGCGGACGCGCTGCAGCATCGACTGCACCTCGTTCATCGCCCCGTCGGCGGTCTGCACGAGCGACACCGCGTCCTGGGCGTTCTGCTGCGCCTGCTGGAGGCTCGAGACCTGCGCCGCCAGCTTCTCGCTGATCGCGAGGCCGGCGGCGTCGTCGGCGGCCTTGTTGATCCGGTAGCCGGAGCTCAGCCGCTCCATCGAGGCGGAGAGCTGGGTCGAGGTGTTGACGAGGTGGCGATGGGCGTCCATCGCCTCGATGTTCGTCTGGATGCGAAGAGCCATGGTGGGTCGGAGTCCTTTCCGAGGGTCGGTGCTGGGTCGGGAAGCGCGCTCGGGCGCCCGTCAGGGCGTGCGGCCCGGCGCGGAGGGGAGCTCGTCGACGCCCGCGTCCGCCGCCGCCCGGTTCTCCTGCTTGACGGCCTCCCAGAGCTCGTCCCGGTAGACCGGGATCTCGCTGGGAGCGTCGATGCCGAGCCGGATCGTCGAGCCGACGACCTCGAGCACCGTGACGGTGATGTCGTCGCCGACGCGGATCCGTTCGCCGGGCTTGCGCGTGATCACGAGCATTCAGTCGCCTCCTGTCATCCGGACGCCGCCGTCACGGGGACCGCGGCGCGGGCCGGCTGCACCTCGTCCAGCTCCACCTCGGAGAGGAGCGGATGCCGGACAGAGTAGCCGCCGGCGTCGTTCAGGATCTGCCGGCCGGTGCGGGTGGCGGCGTTGACGACGAGCGGGCCGGCCAGGTTGACGGTGAAGTCGGCGACCTTCTCGGCGGCGCGGACGACGCAGACGATGTAGGCGTCAGCCGGGTCGTCGAGGCCCAGCCTGCGGGCCTCGTCCTCCGGGATGCGCACCTCGTAGTCGCCGAAGAAGAGCCACGGCGAGGTGACGGGCACCGCGACGTCGGGATGGTCGACCGAGTGGAGCCAGTAGAAGGGCGAGTCGTCGCGCGCGGCGACAAGCGCCCATCGCTCCCCGGGCAGGCCGGGGAGCCCGTCGGGGAAGACGAGCACCGCGTCGTCGCGGATCTCGATCGTCCCGAACCTCGTGCTGTCGATCTGCATGCTGTCGGCCTCCTTTGCGGCCTTCTAGGGGGAGAGGAAGTCCATGAGGGTCGGCTGGATCAGGCTCGCGCCGGCGCGGAGCGCCGCCTGGTAGACCGCCGACTGCTGCGAGAACTCGACCATCGCCTGGGCGACGTCGGCGTCCTCGGTCTCGGAGAGCTGCCGGGCCTGCGCCTCCCGGAGCTGCTGCAGGCGCGCCGTCGCCGACGCGACCCGCGCCTCGCGGGCGCCGACGGTCGCCTGCGTCTCGGCGAGCGTGTCGGCCGCGGCGTCGATCGCCCGCAGGTCGACGGTGCCGAGGTTCCCGGGCGTCCCGCCCGTGCGCAGGTCGGTCGCGGCCTGCCTGATCGCGGCCAGGATCGGCGAGACGACCGTGTCGCCGGTGACGTTCACGGTGAGGGTGACGCCGTCGCCGATCTCGCGGGCGATCGCCCCGCCGTCGCCGGCGTAGGCGTCGGAGCCGCCGACGGCGAACGGCGCCGTGTCCGTCTTCGTGCCGGCGAGCACGTAGCTGCCGGCGTAGCGGGCGTTCGCCGCCGACTTGACCGACTCGGCGAGCTGGTCGAGCTCGGCGGCGATCGCGTCGCGGTCGGTCTGCGAGAGCGAGCCGTTCGCGCCCTGGACGACGAGCTCGCGCACCCGGCGGAGGTCGTCGGAGAGCGAGGAGAGGGCGGCGTCGGTGGTCTCGAGCCACGCGCCCGCCTCTCCGGCGTTCGCCTGGAACTGGTCGTTCGCCGCGAGCGCCGAGCGGTAGAGGAGCGCGCGGCTCGTCCCGAAGGGGTCGTCCGACGGCTTCTCGATCCGCTTGCCGCTCGAGAGCTCCTCCTGGCTCGCCGCGAGCCGGCCGTAGACGCGCTCGACGTCGGCGAGCACGGTGCGCGAGGTCATGGAGCCGGTGACGCGGTCCACTACAGGCCCACCCTTCCGGTGCGCGTGATCAGCAGCTCGATCACGTCGTCCATCGCGCTCAGCGCGCGCGCCGACGCCTGGTAGCCGTGCTGGAACCGGACGAGGTTCGTCATCTCCTCGTCCAGCGACACGCTCGAGACGGAGTCGCGCCGGTTCGAGAGCGAGTCGACGAGGACGGCCGCGTTCTCGCTCGCCCGCCGCGACGCCTGCGCGTCGGTGCCGATCGTCGTCACGAGCTGCGCGTACGCGCCGCCGACCGTCGCGTTCCCGAGCGACGCGACCGGGAGGTTCCGGACGCCCGCGAGCGCGAGCGCGTTCGCGTTGTCGCCGGGGGCGCCGGGCGGCGCGGCCGCGGCCACCTGCGCCGGCGTTACGGCGACCGCGATCGTGGCCGCGTCCGTGCCCGCGAAGAACGGGTTCCCGGTGGAGCCGTCGAGGCCGACGCCGCCGGCGTGCAGCGCGTTCGTCTGCTGGATCAGGGCGGCGGCGATCGCGTCGAGGCTCGCGCGGTACGACGGGATCGTGACGTCCCGGAGCGCGAGCAGGGCGCCGAGCTTCCCCGTCGTCGCCGACGGGGCCGCAGTCTCCGGGACGGGCTTCGAGTTCGAGATCGTCCCGCCGCTCTCCGAGAGCGTGTAGCCGACCTTGCCGGCCGTGAGCGTGACGCCGTCGAAGGTGACGGTGAGGGTGCCGTCTCCGTTGTCGGTCACGGCGATGCTGCCGAGCCGCGCGAGGTCGTCGAGCACCTGGTCGCGCCGGTCGAGCAGGTCGTTCGGCGTCTCGCCCACGGCGTGGGCGTCGAAGATCGCGGCGTTGAGGCTCTGGAGCGTCGCGCCGTCGTCGTTGGCCTGCTGCAGCGTCAGCTGGGCCGCCTGCGCCGTCTGCGACTGGATCGTCTGGAGCTGGGAGGCGGCGCCGCGGAAGCCGTCGGCGAGGCTCGAGGCGGCCTCGACGAGCGCCTGCCGCGTCGCCGGGTCCTGCGGCGCGTTCGCGACGTCCTGCCAGGCGCCCCAGTAGGCGTCGAGCAGCGAGCCGAGACCCGTGTCCGAGGGCTCCGCGATCACGCCCTCGACCTGCGAGAGGCCGTCGCGCGTCGCCTCGGCGGCGCCCTGCAGCATCGTCTGCGCGCGGAGCTGGACGTCGAGGAACGTGTCCCGGACGCGCTCGTAGCCGGTGACCGTGACGCCGGTGCCGAGCAGGACGCCGGGCGCCGTCCGGAGGCCGGGGGTGGCGGCGAGCGAGACCGTCTCGCGCGTGTAGCCGGGGGTGCTCGCGTTCGCGACGTTCTCGCCGGTGACGTCGAGCGCCTGCTGGTGCGCCATCAGGCCGCGCAGGGCGGTCTCGAGGCCGGTGAAGGTCGAGATCGACACCGTTCAGGCCCTCGCGTCGACGGCGCCGGCGGCGAGCGGCGGCACGGCCGTCCAGCCGGACGGCGAGTAGCCGGCCCTGGGGGTGCCGGAGAGCGCGCGCATCAGGTGGTCGAGGAAGGCGAGCTCCTGCCGCACGAGCACGCGGTTCTGGGCGTGCACGCGCTCGACCTCGGTGACGAGGCCGAGGAGCTCGGCCGAGCGCTCGCGCGCGCGCGCGGCCTCGTCGGCGGCCGTCCCGGCGAGGAGCGCCTCCAGGTCGAGCGTCTCGGGGGCGGCGCCGCGCTCGGCGGCCGCGGCGAGGAGGAGCTCCTCGCGCTCGGCCTCGAGGCGCGCGCGGTAGGCCATCTCCGCCTGCACCTCGCCGAGGCTCCCGAGCAGTCTCCAGACGTCCTGGTCGCGGATCGCGGCGTTCTGGTCGAGCACGAGCTCGAGCAGCCGCCGCGACGACTCGACCTGGCGCTCGAGGTGGTCGAGCAGGCGGCTCACCTGGGCCGCTCCGCGGTCTGCCCGGCGGCGGGCCCGGAGAGCGTCCGGTAGAGCTCGGGCGCGAGCCCGAGGCCCCCGGCGGCGACGAGGCTCTGCGCGACCGCCTGCGGCAGCAGCTCGGAAAGGAGCGAGCCCGCCGAGCCGGCGTCGCCGCCGTCCGGCGGCCGGAGCGTCGCGACGAGCGACCGGGCGAGCTGCTCGTCGAGCACCCCCTCGAACGAGAGGGCCGCCTGGTAGAGCGCGACGGCGTGCGGGCCGGCGGCGCGCACCTCGGCCGGCAGCCGCGCGGCGTCGACGGGAGGGAGGCCGCCGCCGGTCACCGGCGCAGCTCGTTGGCGATCGCGAGCAGCTCGTCCTGGGTCGTCACGACCTTGCCCGCGAGGGAGTACGACTGCTGCGCGTCGAGCAGGTCGACGAGCGCCCGCGCGACGTCGACGTCGGACTGCTCGAGCTGCCCCTGCTCGATGCGCGCGCCCTTCGCCGGCGCCGCCGCGCCGCTCGCGGCGCTCGGGGCGAGCTGGCTCGAGCCGAGCGAGACGAGCCCGGCGGGCGCCGGCACGTCCACGAGCTCGATCCGGCCGAGGCGCTTGCCGTGCGCGGTCACCGTCCCGTCGGGCGCGACGGTCACGTCCTCGGGGCTCGTCCCGGCGGGGACGCGGACGGGCGGCTCGACGCGCTCGCCGGTCGAGGTCACGAGCGTCCGGCTCGCGTCGAGCTGGAAGTCGCCGTCCCGCGTGAGCGCCAAGCGCCCGTCGGCGCGGCGCACCTGGAAGTACCCGGGGCCGACGATCGCGAGGGCGAGCGGGTCGTCGGAGGGGGCGAGCGGCCCCTGCCGCTCGGAGCGGCCCGCGTCGACCGCGGCCGCGCCGGCCCCCGCCGTCCCGCCGTCGCCGCCGTAGACGAGGTCGCGGAAGCCGATCCGCCGGCTGCGGTAGCCGGGGGTGTCGGCGTTCGCGAGGTCGTTCGCGAGCGCGTCGATCCGCTCCTGCTGGGCCGCCAGCCCGGCGGCCGCCGCGTAGATGCCGTTCGCCATGGAAGCCGTTCCTCGCTTGGTCTCTAGGGAGGGTCTGGGAGTCCGGCGTCGGCGGCCTCCCGGGGCTCCTGCGAAGCAGTCCGGCCTTCGAACCCTCCTGCTGACGCCCCGGTGATCGGCCGGCGGGCTCCCGCCTTTAGCTAGATCCCGCCGGCCGCGATCCCCTTCTCGAGCGTCTCGTCGATCGCCTGGATCGCCTGCTGGTCGGACTGGTAGGCCCGCAGCGACTGGAGCATCCCGACCAGCGCCGTCGTCGCGTCGACGCCGGAGCCCTCGAGGTAGCCCTGGCGCACGGCGGTCGCGGCCGGCCGCGGCCCGGGCAGGCCGGCGAAGAGCGTGTCGCCCTGCTTGACCGGCTCGCGCAGGGAGACGACCCCGAGCCGGCCGACCGCCCTGCCGCCGCTGCGCACGGTGCCGTCGGCGGCGATCTCGAGGCCGCTCGCCGAGCCGGCGCGGATCGGCCGCCCGTCGTCGCCGAGGACGAGGTAGCCGGTGGCGGTCCGCAGGCGGCCCTCGGCGTCGAGGGTGAGCTGGCCGTCGCGCGTGTAGCGGCGGCCCGCGGGCGTCTCGACCGCGAGGAAGCCGTCGCCGTCGAGCGCGACGTCGAGCGGCTCGCCGGTCTGCTCGAGCGCGCGCGGGGAGAGGTCGGTCACGGTGCGCGAGATCCGCGCGCCGAGGCCGAGCGTGCCGACCGCGGCGCCGTCGGCGGTGTTCTGCAGCAGCAGCTCGCCGAACGACTGCTGGGCCGAGCGGTCGGGCTTGTAGCCGGGCGTGGAGGCGTTCGCGAGGTCGTTCGCGACCTGGTCCTGCCGGGTGAGCTCCGCCACCATGCCGGACGCCGCGATGTAGAGGCCGCGGTCCATCTCAGGCCGCCCGTTCCCGCAGCCGCTCGAGCAGGATCCGCGCGGGCTCGTGGCCGGGGTCGAGGTCGAGGGCGTGCCCGGCGAACACGGCGGCGTCGTCGGGGAGCGAGTGCGCGTACGCGACCTGCGCGAGCCCGACGAGCGCGCGGGCGCTCGGGCGCTCGCGCACCGACGCCAGCCACTCGTCGGCGGCCGAGTCGAGGAACCCGCGCCGGAGGTAGATCCGGGCGAGCAGGTCGCGCCGGTCGTCGGCGGGCACCGGGATCGCCTCCAGGACCGCGGCGAGCCGCTCGAACGCGACGAACTCGCGCACCCGCAGCAGCGCCTCGAGCGCGGTCGCCGCCGCGGGGAGCGCGGCGGGCGGGACCGGCGCGGGCGCGGCGCCGGCGAGCACGTCGGCCCAGGCCGCGTAGAGCGCGCGCTCCGGCGCGGCGAGCCCGCGCGCCTCGGCGTCCGCGAGCGCGGCGCGCAGGGCGGGCTCGTCGCCGGCGGCGGCGCGCGCGAAGAGGAGCTCGCGCGCGGCCTCGGCCGCGAGCGGGGAGGCCGGCGGGACGGCCGCGGCCGCGGCCGCGGCCTCCTCCCACGACCGCGAGGCGAGGAACGCCTCGGCGAGGCCGATGCGGGCGGCGTCGTTGCCGGGGCGGCGCTCGAGCGTCTCCCGGAAGAGCGCGACCGCGTCGTCGAGCCGGCCGGCCTCGAGGCAGGCGGTCGCGGCGAGCAGCGTCGCGCCGGGCCGCTCGAGCGGCAGCGCCTCGCGCAGCTCGCCGAGCGGCGCGCCGCGCGCGAGCAGGAGCGCGGCCGCCGGCAGCACCGGGGCGACGTACGACGGGTGCTCGGCGAGCGAGCGGCGGTAGAGGCGCTCGGCCTCGTCGGGGCGGCCGCCGCGCTCGGCCAGCTCGCCGAGCAGGCAGAGCGCCAGGTACGTGCCCGTGCCGACCACCGACGCGTAGCGCGCCGGCGCGTCGCCGAGCTCGAGGCAGCGGCGGGCGAGCCGCTCGGCCTCGGCGAGGTCGCCGTCGGCGGCGGCGCAGAGCGCGAGCTCGAAGTGGAGGTCGGTGTGGTCGGGCATCGCGGCCAGCCCCGCCTCGAGCGCGGCGCGCGCGTCCGCGAGCCGGCCCGCCTGGCGGCGGGCGGCGGCGATCCTGCTCGCGAGGATCGGCGCGTAGCCGACCGAGGTCCAGTCGCCCGCCGCGTGCAGCTCCTCCCAGGCGCGGTCGAAGTGCTCCGCGGCGCGGGCGGCGTCGCCGAGCATCAGGTGCTCGGAGCCGAGGTTGAACCAGGTGAAGGGGCCGGGCGCCTCGCGCGCCTCCCGCTCGAGCAGCTCGACGTTCCGCCGCGACTTCTCCTTCGCCCCGATCCGGCTCGCCAGGTAGCCGTAGTGACGCAGCCGGATCGTCGTCGCCTCGAACCGCTCCGGCAGGTAGGTCGGCATGCGCCCCGTCTTCTGCTCGTGGATGCGGCCCTCGAAGCGGTACTCGGGCCGGTTGCGGAAGAGGCGGAGCGCGAGGTGCGTGACCGCGGTGCCCGCGTCCTCGCCGCCGGTGTAGTTCGTCTCGACGAGGTGGAAGCCCTCGCGCCACGTGCGGCCGAGCAGCCCGCGGAGCTTCGGCGCGTCCTCGGGCACGAGGTGCTCGTCGGCGTCGAGGTAGAGCACCCAGTCGCCGGTGGCGGCGTCGAGGCTCGCGTTGCGCGCGTCGGCGAAGGAGCCGTTCCAGGGGAAGCGCAGCACCCGTGCGCCGAAGCGCTCGGCGATCTCGACCGTCCGGTCGGTCGAGCCGGTGTCGACGACGACGATCTCGTCGACGACCCCGGCGACCGGCTCGAGGCAGCCGGGCAGCATCTCCTCCTCGTCCCTCACGATCATGCAGAGCGAGAGCGTGAGGCCCTCCGCGGGACGGGCCGCGCGGGCGACCCGGCGGGCGCGCGCGCCGAGGGCGGCGAGCGCGGGGCCGCCCGGGGGGCGACCCCCGCCGCTCCGGGCCCGCGCGCGCACGGCGTCGAGGTTGGCGGCGACGTGCGGCAGCGCCGGGTCGAGGCGCCGCGCCGCCTCGAAGAGCGCGCGGGCGCCGCGCAGCTCGCCGAGCTCGTAGCAGAAGACGCCGGCGCAGTTCAGGAGGACGGGCTCCGACGGGGCCTCCTCGAGCGCGTCGAGGAGCGCCCGCGCGGCGGCGGCGTAGACGGGGCGCCACGAGAGCCCCGGCAGGCGCGCGCCCTCGGCGAGCACCGCCTCGGTGGCGAGCCGCCGGGCCTGGAAGGCGCGGTGGGGGTCGTCGAAGCCGCCGGCCTCGGCGTAGGCGCGTGCGAGCGCCCCGGGGTCGCGGGCCCGCACGGCCTCGGCCGCGGCGGCGGCGGCGCGCGCGACGGCGCGCTGCCACTCGCGCGCCGTCCGCGGCGGGGCGGTGCGGGGCTGCGTCTCGAGCGTCGCGATGCGGAGGGCCATGTCGGAGCTCCTTCCTAGGAGTGGACGAGGGATCGGAGGGCGTCCCGCTCGGGCGGGCAGAGGCGGCGGGCGCGGGCCGGGCGCTCGCCGGCCCCGCAGATGAACGCGTCGGCCACGAGCTCGAGCGCCTCCGGGCTGAGCGCCGCCGCGTCGGCGACGACGACGTCGGGGAGGGCGTCGAGGTCGAGCGCCGCCCGCTCGAGGTGGGCTGCGACCGCCGCCGACGCGGCGGCGCCGTCCTCGGCCGGCAGCACCAGGGTGGTGTCGTCGGCCGGCCCGAACGCGGCCGCGTAGGCCTCGAGCGCAGGCACCCAGGTGGCGGGCTCGCGCCAGTCGGCGGCCGCCGCGAAGACGGTGCCCCGCGCTCCGGGGACGACCGCCGCGGGGACGGTGCGGATCGGCGTCGTCCCGGAGAGCGCCTCGAGCCGCCGCGCCGCCGCCCCGGCGGCCGCGTCCCAGCCGAACCGCTCGGCGTGCTCGCGCGCCGCGGCGGCGCGGCGCGCGCGGAGGGACGGGTCGGCGGCCTCGCGCAGGCACTCGGCGAGCGCGTCGAGGTCGGGCTCGAGCAGGAAGCCCTCGCCGGCCGGGCGCAGGTCCTCGGGGAGCCGGCCGGGCTCGAACCCCACGCGCCGCGAGGGCACGCGCCAGGCGCACGCGTCGGAGGCGAACTCGTCGGTCGGCCCGCCCGCGGTGACGACGAGCGGCTTCCCGCAGGCGAGCGCCTCGAGCGCCGGCAGGCAGAAGCCCTCGCCGCGGTACGGCTGCACGACGCAGTCGGCGGCGCGGTAGAGCGCGGGCAGCTCGTCGTAGCGGAGGGTGCCGTCGAGGGAGACGAGCGCGGGCGCCCCCGGCCGGGCCGCGAGCTCGGCGAGCAGGGGCTCGGCCGTCTGGCCGCGGTAGTAGGTGTCGGAGCCGAAGCCCTTGACCACGAGCACCACGTCGTCGTCGGCGTCGAAGGCGCGGCCGTAGGCGGCGAGCAGCAGGTCGATCCCCTTGCGGTGGGTGGTGCCGCCGACGAAGAGGAGCACCGTGCCGCGCCGGACGGGCAGCGGCCGGGCCGGGCCCTCGGGGCGGAAGCGCTCGAGGTCGACACCGTTCGGGACGACGTGGACGAGCTGCGGCGCGACGCCCGCCCGGAGGTAGGCCTCGCGCGCGTAGGCCGAGGGCGTCCAGACCTCGTCGACGAGCTCGCGGATCCGCTCCGCCCAGAGCGCGGGCGCCTCGCCGAACTCCCACGGCTGGTAGAGCACGAAGGGCCCGTCGCTCGGGGCCTCGAAGCGCGGCGGCCAGTGGGAGGCGACGCCCGGCGCCGGCGAGCCGGCCGGCGCGGCGGCCACGGGCATGTGCTCGACCGCGACGCCGCGGCGGGCGAGCGCGGCGCAGAGGCCGTCGCCGACGATCGCGAGCGAGTGCCCCGAGCCCTCGTCGCCGCGCCAGACGCAGCTCGCCATCGGCTACCCGGCGGCGGGGACGGGCTCGCGCCGGGCGCGCCGCGCGAGGCGGGCGAGCGCGGCGCCGTCCGTCCCCGGCCGGAGGACGGCGTCGACGCGCTCGGCGAGCCGCTCGGAGGGAGGGGTGTCGACGAGGGCGAGCATGTCCGGCGCGTCCTCTCCGTCGAGGCCGGCCGCGGCGAGCGCGCGCTCGAGCGCGGGCAGCGACGCCGACGAGGCGTCGATCACGAGCGTCGCGTCGTCGGCGGGCGTGAACGCGCGCGCGTAGGCGCGCAGCAGCTCGCCGTGGGCGACGAGGTCGTCGGCGGACGCGAGCACCGCGACCCGCCGCGTCCCGGGGACGCGGCGCGCCCGCGCCGCGCGCTCCGACCGGGCCGCCTCGTAGTGGGCGAGGAGGTCGTCGAGGTAGGCGTCGAACCCGCGCGGCGGGCCGATCGCGGCCTGCAGGCGCTCGAGCAGGCCGGGCTCGCAGGCGAGCGCGCGCAGCGCGGCCGCGAGCGCGGCCGGGTCGCCGGGCGGCACGAGCAGGCCGGTCTCGCCGTGGGCGACGAAGTCGGGGATGCCGCCGATGCGGCTCGCGACGACCGGCACCCGCGCGGCGAGCGCCTCCGCGACGACGAGCGGCGCGCAGTCCTCCCACACCGAGGGGACGCAGACGCAGTCCACGAGCGCGAGCAGCTGCGGCAGCCGGGAGGGGTCGTACCCGCCGTGGAGGCGCACGGCGCCCGCCCGGTCGAGCTCCCGCAGCCGCCCGGCGTAGGTCGGCGAGCCGCCGCCGAAGAGGTGCGCCTCCGCCGTCCCCGGGGGGAGCTCCTGCAGCGCCGCGACGAGGACGTGCGCGCCCTTGTGCGGGTAGAGGCTGCCGATGAACCCGACCCGCAGCGGCCGGCCCTCCGCCTGCGCGGGCGTCCGCCGCGAGCCGACGGCGCGCCAGATCGCGTCGACGGTCTCCGGCTGCTGGTGGAGCACGTGGACGCGCGCGGGGTCGTGGCCGGCGCGGAGGTAGAGCTCGCGCACCCTGGCCGAGACGGCGAGGTGCCGGTCGACGCGGCGCGAGAGCAGCTCGCGGCCGGCCTCGCGCCGCTCGGCGTAGGCGCGCTCGGCGCCCGGCCGGCCGAGGCAGGGGGCGCAGTTGCCGGCGTCGGTGGGGCCGTCGCAGAGCGAGAGGTCGTCGCGGAAGAGGTACATCCGGGGGCAGAGCGGCCAGTAGTTGTGCGAGGTGAAGACCGTCGGCACACCGGCCTCGTCCAGGGCCCGCGCGGCCGCCATCGAGAAGCCGAGCAGGCTGTGCAGGTGGGCGACGTCGGGGCGGAGCTCGGCGACGAGGCGCTCGACGACCCGCTCGGCCGCGGGGTCCTCGACCTCGCGGTCGGGCCGGTGCGGGTCGTTGAACCGCGCCGGCCGGTTGAAGAGCGCGAGGAGATGCACGCCGTCCTCGACCGAGGCCTCGAGGTGGTAGGGGGGAAGGCCGGGCCGCTCCTCGACCGGGGCGTAGAGGACGGTGACGCGGTGGCCGCGGCGCACGAGCGCCTTCGCGATCTGGCGCGGCAGGATCGTGCCGCCGCCCTCGTCGGCCCAGCCGACCATGGTGAAGAGGACGTGCAGGCCCTCGCCGAAGCCGTCCTCGGCGAGGACGCGCCGCTCGTCGAGCTCGAGCACGCCGCCCCAGCGCTCGAGGAAGCGGCGCCGCCCGCGCGCCTCCGGCGTGTCGGCGCCGGGCGCGTAGTGGAACTGCTCGAGTCCGAGCAGGCGCTTCGTCCGCGACTCGAGGTGGGTGAGCACGGCGTCGGCGCAGTAGAGGACGCGGAAGCCGGCGGCGCGCGCCTTCAGGCAGAGGTCGAGGTCCTCGTGGCCGTTCCAGTAGCCCTCGTCGAAGCCGCCGGCCCGCTCGAAGAGGGAGCGGCGCACGAGCAGGCACGCGCCGGTCACGAGCTGGAGCTCGCGCGAGCGGGTCACGTGGGGGGCGTCGCCGGGGTGGCAGAGGTGGACGTGGCGCGGGCAGGGCTCGCCGCCGCGCTCGCCGACGACGATGCCGGCGTGCTGGATCGTCCCGTCGGGGTAGAGGAGCCGAGCCCCGGCGACGCCGACGTGCGGGTCGGCGTCGGCGGCGGCGACGAGCGCCTCGAGCCAGCCCGGATGGGGGATCGTGTCGTTGTTCAGGAAGCAGACGAGGTCGCCGCGGGCGAGCGCGGCGCCCTGGTTGCAGGCGCGGGCGAAGCCGGCGTTCTCGGCGTTCAGGACGGCGCGCAGCCTCCCGGCCGCCTCCGCCTCCCGCAGGAAGGCGGCGGTGCCGTCGGGCGAGCCGTTGTCGACGACGACGACCTCGTGGCCCACCCCGCCGGCGGTGCGCTCGATCGCCTCGAGGCAGCCGCGCGTGAGCTCGAGGTTCCCGTGGGCAGGGATCACGATCGTGACTCGGAGCGCGGCGCTCCGCTCCCGCCGCTCGAGCAGGTCGAGCCCGGCGAGGTAGCCCTCCTGCAGCCGCCTGAGGTCGGGCCGCCCGGCCGTCAGGTGCTCGTAGCGGGCGAAGATCGCGCGCGCGTTGCGGCGGAAGGCGTCGCGGCCGGCCGTGCTGATCCGCCCGGAGCGGCGCTCGCGCACCTCGACCGTCGCCACCGGCACGTGGACGAAGTCGTGCCGGCGCGACAGGCGCAGCCACAGCTCCCAGTCCTCGAGCGGGGTCGAGAGCTCCTCGTCGAAGAGGCCGACCCCGTCGAGCGCGTCGCGGCGGTGCACGCCGCAGATCACCGGGAAGAGGTTCTCGTACAGGTAGCGGTCGCGCGAGAAGGCGGGCGAGGGCCGGAGCGAGCGGCCGGTCTCGCGCTCGCCGTCGAGCCGGACGACGATCGCGTCCGAGTACGCGACGGCCGCGCCCGTGCGCTCGAGCTCGCCGACGAGCAGCTCGAGGTGGCGCGGCAGGAAGACGTCGTCGTCGTCCAGGTAGGCCACGTAGCGGCCCGTCGCGGAGCGCAGGGCGGTGTTGCGGGCGGCGGCGAGGCCGCGGTTCTCGGCGTGCTCCAGGAGGCTCGCGAACGGGAAGCGGGCGACCACCGCGGAGACGTCCGCGCCGGCGTCGTTGACGACGAGCGCCTCGAGGTCGCCGAGCGTCTGCGCCGCCAGGCTCGCGAGCGCCTCGCGCAGGAGCGCCGGGCGGTCGTGCGTCGGGACGACGACGGAGACGAGCGGCGCGCCGCGGAGCGGGCCGGCGGTCCCGGAACGGGGGGGCGACACGCCGCCGGTAGTCGGCCGGCGGGAGGCCCGATTGAGGCCGGCCCGGGATAAAGCGCCGGCCCCGGATGCCGATAACGGGTGCGAAAGGAGGCTGGGATGGGATCGATGGTGGAAGGGACGCCACCGCTCGGATACGCAGGAGCCGCCGGCTACGCGGCCGCCCGCCGCGCGCAGGCCGCGGAGCGCAGCGCTCCGGGCTTCGACCTGCCCGTGCCGGACGGCGTCCCGGCGACTCCGCCCGCGGAGGTGCTCGCGGCGCTCGACGGCGCCGCGCGCGTCCACGAGGAGCTCCGCGCCCGCGGCCTCGCCGTGACGTTCGACGTCGGGCCCGAAGGCGACGTGGTCGTGCGGGTCGTCGACGACGCCGGCGCCGTCGTGCGCGAGCTGCCGCCCGCGGAGGCGCTCGACGTGCTCCGCTCCGAAGCCGGCGTCGAGGAGCTCTGACGTGAGCGGGGCGTCGAGCGGAGCGCTGCAGTCGGTCAGCGGGCTCGCGTCCGGGCTCGACACCTCCGAGATCGTGAGCGCGCTCATGGACGTGGCCCGCCGGCCCGAGACGGCCCTCCAGAACCGGATCACGGTCGAGCAGGCGCGGCAGAGCGCCTACCGCGACGTCCTCGCCGAGCTCCAGGAGCTCACGAGCGCCTACCAGGACCTCACCGACGTCTCGACCTGGGCCGCGGTCCAGTCGGTCTCCTCGAGCGACCCGGCCGCCGTCGCCGCCTCGGTCACCGGCGGAGCGGCCGCCGGCGCCTACGACGTCGCGGTCACGCAGCTCGCGCGCGCGAACCAGTACGCGACCGCGGGCACCGACCCCGCCGCGGCCGCCGACGTGATCCACATCGCCACCGCCTCCGGCGTCACCGACGTCGCGATCTCGGCCGGCGACAGCCTCGCCACGATCGCGGAGAAGATCACCCACACCGCCGGCTCGCCGGTGTACGCGACGATCCTGAACGGCCGGCTCGTCCTCTCGGGCAAGCAGACGGGCACCGCCGCGGCGATCACGAGCGTGACGACCGACGGCGGCTCCGGGCTCTCCTTCGCCGAGACGCAGACGGCGCAGGACGCCGCCTTCACGGTCGACGGCGTCGCCTACACGAGCGGCTCGAACGTCGTGACGACGGCGCTCGCGGGCGTCACGCTCACCCTCGCCGGGAAGACGGCCTCGACGACGGTCACCGTCGGCGCGCCCGCCCCCGACACGGACGCGATCTCGTCCAGGCTGGACGCGTTCGTCGAGGAGTACAACGCGGTGCTCGCCGACATCCAGGGGCGCCTGGCCGAGCGTCCCGTCGCGAGCCCGGCCGACGACGCCGAGCGCGCCAAGGGCGTGCTCTACGGCGACCAGGGCCTCGAGCGGCTGCTGTCGCAGCTTCGGAACGCCTTCGCCGACACGATCGGCGGCGGGACGTACACCTCGCTCGCGCAGGTCGGCCTCTCGACGGGCGCGGCGGTCGGCACGGGCGCGCTCTCGGCCGACTCGATCGCCGGCAAGCTCACGGTCGACCACGGCAAGCTCGACGCCGCGCTCGCCGCCGACTTCGACGCCGTCAAGGCGCTCTTCACGAACGCGACCGGGAGCTACGCGACCGAGGGGCTCGGGCAGCGGCTCGCCGGCATCCTCGGCCCGTACACCTCGTCGTCGCTGCTCGGGGGCTACCTCGACACGAAGATCGACGGCGAGACGGAGACGGTCGCCGAGCTGCAGCGGCAGGTCGCCGACTGGGACGAGCGGCTCGCGCTCAAGCAGCAGCTCTACGAGCGCCAGTTCACCGCGATGGAGAGCGCGCTCGCGCAGGCGCAGGCGATCTCGGCGCAGCTCGCGGCCCAGATCGTCCAGCTCCAGGGCCCGTAGCCCTCAAGCGGCGCGCTCCCGGGACGACTACCGGGCCGTCCCCTCCCCGACCACGAGGTGCGAGTGAACGCGTACACCGCGGCGCGACAGGCCTACGCCGAGTCCTCGGTCCTGACCGCGCCCCCCGGCAGGCTCGTCGTGATGCTCTACGACGGGGCGATCCGGTCGCTCCGGCAGTCCGCCGCCGCGCTGCGCGCCGGCGACAGGGAGCGCTGCCGCGCGCGCATGCGCTCGGCCGAGGCGATCATCGACGAGCTGAACTCGTCGCTCGACGTGAGCTACGGCGAGCTCCCCGCGGCGCTCCGCTCGATCTACTTCTTCTGCAAGCGGCACCTGATCGCCGCGACCCTGAACGCGGACGCCGACGCGATCGACACGGTCGCGCGCCTGCTCTCCGAGCTCCGCGAGGCCTGGGAGCAGGTCGCGGCGGGCGAGCCCGCCTCCGCGTGAGCGCCTGGGACCGCGTGGCCGCGCTCGCGCGGGCGCAGGCGGAGGCGGCCGCCGACCGCCGGCTCGACGAGCTCGCCGCCGTGCAGGCCGAGCTCGCGGCGCTGCTCCGCCCGCTCCCCGCCCCGCCGGCGGGCGCCGAGGCGGCGCTCCGCGAGGCGCTCGCCCAGGCGCGCGCCGCCGAGCTCGCCCTCGCGGGCGCGCTGGCCGAGCGCAGGGGGCAGCTCGAGCGGCTGCGGGCCGGCCGGCGCGCGGCCGTCGCCTACGCGGGGCCGCGGCGGCGCGGCGGCCTCGAGGCTCGCGCCTGAGCTCAAGTCCGCCGGCGCCCGGCCGACTACCGGGCCGTCCCCACGGAGCGGGGGCGCCGAGAGGCCCACGGACGGGCTCGGTTCCGAGCAAGGAGCGAGAGACGCGACATGGGACTCTTCGACCTCACCGACCTGGCCGTGCAGCGCGGGCTCGAGGGCGCCGCGCTCGAGCAGGAGGTGCTGTCCAACAACCTCGCGAACGCGAACACCGCGGGCTTCAAGCGCGCGGACGTCGACTTCCAGTCGGCGCTCGCGACCGCGCTCGACTCGCCGGACCCGGAGGCGGCGCTCCGGCGGATCGAGTTCTCCCCGCGCGCGGACACGGCCACCGCGATGCAGGCCGACGGCAACAACGTCGACCTCGAGCGCGAGCTCTCGGCCCTCACCCGCAACGCCGTCCAGTACGAGACGCTCTCCGCGATCGAGAAGACGCGGCTCGGGATGCTCGAGAGCGCGATGGGGGCGTCCTGATGGGCGACCTCTTCGGCGCGCTCGGCATCTCCGCCTCGGGCATGGCCGCCGAGCGCCTGCGGATGGACGTGACCGCCGGCAACCTCGCGAACGCCGACTCGACCCGCGGCGCCGACGGCCTTCCCTACCAGCGGCGCGAGGTCGTGCTCGCGGCCGGCGGCCCCGGCTTCGCCGACGCGCTCGGCGCGGCGCAGGCGGGCGTGCACGTCGAGGCGATCGTCGCCGACCCCTCGCCCGGCCGGAAGGTGTACGACCCGGGCCATCCCGACGCCGACGCGGAGGGCTACGTCACCCTCCCGAACGTGAGCACGGTGGTCGAGATGACCGACCTGATCGCCGAGTCGCGCAGCTACGAGGCCGACACGCAGGCCCTCGACACGGCGAAGCAGCTCTACCTGAAGACCCTGGACGTGCTCCGCTGATGCCGGCTCCGGTGGGGCCGGTCGGCCCGCTCCCGCCCGCGCCGCCCGCCGGCGGCTCCGCGCCCGCCGCTCCGGGCGGCGGCTTCGGGCGCGTCCTCGCCGACTCGCTCGGGAAGCTCGAGCAGGCCCAGGCGGAGGCCGACCGGCAGACGCAGGCGCTCGCGACCGGCCGGGCGCAGGACCTCTCGACGGTCGTGCTCGCGGTCGAGAAGGCGAGCCTCGAGGTCCAGCTCGCCGCCCAGGTCCGCAACAAGCTCGTCGACGCCTACGACGAGCTCTTCCGGATGCAGATCTGAGGCGGCGGCGAGATGAGCCTGTCGCGCATCCGCGAGCTCTGGTCCGGCCTCGACACCCGCAGCCAGGTGACGCTGGTGGGGGGCCTGGTGGCGGTGCTCGCGACCTTCTACGTCCTCTACGGGTTCGCCTCGCGGCAGAGCTTCGCGACGCTCGCGAGCGGGCTCGACCCGGCGAAGACCGGGCAGGCCGAGCAGGCGCTCGCGGCCGCAGGCCTCTCCTACCGCGTGGCCGGGGGCGGCACCGAGCTCGACGTCCCGACCGGCCAGCTCGCCCAGGCGCGGGTCGCGCTCGCCGAGAAGGGCGTGCTCGACTCGTCCGGCGACAGCTTCAAGGTGTTCGACAAGGCGAGCTTCGGCGCCACCGACTTCCAGCAGCAGGTGCAGTACCAGCAGGCGCTGCAGCAGCAGGTCGCCGGGACGATCGAGCAGATCCAGGGCGTGAACCGCGCGAGCGTCGAGCTCGTGCTGCCCGAGGACCGGCTGTTCGCGGACTCCTCCGCGAAGGCGACGGCCGCGGTGCTCGTCGACGGCGGCTCGGCGCTCCCGGCGGCGACGATCCAGGGGATCGCCCACCTCGTCGCCTCGAGCGTCAAGGGCCTCCGCGCCGACGACGTGTCGATCGCGGACGAGACCGGTGCCCTCCTCTGGCCCCCCGCGGGGGCGGGGGCGGGCGGCGAGCCGGGCGCCGCGTCGAAGCTGCAGGCCGACCGGCTGTACGCCTCGGAGCTCTCGGCGCAGGTGAACGCCCTGCTCGACTCGACGCTCGGCCCCGGCAAGGCGCTCGCGCGCGTGCACGCCGACCTCGACGCCGACCGCTCGACGATCGACCGGGTCACGTACGCGAAGAAGGGCGTGCCGCTCTCGCAGCAGACCCAGACCGAGACGCTGCAGAGCAAGGGCGGCGGGGCCGTCCTGCCGGCCGGCACGAAGACGAACACGTCGGGCGCGAGCTACGCCGGGACGACCGGGTCGAACGGCTCGTCCCAGTACCGGAACACGACCGAGACCACCACCTACGGCGTCGACAAGACGGTCGAGCACAGCGTCGTCGCCCCGGGCAACGTGCGGAAGCTCGACGTCGCGCTCGTCGTCGACCGCTCGGTGCCGGCCGGGCAGGTCGCCTCGCTCCAGCGCTCGGTCGCGAGCCTCGTCGGCCTCACCCCGAAGCGCGGCGACACGATCGCGGTGTCCCGGATCGACTTCGCGAAGCCGCCCGCGCCCGGCTCCGGGGGAGGGCCGCTCGCGGCGCTCGGAAACCCGCTCTCGCTCGCGAAGGACGGCGTCCTCGCCCTGCTCGCGGTCGGCTTCCTCGTCGCGATGCGGCGGGCGCTCGCACGGCGCGAGCGCGAGGCGTCCGTGCCGTCGCCGACGTGGCTGCGCGAGCTCGAGGGCGGCGTCACCGTCGCCGAGCTCGAGGCCGGGCCGTCCGCCCCGCAGCTCCCGCCGGCGCTCGCCGAGAGCCGCAGCGCCCTCCGCGAGCAGATCGAGGAGATCGCGTCCACCTCGCCCGAGGCGATCGCCGGCCAGGTCGCCCAGTGGATGAAGGAGTGAGCGAGCTCACGCCGCGGCGCAAGGCCGCGATCCTGTGCGTCGCCCTCGGCCCCGAGGGCGCGGCGAAGGTCTTCAAGCACCTCCCCGACGACGTCGTCGAGAAGCTCACCGTCGAGATGGTGCGGACCCACGACATCCCGCCCGAGCAGGCGGAGGAGGTGCAGCGCGAGGCGATCGAGAGCGCGATCGCGCGCGGCTACATCGCCCAGGGCGGCATCCGGTACGCGCGCGAGGTGCTCACGCGCGCGGTGGGCGCGCAGCGGGCGAGCGAGATCCTCGAGCGGCTCGCCACCTACATCGAGGCGACGCCGTTCGAGTTCCTCCGGCTGACGCCGCCCGACCAGATCTACGCGTTCCTGCGCGGCGAGCACCCGCAGACGACGGCGCTCGTGATCGCCAACCTGCCCACGCACGACCTCGCAGCGAAGGTGATGGCGCTGATGCCGCCCGAGGAGCAGGCGGACATCGCCCTCCGCATCGGCCTGATGACGCAGACGCAGCCGGACGTCGTCAAGGAGGTGGCGCGGGTGATGCAGACAAAGCTCGACGTCGTGATGCAGGCGGAGTACTCCGCCGCCGGCGGCGTCGGCTCGCTCGCCGACATCCTCAACAAGAGCGACCGCGCGACCGAGCGCAACATCCTCACGCACCTCGGCGAGTCCCACCCCGACCTCGCCGAGGAGGTGCGCTCGCTGCTCTTCGTGTTCGAGGACCTGCTCAAGCTCGACGACCGCACGATCCAGCTCGTGCTCAAGGAGGTCGACTCGAAGGACCTCGCGCTCGCGCTGCGCGGCGCGAGCGACGACGTGAAGGAGCGGATCCTCGCGAACATGTCCCAGCGCGCCGCCGAGACGCTGCGCGAGGAGATGGAGCTGATGCCGCCGCAGCGCCGGCGGGCGGTCGAGGAGGCGCAGACTCGGGTCGTCGCCGTCGTCCGCCGCCTCGAGGACGACGGCGCCATCTTCATTGCGCGCGGGGCCGAGAGCGCGGACGAGGAGCTCGTGCTCTGAGCGCGCCGTTCGTGTTCGAGCAGCTCGAGGCGGCCGCCGAGCTCGTCTGCTCGAGCAGCACGCCGGCCGGGCGGGCCGCGGAGATCGTCGCCGAGGCCCGGGCGCGGGCGGTCGCGATCGAGGAGGAGGCGCGCCGCGCCGGCCGCGAAGCCGGTTTCGCCGAGGGGCTCGAGCGGGCGGCGGAGGAGGCGCGCGGCCCGCTGGCCGCGCTGGCCGCGGCGGCCGACGCCGTCGCCGCGGCGCGGCTCGACGCCGCCGCCGCGGTCGAGGCGCGCGCGGCCGAGCTGGCGCTCCTCGTCGCGGAGAAGGTCGTCGCGGCCGCGCTCGAGGTCCGTCCCGAGCTCGTGTGCGAGGTCGTCGCGGGCGCGCTCCGGCGCGTCGTCGAGCACGACCGGCTCGTCGTCGAGGTCAACCCCGAGGATGCCGAGCGGGTGCGGGCGTGGGCGGCCGCCGGGGCGGACCGGAGCCTCGACGCGCTCGACGTGCGCGCGGAGCGGCGGGTGCCGCGCGGCGGCTGCGTCGTCCGCACCGCGGAGCTCGAGATCGACGCGCGCGTCGCCGAGCAGCTCGAGCGCGCCGGTGAGGTCGTGCGCGAGGCGCTCGGCTCGGCGCCGTGAGCGGCGGGGCGCTCGCGGCGCCGCTCGAGGCGCTGAGGACGGCCGACCTCCACCGCCGCCGCGGCCGCGTGCGCGGGCTGATCGGCCTCGTGATCGAGGCGGCGGGCCTGCGCGCGAGCCTCGGCGAGCTGTGCGCGATCGAGGCCGGCCGCAACGCTCCCCCGGTCGCGGCCGAGGTCGTCGGCTTCCGCGACGGCGGCACGCTCCTGATGCCGCTCGGGCCGATGGACGGGATCGGCCCCGGCACGCTCGTCTGCGCGACGGGGCGGCCGTTCCGCCTCGGCGTCGGCCCGGAGCTGCTCGGCCGCGTCCTCGACGGGCTCGGGACGCCGATCGACGGGCTGCCGGCGCCCGCGGCCGAGGCCCACCGGGCCGTCGGCGCCGCGCCGCCGCCGCCGCTCCGGCGCGCCCGGATCGGCGAGCGGCTGTCGCTCGGCGTGCGCGCGCTCGACGGGTTCGTCCCGTGCGGCACCGGCCAGCGGCTCGGCATCTTCGCGGGCTCGGGCGTCGGCAAGTCGTCGCTCCTCGGGATGATCGCCCGCTCGACCTCGGCGAGCGTGAACGTGATCTGCCTCGTCGGCGAGCGGGGCCGCGAGGTGCGCGAGTTCGTCGAGCGCGACCTCGGCGAGGCGCTCGAGCGCTCGGTGGTCGTGGTCGCGACCTCCGACCAGCCGGCACTCGTGCGCATCAAGGCGGCGCTCGTCGCGACGACGGTCGCGGAGTGGTTCCGCGACCGCGGCGAGGACGTGCTGCTGATGATGGACTCGCTCACGCGGCTCGCGACCGCGCAGCGCGAGCTCGGGCTCGCGATCGGGGAGCCGCCGGCCGCGCGCGGGTTCACGCCGAGCGTGTTCGCGCTCCTGCCCCGGCTCCTCGAGCGGGCCGGCACCGCCGAGCGCGGCTCGATCACCGGGCTCTACACCGTGCTCGTCGAGGCCGACGACCTGAACGACCCGGTCGCGGACGCCGCGCGCAGCATCCTCGACGGCCACTGCGTGCTCGCGCGCGAGCTGGCCCACCGGGGCCACTACCCGGCGGTGGACGTGCTCCAGTCGGTCTCGCGGCTCGCCGGCGAGGTGACGCCAGCCGAGGTCCGGGAGGCGGCGGCCGAGCTGCGCGAGCTCCTCGCCGTCCACCGGCAGAACGAGGACCTGATCGCGATCGGCGCCTACGCCGCCGGGACCGACGCGCGCATCGACCGGGCGATCGCGCTCGTGCCGGCGCTCGAGGCGTTCCTCCGCCAGCCGGTCGACGAGCACGTTCCGGCCGCCGTCACCGACGGGCTGCTCCTCGAGCTCGCGGCCGCGGCGCGGGAGCCGGCGCAGCTGCCCGCCGCTCAGGCGTAGCAGTCGAGCAGCGACCCGCGCGGGGGCGGCGGGGCGGCTCGGCCGGCGGGCGGTCGCGGCCGGCGGACCTCGAGCTCCCGGTAGGCGGCCACCACCGCGGCGAGGGCGCGCGGGTCGCCGGCGCCGGTGTCGGGGTGGGCCGCCCGCACCCGCCGCGCGTACGCGCGGCGCAGCTCGAGCCGGGAGGCGCCGGCTCCGACCCCGAGCGTCTCGCAGGCGCTGCGCACGTCCACGCTCCGAGCGTAGGCCGCCGCCGCCGGCGCGCGCCCGCCCAAGGGGCGGCTCGAGCCCCGCCCTTCGGCGGGCTCAGGTCCGGGGGCCCGCGGCCGATCACCGGGGTGCCCCCCGTTCCGCCCGACGCGATGCCCGACGCCACGCCCGCGACCGAACCCGCCCGCGACGCGCCGGCGGGCGAGCCGCAGGCCGAGGCGTCCGCCCGGCGCCGGCGGATCCGCGAGGTCGACTTCACCAGGCCGACGAAGTTCAGCCAGGACCAGCAGCGCCGGATCGCGCGCGGCCACGAGGCCTTCTGCCGCGCCGCCCAGACGCAGCTCTCGGCGGAGTTCCGCTCGGACGTCCGCCTCGAGGTGGCGAACGTCGACCAGCAGACGTGGGCCGCCGCCCTCGGCGAGGTGCCGCAGCCGTCGATCTACGCGATCCTCGCCACCGCGGCGGGCGCGCCGCTCCTCCTCGCCGTGCGCCAGGAGGCGGTCGCGACGATGATCGAGCGCCTGCTCGGGAGCTCCGTCGACACCCGGCCCCTCGACCGCGACCTGACCGAGATCGAGGTCGCGCTCGCGCACCGCGTCTTCTCGGCGATCGCCGTCCAGCTCTCGCGCACCTGGCAGGAGCTCCTCCAGACCGAGCTCCGGCTCGACGCGGTCGAGACGCAGCAGGTGAACATCCAGCTCGCGCAGCAGAGCGAGCCGACGCTGACCGTGACGATGGAGCTCGAGCTGCGCGGAGGCGTCTCGGCGATGACGCTGCTCGTCCCGCACCGCTCGATCGAGCCGCTCCTCGAGCGCCTCTCGACCGGGCCGTACGGCGACCGCGCCGGGGGCGATCCGGGCGTGGACGCCGAGCGGATGGTGACGGCGGCGCTGCGCGAGGTCGCCGTCGAGGTGCGGGCGGAGGCGGGCTCGTGCGAGCTGACCGTCGGCGAGGTGCTCGCGCTCCGGCCCGGCGACCTCGTGCGCCTGGGGCCGTCGGCCTCCGGCGGCACCCTCTTCGCCGACGCGGTCCCGATCCACCGGGTCCGCTTCGGCCGGAGCGGCAACCGCCGCGCCGTCGAGGTGCTCGAGCGGATCGAGGCCTCGTGAGCCTCGGCGCGGAAGCCGGGAGCGAGGCGGGGCGGGCGCCGCATGCCGCGGCGGTCCGCGGCGTCGCCCTCCGCATCTGGGCCGAGCTCGGGCGCACCCGCCTGCCGCTCGGGCGCGCGGTCGGGCTCGCGTCCGGGTCGGTGGTCGAGCTCGACCGGACGGTCGACGAGCCCGTCGACCTGTTCGTGAACGGCCGCCGCTTCGCCTCGGGCCGCCTGCTCGTCACCGACGACGGCGAGTGGGCCGTGCGGATCGAGGCCGTCGACGCCCCCGCAGACCGCCTCGCGGCCGCCCGCGCGCGGGACTGACGCAACACCCCGGGGTCGACGCTCGACCCAGGTGAGCGTCGAGCCCGGAGTGTTGGGCACCCGGCGGGCGGGGGATCAGCCGGCCGGAGTCGCGGCCGGCTCCGGGTCGGCACGGACGAGGACCGTGTCGAGGACGCGGATGATCTCGTCGGCGGGGAGGTCGGCGAGCTTCGCGTGCTTGCGGATCGCCTCCGGGCTCGTCGCCTGGTAGACGCAGACGGTGCCGACCGAGCCGGCGCCCTCGTCCAGCACGTAGCTGCGGATCCAGCGCACCTCGTCGGGCATGTCCTTCTCGCCGACCCGCGTGGAGCGCGCCGCGGCGAGCTCCAGGTCGTCGGCGGAGCGCCAGCCGCTGCGCCGGAGGATGACGTACAGGTCCATGCGGCTCCTCTCGTCTCGTTGACGCCTCGACGGTACGCGCCCGTCTCGCGCCGCACATCGGGAGCACTGCCTATCTTCCGAGGATCCCGAGCCGCCCGGCCTCGGCGGCGGCCTCCGTGCGCGTCTTCACCCGGAGCTTGCGGAGGATCGCCGAGACGTGGTGGTCGACCGTCTTGCGCGAGAGCACGAGCCGCTCGGCGATCTGCGCGTTCCGCTGCCCCTCGGCGAGCAGCCGGAGCACCTCGAGCTGGCGTCCCGTCAGCCCCGCGGGGTTGCCGCGCGTCGAGCGGCGCGGCCCGTGGCGGAGGTTGCGCACGCCGCGCGCGCGCAGCGCCCGGGCGGCCCGCTCCGCCGCGGGCCCGGCGCCGAGCCGCTCGAGCTCGGCGAGGCTCTCGCGGAGCGCGGCCTCGTCGTCGCTTCCGAGCAGCGCGAGCGCCGCCTCGTAGGGGCACCCGAGCGCGCGCCACGCGCGCGCCGCCGCCTCGGGCTCGTCCGCGAGCTCGAGCGCGAGCGGCTCGGCCGCCCGCACGGCGCCGGAGGGCGAGCCGCCGGCCCGGGCGAGCCAGAGCTCGAGCTCGCCGGCGACCCAGCCGCCGTCGTGCTCGACCGCCCGCGCGAGCGCGAGCGCCTCCTCGACCTCGCCGGCGACGAGCTCCGGCGTGCCCGCGAGCCAGCGCGCCTCGGCGCGCGCGGCCGCGACCGGCCCGAGGCGCTGCAGCTCGCCCGTCCCGCGGGCGAGCGCGAGCGCCTCGTCGAGCGGCGCCCACGCGTCCGGGTCGCCGCGCCGCGCCCGGAGCCGCCCGAGCGTCACGAGCGGCGTGATCCTGCTCGGCGCCGGCCCGGCGGGCCGGTCGAGGACGGCGTGGGCCGCGGCGGCCGCGTCGTCCCAGCGCCCCTGCTCGAGCTCCGAGCGAGCCCTCCAGCCCGTCATGTACCGGCGCCACGAGTCGAGGTCGCGCTCGGCGCAGTAGGCGACCCCGAGCCCGAGCCAGCGGTCGCCCTCGCCGTACTCGCGCAGGCCGACCAGCGAGGCGCCGAGGTTCGTGTACGCCCGCGCGACGTGCTCCTCGAGCCCATGCGCGAGCGCGAGCTCGAGGCTGCGCTCGAGCTTCCCGGCGCCCGCGCGAATCCCCGCGCCGAGCTCCGCGGAGCCGACGTTGTTGAGGGCGTGGACGGCGAGCTCCTCCTCGCCGAGCCGCTCCGCGAGCTCGAGCGCGCGCCCGCCCCATTCGCGGGCGCCCCGGACGTCGCCGGCGAGCATGCGCAGCTGTGCGACGTTGCTGTAGGCCATCGCGAGCTCGCGTCCGGGGGGCAGCGCCTCGAGCAGCGCGACGGCGCGCGCGGCGGAGGCCTCGGCCGCGGCGTTGTCGCCGGCGAACCAGAAGAGGCGCGAGAGCCAGCGGTGCGCGTCGCCGGCGCCGCGCCGGTCGCCGCGCCGCTCGTGCACGGCCAGCGCCTCGCGCCTCGCCTCGATCGCCTCGCCGACGCACTCGGTCAAGTAGCACTCGTACGAGCGGCGCTCGAGCAGCTGCGCGCGCTCCAGGGAAGGGAGCGCGTCCGCGTGGCGGAGCGCGCGCGCGAGCTGCTTCGCCGCCTCGCGGTGCGCGTGGACGAGGGCGGCGCGCTCGCCCGCCTCGCGTGCGTAGCGGAGGACGGCCTCGGCGTCGCCCGCCCCCTCGGCGTGGTGCGCGAGCCGCGCGGGGTCGGCCCGCCCGGGCGACGACTCGAGCGCGGCCAGGGCGCGCCGGTGGAGCGCGATCCGCCGGTCGGGCGGGAGCGCCTCCTCGACCGCGACGCGCGCGATCTCGTGGCGGAAGGCGACGGCGTCGCGCTCCGCGCGCAGCATCCCGGACGCGAGGCACTCCTCCAGCCGAGAGAGCTCGCCCTCGACGAGCGCCTCGAGCAGCCGCAGCTCCGCGCGCTGCGGCACGACCGCGACGGCGTCGAGCAGCGCCCGCGCGGGGCGCCCGAGCCGCGCCGCGCGCGCGAGCACCGCGTCGCGGACGCTGGCCGGCAGCGCCCCGCCGGCGGCGAGCGCCTCGGTGACGAAGAACGGGTTGCCGGCGGTGCGCGCGTGGAGCTCCCCGGCGTCGACGCCGTACGGCCGCGCGAGGGCGGCGACGGCCTCCGGCGAGAGCGGCGCGAGCGGGAGCCGCGCCACCGCCGCCGGGGGAAGCTCGCCGAGCGCGACGCGGAGCGGGTGGTCGCGCTCGAGCTGGTCGTCGCGGTAGGTGACGACGACGAGGACGGCGACGTCGCCGATCCGGCGCGCGAGCAGGCGCACGACGTCGAGCGTCGCCTCGTCGGCCCAGTGGAGGTCCTCGAGCAGGAGCAGGGTGGGCGGGCGCCGCCGCAGCTCCGCGGCGAGCGCCGCGAGCACGTCGCCCGGCGAGCCGCCGCCGGCGACCCGTTCGGCGAGCTCTCCGCCGACCTCGCCGGCGACGTCGACGAGCGGGCCGAGCGGGCGGGCGGCGCTCAGCGGCTCGCACGCGCCCGCGAGCACGCGGCCGGGCTCGAGCGACGAGCGGAAGGCGCCGACGAGCGCGGTCTTGCCGATCCCGGCCTCCCCCGCGACGAGGACGACCCGGCCGCGTCCCCCCGCCGAGACCTCGGCGAAGGCCGCGCCGAGCGCCTCGAGCTCGCGCTCGCGCTCGAGCAGCCCTCCGCCCGCCCGGTCACCCACTCAGCTGACAACGCGGGGCCGGGGCCGTCTCTTCCGCGCGGGCGCCGGCCCGCCGCGCGCGGCGGCGCGCACCTGCGAGAGCGCGGCGTGGAGCGCGGCCGCCTGCTCCTCCCGCAGCGGCTCGGCGAAGCAGCGCCGGATCTCCTCCGCGTAGACCGGCCACATCCGCCGCAGCAGCGCCGAGCCCTCGCGCGTGATCGTGACGACCGTGCCGCGGCGATCCTCGCTGCTCGGCTCGCGCCGCACCAGGCCGGCCGCCTCGAGCCGGTCGACGAGGCGCGTCAGCCCCGTGCGGCTGATCGTCACGACCTCGCTTGCGAGCGCGCCCATCCGGAGCCGGCGGCCCGGCGCCCGGTGGAGCGGCCAGAGCGCGTCGTACCACGAGAGCGGCGGCAGCCCCGCGGCCGCGAGCTGCTGCTCGATCCGCTCGGTCGCGGCGGCGTGCGCGTCGAGGAACGTGCGCCAGGCGTCGAGGTAGGGCGGCGGGATCTCCGGAGGCGCCATCGAAGCGTGACTCTACACCCTTCTCTAACCAGAGTAGATGCTGATACACTATGTGCATATACACCTATATCGGGAAGGAGGAGCGATGGAGTTCGACGGCAAGGTGGCGGTGATCACGGGCGGGGGCGGCGGGATCGGGAAGGCCGCGGCCCGGCGCTTCCTCGAGGAGGGCGCGAGCGTCGTCCTCGCCGGCCGCCGCGGCGAGGTGCTCGAGGCGGCGCGGGCGGAGCTCGACCCCGCGGGGTCGCGCGTCGCGCTCGCCGCGGGCGACGCGGGCGACCCGGCCGCGGCGGAGCGGATCGTGGCGGCCGCGGTCGAGCGCTTCGGAGGCGTGGACGTGCTCGTGAACAGCACGGGCATCTTCCGGCCGACGCCGTTCCTCGAGCAGACAGAGGAGCACGTCGAGGAGGCGCTCGGCTCGGTCCTGCGGCCGACGTTCTACGTCGCGCAGGCGGCGGCGCGCGCAATGGTGGCGCGGGGCACGCGCGGGGCGATCGTCAGCGTCGGCTCGATGTGGGCGCTCGACGCGATCGCCGCGACCCCGACGAGCGCGTACTCGGCGGCGCAGGCGGCACGGCACGCGCTCACGAAGAACCTCGCGGTCGAGCTCGCGCCGCACGGCATCCGCGTCAACGCCGTCGCGCTCGCGTTCGTCGAGACGCCCGCCTACGTCCGCTTCATGAGCCCCGAGCGGGCGCGAGAGGTGCTCGACTCCGTGAACGGCTTCCACCCCCTCGGGAGGCACGGCCGGCCGGAGGACGTGGTCGAGGCGATCCTCTTCCTGGCGAGCGGTCGCGCGGGCTGGATCACGGGCACGACGCTGCCGGTCGACGGGGGCGTGCTCGCCGGTCGCAACGCTCCGCCCGAGCCCGCGCGGGCCGGGGCGCTCGCCGCCTGAGCGCGGGCGGGGGGCTCGGAAGCGGCCGCGGCGCGCGGCCGGTCACCGGAGCCAGGGCCGCAGGGCCTCCTCGAGCGCGCGCGGCCCGCGCGGCGAGGCGAGGCGCCGGCGGACGCGCCGGTCCTCGATCACGACCACCGTGGGCACCTCGTCGACCTCGAAGCGCTCGGCGAGGTCGGGGCGGCGGTCGACCGAGACCCTGACGAGCTCGAACGTGTCGTGGTTGTGCCGCCGCTGGAGGACCTGCGCGAGGAAGGCCTCCGTGCGGCGGCAGCGGCCCGACGAGGGCGAGTGGAAGAACACGAGGCGTGGCCGGGGCTCGTCCCGGTAGAGCTCCGGCGCGGTCGGGACGCTCGACACGGTCGTTCGATTCCCCGGCGGGCGGCGGTGAAACTCGGCCGCACGCGACGCTCGACCCGCGGCGCGCCGCGGAGGCGCGGGCCCGCGCGAGGGTGCGGTTACCCGCACCTCCGGTCTCGGGGTCGCCGCATTGGCCTCGAGCGGCCGGGCAGGCAGGCTGGGCCCGTGATGAACTCGGAGGAGGAGGAACCGATGGACCTGAACCTTGCCGCCCGGGCCGGGCGCTGGAGCGCCCGCCGCTGGAAGACGGCCGTCCTTGCCTGGACCGGCTTCTGCGTCGTCGCGATCGCGCTCGGCGCGGTCGCCGGGACGAAGATGCTGCGGCAGGCCGACACCGCCGCCGGCGGGACGAAGAAGGCGGAGCAGCTGCTCGACAAGGCGGGCTTCCCGAGCCAGGCGGCCGAGAGCGTGCTCGTGCAGTCGAAGACGGCGACGGTTGCCGACCCGGCGTTCCGCGTCGTCGTGAACGACGTCGCCCGGGCCGTCTCGGCGCTGCCGCAGGTCGAGCGCGTGCGCTCGCCGCTCACGGCGGGCCACGGCGGGCAGGTGTCCGCCGACCGCCGCTCCGCGCTCGTCCAGTTCGAGATCGCCGGCGACCAGGACAAGGCCGACGACAAGGTCGAGCCGATCCTCGCGGCCGTCGACCGCGTGCAGGAGCGGCACCCCGGGTTCACGGTCGCCGAGTTCGGGTTCGCGAGCGCGAACCACGAGCTCTCCGACACGCTCAACAAGGACTTCCAGCGCGCCGAGTACTCGTCGCTGCCGGTGACCCTCGTGATCCTGCTCGTCGCCTTCGGCGCGCTCGTCGCGGCGGGCCTGCCGGTGCTGCTCGCCTTCTCGGGCGTGCTCGCGACGATCGGCCTCTCCTCGCTCGCGAGCCACGTCGTGGCGGCGGGCGACCCGACGAAGTCGGTGATCCTGCTGATCGGGATGGCGGTCGGCGTCGACTACTCCCTCTTCTACCTCCGCCGCGAGCGCGAGGAGCGGCGGCGCGGGCTGCCGCCGCGCGAGGCGCTCTTCGCGGCGGCGCGCACGTCCGGCCACGCGGTGCTCATCTCGGGCCTCACCGTGCTGATCGCGATGGCCGGGATGCTCTTCACCGGCAACGCCGTCTTCACCTCGATCGCGGTCGGCGCGATGCTGATGGTCGCGGTCGCGCTGATCGGGTCGCTCTCGATCCTGCCGGCGCTGCTCGCGAAGCTCGGCCACCGCGTCGACAAGGGCAGGATCCCGCTGCTCGCGCGCCGCAGCGGCGCGGAGTCGCGGGTGTGGGGCTTCGTGCTCGACCGCGTCCTGCGCCGGCCCGTGGTCGCGGCGCTCCTGTCGGGCGGCGCGCTGCTCGCGCTCGCGGTCCCGACGCTCTCGATGCACACGCAGCTCCCGAGCTTCACCGACCTACCGAAGTCGCTGCCGATCGTGAGCACGTACGAGACGATCCAGCGGGCGTTCCCCGGCGCGCAGACGCCGGCGCGCGTCGTGATCGGCGCCGACGACGTGACGTCGCCGCGTGTGCAGGCGGCGGTCGCCGACCTGAAGCGGCGGGCGCTCGCGAGCGGCCAGATGTTCGAGCCGATCTCGACGGAGATCAACCCGGCCGGGACGGTCGAGACGGTGTCGATCTCGCTCCAGGGCGACGGCTCGAACGGCGCGTCCGTGCAGGCGCTGGAGACGCTGCGCGACCGCGTGATCCCGGCCTCGCTCGGGGCCCTCCCGGGCGTCGAGGCGGCCGTCACGGGCGAGACCGCCGGCACGCACGACTTCAACGAGCAGATGAAGAGCCACGCGCCGCTCGTGTTCGCGTTCGTGCTCGCGCTCTGCTTCCTGCTCCTGCTCGTGACGTTCCGGTCGCTCGTGATCCCCGCGAAGGCGGTGCTGCTCAACCTGCTCTCGGTCGGCGCCGCCTACGGCCTGCTCGTGCTCGTCTTCCAGCACAGCTGGGCGGAGGGGATCCTCGGCTTCCACTCGAACGGCGCGATCACCTCGTGGCTGCCGCTCTTCATGTTCGTGATCCTGTTCGGCCTCTCGATGGACTACCACGTGTTCATCCTGAGCCGGGTCAAGGAGCTGTACGACGCGGGCATGTCGACGGAGGACGCGGTCGCGACCGGGATCAAGCGGACCGCCGGAACGGTGACGAGCGCCGCGGTCGTGATGGTGGCCGTGTTCGCGATCTTCGTGACGCTGCGGACGCTCGACATCAAGCAGATGGGCTTCGGCCTCGCGGCGGCGATCCTGATCGACTCGACGGTCGTCCGCGCTGTGCTGCTGCCGGCGGTGATGAAGCTCCTCGGCGACTGGAACTGGTACCTGCCGCGCTGGCTCGAGTGGCTGCCGCGGCTCGAGGTCGAGCCCGGCCGGCGGGGCCGCAGGCCAGTGGACGCGCCGCGCGACGCGACGCCCGCGCTCGACTACGAGTGAGCGTGGGCGCCGGGCGCGGCGAGACGGGGGCGAGGCGGCGGGTGCTGGTGGTGGACGACCACCCCAGCTTCCGCCGCTCCGCCGCCGCGCTCCTCGCCGCCGAGGGCTTCGAGGTCGTGGGCGAGGCGGAGGACGGCGCCTCCGCGCTCGCCCTCGCGGCCGAGCTCGCGCCCGACGTCGTCCTGCTCGACGTCCAGCTCCCCGACATCGACGGCTTCGAGGTCGCGGCGCGCCTGCGGGAGCGCGGCGGCGACGAGGCGATCGTGCTCGTGTCGAGCCGCGAGCGCGAGGCGTACGGCCCGCTCGTCGAGGCGAGCGGCGCGCGCGGCTTCGTCGGCAAGGCCGACCTCTCGAGGGCCGTTCTGGACAGACTGCTCGAGTGAGCAGGGCGCTGGGCGCGACCGCTGCGGCCGTGCTCGCCGCCACGGGCGGCGCCGTGCTCGTCACCGTGACGAGCCGGCACGCGCCCCACCCGGCAAGCCACGCGGCGCTCACCGCGCTCGTGTGCCTCGCCTTCGCGGCCGCGGGCCTGCTCGCGCTGCGCCGGCCGCCGTACGTGCGCTTCGGGCTGCTGCTCGTCGCGGTCGGGCTCTCGTCGCTCCTCGGCTCGCTCCACGACGCCAACGGCGCCGTCCCCTACACGGTCGGCGTGCTCGCCTCGAACCTCGTCTTCGCACTGCTCGCCCACGCGCTGCTCGCGTTCCCCGGCGGCCGACTCGAGACGCGTGCGAACCGGCTGCTCGCCGCCGCCGCCTACGCCGACGTGCTCGGGCTGCAGGCGCTCGCGACGGTGTTCGACCCGCTCACGCGGTGGGACAGCGACCATCCGCGGAACGCCGCCCTCCTCCACGCGAGCGCCGGCCTCGCCACCGCGCTCGAGGAGGTCGAGGCGGGCGTGGCGCTCGCGCTCACGGTCGCGATCTTCGCGGTCCTCTACCGCCGCGCCCGCGCCGCGACGGCGGTCGCCCGCCGCCAGCACCTGCCCGTGGCGCTCGGCGGGAAGCTCGCGCTGCTCTCCTTCTCCGTCGGCCTCGCGCTCGCCCCGCTCTCCTCGGGCGCCGCCGTGATCGGGATCGGGTTCGGGTTCCTGGCCGCGCTCGCGCTCCCGGCGGCCTTCCTCGGCGTGCTGCTCCAGGGCAGGCTGTCGCGGGCCGCGGTCGGCGAGCTGCTCGTCGAGCTGCGCGAGCGCTCCGAGCTCGCCGACCTGCGCGACGCCCTGCGGCGAGCGCTCGGCGACCCCTCGCTCGAGCTCCGGCGCGCCGGCGAGGCGTTCCGGTCCGCACCGGCCGACCACCAGGTCGCCCTGCCCATCCTGCACCGGGGCGAGCCGGTCGGCGACCTCGTCCACGACCGCTCTCTGCGGCTTCGCCCGGAGCTGCTCGACGCCGTCAGCGCCGCGGCCGGCTTCGCGCTCGCGAACGAGCGGGCGCTCGCGACGGCGCAGCGGATGGAGGCGCGCAACCGCGCGCTCCTCGGGGCGATCCCGGACCTGATGTTCCGCGTCGCTCGCGACGGCACGTACCTCGACGTGCGCGCGGAGGACCGGTCGGGTCTGCTGCGCCCGCCGGAGAAGCTGCTCGGACGCAACGTGCGCGAGGTGCTGCCGCCGAGCGTCGCGGACGCGGTGCTGGCGTGCGTGGAGCGCGCCCTCCGCACCGGCGAGATGAGCTCGGTGGAGTACGAGCTCACGATCGGCGGCGTCGCGCGCAGCTTCGAGTCGCGCATGGTGCCGAGCGGCGCCGGCGAGGTCGTGACGATCGTGCGCGACTTCACCGAGAAGCGCCGCGCCGAGGCGGAGCTGCACCGGCTCCTGGCCGAGCAGGCGGCGCTCCGCCGCGTCGCGACGCTCGTCGCGGGCGACGCCGCGCCGGAGCGCGTCTTCCAAGTCGTGACCGACGAGGTGCGCCGGCTGCTCGGGCTCCGCTCGGCGCTGCTCCTGCGCTACGAGGGAGACGGCAGGGCGACGGTCGTCGGCACGTCCGGCGAGCCGGAGGACGAGCTCGAGCTCGGCGCCGTCTTCGAGCGCTCGAACGGGTTCCGCACGAGCGTCGGCGTCCCGATCGCCCTCGCCGGCGCGACCTGGGGCGCGCTCGTCGCCGGGCTTCCGGGCGCCGAGGCGCCGCCGGCCGAGACCGAGCGGCGGCTGGCGGCGTTCGCGGACCTCGTCGCGCTCGCGCTCGGGAGCGCCCACGCCCGGGACGAGCTCGCCGCCTCGCGCCTGCGCATCGTCGAGGCGGGCGACGCCGAGCGGCGGCGGCTCGAGCGCAACCTCCACGACGGCGCCCAGCAGCGGCTGGTCGCGCTCTCCGTCGGGCTCCGGCTCGCGCAGCGGAAGATCCGGAGCGACCCGACCGGGGCGGAGGAGCTGATCGAGGCGGCGGCGGCCGAGCTCGGCGAGGCGCTCGTCGAGCTGCGCGAGCTCGCGCAGGGGCTCCACCCCGCGGTGCTCGCGGAGCGAGGGCTCGCGGCCGCGCTCGAGGTGCTCGCCGCGCGCTCGCCGCTGCCGGTGCAGCTCGAGGTGCAGGTGCCCGAGCGGCTGCCGGAGCCGGTCGAGGTGGCGGCGTACTACGTCGTCTCGGAGGCGCTCGCGAACGTCGTCAAGCACGCGGACGCCCGCTCCGCCGTCGTGCGCGTGACCCGCGCCGACGGCCGCGCGACGGTGCGCGTCTCCGACGACGGCGCCGGGGGCGCCGACCCGCGCGGCGGCTCCGGCCTCTGGGGCCTGCGCGACCGCGTCGAGGCGCTCGACGGCACGCTGGAGGTCGCGAGCTCGCCCGGCCGCGGCACCGTCGTCCGCGCGGAGCTACCGGTCCGGTGACGGAGGCGCTGCGCGCCGTCGTCGCGGACGACTCGACCCTGCTGCGCGAGGGGCTCGCGCGCCTGCTCGAGGAGTCGGGGATCGAGGTCGTCGGCCGGGCGAGGGACGCCGAGGAGCTCCTGCTCGAGGTGCGGAGCCACGCGCCCGACGTCGCGATCGTCGACATCCGCATGCCGCCGACGCAGACCGACGAGGGGATCCGCGCCGCGCGCGAGATCCGCGCGCGGCATCCGCGCACCGGCGTGCTCGTGCTCTCGCACCACGTCGCCCACGCCTACGCGGCCGAGCTGCTCGGCGAGAGCGCCGAGGGGCTCGGCTACCTGCTCAAGGACCGCGTCGCCGACGTGGAGGAGTTCGCCGCGGCCGTGCGGCGTGTGGCCGGCGGCGGCTCGGCGCTCGACCCGCTCGTCGTCGCGGAGCTCGTGGGGCGGAGCCGCGCCGGCGACCCGCTCGCGCGCCTCTCGCCGCGAGAGCGCGAGGTGCTCGAGCTGATGGCGGAGGGCCGCTCGAACCAGGCGATCGTCGAGCGCCTCCGCGTCACGCCGCGCGCGGTCGAGAAGCACGTCACGAGCATCTTCGCGAAGCTCGGGCTCCCGGCCGCGCCCGAGGACCACCGGCGGGTGCTCGCCGTGCTCACGTTCCTGCGCTCGTAGCGCCCGAGTTCGGTTAACCCGAAGTTCCCCGCGATAACGGCGGGTCGAGAGGCCGCGATCTGGCTTTGTTGCTTGGGTCGCGGCCTTTCCTTGGCTGGATTGTGTGGTCAGTAGTTATCCGTCCGGCCTGTCTGGGATCATCGGTGCATGAGCAGGAA